>NZ_CCAE010000031.1 GCF_000723405.1 Hydrogenophaga intermedia | reverse complement strand
GTTGGCCGGGGGTTTTCCCCCCGCGCTTGGACGTCGGCCAGGCGCGGGCCGGGCCCCGGGGGCGGCATGGCCCGACAGGCCCGCGCCGCCCGCCCGTCCCGTCTTCACCGCGCGCGCTCTCTCCAAGGTGTATGGCGAAGGCCCCACCGCGGTGCACGCGCTGCGCGGCGTGGACCTGGACGTCATGCCCGGCGAGTTCGTGGTGCTGCTGGGTGCCTCGGGCAGCGGCAAGAGCACGCTGCTCAACATACTGGGCGGGCTGGACGCGCCCAGCGGCGGCTCGGCCCAATGGACGCACGACGGTCAGACGCATGAGCTGGCCGGCGCCAGCGACGCCGAGCTCACGCGTTACCGGCGCGAGCACGTGGGCTTCGTGTTCCAGTTCTACAACCTCATCGCCAGCCTCACCGCGCGCGAGAACGTGGCCCTGGTGACCGACCTGGCCACCGACCCGATGGCGCCCGAGGACGCGCTCGCGCTGGTGGACCTGGGCGAGCGCATGGACCACTTCGCTTCGCAGCTCTCGGGCGGCGAGCAGCAGCGCGTGGCGATCGCGCGCGCCATCGCCAAGCGCCCCGCCGTGCTGCTGTGCGACGAGCCCACGGGCGCGCTGGACTGCGCCACCGGCGTGCGCGTGCTCGAGGCCATCGAGCGCGTGAACCGCGAGCTGGGCACCACCACCGTGGTCATCACGCACAACGCGCCGATCGCGCAGATGGCCGATCGTGTGCTGCGCCTGGCCGACGGGCGCATCGCCTCGGCGCAAGCCAACCCGCACAAGGCCGCGGCGGCGACGCTGAGCTGGTGAGGCCCAGGACATGCGCGCGATCCACATCAAGCTCGGCCGCGACCTGTGGCGTCTGCGCGCGCAGGTGCTCACCATCGCCATGGTGGTGGCCATCGGGGTGGGCGGCTTCGTGGGGCTGTTCTCGGTGCATGCCTCGCTGCTGGCGGCGCGCGACCATTTCTACACCGGCCATCGGCTGGCCGATGTGTTTGTCACGCTCAAGCGCGCGCCGCTGACGCTGCGCGAGCGCATCGCCGACATCCCTGGCGTGGCCGAGGTGAAGACCGGCCTGGCCTTCGATGCGCGCCTGGATCTGGGCGACCCGGGCCCGCCCGTCACCGGCCGCTTCGTGGCGCTGGACCTGGCGCGCGTGCAGCGTGGCCAGCAGGGCCTCAACGCCCTGCGCCTGCGCGAAGGCCGCTGGCCCGAGGCCGGCACCACGCTGGAAGCCCTGGTGAGCGAGGCCTTCGCCAAGGCGCGCGGGCTCAAGCCCGGCGACCGTGCGCAGGCCGTGCTCAATGGCCGCCTGCAGACGGTGCACGTCGTGGGCCTGGCGATCTCGCCCGAGTACGTGTTCGCTTCGGGCGGCGCGGCACCGGACGAGCGCAGTTTCGGCATCTGGTGGACCGACGCCCGGCGCCTGGGCGAGCTGCTGGACCTGCAGGGTGCCTTCAACCAGGCCGCCTTGCGGCTGGACGCGGGCGCCTCCACGGACGCCGTCATCACCGCGCTGGACCGCCTGCTGGAACCCTATGGATCGCTGGGCGCGGTGGCGCGCGCCGACCAGCTCTCGGCGCGCGTGGTGGACGACGAACTCGACCAGTTGCGCGTGATGGGCACGGTGCTGCCGGCGATCTTCCTCGCGGTGGCGATGTTCATCCTCAACGGCGTGCTCGCGCGCCAGGTGGCCACGCAGCGCCCGCAGATCGCCGCGCTCAAGGCGCTGGGCTACGACGACGCCGCGATCGGCGGGCACTACCTGCAGTTCGCCCTGGTGGTGGCCGCACTGGGCGTGCTCGGCGGGCTTGTGCTCAGTGCCGTCATCGGCCGGCTCATGCTCGGCCTGTACGAGCCAGTGTTCCGCTTCGACGCCCTGGCCTATCGCACCTCGCTGGCGGTGGTGGGGGTGTCGGGCGTGTTCACCTTGCTCGCCGCCGCGCTGGGCACCTGGACCGCCATCCGCGCCGTGGTGCGGCTGCGCCCCGCGCAGGCCATGCTGCCACCGGCGCCGCCGCACTACCGGCGCACGCTGCTGGAGCGCCTGGCGGGCCGGCGCGTGCGCGCCGCCCTGCTGCTGGTGCTGCGCGACGTGGAGCACCGGCCCTGGCGCACCGCCTTCACCGTGGGCGGCGTGGCCATGGCCATGGCCTTGCAGATCTCGGGCGCGTTCTGGCTCGACGCCATCGCCCACATCGTGGATGTGCAGTTCCGCCAGGTGCAGCCGGGCGACGTGGTGCTGCATTTCGAGCCGCCGGCCAATGCCATGGTCCTGTCCGAACTGCGCCGCCTGCCCGGCGTGCTGCAGGCCGAGGGCTACCGCAGCGAGGCCGTGCGCCTGCACCACGGCGCGCGCTGGAAGGACGCCGGCCTCAGCGGCCTGCCGGCCGGCGCGCGGCTGCAGCGCGTGGTGGACGACCCGCGCGGCGCGGTGGAACTGCCCGACGAGGGCATCGTGCTGTCGCAATTGCTGGCACGCGCGCTGGACGCGCGCGCGGGCGACACGGTGACACTGGCGTTTCGCACCGGCCACCGACGCCAGGTCGACCTGCCGGTGGTGGGGGTGGTGCACACCCTCATGGGGCAGCAGGCCTTCATGCGGCTGGGCACCTTGCAGCGCATCGCGCGCGACGGCCACGGCGTGTCCGAAGCGGTGCTGCAGGTGGAGCCCGGCGAGCGGCAGGCCTTCTGGGCCGCGGTGAAGGCCGCGCCCGCGGTGCGCGCGGTGTTCGACAAGCGCTCGGTGCAGCAGACTTTCGACGAACGCACCCAGCACAACATGGGCGCCTTCAGCGCCATCCTCACGCTGTTCGCCGTGGCCATGGCGGTGGGCATCACCTACAACGCCGCGCGCATCGCGCTGTCCGAGCGCGCCTGGGACCTGGCCAGCCTGCGGGTGCTGGGCATGACGCGCGCCGAGGTGTCGGTGCTGCTGCTGGGCCAGCTCGCGGTGGAGTTGCTGCTGGCCTTGCCGCTGGGGCTGCTCGCCGGGCGGGCGCTGGCCGGGTTGCTGATGCGCCTGATGTCCTCGGACAACATCGACTTTCCCGTGATCATCGCGACGTCCACCTACGCGTGGGCGGCGCTCATCGTGCTGGCCGCCGGTGCGGCCAGTGCCCTGCTGGTGCGCCGCCACATCGATCGGCTCGATCTGGTGGCCGTTCTGAAGGTGCGCGAATGAAGCACAACGACAAACCCACTGCCCGGCGACGCGTCTGGCTGTTCGCCGGTGCGGCAACCCTGGCCGTCGCGGCGCTGCTGGCCTGGGCCCTGCGGCCGGCGGCCCTGCCCGTGGAGACCGCCACGCTGCAGCGTGGTGCCTTCGAGCAGGCCATCGAGGAAGACGGCGTGCTGCGGCTGCTGCAGCGCTACACCGTGGCGGCGCCCACCGCCGGCGAGTTGTTGCGGCCCGGCATGAAAGTGGGCGACACCGTGGCCGAGGGCGAGCCGCTGGTGGTGCTGCGGCCGACCGCGCCGTCGATGATCGACAGCCGCACGCGCGGCGTGTTGCAACAGCGCGTGGGCAGTGCCGAGGCCGCGCTGGAGGCCGCAAAGTCCCAGGCCACGCGGGCGCAGGCTGCGCTGGCGCAGGCCGAGCTGGACGCCCGCCGCACCGAAGAGCTGGCGCGTGCGCAATTCGTGGCGCCCTCGGCGCGCGAGCAGTCGCAGCTCAACCTGACGGCCGCGCGCCAGGCGCTGGCCGGCGCGCAGGCGGAACAGCGGGTGGCCGCCTACGGATGGAACGAGGCGCGCGCTGCGTTGGCGCGCGCCGATGGCAGTGCGGCAGCCGACGAGGGCCTGTGGACGCTGCGCAGCCCGATCGCGGGCCGCGTGGTCGCGGTGCACCGCGACAGCGCGGGGCCTGTGAACGCGGGCCAGGCCTTGCTGGACCTGGGCGACACGACGCGGCTGGAGGCCATCGTGGACCTGCTCTCCGGCGACGCCGCGCGTGTGCCGATGGGCGCCGCCGTGACGCTGCAGGCGGGCAGCGGCCTGCCTGGCTTGCCGGGGCGCGTCACGCGCGTGGAGCCCGTGGCCTTCACCAAGGTGTCGGCGCTGGGCATCGAAGAGCAACGCGTGAACGTGCACGTGACCCCGGCCGCCCCGTGGCCGGATGCGCTGCCGCTGGGCGAGGGCTATCGCGTGGAGGCGCGCATCGTCACGCTCGCCCAGGCCGACGCGCTGCTGGTGCCCAATGCGGCGCTGGTGCGCGCGGGTGGGGGCTGGCAGGTCTTCGTGGTGGACGGCGACGGCCGCGCCCGCGAACGCGCCATCACCCTGGGGCCGCGCGGCACCGAACAGGCGGTGGTCACCGGCGGCGTGCAGGCCGGCGAGCGCGTGGTGCTGTACCCGGGCAGCGGCGTGTCCGACGGCCAGCGGGTGCAGAACGGCCGGCGCGTGCGGGAGCGGTGAGACAGGCGAGCGTGCGAAGGCAACTACGCCCGCAACGCCGCCCTGATCTCTTTCACCAGCGCCTGCCCCGACAGCGAAAGTGACCGACCGCGCTTGGTGACGATGCAGATATCGCGCGACACGCGAGGCGCCGTCAGCGGCAGCACCACCAGTTCTTCCGGCCGCGCCGCCCGCGCGTAGGCCGCCGGCATGATCGCGATGGCCATGCCGGCGCGCGTCATCCACAGAGCGGTGGACAGGAAGGTCACCTCGTGCACCACGCGCAGCCGCACGCCCGCGCGCGCCGCGCTGGCGTCGATCAGGGGCCGCACGCCGTAGCCCGGTCGCACGGTGATCACCGGGTGGCCGTCCAGGTCCGCCCAGCGCAGGCGCGCACGCCCGGCCAGCGGGTGCCCCGCCGGGCACACCACGGCCAGGTGGTCTCGCACCAGCGTCTCGGTCTCTACGTCCGCCCCCGCCTGTTCCGGCACGCCGATGCCGAAGTCCACCTGCTCGCCCACCACCCGCGCCACGAACTGGTCGGGCGCGCAGTCGTTGATGTCGACATGGATGCCCGGGTGCCGCTCGCGAAAGCGCACCACGGCCGCCGGGAGCAGCAGCTCGGCCAACGTGGGCGTCACGGCCACGCTCACGCGCCCGCGCCGCAGTTGCGACAGCTCCAGCGTGCCCGCGCCCAGGGCCTCGGCGTCGCGCAGGATGCGCTCGGCCAGCACGATGGCCTCGTGCGCGGCCTGCGTGGGCTGCAGGGTGCGCGTGGTGCGGTCGAACAGGCGCGCGCCCAGGCCGTCCTCCAGTTGCCGCAGCGACAGGCTCACCGCCGATTGCGTCACCGACAGCTGCTCGGCCGCCGCGCTCACCTTGCGCAGGTGGTACACGGCCGCGAAGGCGCGCAACTGGCGCATGCTGGGAAGGAAGCGGCTCTCGTTATTCATGAGTTGAAATGATAAATCGTTCGATAAGTTTCGCTTTACGCATGAATGGGGAGCGGGTTGAATGGCGGGCGGATATCCACCACCAGAACCAGGAGACAAGTCGATGAAGACCCCCCACCTGCGGCGCGCGCTGTGCGCGGCCCTTGGCGGCGCCACGCTGCTCGCCTTCGCCAGCCCCGCACTCGCCCAGGACGCCGCCTGGCCCACCAAGCCCATCCGCGTGATCGTGACCTTCCCGCCCGGCGGCAGCGCCGACGCCATCGTGCGCGCCATCGCCCCGCGCGTGAGTGAGAAGCTGGGCCAGCCGCTGGTGATCGAGAACCGCCCCGGCGCGGGCGGCAACATCGGCCTGACCGCCGTGGCCAAGGCCGAGCCCGACGGCCACACCGTGGGCCTGGGCGCGGCCGGCGCGCTGTCGGCCAACGTGAGTCTGTACCCGCAGATGCCCTACGACCCGATCAAGGACTTCAAACCGGTCTCGATGGTCGCGGTCATTCCCTTCGTCTTCGTGGGCCACCCTTCGGTGGGCGTGCGCACGCAGGCCGAGCTCATCGCCCTGGCCAAGCGCGACCCGAGCAAGCTCACCCTGGGCCATGGTGGCAACGGCACGGCCATGCACCTCACGGCCTCGCTGTTCGACCAGATGGCGGGCACGAAGATCGTGCAGGTGGCCTACCGCGGCTCCGGCCCGGCCGCCGTGGACGCGCTGGCCGGCCAGATCCCGCTGGCCGTGACCGACCTGCCCGCCGCGCTGCCGCACATCCGCGCGGGCAAGCTGCAGGCCTTCTCCGTCACCAGCGCCAAACGCGTGCCCGCCCTGCCCGACGTGCCCACCGTGGCCGAGGCCGGCCTGCCGGGCTACGAATCCGTGGGCTGGTTCGGCATCGTCGCGCCCGCCGCCACGCCCGACGCCGTCGTCACCAAGCTCAACGCGGCCCTGGCCGACGCGCTCAACGACCCGGCCACGCAGGCCACCATCCGCGGCCTCGGCGTGGAGCCCGCGCCCACCACGCCCAAGGCCTTTGGCGACTACATCAAGTCCGAGACCACCAAGTGGGCCAAGGTGATCCGCACCGCCGGCATCAAGCTCGAATGAACCCCTCCTCTCCCATGCCAGAACCGATCGACATCAGCACCGACGTGCTCATCGTGGGCGCCGGCCCCGTGGGCCTGACGCTCGCCATGGACCTCGCCGGGCGCGGCGTGCGCGTCACCATCGCCGAGCTGCGCGCGTACAAGGAGCCGCCCAGCGTGAAGTGCAACCACGTGGCCTCGCGCACCATGGAGCGCTTCCGCCAACTCGGCGTGGCCGACAAGCTGCGCCAGGCCGGCCTGCCCGACACGCACCCCAACGACGTCGTGTTCCGCACCGCGATGACGGGCATCGAGCTCACGCGCATCCCCATCCCCAACCGGCTGGAGCGCTTCACCGACAACGGCGGGCCCGACACCTGGTGGCCCACGGCCGAGCCGCCACACCGCATCAACCAGATCTACCTGGAGCCCATCCTGCTGGAGCACGCGGCGTCGCTGCCGAACGTGACGCTGCTCAACCGCACGCGCGTGGACGGCTTCGAGCAGGACGAGGACGGCGTGATGGCCACGCTCACCGGCCTGGACGACGGCACGACACGAACGGTGCGCGCGCGCTTCCTGGTGGGCTGCGACGGCGGCGCCTCCGGCGTGCGCAAGGCCATCGGCGCGCAGTTCGAGGGCACCGCCGTCATCCAGCGCGTGCAGTCCACCTACATCCGCGCCAAGGACCTGCTGAGCCGCCTGCCCGGCAAGCCCGCCTGGTGCTACTACTCCGTCAACCCGCGCCGCTGCGGCACGGCCTTCGCCATCGACGGCCATGAGACCTGGCTGGTGCACAACCACCTCAACCCGCACGAGACCGAGTTCGATTCGGTGGACCGCGACCAGAGCATCCGCCACATCCTGGGCGTGGGCGACGACTTCGAATACGAGGTGATCTCCAAGGAAGACTGGGTGGGCCGCCGCCTGGTGGCCAACCGCTTCCGCGACCGGCGCGTGTTCATCGCCGGCGACGCCGCGCACCTGTGGGTGCCCTACGCGGGCTACGGCATGAACGCCGGCATCGCCGACGCGCTGAACCTGTCGTGGCTGCTGGCCGCGCAGGTGCAGGGCTGGGCCGATGCGGCCATGCTCGACGCCTACGAGGCCGAGCGCCAGCCCATCACCGAGCAGGTCTCGCGCTTCGCGATGGACCACGCGCAGAAGATGATCAAGGCGCGCAGCGCGGTACCGGCGAACATCGAAGCGCCCGACGCGAACGGCGAAGCCGCGCGCGCACTGATCGGCGACGAGGCCTACCAGCTCAACGTGCAGCAGTTCTGCTGCGCGGGCCTGAACTACGGCTACTACTACACGGGCTCGCCCATCATCGCGGCCGACGGCGAACAGCCGCCCGCCTACACCATGGGCGGCTTCACCCCGTCCACGGTGCCGGGTTGCCGCGCGCCGCATTTCTGGCTGGCGGATGGGCGCTCGCTCTACGACGCTTTCGGCGCGGGCTACACGCTGCTGGTCACCCAGGCGGGCGCGAACGCGCAAGCCCTGGTGGATGCGGCCGCCGCGGCCGGCGTGCCGCTGCGCGTGCTCGACATCTCCGGCGAGCCGCAGCGCCCGTCCGAATACCGCCACGCCCTGCTGATGTGCCGGCCCGACCAGCACGTGGTGTGGCGCGGCGAGACGGTGCCGGCGGATTCGCGCGCCCTGGTGGCGCTGCTGCGGGGCGCGGGCCGCACCACGGGCGCGAGTCCCGCCACCGCACCCGCCTCCGCGCTGGCCTGAGCCCGCGCACCGCCACCGCCGGCCCCCGGGCCGGCGGCTGGCTCTGCCGTGTACATTGGCGCTCCCCGCGCGCCACCCTGACACGACATGGACCTCCCTTCCCACCAATTGAGCATGACCGTGCTCATGACGCCCGACATGGCCAACTTCTCGGGCAACGTGCACGGCGGCACCATCCTCAAGCTGCTGGACCAGGTGGCCTATGCCTGCGCCGCGCGCTACGCCGGCCGCTACGTGGTCACGCTCTCGGTCGATCAGGTGATGTTCCTGCAGCCCATCCACGTGGGTGAGCTCGTCACCTTCCTCGCCTCGGTCAACCACACCGGCACCTCGTCCATGGAGATCGGCATCAAGGTGGTGGCCGAGAACATCCGTTCGCAGGTGGTGCGGCACGCCAACAGCTGCTTCTTCACCATGGTGGCGGTCGGTGACGACGGCAAGGCCGTGCCCGTGCCGCCGCTCAAGCCCAGCACGCCCGACGAGCACCGCCGCCACGCCGCGGCGCGGGTGCGCAAGCAACTGCGCCAGGAATTCGCGCAGCGCACGGAGGCCCTGCGCCAGGCCGGTTGAGCACCGCAGGGGCGCTCGCGCCCCTGCGTACACTCCGGGCATCCCATGAGCCCGCAAGACTACGTCCAGCAGAAGGCCGCCGCCTCCGGCAGCAGCTTCTACTACGCCTTCCTCTTCCTGCCGCCCGAGCGGCGCGCCGCCATCACGGCCTTCTATGCCTTCTGCCGCGAAGTGGACGACGTGGTGGACGAGGTGAGCGACGCGGGCGTGGCGCAGACCAAGCTGGCCTGGTGGCGCGGTGAAGTGGCGCAGGCGTACGCCGGCCAGCCCAGCCACCCCGTCACGCAGGCGCTCATGCCACTGGCCGGTGCCTACGGCATCGAGGCGCGCCACCTGCTGGGCGTCATCGACGGCTGCCAGATGGACCTGGAGCAGAGCCGCTACCTCGACTTCGGCAACCTGCAGCGCTACTGCCATCTCGTCGCGGGCCTCGTGGGCGAGGTCGCCGCGCGCATCTTCGGCCAGACGCAGGCGCAGACCACCGACTACGCGCACCGCATGGGCCTGGCCTTCCAGCTCACCAACATCATTCGCGACGTCGGTGAGGACGCGGTGCGCGGGCGCATCTACCTGCCCATCGACGAGCTGCAGCGCTTCGACGTGAAGGCGCATGAGCTGCTGCGCCGCGGCCCGGCGGCCGGCGCCGACGCGGCCGACTTCGAGCGCCGCTTCACCGCGCTCATGGCCTTCCAGTGCGAACGCGCGCTGGCCACGTACGACGAGGCACTGGCCCTGCTGCCCGACGCCGACCGCCGCCACCAGAAGCCCGGGCTCATGATGGCCAGCATCTACCGCACCTTGCTGCGCGAGATCGCGGCCGAGCCGCTGCTGGTGCTCACGCGCCGCGTGAGCCTGACGCCGCTGCGCAAGTTCTGGCTCGCCTGGAAGGTGCAGGCGCTGGGGCGCCTGTGAACCCCGTCAACGTCGCCATCGTCGGCGGCGGCTGGGCCGGCTGCGCCGCCGCCGTGGCCGCCGCGCAAGGTGGCGCGCGGGTCACGCTGTTCGAGATCACGCACACCCTGGGCGGGCGCGCGCGCCGGCTCGACATCGCCCACCCCGATAGCGAGCCGCTGTGGCTGGACAACGGCCAGCACATCCTCATCGGCGCCTACACGGCCACACTGGCCTTCATGCGCAACGTGGGCGTGGACCCGCACGAGGCGCTGCTCGCCACGCCGCTGTCCCTGCGCTTCGCCGATGGCCTGGGCCTGGCGGTGCCCCCCTGGGCTGCGCGCTGGCCGGCGCCGCTGGACGCGCTGGCCGCCATGCTCGGCGCACGCGGCTGGCGCTCGGCCGAGCGCATCGCCCTGCTGCGCGTGTCGCTGCGCTGGCGCGCGCGAGGCTTCGCCTGCGGGCCAGCCGACACCGTGGCCAGCGTGTGCGCCGGCCTGCCCCCGCGCGTGATGGACGAGCTGATCGAGCCGCTGTGCGTGTCGGCTCTGAACCTGCCGGCCGCGCAGGCCAGTGGCGCGGTGTTCCTGCGCGTGCTGCGCGACGCGCTGTTCGGCCAAGGCGCGCCGGGCTTCGCGCCGTCGGCGCTGCTGCTGCCGCGACATGACCTGTCGGCCCTCGGCCCCGACCCCGCCGCGCACTGGCTGCGCGAGCGCGGCCACACCGTGCACCTGGGCCGGCGCATCGAACGCATCGACGCCGACGACGGCGGCTGGCGGCTCAGCGGCGAGGGGCAGGCCGAGCGCTTCGACTGTGTGGTCTGGGCCACGCACGCCAGCGCGGCGGCCCACGCGCTGAGTGACATCGCGCCCACCTGGGCCAGCGCAACGGCGGCGCTCGGCCACACCGCCATCACCACGGTCTATGCGCTGGGGCCGCGCCACCAGCCGCTGGCTGCGCCCATGCTCGCGCTGCGCAGCGGGCCCGCCCAGTTCGTGTTCGACCGGGGGCAACTGCGCGCGGCCGACGCCGGCGTGCTGGCCTTCGTGCTGAGCCACAGCGGGGGCGAACGCGAGGACCTGCAGGCGGCCACGCTGGAGCAGGCGCGCGAGCAACTCGGTCTCGTCGGCCTGATCCCGCTGCGCACCATCACCGAGCGCCGCGCCACCTTCGCCTGCACGCCGGGCCTCGTGCGCCCCTCTGGCGCGGTCGCGCCGGGCCTGTGGGCCGCGGGCGACTTCGTCGACGGCCCCTACCCCGCCACCATCGAAGGCGCGGTGCGCAGCGGCCAGGCGGCGGGCCGTGGGGCCGCGCTTGGGCGCTGAATTCGCGTGATTCTTGACGCAGGCCGGCCTGGCGGGCCGCTGCGCCTCTCGGCACGCCGCGACGAGGCTGTTAACCTCTGGCCTTCGGGGGGAACCTGGGCCGCGCGAGCGGCTCCCATCCCCTTTCGCTTTTTCATGACCCGAGGAAAGGAGCCCATCGCCATGCCGGTCACCACCGTTGCACGATCCCTGTTCCGCGGCCTGTTCGCCCTGAGTCTGGGTGTGGCCGCCATCAGCGCCAATGCCCAGAACATGGTCAGCATCAGCGGCAGCACCGTGAACATGCGCGACGGCCCGGGCCTGAAAAGCACCGTGCTGTGGGAACTGCGGCGCGGCTTTCCGCTGCAGGTGACGGAGCGGCGCGGCGACTGGCTCGCGGTGAAGGACTTCGAGGGCGACACCGGCTGGGTGGCGCGCTCGCTCACCTCCGACGAGCCGCACCACATCGTCACCAGCAAGATCCTCAACGTGCGCAGCGGCCCCGGCACGAACAACGAAGTGGTGACGCAGGCCCAGTACGGCGAACTGCTCAAGACTCTGGAGAAGCGTGACGACTGGGTGCGCGTGGAGCGCGAGACGGGCGAGTCCGGCTGGGTGGCCGAGCGCCTGGTCTGGGGCTGGTGAGCCGCGCGCGGCCGAACGCTCAGTCCTCGCTGAGGTAGCCGCGCGCCAGCTGCTCTTGCTGGTTGTCGAAGATGGCCATGGCCGTCTTCATGCGCAGGAAGCCGAACTTGCGATAGAACGGCTCCTTGCCGGGCACGGCGTACAGGATGATCTTCTTGTGCCCGCGGGAGCGCTCCACCAGGTGCGCCACGATCTGCTTGCCCAGACCCGTGCCCTGGTGGCCGGGCAGCACGGCAATGTCGCAGATGTACGAACAATCCGCGCCGTCCGCCAGCGCGCGACCCGCGCCGACCAGGCGACCGTCCTCGAACACGAAGCACTTGAACAGGCTGTTGCCGAACACGGTGCGCAAGCGCTCGGGCGGTTTGTCGCCCAGCGGCGCCGCGCGGTAGAGCGCGGACAGTTCCGCCCAGTCGATGCCGTCAACGTCCTCTCGCCAGTCGAATGCCATGCCGCCCTCCTTGCCGTGGGTTCAACCGGCCTCACGCAGCCGCAGGTAGGCCGGGCGCTCCATGCAGCGCCGCAGCCACTCGTGCATCACCGGGTGCGCGCCCAGCAGGGGCCGCGACACCCGCACCCAGTTGAGCACGCTGGCCACGCAGAGGTCGGCGATGGTGAAACGCCCCGCCGCGAGCCAGGCCTGCCCCGCCGCCTGTTGCCGCTTCAGGTGCGCCTCCAGCACGCGCAGCGGCACGGCCAGGCGCCGCTCGGACGCCAGGGCCAGCTCGGGCTTGCGGCGCTCCTCGGGCATGGCGTGCAGGTGCGCCAGCACGGTGAGTGCGTCGCGCTCCACCTCGTTGACCACCCAGAACGACCAGCGCAGGGCCTCGGCCTCCTCGCGCGCGCTGGCCGGTGCGATGCTGCGGCCGTCGGGCCGACCATGCACGCGCGCCAGGTAGAGCGCGCAGGCCATGCTCTCCCACACCACCACCTCGCCCTCGGGGCGGCGGTCGATGAGCACGGGAATGTGGCCGTTGGGGTTGAGTTCGAGGAACTCGGGCGTGCGCGTGCTGCCGTCGAGATATGGCGTGGGCACGTGCGTGAAATCCAGGTCCAGTTCGACCGCCGCCCACAGCGCCCGCACGGCACGTGAAGCGGGGATACCGTGGATGGTGAGGCTCATGGGGCAGGCACCGTCAGGCCAGCTGGTTGCACAGCGTCATGAGGTCGGGCACGGTGGTGTGAGGCACCAGCGGTGCATGGTCCCAGGGGTGCAGCTCGCGGTTGAGCCAGGCGACCTGAAGACCCGCCACCAAGGCGCCCAGCGCATCGAGCTGCGCGTCGTCACCGATGTGCAGCACCTCGCCCGGGCGCACGCCGGCCGCGCTGGCGGCGGCGTGGAAGATGCGCGCGTCGGGTTTGGCCACACCGAACTCGCGCGCGCTGATGGCCGCGCGAAAGTGCTGGCCGAGGCCGATGCGGTGCACGTCGGCGTTGCCGTTGGACAAGGCCACCACCGGGTAACGCCCGGCCAGCCATTCCAGCGCGGGCAAGGCGTCGTCGAACAGCTCCACGCGCTGGCGTTCGGCGAAGAAGACGTCGAAGGCCTCCTCGGCCAGTTCGGGTTTCTCACCGCCCTTGATGAGCACGAAGCGGATCGACTCGCGGCGCAGCGCGCTCAGGTCGTGCGACAGGTCGGGGCGCTTGATCTGCAGGTAGTGCCGCGCCTCGCGCAGCGACTGCGGGTTGGCCGCGAGGATGGCGGCGGCGGGCGCGTGCTCGCGGAACCAGGCCAGCAGCGCGGCCTCGGCGCGTTCGATGGTGGGACCGATCGGCCAGAGCGTGTCGTCGAGGTCGATGCTGATGGCGCGCACACGCGAAGGCTCCAGCGTGGTGGCGCCGGACGCGGGGTCCGTGCTCAGGGGGTCTTTCATGCTTGCGAGAGAATAGCGCATGCCCTTCGCAACCGAACCGCCCCGCCCGCATGCCCCCGCCGAGCGCACGGCGGTGATCCTTTGCAATCTGGGCACGCCCGACGAACCCACCCCCGCGGCGCTGCGCCGCTACCTCGCCGAATTCCTCGGCGACCCGCGCGTGGTCGAGATCCCGCGTCTGCTGTGGTGGCCTATCCTGTACGGCGTGATCCTGCGCGTGCGGCCCGCGAAGTCGGCCGCCAAGTACCAGAGCATCTGGATGCCCGACGGCTCGCCGCTGAAGGTGTGGACCGAGCGCCAGGCCAAGCGCCTGCTGGGCCACCTGGGTGAGCGAGGGCAATCGGTGCTGGTGCGTTACGCCATGCGCTACGGCAAACCGTCCATCGCCACGGTACTCGACGAGGTGAAAGCGCAGGGCGCCACGCGCGTGCTGGTGCTGAGCGCTTACCCGCAGTACAGCGGCACCACCACCGCGAGCGTGATCGACGCCGTGGGCGACTGGAGCGCGACGCAACGCGCGGTGCCCGAACTGCGTTTCGTCAACGGCTACCACGATGACCCGGGCTACATCGACGCGCTCGCGCGATCGGTGCGCCAGCACTGGCAGGCCAATGGCCGGGCCGACAAGCTGGTAATGAGCTTTCACGGCGTGCCCGAGCGCACCCGCACGCTGGGCGACCCGTACCACGACGAGTGCCAGGCCACGGGGCGCGCGCTCGCGCAGGCGCTGGGCCTGTCGGCTGATCAATTCCTGCTCACCTTCCAGAGCCGCTTCGGCAAGGCCAAGTGGCTGGAGCCCTACACCGAGCCCTCGCTGATCCAGCTCGCCGGCCAGGGCGTGAAGAGCGTCGACCTGATCTGCCCCGGCTTCACCAGCGACTGCATCGAGACGCTGGAGGAGATCGACATGGAGGCGCGCGCGGCCTTCCTGAAGGCCGGCGGCGAACGCTTCGCCTACATCCCCTGCCTCAACGACCGCGAGGAGTGGATCCGCGCGCTGGGCGACATCGCGCTGCGCCACTTGCAGGGCTGGCCCACGCGCGTTCAGGCTCCGGTCAGCTAGGCCTTTCTAAGCTGCACCCCACGTCCCGCCGGCCGCCCCGGTCGCGGGGCGCTGTGGGCGCGCCCGTGCGCCCGGCCCATCCTTGCCGGCGCGGGCCCGCCCCGCGCCCCTTCCCATGAAAATCACCCGAGACAACCACGATCTCGTCGGCGGCCTGTTGATGGCCGCCGCCGGCCTCTTCTTCGCCCTCTATGGGCAGCGCTACGACTTCGGCACCTCCGACCGCATGGGCCCGGGCTATTTCCCCGTGGTACTGGGCTGGACGCTCGCTGTGTTGGGCCTGCTGGTGGCCGTGCCCGCGTGGTGGCGCCGCGGCAGCGCCATCACCGTGCAATGGGGCAACCTGTTCTGGTGCGTGGCCAGCCTGCTGGCCTTCGCGCTCACGCTGCGCCTGCTGGGTGTGGTGCTGGCGTCGTTCCTGGCGGCGTTGATCTCGCTGGTGCCTTCTTCCATGGCCCTGCGCGCGCGACTCACAGTGTGCGCCGTGGTGACGCTGCTCACCACGCTGATCTTCCCCATCGGGCTGCAGATGATGCTGCCGATCTGGCCCTGGAGCCATTGAGGCGCGCGAGGACGACCACATGGAACTGCTCGGCAATCTCTGGTTGGGCCTGCAGGTCGCGGCCGACCCCATCAACCTGCTCTACTGTTTCTTCGGCGTGTTCCTCGGCACGGTGGTGGGCGTGCTGCCCGGCATCGGCGCGCTCGCGGCCATCTCGCTGCTGCTGCCCATCACGTACCACATCCCGCCCACGGCGGCGATCATCATGCTGGCCGGCGTGTACTACGGCGCGCAGTACGGTGGCTCCACGGCCTCCATCCTGCTCAACCTGCCGGGCACGCCGTCGTCGGCCGTGACCTGCCTGGACGGATACCCGATGGCGCGCAAAGGCAAGGCCGGCGTGGCGCTGTTCGTCACCACCATCGCCTCGCTCGCGGGCGCCATGTCGGGCCTGGTGCTGCTTACCCTGTTCTCCCCGGTGATCGCCGAGATCGGACTGAAGTTCGGTCCGGCGGAGTTCTGCGCCATGATGCTCCTGGGCCTGGTGGCGGCCTCGTCGGTGAGCGCCGGCTCGGCCGTGAAGGGCCTGAGCATGATGGTGCTGGGCTTGTTGCTGGGCATGGTGGGTACCGATATCAACAGCGGCGCGGCACGCTTCTCGTTCGACATCCCCGAGTTGATGGACGGCATCAACCTGGTCGCGCTGGCCATGGGCCTGTTCGGCGTGGCCGAAGTGGTGCGCTGCATCAACTCGGCCGACACCAACCGCAAGATCGAGAACATCTCGCTGCGCTCGTTGATGCCTTCCCGCGACGAGTTCAAGGCCACGGTCAAGCCCATGGCGCGCGGCTCGGCGCTGGGCGCTTCACTGGGCGCGTTGCCTGGCGTGGGGCCCTCCATCGCGGCTTTCATGGCCTACGCCATCGAGAAGAAGGTGGCCAAGGACCCGAGCCGCTTTGGCCAGGGCGCCATCGAAGGCGTCACCGCGCCCGAGTCGGCCAACAACGCGGCCGCGCAGACCGCCTTCGTGCCCTCGCTCTCTCTCGGCATTCCGGGCGACGCGGTGATGGCCGTGATGCTGGGCGCGCTGATCATCCACGGCATCCAGCCCGGGCCCATGCTCATCACCGAGCAGCCCAGCCTGTTCTGGGGATTGGTGGTGAGTTTCGCCATCGGCAACATCATGCTGGTGATCCTGAACCTGCCCACCATCGGCCTGTGGGTGGCGTTGTTGCGCATCCCCTTCGCCTGGATGTACCCGGCGATCCTGGTGTTCGTGGCGCTGGGCGTGTACAGCGTGAACAACAACACTTTCGACATCTTCATGGTGACGGTGCTGGGCATCCTCGGCTACCTGCTGATGGTGCTGCGCTTCGAACCCGCGCCGCTGTTGCTGGGCTACATCCTGGGCCCGCTGCTCGAGGAGTACCTGCGCCGCGCCCTGCTGATCTCGCGTGGCGACCCGATGGTCTTCCTGGAGCGCCCCATCAGCGCCACGTTGCTCGCACTCACGCTGGCCTTGCTGCTGTGGGCGCTGTGGTCGACGCTGCGCGGGCAGTGGCGCGCCAAGGCCTCGCTGGACCGCCTGAAAGCCGCCGATTGAGGCGGGGCTCGCCCGGTTTGCTAGCCTCGGGGCGATGAGGATCTTGCTGGTCGAAGACGACGCCGTGCTGCGCGAAGTGATGGCGCGCAGCCTGGTGCACACCGGCCACCACGTGGACTCGGCCAGCAGCGCGCAAGAGGCCGACCACTTGTGGCGCGTGCAGACCTTCGACGCCGTGCTGCTGGACCTGAACCTGCCGCAGCACCCGCGCCCCGGCAGCCCGCCGGGCAACGGCCTGGCCGTGCTGCGCGCGGCGCGCGCCCGCGGTGACCGCACGCCGGTGCTGGTGTTGACCGCACGCAACCGCACCGAGGAGCGCATCGCCGGCCTGGACAGCGGCGCCGACGACTACCTGGGCAAGCCTTTCGATCTCGCCGAGGTCGAGGCGCGGCTGCGCGCCCTGGTGCGCCGCGCCACCGGCAGCGATGACCGCACCCGCCTGGGCGCGCTCGAGCTGGACCGGCGCGCCCGCCGCTTCACCATGGCCAGTCAGCCCTTCGAGCTGCCCGCGCGCGAGTTCGCGCTGCTGTGGGAGTTGATGAGCCCGCCGGGCCACACCATCAGCAAGCGCCACCTGTCCGACAAGCTCTCCCACTTCGACGAGGCCCTGGGCGACAACGCGCTGGAGGCTTTCGTCTCGCGCCTGCGCAAGAAGCTCGCGGGCAGCGGCGCGTCCATCCGCACACTGCGCGGTTTGGGCTACCGCATGGAGGCCGATGAATGACATGAGCCCCCACGAACCGCCAGCGCCTTCTTTGCGCACGCGCCTGCTGCGCCACGTGATGCTGCCGCTGGCGCTCACCTGGCTGGCCGCCACCGCCATCACGCTGGGCGTGGCCCACCACTTCACCGAACAGGCCTTCGACCGCGCGCTGCTGGACGACGCCTACTCCATCGCCTCTCACGTTCAGGCCATGGACGACGGCGAGGTCGCGCTGCGGCTGACGCCGGGCGAGGTGACGGCCGCGCTGTTCGACGAGGCCGAGTCGGTGTTCTTCTCGGTGCTGCGGCCCGACGGCTCGCGTCTGGCGGGTGCCACGCTGCCGCCCTTCACTCCGCCCTTCGCGGGCCAGCGCTTCCGTTACGCCAACGCCTTGCACCATGGCCAGGTGGTGCGGGCCGTGGTGTTGCGCCACGACGTGAGGGGTGAGCCCTACCACGTGGTGATGGCGCACACCACGCGCGTGCGCACGGCGCTGGTGCGGCAGATGCTGGTCTATGGCGCGCTGCCGCTGCTGCTGTTGCTGGGCCTGCTCGTGGTCTGGGTGTGGCGCGGCATCACGCGCGACCTGGCGCCGCTGAGCGGGCTGCAGGCCGCGCTGGCGCACCGCGACAGCCGCGACCTCGCGCCGGTGGCCGTGCCACCGGCAACGCGCGAGGTCGAGCAGGTGGGCCAGGCCGTCAACGCCCTCTTCGAACGGCTGGACCGCAGCGTGCGCGCGCAGCGCGAGTTCGCGGGCAACGTGGCGCACGAACTGCGCACGCCGCTGGCGCGCATCCGCGCCCTGGCCGAAGACGGCCTGGCGCAGCCCGAAGTCTCCAATACGTCACAGACGCTGCAACAGATCGCCTCCAGCGCCGAGCGCGCGGGCCGCCTGGTGAACCAGTTGCTGGACCTGGCCGTTGCCGACGAGGCCGCGCTGGTGCCGCGCCGCGAACGCGTGGCCCTGGCCCCGCAGCTGGGCCAGGCCGTGCTGCGCCACCTCGACCGCGCCGACGCGCGCGGCATCGACCTGGGTGCGATCGGAATCGACGACGGCGGCAACGGACCCGTCGTGTGCGCCGATGCGGCCCTGCTCGACGGCATCCTGGACAACCTGATCGACAACGCGCTGCGCTACGGTGGCACCACGGTGAACGTGGTGTTGCGTGTGGACACCGCCGCCCGACGGGCCGAGATCGCGGTGGAAGACGACGGCCCCGGCTTGCAGCCGGCGGAGCGCGAAGCCCTGCGCGCGCGCTGGACGCAGGGGCGGGACGGGCTGCGGCTGGGCCAGGGCGCGGGCCTGGGCCTGGCCATCGTCGCACGCTACGCGCAACTGCTGGGCAGCGAGTTGCGCCTGGACGAAGCCACCTCGCAAGGCGGCCTGCGCGCCAGCGTCACGCTGCCACTGGCCTGAGGCGGCCGGGCCGCCCGCCTCAGTGCCCCGCCAGAAAGCGCTGCACCAGCTCCAGCTGATCCGGCACGTTGAGCGCGGGCGCGTGCCCGCAGCCCGGAATCGTCACCACCAGCGCGCGCGGCCCGCGGTCGCGCATGGCCTCGGCGGTTTCCACCAGCAGCAGGTCGGAGTCAGCGCCGCGCAGACACAGCACCGGCACATCAATGCTGTCGAACACCGACCACAACTCGTAGTCGTCAGGGTGGTGCTCGAACTGCTGCACCATGGCGGTGTCGTAGTGCGGCGTCACGCGGCCGTCGGGCAGGCGACGCATGGAGCTTTCGGTGAGCAGGCGCCATTGCTTGTCGGGCAGGTGGCCATACGGCTTGTAGACCTCGCGGAAGTACTGCTCCAACTCGCGCATGGTGTTGAATGCCGAGGGGCTGCCCGCGTAGCTGCGGATGCGCTGCACCGCCGCGGGCGCAAGCTGAGGGCCGATGTCGTTGAGCACCAGGCGCTCGATGCGCCCGCGCAGCGACCCGGCCGCGCACACCATGCCGATGGCCCCGCCCATGGACGTGCCCACCCAGTGGAAGCGATCCAGCGCGAGCTGATCGACCAGCGACTTCGCCAGCTTCGAATAGAAATCGAGGCAGTACTCGGCCTTCGGGTCCGGGCTCCACTGCGACAGGCCGCGCCCGATGGTGTCGGGGCAGATCACTCGCCAGCCCTGCGCGCACAGGTGCGCGGCCAGCGGGTCCATGTCGCGCCCGGTGCGGGCCAGGCCGTGCCAGGCCACCACCACCGGGCCGCCGGCCTGCGCGGGCACCCAGTCCATGAAGTGGATCTCGCGCTCCTCGCAGGTGATGTAGCGCGAACGCGGTTCGAGAGCGGCGAAGTTCATGTCGACTCCTTCGTGGCCTTGGCCAGTGCGCGCTCGCGCAGCTTGCCGACGACGCCCGTGGGGAAGTGGTAGACCGACAGCACGAACAGCAGGCCCAGCCACAGCAGCCAGCGGTCGGGCGTGAGCAGCGCGGGCAGCAGCGGCAGCCCCTCGAACAGGCCGCCGAGCCAGCGCAGCAGGTCCTGCAGGTAGCTCTGCGCCACCAGGAAGACCACGCTGCCGATGATGGCGCCGTAGAGCGTGCCCATGCCGCCGATGACCACGATGAGCAGGATGTCCAGCATGATCTCGAAGGACAGCGAGGTGTCCGGCCCGTTGTAGCGCAGCCAGAGCGCGAGCAGGCAGCCCGCGAGCGTGGCGAAGGACGCGGCGATCACGTTGGACAGCGTGCGGTACACCACCACGCGGTAGCCCAGCGCCTCGGCGCGAAAGTCGTTCTCGCGGATCGCTTGCAGCACGCGGCCGAAGGGTGAGTTCACGATGCGCAGCATCACCAGGAACATGGCCACCACGCTGGCGAACAGCAGGTAGTAGGTGATGAAGCGGTCGTTGAGTGTGACGGGGCCGAAGGGGCCTTCGAAGTCGTCCTCCATCAGCGCGAAGCCCGGCGAGAGCAGCTCGGGCAGGCGGAAGGTCAGACCGTCCTCGCCGCCGGTGATGTCCGACAGCTGCGAGGCCAGCGTGAGGAAGGCCGAGGCCACGGCCAGCGTGATCATGGCGAAGAAGATCGCTCGCACGCGCAGCGAGAACAGGCCGATGAGCAGGGACAGCAGCAGTGACAGCAGCAGCGCGCCGATCGCGCCCACCAACAGCGCCCACCAAGTCGGGCCCATGGCGTTGGCCGAGATGGCGATGCCGTAGGCGCCGATGCCGAAGAACATGGTGTGCGCAAAGCTCACGATGCCGGTGTAGCCCAGCAGCAGGTCGAAGCTGACCACCAGGGCGATGAAGATCAGCACCTTGGCCGCCACGTTGAGCGCCTTCACGCCCGGGAACAGGAAGGGCGCGAAGGCCAGGCCCAGCACCAGCAGCACCAGCAGAATGGCCAACCAGCGGCTGCGCGGGAGATCATGAGAGAGCAGACGGGACAACACGGTGCGCTCTCCTCAGCGGTTCGCGACGGGGTACACACCCTGCGGGCGCCACAGCAGGATGGCGACCATGAGCGCGATGTTGGAGAACAGCGCCACCTTGGGCATGAGGAAGCCCGTGTAGTTGGCCATCAGGCCCACCAGCAGCGCACCCACCAGCGCGCCGAGCGTGGAGCCCAGGCCGCCGATGATGATGACGATGAAGATCAGCACGTTGACCTGCGCGCCCATCTGCGGCAGCACCGTCTGCTGGTACAGGCCCCACATCACACCACCCAGGCCGGCCAGCGCGCTGCCGGCCACGAACACGCCAATGAACAGGCGCTGGATGCGGTAGCCGAGGGACTCGACCATCTCGCGGTCCTGCACGCCGGCGCGGATCAGCAGACCGACCTTGGTGCGGTTGAGCGTCCAGACCATGGCGGCGAACACCGCCAGGCCCACGCCCATGGCCAGCAGGCGGTACTTCTCGATGGAGGCGTCACCGATGATGAAGCTGCCGCGCAGGGTTTCGGGCAGCGGCAGGGCAAGCTGGCCCGGGCCCCAGATCACCTTGATCAGCTCCTCGCCGATGATCATGCCGCCCATGGTGATGAGGATCTGCTTGAGGTGCTGGCCATAGACCGGGCGCACGATGAAGCGCTCGAACACCAGGCCCACCGCGCCGGCCACCACCATGGCCGCCAGCATGGCCGGCACCAGGGCCGCGAGGTTGAGCCAGAAGCTGTCGGCGATGGCGTAGGCGTTGAGACCGCCGAACACACTGACCGCGACGAAAGCGCCCAGCGCGATGAACACGCCGTGGCCGAAGTTGAGCACGTCCATCAGGCCGAACACCAGCGTGAGGCCCGAGGCAATGATGAAGACGATGAGGCCCATGGCCAGGCCGGCCACGGTGAGCGTGAGCCAGGTGGAGCCACTGCCCACAGCGGGCAGCGCCAGCGCCGCCAGCAGAGGCACCAGGGCCACGGGCTTCCAGTCGAAGTCCTTGAGGGCCTGCCAGCGCGCGACGCTGCCGGTGGCGGGTGTGGTGATGACCGAGGTGTTCACTGATGCGCTCCGAGCGAAAGGCCGAGCAGGCGCGCCTGCAGGGCGCTGTCCTCGGCGAGTTCGGCCATGGCGCCGCTGTGCACCACGCGGCCGTCGTCCATCACGGCCACCGTGTCGCCCAACTGGCGCGCGAAGTTGAAGTTCTGCTCGACGAGCAGGATGGTGGTCTGCGCGGCCTTGAGTTCGCGAAAGGCCGCGATCATGTTCTGGATGATGGCCGGCGCGAGGCCTTTGCTGGGCTCGTCGATAAGCAGCAACTGGCGCGGCTCGACGATGGCGCGCGAGACCGCGAGCATCTGCTTCTGCCCGCCCGAGAGCTTGCCCGCGGGGTGCAGCCAGAACTTCTTCATCGCCGGGAACATGTCGAAGATCCATTCCAGGCGCTTCGTGTCCACGTCGTCGATGGTGCGCGCGCCACGCGCGGCCAGCAGCATGTTTTCCTTGACGCTGAGGTCCGAGAAGATGCCCATGCTCTCGGGCACGTAGGCCACGCCGCTTTGCGCGATGTCGGGCGTGGCCCGGGCGGTGATGTCCTGGCCCGCGAGCGTGATGCGGCCCTGGCTGGCGTGCCACAGGCCCATGACGGTGCGCAAGGTGGTCGTCTTGCCCGCGCCATTGCGGCCCAGCAGCATGGTGAGCTGGTTGGCGGGCACGCTCAGGTCCACACCGTGCAGGATGTGGTACGCGCCGATGTGGGTGTGCACACCCTCGAGCGTCAGCAGCGCATCGCTCATGCCGCCACCTCTTCCTCGGGGTTGATGCCCAGGTAGGCCTGCTGCACCACCGGAGACGCAATCACCGCCTCGGGCTCGCCATCGGCCACCAGCTCGCCGTTGTGCAGCACGATGATGCGGTCCGACAGCTCGCGCACCACGTCCATCTTGTGCTCCACCAGCAGGATGGTCTTGCTCTTGTCGGCCTTGAGGCCGCGGATGAGATTGAGGATCACCGGCACCTCGTCCACGCTCATGCCGGCGGTGGGCTCGTCGAACATGTAGACCTTGGGGTCCAGCGCCATCAGGATGCCGACCTCCAGCTTGCGCTGGTCGCCGTGCGGCAGGCTGGCCGCGCGGGCCTCGGCCTTGTCGGCCAGGGCGACGGTCTCCAGGATGCGGTCGGCCTGCTCGATCAGGTCCTTGCGGTCGCTCCAGATGCGAAAGAAGTCCATGCCCGCGCCGGCGCGCGCCTGCACCGCCATGCGCACGTTCTCGCGCACGCTGAGCTGCGGGAACAGGTTGGTGAGCTGGAAGGCGCGCCCCAGGCCCGCGCGCGTGCGCAGCGGCGCGCTCAGGTTCGTGAGCTCGCGCCCGTCCAGCGTGACCGTGCCGGCGCTGGCCTTGATCTGGCCCGAGATCAGGTTGAAGTAGGTCGTCTTGCCCGCGCCATTGGGGCCGACGATGGCGGTGAGCGTGCCCGGCGCGAACGCGCAGGAGACAGCATTCACCGCCACGTGCCCGCCGAAGCGGACCGTGAGGTTCGAGGTTTGCAGCATGGGGGTTCGTGCGCCCGCCGGGCGCACGCCAGGTTCAGCGCTTGTTGCGGATGGGGATGTTCATGTCCCCAGGCTTGATCTCACGCACGAGTTCAGGCACACCCCAGGCGAAGGCCGGGTCGGCCTTGATCCTGAAGTGGTACATGCTCTGCATGGCCTGGTGGTCTTCCTTGCGGAAGGTCATGGTGCCCTTGGGCGTGTCGAAGCTCATGCCCTCCATGGTCTGGATGAGCTTGTTGGTGTTGGTGTCGCCGTTGGTTTTCTTGAGCGCGGTCACCACGGCCATCGCGGCGCTGAAGCCACCGGCGGTGAAGAAGTCCGGCGGCGCCTTGAACTGCTTGTAGTGCTCCGACACCATGGCATCATTGATCGGGTTCTTGGGGATGCCGAAGTAGTAGTACAGCGCGCCTTCCATGCCCGGGAACTGCTTGTAGGCCACCATGGCCGGCAGGATGTTGCCGCCCGTGGCGAGCTTGATGCCGTAGCGCTTGTCCAGCTCCATCTCGGCGATCTTGGCGAAGGGCGTGGGCGCGCCCGACCACACGACAGAGATGTACTTGTTGCCCGGCTGGTCCTTGAGCTTGTCGACCAGGCGCAGCAGGCCGGCGGTGAAGTCCGTCGTGCCCACGGGCAGGTACTCCTCGTGCACGATCTTGGCCTTGGTGGTGAAGTCCTTGGCGGCCTTCACTGCGTCGCGGCCGAAGGCGTTGTCGTTGGCGAGCACGCCGATCACGTTGTTCGGGTTGTCCAGCGCCACGGCGTTGGCGGCGGCGTCCTGGCTGCTGTTGCGGCCGGTGCGGAAGATGTACTTGTTCCACTTGTCGCCGGTGATGGAGTCGGCCACGGCAGGCTCCACCAGCAGGATCTTGCGGTACTCCTCGGCCACCGGCAGCATGGCCAGCGCCACGGGCGAGGCGGTGGGGCCGATGGCGAGGTCGACCTTGTCGTCGGCGTAGGCGGCGGCCAGCAGGCTCTTGCCCACGTCGGGCTTGCCCTGGTCGTCCTTCTCGATCACCACGATCTTCTTGCCGGCCACCGTCATGGTGCCGCCCGTGGCGTAGTTCAAGCCCATCATCAGGCCCGTGTGGGTCTGCTTGGCATAGGCCTCCAGCGGGCCGGTCTTGCTGTGGATGTGGGCGATGCGGATCTCGCCCTTGTTGGCTTGGGCAAAACCCAGGGTGGCCGTGCAGGCCAGGGCGATCACCGCCAGGCGGCGGGTGGTGTCGAACATGCTTGTCTCCTGATGGTTGCTGGCACAGCGCGGTGCGCCGTGCGCTTGTGGTGCACATGTCGTGCCAGCTTTTCCAAGCTTTGATTTCAAAGGGATTTTTTGAATTCCCCCCGTCAATCGTCTGAATATCAGACAGCCGAATGACGTTGAAGTGACGGAATTTCAGACGGTTGTCTGGAATTCAGGCAATCCTTCCATGGCAGCCAGCCGGTCGTACAGGCTGGCCCGCGAGATGCCCAGCAGCTTGGCCGCCGCGCTGCGGTTGCCGCCGGTGCGCGCCAGCGCATCGGCAATCGCGCGGCGCTCCAGTTCGGCCACCTGCTCGGCCAGCGGGCGAAGGTCGGGCCCGGCCGGGGTAGCGGCGGCCGGCGCTGCACGCACCGGCGCCAGCGCGGGCAGGCCTGCTTCCCGCAGCACCTCGTCCACCTGCGCGGGGTCGATCAGCGGCGAATCGGTGCGAAGCGCGAGTTGCTCCAGCACATTGCGCAACTCGCGGATGTTGCCGCGCCAGGGCTGGGCCGCGAGCAGCGCCTGGGCCTCGGCGCCGAACTCCAGTTGCGGCCCGCCGCCGCGCGCGGCGATGTCTTCGCACAGCGCTTCGATCAGCAGGGGCACGTCGCTCTGGCGTTCGCGCAGCGGCGGCACGCGGATGGGCAGCACGTTGAGGCGGTAGTACAGATCCTCGCGGAAGCGCCCTTCCCTCACCATCAGCGGCAGGTCGCGCGAAGTGGCGGCCACCACACGCACGTCGAAAGGCACGAGCTGGTTCGAGCCCAGGGGCTCGATCTCGCCTTCCTGCAGCGCGCGCAGCAGCTTCACCTGCATGGCCATGGGCATGTCGCCCAGTTCATCGAGGAACAGCGTGCCGCCGTCGGCGAGCTTGAACTTGCCGTCGCGGCCCTTCTTGTCGGCGCCGGTGTAGGCACCGGGCGCGACGCCGAAGAACTCGGCCTCGAGCAGGGTCTCGGGCACGGCGGCCATGTTCACGCTGACGAAGGGCCGGCCCGCGCGCGGCGAGGCGGCGTGGATGGCGTGCGCGAGCAGTTCCTTGCCGGTGCCGGTTTCGCCCAGCAGCAGCACGGGACTGCTGGACTGCGCCGCGCGACGCGCCTGGCGCTTGACCTCCACCGCCGCCGCGCTGGTGCCGACGAAGCTGGCGAAGGTGTACTTGCTGCGCCGCTGGTGGGCGAGTTCGCGGCGCGCGTCGTGCAGGTCCTGCTCGAGCCGCGCGAACTTGGTGATGAGGGGCTGTAGCGTGGTTTCGGGGTGATCGAAGAGCACGATGCCGAGCACGCCGAGGACGTCGCCCGCCTCGTCGCGCAAGGGGATGCGCGTGACGACGAAGGTACCGGCGCGGTTGGTGAGCAGGTCGATGAGGATGGGTTTGCCGGTTTCCAGCACGCGGTGCATCTGGGTGTTCTGCACCACGTTGCTGACGGGCTGTCCGACGAAGTCTTCCTCGCGGTCGAAGCCGAGGGCGGGCAGGAAGCGGCGGTACTGGTCGTTGATCCAGACGACGCGGGCGTGCCGGTCCACCAGGAGCATGCCTTCGCTGGCGTTGGCGAAGAGGTCGAACATGGAGCGCGCGGCGAGCTCCAGGATGCTCTGCGCGTCGCGGGGCAGGCGGTCGTCGCGGGTCATGCTCTGGATGGTACCCGGGTGGGGTATGTTTTTTTCTCGACCGGGGAGGTCTCTTCTCCGGGGGGGCGGGAGTTCGGCGGGTTTTCTCCGGTTGCTCCGGTCGTCGGCGACCGGGTGTCCGGCTCCGCGACTGTCCCCCGGATCGGAGCGCTGGCGCGCTCCGATCCTCCGCCTTTATGTCGCTACGCCGGACACCCGATCACCGACGACCTCGTTGGCACTCGGTCTGTTGGCGCGCCAAGGGGCCTGTTGCTCGGGGACGCTGGGTGCACTGCGCAGCGAAATAAAGGAGGAGGACGGCGCAGCCGTCCGGGGGACATTCGCGGAGCAGTGCACCCAGCGGCCGCGAGCAAGCGCGAGGTCTCCGCGTGAAAACGTCCGCCAACAAAAGCCTCAGGCCAAAGCCCGCCTCTGCCGACGCGCCAACAGCCGAGGCACCACCAACACCCCCACCACCGCGATCAGCAACACCAGCGACATCGGCCGCTGCACGAAGATCAGCCAGTTGCCCTCGCCGATCGACAGCGCGTTGCGCAGTTGCGCCTCCGCCAGCGGCCCCAGGATCAGGCCCACGATCACCGGCGCGGCCGGGAAATCGAAGCGGCGCATCAGCACACCCAGCAGGCCGATCGCCAGCATCAGGTACAGATCGAACGCGCTCTGGCGCATGCCGTACACGCCCACCGTCGCGAAGATCAGGATGCCCGCGTAGAGCTGCGGGCGCGGAATCTTCAGCAGCTTCACCCACAGGCCCACCAGCGGCAGGTTCAGCACCAGCAGCATCACGTTGCCAATGTAGAGCGAGGCGATGAGCGCCCACACCAGGGCCGACGAGGTCTGGAAGAGCTGCGGCCCCGCATTGATGCCGTAGTTCTGCAACGCCGAGAGAAGGATCGCCGCCGTCACCGAGGTGGGGATGCCCAACGTCAGCAGGGGCACCAGCGTGGCCGTGACGGCCGCGTTGTTGGCGGCCTCTGGCCCGGCCACGCCTTCGATGGCGCCGGTGGTGCCGAAGCTGGCCTTTTCCTCGTCCTTGGCGAGCTTGCGTTCGGTGGCGTAGCTCAGGAAGGTGGGGATCTCGGAACCTCCCGCGGGAATGGTGCCGAAGGGAAAGCCGATCGCCGTGCCGCGCAGCCAGGCCGGCCAGGAGCGTCGCCACTCGTTGCGCGTCATGTGCACCTTGGTCAGGCGGTTCATCGACGACTGCATGCGGCCCTCGTAGAGCGCGTTGTAGAGCGCTTCGCTGACGGCAAAGAGGCCCACCGCCACCAGCACCACTTCCACCCCGTCCATGAACTCCAGGATGCCCGCGGTGTAGCGCACCTGCGCGCTGATCTGGTCGATGCCGACGAGGCCAAACGAGAGGCCGAGAAAGAGCGCGGTGAGGCCGCGCAGCGCACTCTGGCCCAGCACCGCGCTCACCGTGGTGAAGGCCAGCAGCATGAGGCAGAAGTACTCCGGCGGCCCCAGGCGCACGGCGTATTCCGCCAGCACGGGCGCGAAGAAGGTGACCAGCACGGTGCCGATGGTGCCGGCCACGAAGGAGCCGATGGCCGCCGTGGCCAGCGCCGCACCCGCGCGACCGTTCTTGGCCATCTTGAAGCCCTCGAGCGCGGTCACCATGGTGCCCGTCTCGCCGGGCGTGTTGAGCAGGATCGACGTGGTCGAGCCGCCGTACATGGCGCCGTAGTAGATGCCGGCGAAGAAAATCATCGAGGCCGTGGGCTCCACCTGACCGGTGATGGGCAACAGCATGGCCACCGTGACGGCAGGCCCCAGGCCCGGCAGCACGCCGATGGCGGTGCCCAGCGCGCAGCCGGCCAGCGCCCACAACAGGTTGATGGGCGTGGCGGCCGTGGCGAAGCCGCCCATGAGTTGCGTGAGGATGTCGCCCATATCAGATCCAGCCGCTGGCGCTGATGCCGGGCAGATTGACCGCGAGCACCTTGGTGAACACCCAGAACACCGGTGCCGAGATCAGCACGCCGGTGACCACATCGACGAAGGTGGTGCGCGCGCCACCGCCCGCACGGCCTTCACTCAAACGAAGACCGCGCACGGCCAGCGCGTAGCAGAGGGTGCAGCTCAGCACGAAGCCGATGGTGGTGATGAGCGCGGCGTTGGCAATGACGCCGCTCGCCACCCAGGCCAGCGCGCGCCAGTCGCCGCGCTCGGCGCCCGAGGGCGCTTCCACGTCGCGCCAGCCGCCATGCAGCGCCTGCCACAGCAACAGAGCGCCGCACACGGCCATGGCCACGCACATCACCCAGGGCAGGACGTTCGGCCCCACGCCCGAGTAGCCGGTGGACGCGGGAAGCTGCCAGGCGCCCACGGCCAGCACCACGGCCACGCCGAGTGCGCCCAGGCCGATGGCCACCTGGCCCGCGTTCACCGGCGGGGGATGCTGCACGTCACTCATGAGCGGCTCAGACCATGCCGGCGCGAACCATGGTCGCGCGCAGGCTGGAGAAGTCGCGGTCCACGAACTCCTCGAACGCCTTGCCGGTCAGCAGCGCGGGCGTCCAGTTGTTCTTCTTCACCGATTCCGCCCAGGACTTGCTCTGCGTGGCCTTGACGACCATGGCCACCAGCGCGTCGCGCTGCGCGGGAGTGATGCCGGCCGCGCCATACACGCCGCGCCAGTTGCCGATCACCACGTCGATGCCCTGCTCCTTCAGCGTAGGTACGTTGATGCCGTCCAGGCGCTTGTCCGAGGTGACGGCGATGGCGCGCATCTTGCCGCTCTCGATGTAGGGCTGGAACTCGCTGTAGCCGCTGCCGCCGATGGTGACGTTGCCCCCCAGAATGGCCGCGACCGCCTCACCGCCCCCACGGAAGGGCACGTAGTTGATCTTGGCGGCCGGCACGCCCACGGCCTGCGCGATCTGCGCGGCCGCGATGTGCTCGGTGGCGCCGCGCGAGCCGCCGCCCCACTTCACGCTGCCCGGGTCCTTCTTGAGCTGCTCGACCACGTCCTTCATGGTCTTGAGCGGCGAATCGGCCGGCAGCACGAAGACGTTGTATTCCGTGGTGAGGCGCGCCACGGGCGTGACCTGGGTGATGGACACGGGTGGCTTGCCGGTGATGATGCCGCCGAGCATCACGGCGCCCATCACCATCAGGGCATTCGGGTCGCCCTTGCTGGCGTTGAAGAACTGGGCCAGGCCGATGGCGCCGGCCGCGCCGCCCTTGTTCTCGTACGTCACCGACGAGGCCACGCCTGCATCACGCAGGGCGTCGCCGAGGGCACGACCGGTGCCGTCCCAACCGCCGCCGGGGTTGGCGGGGATCATCATCTTGATGTTGGCGGCGGCCCATGCCGCATTGGGCAGGGCACCGGCGGCGGCGAGGGCGGCCAGGGATTTGAGGAAGGTGTCGCGGCGCATGGTCTTGTCTCCGTGGTTGTGGAATCGACGCCGCGAATGGTCGGGCCGGGGGCTGTCAGTTGGCTGTCGGGCGCACTGGGAGAAACCCTGAGCGCGCCAACAGGAATCCGGCTCCCCTTGATTGGGGTCAGATTCCATTTATTCGCCGAGCGAAGGGAATTCCGGTTTTCTTTGGCCAGCCCATCCGCCACTGGGGTCGATGGTGTGGGTGTCCGGGCGCAGGCCCCATTCGCGCTTGCCACAGAGGGGGCGCTCAAACCACGGCGGTGACGCCAGCCCAGTCCGAGCGCCCGGACGCCTCTGCGCGAGCGTGGGCCGGAGAACGGGCACCCGCACCAGCGGCCCTCGCGAAGCAGGGGCCAGGAGCCCCCCACCCTCGCAAGCAAGCAAGCAAGCAACAGATCAAGCCTCCAAGTCAGCCCCGCACAACATAATTCTCCACCCATGAAGCTGCTGCTCGTCGAAGACAACACCACCATGCAGGCCACGCTGAGCCGCGCCTTCGAGCGGCGTGGCATCCAGGTGGTGACCTGCGACGACGGCGAGCGCGCGCTGGCGGTGTGGCGCGACACGCAGCCCGACGCGGTGCTGCTCGACCTGTCGCTGCCCGGCAAGGACGGTCTGGAGGTGCTGGCGCAAGCGCGAAGCAGCGGCCTCAAGACGCCGGTGATCATCCTCACCGCGCGCGGCACGGTGGGCGATCGCATCCTGGGCCTGAACACCGGCGCCGACGACTACCTGCCCAAGCCCTTCGACCTGGACGAGCTGGAGGCCCGCGTGCGCGCCCTGGTGCGCCGCGCGGGCGACGCCGAGGCCGCGCCCGCCACCGCCTGGTGCGGCATGGCCGTGGACCGCGAGAGCGGCGCCGTGTACCACCTGGGCCAGCCCCTCGAACTGCCGCCGCGCGAGCTCGCCCTGCTGCGTGCGGTGCTCGCGCGCCCGGGCCACGCCATCGCCAAGGAGCGCCTGTTCGAACTCGTCTTCCCCGGTGAGCACGACGTGCAGCCCGAGGCCATCGAGGTGGTGGCCTACCGCCTGCGCAAGAAGATCGCACACACCGGCGCGCAGCTCGTCACGCTGCGCGGCCTGGGCTACCTCATCAAGGCCAACCCATGAAGCCGCGCGCGCTCTCGCTGCGCCGCACGCTGCTGCTGGGCATCCTGCTCCCGGTGTTCGGCTACGTGGTGTTCAACACCGTGGTGCTCTACCGCCAGGCCCTGGCGGCCGCCGACACGGCCTACGACCGCACGCTGCTGGCCACGGCCAAATCGCTGGGCGAGCAACTGCAGGTCACCGCGCAGAACGGCGAGGTTCACGTGCAGGCCACCGTGCTGTACTCCGCGCTGGAGGCCTTCGAGGCCGACAACCGCAGCCGGCTCTTCTACCGCGTGAGCGGCTTCCAGGGCGAGATGGTCTCGGGCTTCGCGGACATGCCGCCGCCGCGACGCGACGCGCCCTCGGACAACATCTACGCCGCACTGGTGAGCTTCTACGACGACCGCTACCGCGACGTGCCGGTGCGCATGGCCGTGCTGCTTCAACCGGTGGCGGGCGTGCAGGGCCAGGGCATGGCCACCATCCAGGTGGCCGAGACGCTGGAGCTGCGCGAAACCCTGGCGCGCCAGATCCTGGTGGACACGCTGTGGCGCCAGGCCGCGCTGCTGGCGGTGATCGCCTTCGTGGTGGTGCTGGTGGTGCAGCGCGCCACGCGGCCGGTGCGTGACATCAGCCGCGCGCTTGCCTCGCGCAGCGAGAACGACCTGTCACCCCTGCCCGCGCAGGACGCCCCGCGCGAGCTGCTGCCCCTGCTGGACGCGACCAACCAGCACATGCAGCGGCTGTCGCAACTGCTGGAGCACCAGAAACGCTTCGTGCGCGACACCTCGCACCAGTTGCGCACGCCACTGGCGGTGTTGAAGACGCAGTTGCAGTCGGCCCGGCGCGGCGACGTGGAGCCGCGCCAGGCGCTCGACGAGATCGCGCACACCGTGGACCGCGCCACCGAGCTGGCCAACCAGATGCTGGCGCTGGCCAAGGTGGAGCAGTTGCGCCAGGACCGCGACGTGCCCGTGAGCGACTGGGCCGCCGTGGTGCGCGCGGTGGCGCTCGATCTGTCGGCGCTCATCGCCGACAGATCGCTGGATTTCTCGCTGGACGTGAACGAGGCGGCACCGGTGCGGGCGCACGAGTGGGCGCTGCGCGAGCTCACGCGCAACCTGCTGCACAACGCGATCAAGCATTCGCCACCGGGCGGTGCGCTGCGGGTGGGCCTGTTGCGCGACGCGCGCACCGCCGCACTGATCGTGCGCGACAGCGGACCTGGCATCGCCTCCGCGCTTCGCGAGCGCCTGTTCCAGCCCTTCGCCACCGACCACCGCGCCGGCCCCAGCCTCTCCGGCTCGGGCCTCGGGCTTGCCATTTGCCGGGAGGTGGTGCAATCGCTGGGCGGACAGATCGAACTGGACAACCGCATGGACAGCGGCAGCGTGCGCGGACTCGACGCGACGGTGCGCCTGCCCTTGGCCTCCACCACAACGACATGACGACGACCAAGACCGAACCCGAGCGCGTGCGCCTGGACAAGTGGCTGTGGGCCGCGCGCTTCTTCAAGACCCGTGCCTTGAGCGCCGAGGCGATCGACAAAGGGCGCGTGAACGTCAACGGGCAGGCGGCCAAGGCCTCGCGCGAGCCACGCGTGGGCGACACCGTCGAGTTCCGCCAGGGCAACGACCTGCGCACCGTGGTCGTGCGTGGATTGAGTTCGGTGCGCGGGCCGGCACCGGTGGCGCAACAGCTCTATGAGGAAACGCCCGAATCGGTGGCGCGCCGGCTGGCCAGCGCGGAGCAGCGGCGCCTGGCGCCCGAGCCCGCCCTGAGCCAGACCCAGGGGCGCCCCACCAAGCGCGACCGGCGCACGCTCAAGGACTGGGGAAACCGTTGGAGCGCGTCGCTGGACGACGGCGATGCGAACTGAGCGCTCCCTACTGGAGCACCCGGCGGACGCCATTGACGGCCGCCAGCGCGGTGGCCGGCGCCGCGTCCGGGCGCCCGGCCTGTGCGTCGGCGCTGGGCAGGGGCAAGCTCAGCAACATTGCCAGGTGTTCGGCCTGCGTGTGGCACTGCTGCGCGGCCTCGATGTGTCCCTGCCCGGCCAGGCAGTCTCCGAGCAAGCGGAGCGTGTGGACCCGCGCCCCGTGCTCGTCGAGCCGTTGCTGAATGTCCAGGGCCTGACGCAACAGTGGCTCCGCGCTGGCGAAGCGGCGCAGCCGCACGTCGACCCATGCCTTGGCCGACAAGGTGGCGCTCAGTTGCCGGATGTCGCCGCAAGCCTGCTGGATGTCTTGCGCCTTCGTGAGAGCGGCCAGCCCACCGTCCACATCGCCCTGGGCGATCCGCGCCAGACCGAGGTGGTACTCGACGTAGGCGAGGCCTGGCGTCTCGACGGACTCCTGCAGCAAGCCCCGCGCCCGTTCGAGCAGGGGCATGGCGCCTGCGGCCTCGCCTCGCGCCACCATGAGGCCGCCCAGGTTGCACAGCGCGGCGGCGAGGGTGCGGCCGTCATGAGGCGGCAGCGCGGCGCAGGCCGCGATGACGCCTTCATAGGCTTTCGCCGCCTGCTCGAAGTCCCCTTGCTGCTCGTGCAGCACGCCAATGTGCAGCTCGGTGCTCGCCAGGCCCGAACGGTCGCCCAGGCTTTCACGCAACTCACGTGCCTGCTCCAGTGACGCAGCCGCGGCCTCGTGGGCACCCGCGTCGGCGTGCAACACGCCGAGGTTGTGCAAGGAGGCCGCCAGGCCTTCGTTGTCGCCCAGTTCGTGCCGAATCTCCAACGCCCGCTCTTGGCATTGCATGGCCTGTGCCCGTTGCCCGATTTCCCGGTGGGAAACCGCCTTGTTGTTGAGCACCGTGCCCAGGTCCTTGAGAGCGCCGCAGCGGCGCAGACAGGCCAGCGCCTGGTCGAATGCATGGAGCGCGGCCTGGTGGTCACCCATGTGCTGATGGAGTTCGGCCAGCCGCTCCCAGCCCACTGCCGCGCCATGGCAGTCCTTCAGACTTTCACGGAGGCGGATCGCGGCCCGATAGGCCTGATGCGCACCGGCGTGGTCACGCAGCAGGAAGCTGAGATACCCGATGCTCAGATGGCAACGCGCCTGATCCGCCAGGCGATGGTGCGCGACGTGGAGCCCCAGCGCTTGCCTCTGCAGCGCCAGGGCCTTGGCGCAGGCGCCCGCTTCGAACTCTTGGCTGGCCGCTTCTTCGAGGGCGGCGGCGGATGGGTCGGCTTCGGGGGTCGGCGCGGTGTCGGTCATGTGCGGCGGGGTCTGCTGGCCGGTGGTTGCCACGTTCCGTGGCAGCGCCCCGCCCTGCGGTTCCCGCGGCCTTCAGCCCTTGCGCAGGCCCAGCCACATCACCGTGGCCACGACGATCAGGCCACCTGCCACCTGGATCGCCGCGATCGATTGCCCCAGGAACACCCAGGCCAACACCAGCGCGAAGATGGGCTCGATGTTCATGATGGCCGAGTTGCCCACCACGCCCAGGCGGGGGAGCACGGTGAACATGATGGTGAAGGCCGTGCCGTAGAGAAAGGTCAGGCCCAGCAGCCCCCACCAACCGGGCAGCGCGTTCGGAAAATGCAACCCGCCCTGCGTGGCACTGGCGGCCAGCGCGATCACGGCGACGATGCCCATGGTGGTGGCCGTGCGCAGGCGGCCGTCCAGGTCGCCCGCCTCGTGTTGCGTGAACACCAGCGCCAGGCCGAAGCTGGCCGCCGCCGCCAGCGCGAAGCCCACGCCCACGCCGATGCGCGCCCAGTGCCCGCCCGCACCCAGGCCCGAGGCCGCGCCGGACACATCGAGCGCGAGCGCGAGGCCCAGCAGCATCAGCGGCATGGCCTTGAGGAGGTGGGGCGCCGGTTTCTGCCCGTACACGATGCGCGCCCACATCGCCGTCCACAAAGGGTAGGTGTTGAAGGCCAGCAGCGCCAGCGCCACCGGCAGGCGCGCCACGGCGGCGTACAGGCACAGGCTTTGCACACCCACCAGCAGGCCGATGGCGGGCAGCGCCTTGCGGTGGCGCGCCGTGAGCTGGAAGGGCACGCGGTAGAAGAGAAGGATGGCCGTGACCACCAGCGCCGTGACGCCGCTGCGAAAGGTGACGGCCGTGGCCACGGTGACGCCGTGGTCGAAAGCCAGGCGCGCGGCCACGTGATTGGCGCCCATCATGAAGGCGATGAGCAGCAGAGTGGCGAAGGCGGTGCGCGACAGGCTTTGTGACATGGCGAGGTCCGGCGACGACAACAAGCGAGGGGACAAAAACAAAGGCGCCCCGAAGGGCGCCTTGTCGATGTGAACATCTGGCGGAGCGAGAGGGATTCGAACCCTCGATGAGGCTCTACACCCCATACTCCCTTAGCAGGGGAGCACCTTCGGCCACTCGGTCATCGCTCCGCGAAAGCACGCATTATGCCCCAAAGCTCACGCAGGCCAGCGCTTGGTCAGGCGCTGATCGTGTCGGCGGTGCGGTCGAGATCGAACTCGCGGTGCAGCGCGCGCACGGCCAGCTCCATGTACTTCTCGTCGATGACCACCGAGGTCTTGATCTCCGAGGTGGAGATCATCTGGATGTTGATGCCTTCGTTGCTGAGGCAGCGGAACATGCGGCTGGCCACGCCCACATGGCTGCGCATGCCGATGCCCACGATGCTGACCTTGCAGATGCGGTTGTCACCCACCACGTCGGCGGCTCCGAGCGCAGGCACCACCTGTGCTTTGAGCAAGTCGAGCGTCTTCTGGTAGTCGTTGCGGTGCACCGTGAAGCTGAAGTCGGTCTTTCCGTCCTTGCTCAGGTTCTGGATGATGACGTCGACCTCGATGTTGGCGTCGGCCACCGCGCCCAGGATCTGCGCGGCGATGCCGGGCTTGTCGGGCACGCCGAGCACCGAGACCTTGGCCTCGTCGCGGTTGAACGCAATGCCGGAAACGACGGCTTGTTCCATTTGTTCGTCTTCCTCAAAAGTGATCAGGGTGCCGGAGGCGGCCTCTTCGGCGAGGTCGATGTCCCAGGGCGTGAAGCTGGAGAGCACGCGCAGCGGCACCTGGTACTTGCCGGCGAATTCCACCGAGCGGATCTGCAGCACCTTGGAGCCCATGCTGGCCATCTCGAGCATCTCCTCGAAGCTCACGCGCAGCAGGCGGCGCGCCTCGGGCACCACGCGCGGGTCGGTGGTGTAGACGCCATCGACGTCGGTGTAGATCAGGCACTCGGCGGCCTTGAGCGCCGCGGCCACGGCCACGGCCGAGGTGTCGCTGCCGCCACGACCCAGCGTGGTGATGTTGCCGTCACCGTCGATGCCCTGGAAGCCGGTGACGATGACCACCTTGCCCGCCTCCAGGTCGGCGCGCACGCGGGCGTCGTCGATCGATTCGATGCGGGCCTTGGTGTAGGCGTCGTTGGTCTTGATGGGCACCTGCCAGCCGGCGTAGCTCACGGCGTCCATGCCTTCGGCCTGCAGCGCAATGGCCAGCAGCGCGGAGGAGGCCTGCTCGCCGGTGGAAGCCAGCATGTCGAGCTCTCGGCCGTGGGCCTTCCCCGGTTTGGCCGGCGCCAGTTCCTTGGCGAGGCCGAGCAGGCGGTTGGTTTCGCCGCTCATGGCGCTGGGCACCACCACCATCTGGTGGCCGGCCTTGTGCCATTTGGCGACGCGACGCGCCACGTTGCGGATGCGTTCGGTCGACCCCATGGAGGTGCCGCCGTACTTGTGAACGATGAGGGCCATTTGGAATGGAGAAGGGACGCGGCGCGTCGTGTCCTTCAGGGCTTCATCGGGGCGCGCGCCGCATAGCCACAGGGGCCGGGCAAAACCGCGGGATTATACCGAGGGGGTGTAGGCCAGGCACTCACCGTCACGCTTCACGAAGCCGTCGGCCACCTTGATCCGGATGGCGTGTCCGCGCGTGCGGCAGGCGTGGACCTGGTCGAGCAGTTCGTCGAGCTGCGCGGCGCTGGGCGCCACGCCGTGCGCGCGGCGCAGCCAGTGCCGCAGGGCGTTGGCCTGCCGGTCGCGTGAGAGGCCTTGCAGCCCAACGAGGCTTGGCGGCTCGCCGATGGCGAGCAGATCGATCGAGGCCAGTTCGTCGAGCAGGCGCTGCGCCTGCGCGGCATGCGCGGCACTGCGCGCGAGCGCGGCACGGTAGCCGGGAAAGGCGCGCGCCCAGGCCGGCATCAGTTGCGCGCGGATGCGGTTGCGCGTGTAGCGCTCGTCGCCATTGCTGGGGTCGTCGACGAAGCGCTGGTCGCGAGCCATCAAGGCTTCGCGCAAGCTGTGCGAGGGCACGCCGAGCCAGGGGCGGCCGAAACGCTGTCCGTGGCGCTCGAAGGCCTCGGGCATGGCGGCCAGGCCGGGCAGACCCGCGCCGCGCGAGAGCGCGAGCAGCACGGTCTCGGCCTGGTCGTCGCCGTGCTGCGCCACCAGTACCCAGCCGATGCCCTGCCCTTTCGCCAGTTCGGCCAATGCGGCGTAGCGCGCGAGCCGGGCCGCGTCCTCGGGGCTCTGGCCTGCGGCGTGCCGGGCGTTCACCCGCGCCACGTGCACCGGCAGGCCCAACGAAGACGCGAGTTCGCGCACGCAGACCTCGAAATCATCGGCCGCGTCTTGCAAGCCGTGGTGCACGTGCAGCGCAACGCAGCGCCCCGGCCAGCGCGCGTGCGCGGCCAACAGCAAGGCCACCGAGTCGGCCCCGCCGCTGCAGGCGATGCCGATCGGCGCGCTGTCCTGATCGATGGAATGCCGCGCCGCCCAGTCACCGAGCTCGTCGGCGCCGGGCCATCCGTTCGCCTCAGCGACGGTCTTTGACGTCGGCCTTGGTGTCGGTGAAGCGGCCATAGCCATCGAGGCGCGCATGGCGGCGCTCCAGCAGTTCCTTCACCTTGAGGTCGGCCACCTGGCGGTAGGCGTCGGCCAGGGCGCGCTTGAGGAAGGCGGCCATCTGTTTGTGGTCGCGGTGCGCACCGCCCACGGGCTCGTTGACGATCTTGTCGACCAGGCCCAGGGCCTTGAGTCGGTGCGCGGTGATGCCCAGGGCTTCGGCCGCGTCGCTCGCGCGCTCGCTGGTTTTCCAGAGGATGGAGGCACAACCCTCGGGGCTGATGACCGAGTACACCGAGTACTGCAGCATCAGCACCTGATCGGCCACCGCGATGGCCAGGGCACCGCCGGAGCCGCCCTCGCCGATGATGGTGGAGATGATGGGCACCTCGAGCTGCGCCATCTCGAAGATGTTGCGGCCGATGGCCTCGGACTGACCGCGTTCTTCGGCGTCGATGCCGGGGTAGGCGCCGGGCGTGTCGACGAAGGTGAAGACCGGCAGCTTGAACTTCTCGGCCAGCTTCATCAGCCGCAGGGCCTTGCGGTAGCCCTCGGGCTTGGTCATGCCGAAGTTGCGCAGGCCACGCTCTTTCGTGTCGCGGCCTTTCTGGTGGCCGATGACCATGCAGGGCTGGCCGTTGAAACGCGCCATGCCGCAGACGATGGACTGGTCGTCCGCGAAGTGGCGATCACCGTGCAGCTCGACGAAGTGCGTGAAGATCTCGCGCACGTAGTCCAGCGTGTAGGGCCGGTCGGCGTGGCGCGCGATCTTGGTGATCTGCCACGGCGAGAGATTGCTGTAGATGTCCTTGGTGAGCTGCTGGCTCTTGGAGGCGAGCTTGTCGATCTCTTCGGAGATGTCGACCGCCGACTCGGTCTGCACGTAACGCAGTTCCTCGATCTTGGATTCGAGCTCCGCGATCGGTTGCTCGAAGTCGAGAAAGTTCTTCTTGGCCAAAGTTGGCTCCTTTTCCGATGACTCAATAGCTCACTGGGAGCGGATCGAGCGACCGCCAAATATACCAAGTGGCCACGCTGCAGAACGGGGCCCAGGACCCCGCGACTTCGCGGATCTCGCTGCGGCTGACGGGCTCACCCGAAAAGTAAGCCTGACTGATGCCCGTCTGCAAGCCGATATCGTCCAGCGGTAGCACATTGGGCCTCATCAGGTGGAAGATGAGGAACATCTCGGCGGTCCAGCGGCCGATGCCGCGGATGGCCACGAGCTCGGTGATGATGGCCTCGTCGTCCATCTCGGGCCAGTCGCTCACGCGCACGCGCTTGTCGGCAAAGTGCAGCGCCAGGTCGACCAGGTACTCGACCTTGCGCGCCGACAGGCCGGACGCGCGCATGTCGTCCACCTTGAGCTTGAGCACCTGCGCGGGCGTCATCTTGCGCGTGAGCGATTCGAACCGGTCCCACACGGATTGCGCGGCCTTCACCGAGATCTGCTGGCCCACGATGCTGCGCGCCAGCGTGACGAACGCGTCGCCACGCGATTGCAGGCAGACATCGGGGTGGCGCGGGATGAGTTTCTTCATCACGCGGTCGCGCTTCATCAGGTGCTTGCAGGCGTCCTGCCAATACTCAGGCTCAGGCACAGTCAACACGGTGCTCATCAGACGCGTTCCCAGGTGGTGCCGGCGGCGCTGTCCTTGAGGACGATGCCCGCGTCCAGCAATTCCTTGCGGATGCGGTCGGCCTCGGCGAAGTCCCTGGCCAGCTTCGCGCTCGCGCGGTCGGCGATCTTCGCTTCGATGACCGCACCAACGAGTTCGTCGGAGGCGCCACCGCCTTGCAGGTACTTGACGGGATCGGCCTGCAGCAACCCCAGCACACCGCCGAGCGCGCGCAGCAGACCGGCCTGGCGTGGGTCCTTGCCGCGGTTGATCTCGCTCGCGAGGTCGAACAGCACGCTGAGCGCGACCGGCGTGTTGAAGTCGTCGTCCATCGCGGCCTTGAAACGCGCGGCGAAGGGATCGGCCCAGTCCATGGCGACGTCCGCCGCCTTTACCGCCGACAGTGCCGTGTACAGCCGCTTGAGCGCGGCGCGCGCGTCATCGAGGTGGGCGTCACTGTGGTTGAGGGGGCTGCGGTAGTGGGCGCGCAGCATGAAGAAACGCACCGTCTCGGCGTCGTACCGCTGCAGCACCTCGCGGATGGTGAAGAAGTTGCCCAGGCTCTTGGACATCTTCTCGTTGTCGACGTTGACGAAGCCGTTGTGCATCCACACCTTGGCCAGCGGCACGCCGTTGGCACCCTCACTCTGCGCGATCTCGTTCTCGTGGTGCGGGAACTGCAGGTCGGCGCCGCCGCCGTGGATGTCGAAGGTTTCGCCCAGCAATGCGCACGACATGGCCGAGCATTCGATGTGCCAGCCCGGGCGACCACGGCCGTAGGGCGAGTCCCACTGCGCGTCGGCGGGCTCCTCGGGCTTGGCGGCCTTCCACAGCACGAAGTCCAGTGGGTCGTCCTTGCCCTGCGCCACGGCCACGCGCTCGCCCGCGTTGAGCTCGTCCAGCGTCTTGCCCGAGAGCTTGCCGTAGCCCGGGAAGCGGCGCACCGCGTAGTTCACGTCGCCGTCGCCACTGCGGTAGGCCAGGTTCCTTTCTTCCAGCCTGCGCACGATGTCGAGCATCTGCGGCACGTAGTCGGTGGCGCGTGGGTCGTGCGTGGGACGCGCGATGCCCAGCGCGTCGAAGTCCTCGTACATCGCGGCGATCATGCGGTCGGTGAGCGCGCGCACCGATTCGCCGTTCTGCACGGCGCGGCGGATGATCTTGTCATCGATGTCGGTGATGTTGCGCACGTAGGTGACGCGGTACCCGGTGGCCTCGAGCCAGCGGCGGGCCACGTCGAAAGCGATGTTGGAGCGCGCATGGCCCACGTGGCACAGGTCGTAGACCGTGATGCCGCAGACGTACATGCGCACGTGGCCGGGCTCGATGGGCGCGAAAGGCTCGAGCCGGCGCGTCAGGGTATTGTGGATATGCAGGGTCATCGCAAGGCGCAGGACGGGTGCGGTGCCGACCGCCTCGAGCCGCGTCCACAAGCGCGGCGCCTCACGGGTCCGGCGCCCCGCAGGCACGGTCTGATGCGACCGGCTCGCCGGTACCCCTCAGATACAATGCATCAGTATATCGACGCCCATCACGCGCTCACACGCGCCAGTGGGCGCCACTGGTCGGGCACCTGCTTCGCCCGGCGCATCCCATGAGGTTCCATGTCCCACCGAGCTTCACCGCCGGACCGCGCCGTCTCCGCCTTTTCCCGCTTCCTCGCCCGCGCCTTGCTGGCCGGCCTGATGCTGGCCCTGCCCTGGCTGGCGCAGGCCCAGTCACCCAGCATTCCCTTGCCCTCGGCATACGACGAGGTTTCACGCCTTCTGCGAGCCAATCAGCTCGACCAGGCCCTTGCCCGCGCGCAAGACTACCTGCGCACCAACCCGCGCGATCCGCAGATGCGCTTCCTGATGGGCGTGACGCAGAACCAGAAAGGCGACAGCGCCGCCGCGCAGGAGACCTTCACCAGCCTCACGCAGGACCACCCCGAACTGCCCGAACCGCACAACAACCTGGCCGTGCTGCACGCCGCTGCCGGCCGTTATGACGAGGCCCGCGTGGCACTGGAAGCCGCGCTGCGCGCCAACCCGGGCTACGCGGTGGCGCTTGAAAACCTGGGCGACGTGTACGCGCGCCTGGCCGAACGCGCCTGGCAACGTGCGCAGTCGCTCGATGCGCGCAATCCGCGCCTCGCCCCCAAGCTCAAGGCCGTGCAAGGCCTGCTCGACTCACCTACCCGCTGAGGATCTCTTCATGATGCTGCAACGCCGCGCCCTGGCCCGCCTGGCCGCCGGGCTTGCCACCACCCTGGCGCTCTCCCTCCCACTGGCTGCCTACGCTCAGGACAAGGCACCGCGCGTGCGCCTGAGCACTTCGCTCGGCGACATCGTGGTCGAGCTGGACGCCGCCAAGGCACCGAAGACGGTCGAGAACTTCCTGCAGTACGTCAACGACAAGCATTACGACGGCACCGTGTTCCACCGCGTGATCGGCAACTTCATGATCCAGGGCGGCGGCTTCGGTGCCGACATGCAGCAGAAGGCCACGCGCGCGCCGATCCCGCTCGAAGCCTCCAACGGCCTGAAGAATGACCGCGGCACCATCGCCATGGCGCGCACCAGCAACCCGAACTCCGCGACCTCGCAATTCTTCATCAACGTGGTCGACAACGCGGGCCTCAACGCGCCCTCGCCCGATGGCCACGGCTACACCGTGTTCGGCAAGGTCGTTGCCGGCATGGACGTGGTCGACAAGATCCGCGCGGTACCGGTCGGCAATCGCGGCATGCACCAGAACGTCCCCCAGACCCCCGTCACCATCGTCAAAGCCAGCCTGGAGAAATGAACATGGCCAATCCGCAAGTCGAACTGCACATCGCCGGCATGGGCGTCATCACGCTCGAACTCGATGCCGAGAAAGCCCCGCAGTCCACCGCCAACTTCCTGGCCTACGTCAACAAGGGGCACTACAACAACACCGTGTTCCACCGCGTGATCCCCGGCTTCATGGTCCAGGGTGGCGGCTTCGAGCCGGGCATGAACCAGAAGCCCACCGATGCGCCGATCCAGAACGAGGCCAACAATGGCCTCAAGAACGACGTCTACACCGTCGCCATGGCGCGCACCAGCGACCCGCACTCGGCCACGGCGCAGTTCTTCATCAACGTCGCCAGCAACGGCTTCCTCAACCACACCGCGCCCAGCGCGCAAGGCTGGGGCTACGCCGTGTTCGGCAAGGTGGTCGCGGGCAGCGAAATCGTCAAGCAGATCGAAGGCCTGCCCACGGGCCGCCGCGGCTTCCACGACGACGTGCCCAAAACCGATGTCGTGATCGAGAAAGCCGTCGCTATCTAAGTGAAACACCCCTGCCGCGCTTCGCGCGACCCCCTCAAGGGGGCGACACCTGCGGCCTGGCAAAGCCAGTTCCGCGGTGTCTCTGGCGGGGGTCACGGCAACTGACAAGGACATGGCCGAGCGCTTCCCCGAGCTGGTGGCGCCCGCGCCGTGGCGCACGGTCGAGCTGATCTCTGACCTGCACCTGCACGCGGGCGACGCCGCCACGCATGGCGCGTGGCTCGCTTACCTGGCGCGCGCGCCGCGCCCCGATGCACTCATCATCCTGGGCGACCTGTTCGAGGTCTGGGTCGGCGACGACCTGCTCGCCCCCGATGAGGACAGTGACGACGATCGCCGCTTCTGGCGTGGCTGCGCGCAGGCGCTGAACGCCTTCGCGCAGCGGGTGCCCACCTTCTTCATCGCCGGCAACCGCGATTTCCTGCTGGGCCCCGCCGGCCTGGCCGCCTGCGGCATGACCGGCCTGCACGACCCGACCGTGCTGGTGTTCGCTGGCCGGCGTTGGCTGCTAAGCCACGGCGACGCGCTGTGCCTGGCCGACACCGACTACCAGGCCTTCCGCGCCCAGGTACGCGGCACCGACTGGCAACGCGACTTCCTCTCGCGTCCACTGGCCGAGCGCCAGGCCATCGCACGCGACCTGCGCGCGCGCAGCGAGGCGCGCAAGCGCACGCTGGGCCCTGACCCCAGCCTGTGGGCCGACATCGATGGCCCGGCCGCCAGCGATTGGCTCGCGCGCGCCGACGCGGCCACGCTCATTCACGGGCACACCCACCGCCCCGGCGAGCACGACCTGGGCCAGAGGCGCCAGCGCATCGTGCTCAGCGACTGGGACGCGAACGCCCGACCAGCGCGCGCCGAGGCGCTGCGCCTCAGCGCCGATGGCAGCGCGCGACGGGTACCTCTTACATGAGCTGGTTCGCCTCCCTTCGGCGCCGCTGGCGCCGGCCCGCCCCCGTGCCGGACGGCCTGTGGCGTGACACGCTCGCGGCCCTGCCCTTCCTCGCAGCGCTGGATGGCGCCGAACTCACCCGCTTGCGCGTGCTCTGCCAGCACTTCCTGGCCGAGAAGGAATTCAGCGGCGCCAACGGCCTGGTGGTCACCGACGCCATGGCCCTGTCCATTGCAGCCCAGGCCTGCCGGCCGCTGCTGCACCTGCACGGGCCGGATGGCCGCCCCGTGCGGCACCCACCCGATCTGCTCGACTGGTACGACGATTTCGTCGGCATCGTGCTGCAACCGGGCGCGGTGCTCGCGCGCCGCGAGGTACGCGATCACGCGGGCGTGGTGCATGAGTACACCGAGGCCCTGGCCGGCGAGGCCATGGACGGCGGGCCGCTGATGCTGAGCTGGGAAGATGTGGCCAGCGCGGGCGAACGCGCCGCGATCGGCCACAACGTGGTCATCCACGAATTCGTGCACAAGATGGACATGCGAGAGTTGCAGGTGGGCGAGCACCCCCAGGGCGCGCCCACCCTGCCCGATGGCTTCCTGAACACCCGCGATACGCGGGCAGCGCGAGCGCACTGGCAACGCGTGATGAAAGACGCCTACGAAGGATTTCGCGAGGCCGTGGCCCTGGCCGAACGCTTCGGCGGCGAGCCACCCTGGCTGGACGACTACGCGGCCAAGGACCCGGCGGAGTTCTTCGCGGTGACCTGCGAGGCCTACTTCGTGAGCCGCGAGCGCTTCGGGCGGGGGTTCCCCGCCCTGCTCACGCTCTACGACGGCTTCTTCAACGCTTCAGCAGCGTCTTGAGCGTGGCCTGCAGGCGCCGCGCCGACTTCTCGTCGTGCGCGCCCGCGAGCACCTGGGCCACGTCCTGCGCCCAGGTCTCGGCCGGCGACGGCGCGTTGCGGCGTGTGAGCAACTGCAGTTGCAGCAAGCGGCGCTCGCTCAGGTGTTCGGCCGGCGTGGGCGCCTCGGCGGCGATCTCCAGGCGCAGCAGAGCTTCGGCGGACGGGTTGCCCGCAGGTTGCCCCAAGGCCGCGGCCCAGGCCGCGCGCTGAGCGGGCGCCACGCGCCCACCCAGGGCCTGAGCGGCGGGCAGTTGCTCCGCGTCGCGCGCCTGCCAGGCGTCGAGCACCTGCGTGAGCACCTCGCCATGGGCCTGCTCGGCCAAGCGGCGCAGGCTGGACTGCGCCGCCTCCATGGCCTGGCGCTGTGCACGGAATGCGGTGTCGCCCAGGCGCAGGCCGCGCGGTTCGCGGTCATCGCGGAAATCACGGCGATCCCGGCTGTCGCGACCGTCTCTGAAATCGCGGCCATCACGACCGCCCCGGGCATCGGGACGGCCGGGTCGGCCATCGCGCCGGACGTCGCGGGACGCGGGTTCGCTCTTCTTCGCGCCAGGGCGGTCGTCGCCGCGCATGGCGACAAGCTTGCGCGGCGCGGCCTCGGGGGCGGACTTGGCCGGCGTGGTGTCGGCGCCTTCGGCCGCGGTCGGTGCGCCCTCGGCTGCTGCCGAGCCGTCCGACGCGGCGGCAGCCGGTGCGGCGGCGGGCGGTGCCGCGCGCCCCGCCGCTTCCAGCGCCGCCATGGCCGCGCGGATGCGCTGCGCATCACCCGACTGCGTGGCTGCCTCGAGTTCGCGCGACGCGTCCAGCACGCGCTGATCGACCGCGCTGATTGCGCCGGCCTGCTGCTGGCGCTCGCTCGTCTTGCGTTCGAACGCGGCGTCGATGGGTGAGCGGAAAGCCTCCCACAGCTTCTGTTCCTGCTTGCGATCGAGCGGCACGGCGTGCGCCTCCGCCTGCCAGCGCTGCTGCAACGCCTTGACGGCGTCGATGCGCAGCGGCTGCGCCTGCGACAGCGCGCCCGCCTCGTCGATCAGCGCCTTGCGGCGCGCCACGCTCTCGGCCTGCGCGGCCTCCAGGCGCGCGTGCGCCTGGTGCATCGCGTCTTTCCAGATCGGCTGCACTTCGGCGAAGGCCTTCTCGCTCAGGTGGCCGGCTTGCCGCCAGCGCTCGGAGAAGGCGTGCAGTTCGCGCAGTTGCGCCTTCCAATCACTGCTCTGGGCGTGCGCCTCGGTCCAGGCCTTGAGCTCGTCGATGATGACCTGGCGCTGGGCGCGTGTGGCCTCGCTCTGCTGGCGCACTTGCGCGAGCCATGCCTCCACGCCCTTGTGCGCCTCGGTGCAGGCCTCGTCGAAGCGCTTCCACAGGGCGTGGTTGGGCGCGCCGCCCTGATCGGTGGTTTTCCACTGTTCGCGCAACTGGCGGATGGCCTCCTGCAGCTTGCGCCCGGAGGGCCGCTGGCCTTCGGGCGCCTGCGTGAGCGCCTCGGCCTTGCTCACGAGCTCCTCACGCAGCTGATCGGCGCGCCAGCGCTGCCAGCCTTCGAGTTCACCCGCCTGCGAGAGCACGGCGTGGGCGCGCGCTTCCAGCGCCTGGCCGATGAGGCGGCCATGCTGCTTGAGCAATTGGCGCAGATCGGCCGCTGCCTTGGGCGTGGCCTTGCCGTGGCCCTGGGCCACCTCGGCCTCCAAAGCTGCCACGGCCTTCTCGACGTCGGCGCCCGCGCGCTCGCGGCGCGCCTGTTGGGCCTGTTGCGCCTGTTCATTGGCGGCCTGCTGCTCGGCGGGGGGTACCCCACGCGCGGCGCGCAGCTCGTCGGCCCACACAGGCACGGCCGGCAGCGGCGCGCTGGTGTCGGAGTCGGCCGCCACAGCCTGGGCCAGGGCGGCGTCGAAGGCGTCCCACACCAGTTGCAATTGCTGGCGCGAGGCCTCGAGCATGGGCGGGAACTTGGCCTCGACGCTGGCCCACTGCGCGTCCTGCGTGAGGCCGCCGATCTGTTGCTGCCACTGCGCCACGTCGGCGCGCAGCGCGTCGGCGGCCTGCCGGGCGTCACGCCAGGGCTTGGTGGAGAGCACCTCGATGCGCTGGGCGATGAGCACCGCCGCCTCACGCTCGACCTGCACCGCGTGTTGCAGGTCTTCGATGGACTTGATGCGCTCGGCCAGTTGCTGGCGCAGCGTGGCCAGCGGTTCTCGCGACAGCGGCGCGCCCGCGCGAGCGGCGTCGCGCTGCCAGGCCAGCGCGTCGGCCAGGTTCAGGCGCGAGGCGGCGAGCAGGCCCTCGGCCTTGGCCGCCCACTCGGCGCCCGCCTGTTCCTGCGACTTCTGGCGCTTGAGTTCGTCGAGTTTCTCCTTCAGTGGCTTGGCCGCGCCGCGGTCGCGCTGGCTCAACTCCTTGAACACCTCATTCATGTGTTCGGCCGAGGGATCTGTGGCGAGCCAATCGCGCACGCGCGTGGCTCGCTCGCTCGCGGTGGCGGCCGAGAAGACGCCGCCGGTGAGCGCGTCCAGGGGGTGGGCGTTGGCGGATTTGGGGTTGGATGGGGTGTTCACGGCGGGCTGAGGGGCAGGCGTCTGGCGCGGAGAAAACAGCGACATGTGGTTGGGCAGCGGGCGCGCTCGGCGGCGCGCGACAAACGCGTATTGTCGCCGCAGCCGCGCGGGAATGCGTGCCGGAGTAACGGAGCGCCTTATCGCGGCGCGAGTTGCAGTTCCGCCTGCGGTTGCCACTGCCCGCCGCTGGCCGCGGTCTTGGGCGCGCCGAGGAACAGGCGGTCCTCGGGCAGGCGCTGGCTCGCCAGGAAGTCCTTCACCGCCATGGCGCGCGCCACGGCCAGATCGCGCATGGTGTCCGCCGTGGGCGTCTGGGCGGCCAGCAGCAGCGACTCCATTTCCTCCTGCGGGATGTCCTTGGCCAGACCGACGAAGTTGCGCGGCTTGGGGATGTCGGCGCGGCGGTAGACCTCGCGCAGCAGCTCGGGCCGCTCCTGCGCGCTCACGCTCACCTGGGGAGGGACTTCGCCACCGGCGCGCGCCAGGCGGCGGCGTTTCTCGGCCTGCAGCAGCGCGTCCAGGCGCGCGCGCTGCCAGCCGGCGCGTTCGGCTTCCAGGTCGCTGTGGCCCACGATCGTCACGCGCAACGCCGGCCGGTTCTCCAGCGCCTTGACCAGCGATTCCAGTTTCGTCCGCTGCGCATCGGCCAGGTCGGCGCGGCCGGGCGTGAAGTCCACCTGGCTGGCGGCGTCGGCACCACCGCCGGAGAAGGCGCTGGCGATGAGCGAGAACGGCGCGGTGATGGCCTTGCCGATGAGGTTGACGATGACGCGCACGATCACCGGGCCCAGGCGGAACTGCGGATCGTTGAGCGAGCCGCTGATGGGCAGGTTGATGTCGATCACGCCCGAGCGGTCGGCCAGCAGGGCCACGGCGAGCTTGACCGGCAAGTTGGCCGGGCTGTCGGGCACGCGCTCGCCGAAGGCGAGCTGGTTGAGGACGATCTGGTTGCTGGCCGTGAGCTGGCCGTTGGGCTCCACGCGGTAGGCCACGTCCACGCTGAGCTTGCCGCGTTCGATGCCGTAGCCCGCGTACTTCACGCTGTAGGGAGACAGCGGCGGCAATTCCAGGTCGCGCACCACGCCCTTGATGTCCAGCGCCAGCGGCTTGGCCAGCGGGTTGAGCTGGCCATTGATGTCCAGCGTGGCCGTGCCCTCGGCGCGGCCCTTGAGCGAGAGCGTGGCCATCTCGGGCGGCTGGCCGGGCGCGGCCGGCGTGCTGGAGAAGGCACTGAGTGAGCCCGTGACCTCGCTGAGGTTGGCGCTGTAGTTGGGGCGCACGAAACGGTCGGAGAACAGCACGCGGCCGTTGACGAGGCTGATGGGGCCGACGCGGATGTCGGGCGCGGGGCCGGATGACGGCGCGCTGGCGGCGGTGTTGGCGGGCGCGGCACTGGCCTCGGCGGACTCGCCTGGCGCGGGTTTGATCAGGTCCTGCAGGTTGAAGCGCCCGTTTTCATCGATGGCGATGCGCGCGTAGTAGTCGCTCAGCACCGTTTCGGCCACGTTCACCGACAGCGCCTGATTCGGCGCGCTGCGCACCCGCAGGCCGCGCACCTGCAGGGATTCCCACTGCAGCAGTTCCTCGCCGGGCGCCAGCGTGTTGGCGCGGAAGTCCTCCACCGCCACGTCCACGGCGGCCTCCACGCGCGGGCCGCTGGCAGGCAGGCTCAGGTCGATGTCGCCGCGCACGCTGGTGTCGGCGCGCAACAGCTCCAGGTTGAGGCGGTCGGCCAAATAGGGTTCGAGCGCGTGCACGGGGAAGCGCTCCACCCGCACGCGGCTGCGCCAGCGCAGGTCCGGACCGGCGCCCGCGGCGCCCGGCAGGCGCAGGCGCCCGTCGGCGAACACGGTGCCGGTGACCGGGGTCTCGCCGTCGGCCACGCGCAGCTTCAGGCTCAGCGGCATCTCGGGCGCGCGCGCGCCTGGCGCCTGCAGGTCCTGAAGGCGCACATCGAAACGGTCGAGGTTGAGCCGCACCGGGCGCACGCCCGCTTCGTCAATGAAGCCCACCCGGCCGCCTTGCAGGCGCAGATCGGCAACACGCCAGGCCCAGGGCGCTGCCTCGGGGTCGGGCGGCGGTTCGGCCGCTGGCGTTTTCAACCAGCGCTGCACCATCCACCGGCCCTGCGCATCGCGGTGCGCGTCGAGCTGGGGGTTGTCCAGTGCCACCTGCCCCACCTCGGCCCGACGCTGCGCCAGGTCCACGTTCACGTCGGCCAGGCGCAGACGGTCCAGCCGGGCCAGTGGGCGCTTCGCCGGGCCCAGGCGCAGCTTGTCCACCACCAATTCCGTCGCCTGCAGACTGAGCCGGTCGGCTTCGCCTTGGGCGCCGCGGGCCCAATCCAGCACCAGCGCGGCGCGCGCCGTGCCATTCAGTTCGGGTTCGAGCACCGCCGCCAGGTAAGGCGCGGCCAGCTGCAACCCCAGGGCGTCGAGCGTCGCGCGCAGTTGGGCGCGCTCGCCCGCGAACTCGCCCTCGGCCTTGAGCGAGGCCTCGCCCACTGCGGCGGCGAGTTGGATGCGCGCCGGATCGGTGACCGGCCAGGCGATCGGCGCCACCGTGAGGGAGTCGACGCGCAAATCCTGCTCGACCCGGGGCTTGACCGACTCGTCGCGCCAGCGCACCACGGCATCGCTCAACTCGAAACCTTGCATGGCCACCTGCCAGGCCGCCTGCGGGGCCGACGGCGCTGCCGGTGGGGTCTTGTCGGGGCCGGCGGGCGCGGCTTGTACGTTCGCCAGCAGCCGCTGGAGGTTGATCAGCCCCTGCGCGTCGCGCCGCAGGTCCAGCTCGGGCCCCTGCCAGCGCACCGCGCCCAGAGCCACGCGCCGCCGCAGCGGCTCCACGCGCTGCAGCGCAACGTCCAGGCGAGGTGATCGCAGCAGGGGCGGCCCATCGGCTTCGTCCAGCCGCAGGTTCGACACGCCCGCGTCGCCCGACACCACCAGGGTCGGCTCGGCATGCTGCTCGAAGTCCAGCGTCAGATCGAGGTGCAGGGCGCCCGTGGCCAGCCGCACCGGCAAGGCCTTCGGCCAGTACGGCAGGTAGGGTTTCAGGTCCAGCGTGGGAATCTGCAGGCGCGCGCGTGTCTGGCGATCCTCGGCGAAGGGGGTGGTGGCGGCTTGGCTGTCAAAGGCGCTGCCGTTGAGCGTGAAGGCCAGCCGAGGCTCGGTAACGACCTCCCGGCGCGAGCCGAGGCTGCTCAGGAAAGGCACCGTCAATTGCAGGGCGTCGAGCCGATGAGTGACGCCCACCGGCTCATCCACCACGCTGGCCTGCCCGTCCACGAGCTCTATATTGAATATGGCGAAGCGCGCGGGGCCGTCGCCCGGCCCGGCCGGGGCTGGCGCCTCGGCGGGCGCCAGGCGGGCCAGAAGGTCGTCGACGTCCCAGCGACCATCGCCCCGGTAGCGCAGCGCGAGCTGCGGCGTGTCGATGCGCAGCGCGTCGATCACTGGCGCCAGCCGCAGGAGGGATTGCAGCTCCGCATCCATATAGAGCTGCCGCACGGACAGCAGTGGGCCGTTCCCGGCGGCGTCGGCGACGCGGAGCCCGTCGACCCATAACTCCAGTGACCAGGGCCGCAGCCTGACCTGCTCCACCGTCACCGCGCGGCCCAGACGCTCACTCCCTTGCTTCTCCAACTGCCATTTCAACAGGGGCGGCACGCCCAGCCAGGCCAGCCCCCAGAGCAGCAGCAGGCCTGACAGCGCCCAGGCCAACCACCGCCCTAGGCGGGAACGCAAAGTACGTGAGGGAGCAGAAGGCGGGGTGTCCGTTGCGATGTCGGCCATGCGCGCAGTGTCGCGCAAGCCGCGCCCGCATCGCATGACAGGCCCCAGAAACAAGAAACCCCGACAGGAAACACCTGCCGGGGTTGACGGCGGGCAATGAAGCACTTGCCGTCGGGTGGGTGGTGGGAGGGTGATGTCCCGCCAGCCAGGGAGCAAGAGATTGCTCCCAAGGGAAGCCGTTCGATGGATCGCCACCGAGTCGGCTGATGCCGGTCTGCGACCGACCTGTGAAGACTACGCCGCACCACCGACGGAATCAAGGCACAGGCGTCGCTCCACCATGGAACTTTTCAATCGCGGCGCATCACCCCATTCCTGGGCGTCAAAACCCTGTTTTGCACCATGAAAGGCAGTGGGAAGCCGACCAACGGCAAGCCAGTGGCCGCCGCGCGCAAACCCGCGTGGCCATTGGCTTGCGCAGCGGCACCGCCAAATCCGACACGTCTGCTTACAGTTTTATATTACTAATTATTCTGCAAACAGCGTTCAAAACCATTGACTGGCTATTAACGTCTCCCTACCATCCGCCCACTTTTGCCCACGCGAGGGTAAACCCGACGCTGCCCACCCGGGCTCACTCAAGGCTCAAAGCGCTCCGCGCTGCCATCGAGAGCAACCCCAACGAGCGTCCCAGCCGATCCACGAACGGCGCGGACGACCAGCAAGGAGCGATCCATGAGGACCATCTCGCCGACGCCGCAGAAGAGCACGACCAGTGCCCTGGCATCGTCCCTGAACAACGCCGCGAACGACGTGTACCGCGGCTTCATCCACACCACGCAGAACAGCCTGGCCTTGCTGGGTACTGTTGCTGCGGTGGTGCTGCTCGTCTTCGGAATGCGCGCCGACCTGCGCGCCAGCGGCGAAGAGCGCCTGCTGAGCTGGCTGCTGCAGCGCCAAGAGGCGCAGCAACTGGTCGAACGCGAGGTCGACGTGGAACCCACGGCGATCGACCGCGTGACCGTGGCCAACCTGCGCGACCTGACCGACCAACAGGCCAAAGTGACGCAGTGGCTCAGCCGCAAGTACCGCGTGGCGCCCGAGCCCGTGGGCGCCCTGGTGGCCGAGGCCTACCAGATCGGCGAGCGCACCCGCCTGGATCCGACCCTGCTGCTGGCCGTGATGGCCATCGAATCGCGTTTCAACCCGTTCGCGCAGAGCCCCGTGGGCGCCCAGGGTCTGATGCAGGTGCTGACCCGCGTGCACACCGACAAGTACGAGGACTTCGGCGGCGAGCTCGCGGCTTTCGACCCGCTGTCGAACCTGCGGGTGGGCGCGCGCGTGCTGGAAGACGCCGTCAAGCGCTCCGGCTCGCTCGAAGGCGGCCTGCGGCTGTACGTGGGCGCCGTCACCACCGACGGCAGCTGGTACATCAACCGCGTGATGGCCGAGCACCTGCGCATCCAGCGCGTCGCCCAGGGCAAGCCGCTCAAGCACTTCGACACGCCGCCGCCTGTGCGCGCCATTCCGGTCAACGCACCGGCACCGGGTAGCGAGGTCGAGGCCGAAGTCCGGCCCAACGCCACGACGCCGCCGGTCACGGCCATCCCGTCCTGACGGTCTGCGGCGCACCACGTCGAGCGAGGGTCCGGCGGCCACCGCTCGGCTAAACTAACGTGGTGCGCAACTGGCGATAGGCGGCCATCCGATCAAGGAATCGGCCGTTGACGTGGACACCCGACTGCCCTTTCCGGGCGGCTGCCGGGACAACCACTGGGAAGCGCACCGCCCGTGCCGTCAGGCCGGGCGTTCAGCCGTTCGCCTGGGCAGCCCTTGCCGGACGCCATTCCAGCGCAAGGTTCCTCGTCATTCAGGACTGCCATGTACGACCGCCGAATCCTCATCGAACAGACCGATCCCGAGCTGTTTGCCGCCATCCAGGCCGAAAACGCCCGCCAGGAACGCCACATCGAGCTCATTGCGAGCGAGAACTACGCCAGCCCGGCCGTGATGGCCGCGCAGGGCACCCAGCTCACCAACAAGTACGCCGAGGGTTACCCCGGCAAGCGCTACTACGGCGGCTGTGAATTCGTCGACGTGGCCGAGCAGCTCGCCATCGACCGCATCAAGCAGCTCTTCGGCGCCGACGCCGCCAACGTGCAACCGCATTGCGGCGCGTCCGCCAACGAGGCTGTCTTCCTCGCCTTCCTCAAGCCGGGTGACACTATCATGGGCATGAGCCTGGCCGAAGGGGGTCACCTCACCCACGGCATGGCGCTCAACATGAGCGGCAAGTGGTTCAACGTCGTGTCCTACGGCCTCAACGCCCAGGAAGAGCTCGACTACGACGCCATGGAGCGCAAGGCTCACGAGACCAAGCCCAAGCTCATCATCGCGGGCGCCTCGGCCTACAGCCTGCGCATCGACTTCGCGCGCTTCGCCAAGGTGGCGAAAGACGTGGGCGCCATCTTCATGGTGGACATGGCGCACTACGCCGGCCTCATCGCTGCGGGGGTGTACCCCAACCCCGTGCCGCACGCCGACGTGGTCACCTCCACCACCCACAAGAGCCTGCGCGGCCCGCGCGGCGGCTTCATCCTCATGAAGGCCGAGCATGAGAAGGCCATCAACAGCGCCATCTTCCCCGGCCTGCAGGGTGGCCCGCTGATGCACGTCATCGCGGCCAAGGCGGTGGCCTTCAAGGAAGCGCTCTCGCCCGAGTTCAAGGTCTATCAGCAACAGGTGGCCAAGAACGCCCAGATCGTGGCGGAGACGCTCACCCAGCGCGGCCTGCGCATCGTCAGCGGACGCACCGAAAGCCACGTGATGCTGGTGGACCTGCGCGCCAAGGGCATCACCGGCAAGGAAGCCGAGGCTGTGCTGGGCGAGGCGCACATGACCATCAACAAGAACGCCATCCCCAACGACCCGGAGAAGCCGATGGTGACCAGCGGTGTGCGCATCGGTACCCCGGCCATGACCACGCGCGGCTTCAAGGACGAGGAAGCGCGCCTGACCGCCAACCTGGTGGCCGACGTGCTGGACAACCCGCGCGACCCGGCCAACATCGCTGCGGTGCGCGAGAAGGTCAACGCCCTGACCGCGCGCTTCCCGGTCTACCGCTGAGCCAGGAGCGGCGGCGATGCGGTGCCCCTTCTGCGGCCATCTCGAGACCCAGGTCGTCGAGACGCGGGTCTCGGAAGACGCCGGCTTCATCCGCCGCCGCCGCCGCTGCGGCCACTGCGAGAAGCGCTTCACCACCTACGAGCGGCCCGACGTCAGCTTCCCGATGGTGGTCAAGAAGGACGGCCGCCGCGTGGAGTTCGCACCCGACAAACTGCGGGCGTCTTTCGCGCTGGCCTTGCGCAAGCGCCCGGTGAGCACCGAGCAGGTCGATGCGGCCATCGAGCGCATCGAGGAAAAGCTGCTCAACCTGGGCGTGCGCGAGATCCCGGCCAACCGCATCGGGGAGATGGTGATGCGGGAGCTGAAAAAGCTCGACAAGGTGGCCTACATCCGGTTTGCGAGCGTGTACCGGAGTTTTGAGGACATTGACGAGTTCAGGGCGTTGGTGGATGAGGTGAAGCGATGACGAGCACATCGATTGCTGTACGAGCGCACACACAATAAAAAATAGTACATACGATGTATCGCCATACAAGGCATGTATCGCAACCGTTCGTCTCGCTGAGTTGGCACTTCGGCGCCTCTCCTAGGTGCCCTGAAGCTGCCCGCTGACAATCCGAGCGTGAAACATTCGCTCACCATCCAGCACCCAGGGTCCCGGCGTGAACAAGGCTTCACGCTGATTGAACTCATGGTGGTCATCATGATGGTCGCGGTGATCACCATGATCGCCGTGCCGAGTTGGCGCACCATGCAGGTCCGCAACGCAGTGCGAGCACTGGTAAACGACTACACAGTCTCCCTGTATTTGGCGCGCACTGAAGCGGTGCGGCGCAACACCCGCGTGTCGATCTGCCCCAGCAACGACGGTGCCAATTGCACCGACAGCGCCCTGGAAGCCGGGTGGATGGTAATTGTGGGTTTGCCCACTGACGCCAACCCAGACATCTTGCAAGACGTGCTGCCGCGAGCGCGCGTGCGCAGCGAATTCGCCAACAATGCACTGGCCAACCGCTCGATCACATTCTTGCCCAACGGCCAGCCGGCGCCTAACTTTGCGGGCAATACGCTACGCGTTTGCCCTACCGACGCCGACCTGGGGGCCCTTTCGCGCGAAGTGGCGCTCAACCGCACGGCGCGCATCAACCTGTCGAGTCCTGGTGCATGCAACATCCCAGCCATTCCATGACGCGCGCACTCGCCCGGCAGAAGGGTGCTTCGCTGCTCGAGGTGCTCATCACCATGTTAGTTGGTAAACGTTCCGCGAACCCACCTTGCGCCGTTGATGACGGCGTGTTGAAGATGGTTCTACGCGGCGGGGACGGCGGC
>NZ_CCAE010000030.1 GCF_000723405.1 Hydrogenophaga intermedia | reverse complement strand
GCCAACCACATCTTCCTTGTCGGCACGGAGAAGGGCCTGGGGGTGAACAACCAGGGCGTGCTCTCGGCCCAGGCTGAACTGGTGCTGCTGGCCGACGGGCGCCTGGTCAACAAGGGCAGCCTGCAGAGCAACGGGGACCTGAGCGTTCAAGCCAGCGGCATCGAGAACGGCGCAGACGCCCGGATCAGCAGCCAGCAAGCCGTCTCGCTCAGCACCCCAGGCGAGCTCAACAACGCCGGCCAGATCAGTGGAGGCCAGACAAGCCTGGCGGCCACCAGCCTCAACAACGCGGGCCTGATCGATGGCGTCGACGTGAGTGTCCAGGCCAGCAGTGTTCACAACACGGGTCGTCTCTACGGCGATCAGGTCTCCGTTGCCGCTGACAGCGTGGTCAACGCCGAAGACGCCGTCATCGCAGCGCGAAGCGATCTGTCCATCCAGGCGAGTGATGCCCTCGTCAACCAGCGCGGAGCCCTGATCCTGAGCGCGGGCGACATGGCCCTGTCGGCCGATCGCATCGAGAACCGCTCCGCGCGCATCGAGGCCCTGGGCGATCTGGACATCGGCGCGCGCGTGCTCCTCAACGCCAACGAGCACCTGCAGACCGAAGTCATCAGCGATGGCGGCGACACCACCACCCGCACCCTGTACTTCACCCCCTCGGGCGACGTCGATGCGAGCGACGTCGCCTGGATGGCCGTCAAGCCCGTGGGGTCCATCTTCGGCGGCGGGGAGTGGGACGAGTACAGCGCCCACGGCCGCTCCCGGCTCTTCACCCACGCCAGCGCCCAGGCCCTGGCCCAAGCCGGCCCCGTCCCCGACCCTGTCTACGTTGACCCGCGCCTGGCCACCTGGTACCACGGCCCCGAACCGTATGTGGCCGCCGGCATGGTCACCGTGGGCAGCGGAGACAACGAGACGCAGGTCTGGGCCGAGGCGCAGTTCGCCTACACCCGAGACGACCCCATCTGGGCCGCCCTGGGCATCACCCCACCCGCAGGCGACGCCCCCGGCCCCATGCCGCGCCCCATCAGCGCCGACAACGAGGTCAGCGGCGACACGCCCCAGTACCGCGAAGCCCTTGAGCAATGGCAGGCCCAAGCCGCCCCCTGGGTCGCCCTGGGCGAGAAGCTCACCACCCTGCGCAGCGCCATCAACGCCGAACTGCAGCCCTTCGACATCTACCAGAACGTCACCGAGACCCGCCCCGCGCTCAGCACCCTGCACAGCGAGCCCGGCCAGATCCTTGCCGGGGGCAACGCCCGCCTGAACATCCGCGAACAGTTCACCAACCAGGACAGCGAAGTCATCGCCGGCGGCACGCTCAGCGCCCTGGGCGTGACCGCCAACAACCAGGCCACGCAGGTGCAGGCCGACATCACCCGCACGGGCACGGCCTACACCTGGGGGGTCATCGGGGAGGACTGCCTCCTGGGCAACTTCGACTGCAGCCCCAAGTACGGCTGGCTCGAATCCGCCGTCGACCAGCGCATCCCCACCACCCTGCAGGTGAGCGAACTTCGCCACGAGCAGCACGCCAGCGACGCGCCCTCCGTGTCGTCAGGGCCCTCGGTGAACCTGGGCAGCGCGCTGTTCCAGCCGGTTGCCGATCCGGCGTCTGGCGTGCTCTTCCAGACCGATCCGAACTTCACCCAGCAGCGCCGGTGGACCGACGCCGGCGCCCAGCTCGCCCTGCTGGCCCTGGACCCCAACACCCTCCAGAAACGCCTGGGCGACGGCTTCCTCGAACAGCGCCTCGTGCGCGAGCAGATCGCCCAACTCACCGGCCAGCGCTTCCTGGGTGACTACACCAGCGACGACGCCCAGTACCTGGCCCTGCTCACCGCCGGCGCCACCTTCGCTCAGGCATTCGAAAAACATGTCCTGGAGCAAGGTGAATTCAAAGGGCTAGGCATTCGGACGCGCGAGCAGTTTGCAGGTCACGTTGAGAATGTGGTCAACAGCCCGTCTGGAGTTCGCTACTACAAGGATGGCAGGGTGATCTATCTGCAAGAAAGCACGGGGACTGTTGTGATCCGAAACCCGTCAAGCGGAGAAAGTACTGCGTTTCAGCCCAAGGACTGGGCAGGATGTGTATCAGCGCTGCCTCAGCGTTCCACACCCTACTGAAAGACACTGACGATGAACTTGTCTCGAAATCGTAGTGGGTCTCTGACGCTCGAACTGAGCGATTCGGAGCTTCTGATTTTGAAGTCCTGCCTGCGAGAGGCCTTTGCCGCACTGGACAAGCGTGATTTCCCACTGCGTGTCGGCGCGCCGATGGAGCATGCAGCGGACATCGCTAGAGAGTTGGGAGACTTGATGCAACGTGTCGGCGTTGAGGAATAGCGGGGACTTGGCTGGCTTGCCGAACAGGTGATCTTGAGCCCGAGCTGACGCGATCGCGAGCACGTAGGAGGTCATGGACGAGCAGCGCAACGACTTCCACAGCGAAGGCGGGGTGGAGCTGCAGGACGTGCACAACGAGGCGCGTTACAAGGCCAAGTCCAGCAGCGCGACGGTGGGCGGGGGCGGCCACCTCGGCAGCAGCGGCGCGGGCGTGGGCGCCGACGATGGCCAGGCCAGCAGCACCACAAGGGCGGGCATCTCGAACATCGCGGGCCACAAGGACGCCCGCACGGGCGACGCCGAGACCGGGCTGACGCCAATCTTTGACCGGGAGAAGGTCAGCGACGAGATCCAGGCCCAGGTCGTCATCAACGAGGGATCGTCCGGCCGTTGCTCGCGCACTTGCATGGCAGAACTGTGATCAAGATGTGATCCCACCATCGTCAGCAGCCACGAAGACGTTGGTGTTCGTGTTCAATGGAAGTCGACCTGCTGTGCAGGCCAACCACCCCAGGAGGAATCATGAACATCGAGTGGGACCCGTACTACGAACTGCCCCTGCCCCGACGGGAGTTGCCGCTGACCTGGGCGTTTGACGAACTGGCGGAGGAGTTGGAGCGCCTGGGGGTCGACGTCAACGTGAAGATGCTGGGCGTGCCCGATGCATTTCCCCGGGGCGGCTGGTGCATGCACTACGAGGGCGATGTGTGGGTGGTCTACTACGCCGAGCGAGGGCGCCGGTTGCGTCCCGCGGTGTTCACCAGTCCGTTCGACGCCGCGAACTACTTTCTATGGTTGCACATCGGCGAGATGAAACCGGCGGTTCGCAGCGCCGCGCGCTTCCTCGGGATGCCGTTCACCGTTGGTATGCCGACGACAGCGCCATGAGGTGTTGCCGCTGCGCCGGCTCCAGGTACGGCGCCAGTTGGTGCAGCACGTGCTGCGCGCCGCGCAGCAGAGCGGCCTGGGCGTGGTCCGGCTCCAGCGCGCGGCGCGGGTCGCGCACGTATTCAAAGCTCAGCCAGTAGGTCAGCAGCACCACCATGCTGTCCGCCGTGGGCTCCACTTCCCGGCTGTCGATCTGTATGGCACCCGAGCGTCCCAGGCCGCCCAGCAGGCCACGCACGGCGCGTGTCTTGGCCGCCAGCAGTCCCTGAAAGCGCGTCTCCAGCAGGCGGTTTTTCGACAGCAGGTCGTTCAGGTCGCGGTAGAGAAAGCGGTATTCCCAGATGCGCTCGAACAGCGAGTGCAGGAAGAACCAGGCGTCTTCCACATGGCGCACGCCATCGGCCGCGCCCAGCAATTCATTCAATGACCGCTCATAGCGCTCGAACAGCGAGTTGATGAGCTCGTCCTTGGCCGGGTAGTGGTAGTACAGGTTGCCGGGGCTGATGCCCAGCTCGGCCGAGATCAGCGTGGTGGAGACGTTGGGTTCGCCAAAGCGGTTGAACAGCTCCAGCGTGGTTTCCAGGATGCGTTCAGCCGTGCGGCGGGGGGCTTTCTTGGGCATGCGCGCGGTGTCTCTCACCGGTGACTAGGCGGCGGTCGGCAGTCGACGCTGCAGTTCATCGAGCACGCGGTGCAGCCGCATGGCCACGGCGCTGTCGGCGGGCTGCCAGCGAGTGTCGATCAAGCGCTGTGCCGGGTCGGCCAACAGGGCGTGGTTGATGCGGATGCCGTGGCGCGCCAGCTGCGGTTCCAATCGCCCGGCTCGCAACTTCAGCAAGGCGCGGGTGCGCTGGTAGGCGTGCTCGGCCATTTCGCGGCGCTGGCGGTAGCTGAAGGTGTTGGCGAAGAAAAGCTCGGCGTCGCGCTGGTCGGGCTCGATCAGCACGATGTCGGTGTCGGGGTAGGTGCGCTCGTAGCGTTCGAAGGCCAGCACGAGGCGCGAATGGATCATGGACCGGAACGTCTGGCTCATGACCACCGGCAGGCCACCTTCCACCAGCGCGGGGATTCGGCCTTCGTGCGTCGCGTCCGGTGTGGCGTGATAGGGCACCAGGGGGTTGATGCAGAGCAGCAGGTCCACGCCTTCGTCCAGCGCCACCGAGGCGTGCATCGTCTTCTTCAGCGCGCCGTCCACGTAATGGCGGCCATCGATCTCGACCGGCGGGAACAGGCCGGGCAGGGCGGCGCTGGCCTGGATGGCGAGCGAGATCGGAACGTGGTCCCAGCCCGGCTGGCCGAAGGGCGCGGCCTCGCCGGAGTCCAGGTCGGTGGCCACCAGGGTGAGGCGCGACCGCAGGTCGCCAAAGCGGTTGCTGCGCCCCGGCAGGCTGAAGAGGCGGGCGATCTCGCGGTGGATGATGTCGTTGTCCAGCACGCCGGCGGGCAGCGCGGCACCCAGTCGCTCGGCCGCCTGGCTCAATGCCTTGCCTTGCACCAGCCAGGACCACGCCGCTTCGCCAGCGAGCCGAGGCAGCGTTCGCAGGCGTCGCGCGAACTCGCCCCAGGCGGGCTGCATCAGCCAGGCGGGGTCGAAGCCGTCGAGCCGGGGTCGGTCTTCGATGAAGGTTTCGCACAGTTCGCGCGGGCTGATGCCGTTGGCCAGCGCGGCGGCAATGAAACCGCCCGCCGACACGCCCACGTAGTGATCGCAGGCGTTGAGGTCCAGGCCGTCGAGTGCATCGTCGAGCGCGCACAGGGCGCCAATCTCGTAGATGGCACCCAGCGGGCCGCCACCGGCCAGCGCCAGCGCGATGCGCGGCGCGCGCGGGCTGGCGGCGGGGCGTGGGCGGGTGCGGGCCATTCGGCCGAGTGTAGGGCGCGGCCCTGCTCAGTGCTGCTGCGGTGCAGCAGCACGCATCAGGTGGCCGAGCCCTTCTTCGCCACGGCCTTGCGTGCCGGCGCGCGCTTGGCGGGCGCCTTGCGGGGGGCGGCCTTGGCGGGGGCGGACTTGGCCGCAGCCTTGCGCGCGGGCTTGCCGGCCGACACGCCCACGCCGCCGAGTTTGAGCACCTGCTGGTTGAGCGCGTCGATGCGCTCCATGAGCGCCTCCACGTCGCGCGCCGAGGGCACGCCCAGTTTGCCCAGGGCCTTGGCCACGCGCTCCTCGAACAGGCTCTCCAGCTTGTCCCACTGGCCGGCGGCCTTGCTCTGGATCTCGTTGGCCATGCTGCTCACGCGGCTGGTGGCCTCGCTGATGCGCTCCTCTGCCGCCGTCTGGGTCTTGCGCTGGATGCTCATGCCTTCCTTCACCAGGGTCTCGAAGGCCTTGCCGCCTTCTTCCTGCGCCTTGGAGAATGCGCCCAGGCCGGCCAGCCAGATCTGCTGGGCCGAGTCCTTGATGGCGCCCGCCAGCGGCGAAGCGCCGGTGCCGTTGGCGGCGGATGCGCGGGCGCTGCCGCCCTTCTTCTGGATCTTCTTGACCATGGTTCGGGGCTCCTGTGGTGGTTGCTGCGGATGCGCTGGCGGCGCACGGGGGCACCGCCATTGCCGCGCATGGTGGACGCCCGTGCCGGGCCTGTGTAGGGTACGGCGACTAAAACCGGCCACGGGTTTCTGCGGAATGGCCCGTCCGATTGCGTGCAACAGAATCGCGAACGATGCCCCTTCGCGGCACGCGAACCACCACACACAGGAGCCCCCATGCAGTACTTCGTCACCGGAGCCACCGGCTTCATCGGCAAGCGCCTCGTCCGCAAGCTGCTGCAGCGCAAGGGGGCGGTGGTGCACTTCCTCATCCGCCGCGAGAGCGAGGCCAAGGTGGCCGGGCTGCGCGAGTACTGGGGCGTGGGGCCCACGCGCGCGGTGCCGGTGTTCGGCGACCTCACCGAGAAGAAGCTCGGCGTCTCGGCCGACGACATCAAGGCCCTGAAAGGCCAGGTCGACCACTTCTTCCACCTGGCCGCGGTGTACGACCTGGGCGCCGACGAAGAGAGCCAGGTGGCCGTCAACATCGACGGCACGCGCCACACGCTAGAGCTGGCCAAGGCGATCGGCGCGGGCCACTTCCACCACGTCTCCTCCATCGCCGCCGCTGGCCTGTACGAAGGCGTGTTCCGCGAAGACATGTTCGAGGAGGCCGAGAACATCGACCACCCGTATTTCATGACCAAGCACGAGAGCGAGAAGCTCGTGCGCGCCGAGAGCAAGCTGCCCTGGACCGTGTACCGCCCCGCCATGGTGGTGGGCGACAGCCAGAGCGGCGAGATGGACAAGATCGACGGGCCGTACTACTTCTTCAAGCTCATCCAGCGCATGCGCCAGATCCTGCCGCCGTGGATGCCCAGCATCGGCCTGGAGGGCGGACGCATCAACATCGTGCCGGTGGACTTCGTGGTCAGCGCGCTCGACCACATCGCCCACGGCGAACGCAAGGGCGGCGAGTGCTTCCACCTGGTGGACCCGGTGGGCTACCGCGTGGGCGACGTGCTCGACATCTTCAGCAAGGCCGCGCACGCGCCCAAGATGAACCTGTTCGTCAACGCGGCGTTGCTGGGCTTCATTCCCAAGAGCGTGAAGAAGGGCCTGATGGCGCTGGCCCCGGTGCGCCGCGTGCGCGACGCGGTGATGAAGGACCTGGGCCTGCCCGAGGACATGCTCACCTTCGTCAACTACCCCACGCGCTTCGACTGCCGCGCCACGCTGGCAGCGCTCAAGGGCAGCGGCGTGGAATGCCCGAACCTGAAGGACTACGCCTGGCGCCTGTGGGACTACTGGGAGCGCCACCTCGACCCCGACCTGCACCGAGACCGCAGCCTGAGGGGGACCGTCGCGGGAAAGGTGGTCCTGGTCACGGGCGGTAGCTCCGGCATCGGGCTGGCGGCGGCGCACACCTTCGCCGAGGCGGGCGCCACCACCATCATCTGCGGCCGTGACCAGGACAAGCTCGACGAGGCCTGCAAGGAAGCCAAGGCCAAGGGCTACGAGTTCATCGCCTACCCGGCCGACATCGCCGACATGGCCGACTGCGACCGCTTTACGCAACTGCTGGTGCGCAACCACGGCGGCGTGGACTTCCTCATCAACAACGCGGGCCGTTCCATCCGCCGCGCCATCGAAGGCAGCTACGACCGCTTCCACGACTTCGAGCGCACGATGCAGCTCAACTACTTCGGCTGCCTGCGCGTGACCATGGGCCTGCTGCCGGGCATGGTGCAGCGCCGCCGCGGGCACGTGGTCAACATCAGCTCCATCGGCGTGCTCACCAACGCGCCGCGCTTCAGTGCCTACGTGGCCAGCAAGGCCGCGCTGGACGCCTGGACGCGCTGCGCCAGCAGCGAGTTCGCCGACCAGGGCATTACCTTCACCACGATCAACATGCCCCTGGTGCGCACGCCCATGATCGCGCCCACCAAGATCTACAACAACGTGCCCACGCTGGCGCCCGAAGAGGCCGCCGACATGATCGCGCAGGCCTGCATCGACAAGCCGGTGCGCATCGCCACGCGTCTGGGCTTGACGGGACAGGTGATGCACGCGCTCGCGCCGCGCATCGCTCAGATCGTGATGAACACGAGCTTTCGCATGTTTCCGGACTCGGCGGCGGCGAAAGGGGAAAAAGGCGCGAAGTCGCAGTTGTCCCCCGAAGCGATCGCCATGCAGCAGATGATGCGAGGGATTCACTTCTGAGGCGCCATCGGGCGGTGCCGGCGCGTCTCTAGAATCCGGGGTTTTTGTGCCTCACGGAAGAAGCCCGCGCATGTCCACCGCCCCCGACATCACCACCGTTGCCCCGCGCGACCGCGCGGAGATCCTCGCCCAGGCGCTGCCCTACATCCGGCAGTACCACGGCAAGACCATGGTCATCAAATACGGCGGCAACGCCATGACCGACCCGGCCCTGCAACAGGACTTCGCCGAAGACGTGGTGCTGCTCAAGCTGGTGGGCATCAATCCCGTGGTGGTGCACGGCGGCGGCCCGCAGATCGAGACCCTGCTCAAGCGCCTGGGCAAGAAGGGCGAGTTCATCCAGGGCATGCGCGTCACCGACGCCGAGACCATGGAGGTCGTCGAGTGGGTGCTGGCCGGCGAGGTGCAGCAGGACATCGTGGGCCTCATCAACCAGGCCGGCGGCAAGGCCGTGGGCCTCACGGGCCGCGACGGCGCCATGATCCGCGCGCGCAAGCTGCGCCTGGCCGACCAGGCCGACCCGGCGCGCGAGCACGACGTGGGCCAGGTCGGCGACATCGTGGGCATCGACCCCGCCGTGGTGAAGGCCCTGCAGGACGACCAGTTCATCCCCGTGGTCAGCCCCATCGGCTATGGCGAGCAGAACGAGAGCTACAACATCAACGCCGACGTGGTGGCCGCCCGGCTGGCCACCGTGCTGCAGGCCGAGAAGTTGTTGATGCTCACCAACATCCGTGGCGTGCTCGACAAGAGCGGCGAGCTGCTCACCGAGCTCACGCCCCAGCGCATCGACGAGCTGGTGCGCGACGGCACCATCTCCGGCGGCATGATCCCCAAGATCGCCGGGGCGCTGGACGCCGCGAAGAGCGGTGTGAACGCGGTGCACATCATCGATGGACGCGTGCCGCACGCGTTGCTGCTCGAGGTGCTGGGCAATGAGCCCTTCGGCACCATGATCAAAGGGTGAAGGCCCCCACGCTCCACCACTGCGTGGCGGCGAAACCACCGCATTGACACCATGCGCCTGCTCCTCGTCGAAGACGACGTCATGGTCGCCAGTGGCATCAAGCTGGGCCTCACCGACGCCGGTTACACCGTCGACTGGGTGGGCAGCGCCGAGCGCGCCGAGCAGGTGCTCGAGCGCGAGGCCTTCGACGCCGCCATCCTCGACATCGGCCTGCCCGGCGGCGATGGCCTGGCGCTCACGCGCCACATCCGCGCGCTCGGCCTCGCGCTGCCGGTGCTGATCCTCACCGCGCGCGACGCGCTGCACGACCGTGTGCAGGGCCTGGACCTCGGCGCCGACGACTACATGGTCAAGCCCTATGAACTGCCCGAGCTGCTCGCGCGCCTGCGCGCGCTGCTGCGCCGCTCGCAGGCCGCCACCTCCGCCGTGCTGAGCTTCGGCGCGCTGGAGATGGACACGGCCCACCGGCGCGTCACGCTCGCGGGCCAGCCGATGGAGGTGGGTCCGCGCGAGTGGACTGTGCTCGAGTACATGCTGATGCAAACCCCCAAACCCGTGGCCAAGGACAAGCTGCTGGCCGCGCTCACCGGCTGGGACAAGGAGATCACACCCAACGCAATCGAGGTCTACGTGTCGCGGCTGCGGGCCAAGCTCGAGCCCGCAGGCATCGCCGTGCGCGCCATCCGCGGATTCGGCTACCGCCTGGAAGGCACCGATGCCGCCGGCCGCGCCGACGCCGCCTGAACCGGGCGCCCCGCGCGACATGATCGGTGGCCTGCGACGGCGCCTGCTGGTGATGCTGCTGGCCACCATCGCCGTGATCGGTGCGGTCACGGTGGCCTTCCACTACCAGACCGCGGGTACCGCCGCGCTGCAACAGGACCAGCGCCTGCTGCGCCTGGTGCCCATGCTGGCCGATTCGGTGCTGGTGCCGCGTGACGCGCCTTCGGTGGCCGGCGACCTCGCCCGCGAAGCGCCCAGCCTCACCCTGCTCATGGCCCCGCCGATCCAGGAGTTCCTGGCCGACCGCGATGGCCACACCGCCGTGGGCGTCTTCGATGCCCAGGGTGAGCGCCTGTTCGGCGCCGAGTGGCTGCCCGTGCTGCTGCCCTCCACCGAAGCGCCCGAGTTCGTGAGCGTGGTCGAAGGCGGCGTCACGCACCGTGTGGTGGCGCAGCGCGCGGCCACGGAGGCGGGCGAACTCATCCTGATGCTGGCCGACGGCAGCGACGCGCGCCAGCACTGGCTGCGCAACGTGCTGCTGCGCGTGCTGCTGCCCAACCTCGCGCTCTTCGCGGTGGCGGCCGGCGTGCTGGGCTGGGGCGTCACGCGCGCGCTGCGCCCGCTAATGGACCTGAAGCAGGCGGTGGAGCGCCGTTCGCCGCGCGACCTGAGCCCCATCGACGAACGCCAGACCCCGGCCGAGGTGCGCCCGCTGGTGGACGCGCTCAACCGCCTGTTCGCGCGCGTCAATGAACAGAGCGACACGCAACGGCGCTTCGTGGCCGATGCCGCGCACCAGTTGCGCACGCCCCTGGCCGGCCTGCAGGCCCAGGTGGAGGCCTGGGCCCAGGCAGCGCGCAGCATGGGCGCGGGCGACCTGCTCAGCCTGCGCGCCGAGCAGGTGCTGCGCCTGCGCGACGCCACGCGCAACACCACCCAGCTCGCCAACCAGTTGCTGGCCCTGTCGCGCGCCGACGCGCTGCGCGACGACCATGCGGCCCTGGAGACGGTGGACCTCGCCGAACTCTGCGAAACCGTGCTCGCCCATTTCCTGGACGCCGCCAGCGCCCGCCGCATCGACCTCGGCCTCGAAGCCGCCCCCGCCCAGGTGCGAGGCCACACCTGGCTGCTGCGCGAGCTGCTGATCAACCTGGTGGACAACGCCATCAAGTACACGCCGGCGCAGGGCAGTGTCACCCTGCGCTGTGGCCAGGGCGGGGGGGCCGCAGCGGCCTGGATCGAGGTGGAGGACGACGGCCCGGGCATCGCGCCGGCCGAGCGCGAGCGCGTGTTGCAGCGCTTCTACCGTGTGCCCGGCACCAGCGGCAGCGGGCACGGCCTGGGCCTGGCCATCGCCGACGGCATCGCGCGCGTGCACCGCACGCAACTGCAACTCGACACAGGCGCGTCCCGGCGCGGCCTGCGGGTGCGCGTGGTCTTCGATGCGGTCGCCCACTAGCCGTGCGGGCCGCGCCGATGCTGGGTAACGAGATGTTGCCGGCTGTGCGAGAATGCCGCGGGGAATACCCCGGGCCCCATTGGGTGCCCCGAGTCCACCGGACTGACAGCCACCTCACGGACCATCGACCATGACCACTGCTGCCGCGCCCGACATGCCCATGCCTGAGGACACGCTTGACACCGCGCCGGCGGCAGCAGCGGCCGACGTCCCCGGTCGCAAGCGGCCCAAGCCCGGTGAACGGCGCGTGCAGATCCTGCAGGCCCTGGCCACCATGCTCGAGCAACCCGGTGCGGAGCGCATCACCACCGCGGCCCTGGCGGCGCGGCTCGAGGTGAGCGAAGCCGCGCTGTACCGCCACTTCGCGAGCAAGGCCCAGATGTTCGAGGGTCTGATCGAGTTCATCGAGCAGACCGTCTTCGGCCTGATCAGCCAGCTCGACGAGCGCGAGTCCGACAGCCTGGTGCGCTGCCGCAAGCTCGTGGCCCTGCTGCTGCAGTTCGGCGAGAAGAACCCCGGCATGACGCGCGTCATGGTCGGTGATGCCCTGGTCTTCGAGAACGAGCGCCTGCAGCAGCGCATGAACCTCTTCTTCGACAAGATCGAGGCCACCCTGCGCCAGAACCTGCGCGAAGCCGCCTCGCTGGGCGGCGCCGCCACCCCCACGGTGGACGCGCAGGCCGACGCTTCGGTCATCACGGCCTTCTGCGTGGGCCGGCTTCAGCGCTTCGCGCGCAGCGGCTTCAAGCGCTCGCCCAACGAAAGTCTGGAGCACAGCCTGGCGCTGCTGCTGCCCGGCGGGCGGGGCTGAGCGGACGGCTCAGGCGGCTTGTACCGCCGTCGCGCCGGCAAGTCCCGGCGCCGTGAGGTGTTCGATCCAGGGTAGCGCGCCGAGCCAAGAGGGAAGGGCCGGCAGGCCAGCCGGAAGATGCAGCGCCTTCGCGCGCCGGCGGAACAGCCGGCAGGCGTCGGCGAAAGCCTCCATCAGTTCGTCGGGCGCGCGGCGCAGTGCCTCTTCGTGCGCGCTCAGGTCCAGCACGTCGCCGCCATGGCAGATGTGTTCTTCCAGCGTGTGCCAGAGCGCGAAGTCGGCCAGGGTGAAAGCTTCCGAGTCCAGGCAACTGAGCTGCAACGTCAGGAAGCGGCTGCGCCAGGTGTCGCGGGCAGTCGCTTCAGGAATCTCGTGGCTGGCGGTCATGGGGCGGTGGGCTTGGGGGGGCAATCCATGGGCGCCAGCTTGACCCCGGGTGATCCGGTCCACCATCCCCCTGCGATCCTTGCCGGCCTGGATCGGATGGCTGGAAGACGGGGGCTTCCTTGGCAGTAGGGATTCAGTCTGGCGCAGACAGCCTCCACGCAAGGTTCAGATGAGTGCGGCCTTCGCGGCTTTGTTCCCCTGCTTTCGCTTGGCCTTGTCGAGGGCGATGTCCTCGCGGGCGCTTTTCAGCTCCTCGCGCAGATCCTGGTAGGCGTCCTTGGTCAGCGCATCCGCGTCATACAGCTTGCGGATGGCGGTGTCGTAGGCGCAGGCGACCTTGTTGGAACGGATGTTGACTACCTGAGGCAAGCCCGTGGGTGTCTTGGCCCGCATCAACTGGTGCACGGACTTGGGGGAGAGAAGGTCCTTCTTGGCGAGGTCCAGCACCAGGGTGCTGAACGCCTTCACTGTCTCGGCATGGTTGTCGCGGAACCCGGCTTCCAGGGCGGTTCTGCCCAAAGGGGTCTGCGCGGTCAGGATGCCCACGATGTCCTTCTCCGACAGCAGCTTGCGCCGCGCGCCAACCAGCAGGCAGTCGTGCAACACGGGCATCACCTCCGCGTGCCCACCTTCGCAGGCCAGGTACAGCGACGAATAGCCGTGGGCATCGGCGCTGACGACGAACGCCTTGAATTCCTCCGCCGTCATATCGGCGTTGTCCAGCCAACGCGGCAGGCTGTCCAGCGACTCGACGAATCCGCCTTCGACCAATTCCTTCACGATGGCCGGGTGCCAGTGCTGCGGGAGGCGCGCGAACCCGGTGGTCAAGGAGCGCTGGCTGCGCTTGGCGGCGATGCTGCCCTTCAGGTCGAACGGGTTCTCGATCATGGTGACCCGCAGATGGGGTGCCGGGCCGAACGCCTGGTCCTCGGCACCGAGGTAGGCCGCCCTCACGCGTGCCGACTTGTGAAACAAGGTGTCCATCTCGAACGGTGCCCGGCTGCGCACGAGTTCCGTGGTGAAGTTGGGGTCGAAGCACTCGATGAGTTCCTGGCCAGGCGTGCTGGCGTCGAACTTGATGGCCATGGCGTGGTTGTTGGTCGAGACCATGGCGTAGCCGGTGGTCTTGCCTTCGCGCCGCATGCGGTCGAACTGCCAGTGCACGAATCGGTCCCATTCCTCTTCGGCCACGAAGTGGGCGTCTTTCGGGCGCTCGACCAGCTGCTGACAGAGGGCATCCGATTCGGGCGAAACGTTCTGCTGGATTGCCGAGAACGATCCCAGCCAGCGCAAGGGGCTGACCAGGTTGTCGAACACGGCGGGGCGCCACTCGAACTCCTTCCAGGCGCTGAGCATGGCCAGCGACAGGTGCCGGCAGAGGATGTCGTCCTTGGTGCCCTTGAATGTTGCCCTGCCATTGAAGTTCAGGCCGCGGGGGCGGAGTCGAAGCACGCGATGCCCATCCGCTCCCTGGGACATGAACTTCGCGGCACGGCCATCGGCGTGAACCGCGCCGACCACGCATTGGGTCGGCACCCGCAGCGTCATGCGCTTGGTCGGCACGGTGCCCAGGTCCAGATGTTGCAGGCGGGGCAGGGACCGCGCGTCCAGTCGCTGACCGAAGAACCCATGCATGCCCAGCCGTTGCAGGGGAAGGCCATTGACCCAGAGGGGCAGTTTTTTCAGTGGCGGCAGAAGCAACTCCTGTGGCGGTGGCTCGATGTCGCGGCAAATGTCACCGAAGGCCTCCATCACCTCCGGAGGCACGCGCTCCAATGCGAAGTCGTGTGCGCTGAGATCCAGCACGCGACCCCCGTGCAAGGCAAATTGCTCCAGCAGATGCCACAGGTCTCTGTCCTTGAGGGTGAATTCGCCGTGCTGCTTGTAAAACGTCGTTGGTGCCAGATGCTTTTCTTCCAGGGTCAAGAAGCGGATTCGAGCCTCTTCCAGCCGTGTGCGAGGGCTGGGCGACGGCTCCTGCAGGTCCGTGGACAGTCGTGAGGTCGATGACGAGCGGGAGAATGAACCGACGCGCATGGCGCCTCCTGGGCTGGTGTTGGCTCCCCGTGGCGCCCGCTTGTTGCGGTTTCGCCGTCGGCCGCAAGGCTGTTCGACTTGGCAAAAATCCTTTCGTGATATCTGACCAAGGAGGGCGGGATACCACCTGCCGGTATCGGACTACTGCGACGGCCTTAGAGCCTTGGCTCTAAACCGGAGGGTGTGATTTCGGCTTCCTGCTTGTGTGGATCAACGAAATCCGGGTAAAAATAGAACGACCGTTCGTTTCTTTCGGCCGATACCCCGGCCGATCCACCCCAGGCCACGCATGAGCGACACCACCGCCCGCCGCCCCCGCCGCGCCGCCACCACCGATGGCGGCGCGGCCAAGCCCCAACCCAAGGGCCAGCAGACCAAGGCCGCCATCGTCGACGCGGCGCTGGGTCTGGCCACGCAGATCGGTCTGGAAGGCCTGTCCATCGGCGCGCTCGCCGAGGTCATGCAGATGAGCAAGTCCGGCGTGTTCGCGCACTTCGGCTCACGCGAGGAGTTGCAGATCTCGGTGGTGCGCGAGTACCACACGCGCTTCGAGGACGAGGTTTTCTACCCCGCCATGGACGCCGCGCGTGGCCTGCCGCGCCTGCGCGCCCTGTTCGACAACTGGATGAAGCGCACCTCGGTCGAGATCGACTCGGGCTGCATCTATATCAGTGGCGCCGTCGAGTTCGACGACCGGCCCGGCCCCGTGCGCGACGCGCTGGCCAGTTCGGTGAGCACCTGGCAGGAGGCCCTGCGCCGCGCGATCGAGATCGCGGCCGAAGAGGGCCACCTGTCGGCCGACACGGACGCGTCACAGGTCGCCTTCGAAATCCACGGTTTGATTCTTGCCCTGCACTACGAGGCGCGCTTCCTGCGCAGCCCCGGCTGCATCGACCGCGCCTGGCGCGGTTTCGGCGCCATCCTCGAACGCAACGGCGCGCACCAGCCCGCCAGCCGCAAGAGCTGATTTTCTTTCCTCACTTCGACGAAACCACAGGAGAACCCACCCATGCCCGTCTACACCCCGCCGCTGCGCGATATGCAGTTCGTCATGCACGAGGTCTTCAACGCCGTCGACGAGCTCAAGGCCTGCCCCAACCACGCCGACATCGACGCCGACACCATCAACGCGGTGCTGGAGGAAGGCGGCAAGTTCGCGGCCGAGGTGACCTTCCCGCTCAACATCAGCGGCGACGAAGAAGGCTGCGTGCTCGACAAGGCCACGCACGAGGTGAAGGCGCCCAAGGGCTTCAAGGAGGCCTACGCGCAGTACGTGGAAGGCGGCTGGCCCGCGCTGTCGTGCGACCCCGAGTTCGGTGGCCAGGGCCTGCCCCTGATCGTGAACCAGTGCCTCTACGAGATGCTCAACAGCGCCAACCAGGCCTGGACCATGTACCCCGGCCTGTCGCACGGCGCGTATGAGTGCCTGCACGCGCACGGTTCGCCCGAGCAGAAGCAGCTGTACCTGCCCAAGCTCACCAGCGGCGAGTGGACCGGCACCATGTGCCTGACCGAACCCCACTGCGGCACCGACCTGGGCCTGCTGCGCACCAAGGCCGAGCCCCAGGCCGACGGCACCTACAAGCTCACCGGCCAGAAGATCTTCATCAGCGCCGGTGAGCACGACCTGGCCGAGAACATCCTGCACCTGGTGCTCGCGCGCCTGCCCGACGCGCCCGTGGGCAGCAAAGGCATCAGCCTGTTCCTGGTGCCCAAATACAAGGTGAAGGCCGACGGCAGCATCGGCGAGCGCAACGGCATCCACTGCGGCGGCCTGGAGCACAAGATGGGCATCCACGGCAACGCCACCGCGCAGATGGTGCTGGACGGTGCCGTTGGTACCCTGGTGGGCGAGCCCAACAAGGGCCTGCCGGCCATGTTCGTGATGATGAACGCCGCCCGCCTGGGCGTGGGCAACCAGAGCCTGGGCCTCACCGAAGTGGCCTACCAGAACGCCCTGGTCTACGCCAAGGACCGCATCCAGATGCGCAGCCTCTCGGGCGTGAAGGCCAAGGACAAGCCGGCCGATCCCATCATCGTGCACCCCGACGTGCGCAAGATGCTGCTCACCGCCAAGGCCTACGCCGAAGGTGGGCGCGCGCTGCTGATGTTCTGCACCCTGCTGCTCGAGAAAGAACTGCACCACCCCGACGAGAAGGTGCGCAAGGACAGCGCCGACCTCGCCGCGCTGCTCACGCCCATCGCCAAGGCCTTCCTCACCGACAACGGCTTCGAGGCCACCAACCACTGCATGCAGGTGTTCGGCGGCCACGGGTACATCAAGGAATGGGGCATGGAGCAGTACGTGCGCGATGCCCGCATCAACATGATCTACGAAGGCACCAACACGGTTCAGAGCCTGGACCTGCTGGGCCGCAAGGTGCTGGGCAACAACGGCGCCACGCTCAAGAAGTTCGGCAAGCTGGTGGCCGCGCTGGTGGAAGAAGAGGGCGTGAACGAGAAGATGGCCGAGTTCATCAACCCGCTGGGCTACCTGGGCGAGCAGATGACCAAGTTCACCACCGAGATCGGCTTCAAGGGCTTGCAGAACCCCGACGAGGTGGGCGCTGCGGCCGTGCCCTACCTGCGCGTGGCCGGCCACCTGGTGTTCGCCTACTTCTTCGCGCGCATGGCCCAGGCCGCGCTGCGCGCCATCGACGGTGGCAGCACCGACCCGTTCTACACCGCCAAGCTGCAGACCGCGCGCTTCTACTTCGCCAAGCTGTTCCCCGAGACGGCCACGCTGATGCGGCTGGCGCGTTCGGGGAGCAAGGTTTTGATGGACACGGATCTGGCGCTGGCCTGATCGAACGCTTCAACCCAAGGAGACCGCCATGTTGCTTAAGATGACGCTTGCCACCTCCCTGATCGCGCTGTCCGGCCTGGCCCACGCGCAGATGACGCCCACGGGCCTGTGGAAGACCATCGACGACGACTCGAAGAAGGAGAAGTCGCTGGTGCGCATCACCGAGAGCAACGGCGTCTTCAGCGGGCGCATCGAGAAGCTGCTCGACCCCGCCACCGACCAGAAGGCGGTGTGCGACAAGTGCAGCGACGACCGCAAGGACAAGCCCATCCTCGGCCTGGAAATCCTGCGCGGCATCAAGCAGGGCGAGAGCGACAAGGCCGTGTATGAGGGTGGCAGCATCGTCGACCCCAACAACGGCAAGAGCTACCGCGCGCGCCTGAAACCGGTCAACGGCGGCGCGCAGCTCGAGATGCGCGGCTACCTCGGCCCCTTCTTCCGAACGCAAGTCTGGCATCGCGTCGAGTGAGACCCTGTCAGCCATTCACGGAAACCACATGAACCGATTCAACGTCAGAAAAGTCGCCGTGCTTGGCGCGGGCGTGATGGGCGCGCAGATCGCCGCCCACCTCGTCAACGTCAAGGTGCCCGTTGTCCTCTTCGATCTTCCGGCGAAGGAGGGCCCGAAGAACGGCATCGTCACCAAGGCGATCGAGAACCTGAAGAAGCTCAAGCCCTCGCCCATCGGCGTGGCCGCCGATGCGGATCTCATCGTCGCGGCCAACTACGAGGAGCACATGGCCCTGCTGGGCGAATGCGACCTCGTGATCGAGGCCATCGCCGAGCGCATGGACTGGAAGCTGGACCTGTACCAGAAGATCGCACCGCACCTGGCCGCGCACGCCATCGTCGCGTCCAACACCTCGGGCCTGTCGATCACGAAACTGAGCGAGGCCCTGCCCGAAGCGATCAAGCCGCGCTTCTGCGGCATCCACTTCTTCAACCCGCCGCGCTACATGACGCTGGTGGAGCTGATCGCCACGCCCACCACGCAGCCCGAGATCCTCGACCAGCTCGAAACCTTCGTCACCAGCGGCCTCGGCAAGGGCGTGGTGCGCGCCAAAGACACGCCCAACTTCATCGCCAACCGCATCGGCATCGCCGGCATGCTGGCCACGATGAAGGAGGTGGAGAACTTCGGCCTCACCTTCGACGTGGTGGACGACCTCACCGGCAAGCGCCTGGGCCGCGCCAGCAGCGGCACCTTCCGCACCGCCGACGTGGTGGGCCTGGACACCATGGCCCACGTCATCAAGACGCTGCAGGACAACCTGAACGCCGAGACCGACCCGTTCTACGCCAGCTTCGGCACGCCGCCCGTGCTCAAGGCGCTGCTAGAGAAGGGCCACCTGGGCCAGAAGGCCAAGGCCGGTTTCTTCAAGAAGGTGGGCCGCGACATCCTGCGCTTCGATCTGGAGAGCGGCGAGTACGTGCCCTCGGGCGAGAAGGCCGACGAGGTCTATGGCCGCATGCTCAAGAAGCCCGCGGGTGAGCGCCTGAAGCTGCTGAGAAACAGCACCGGCCCGCAAGGCCGCTTCCTTTGGGCGATCCTGCGCAACAGCTTCCACTACGCCGCCGTGCACCTGGCCACCATCGCCGACACCGCGCGCGACGTGGACCTGGCCATGCGCTGGGGCTTCGGCATGAAGCAGGGACCCTTCGAGCTGTGGCAGGAAGCGGGCTGGCTGGAGGTGGCGAAGATGGTCCAGGAGGACATCGATGCCGGCAATGCGCTGAGCAGGGCGCCCTTGCCCGACTGGGTGTTCAAGGGCCCGGTGGTGGAATCGAATGGTGGTGCCGGTGGTGTGCACACCGCGCAAGGCTCGTGGAACCCCACGAAGGGTGTGTTCGAGCCGCGCCGCCAGTTGCCTGTGGTTGAGCGCCAGCTTTTCCCTGAGCTGCTGCTCGGCGAAGCCGGCCCGCGCTTTGCCGACGCCGGCACCACCATCGAAGAGACCGATGCGGTCCGGCTCTGGACGCTGGACAACGAGGTCCTGATCGCCAGCATCAAGACCAAGATGCACGCCATCAGCCCCGAGGTCTGCGAGGGCCTGATGCAGGCCGTGGAACTGGCCGAGGCGCGGTACCAGGGCCTGGTGGTCTGGTCGGGCGACGAGCCCTTCAGCGTGGGCGCTGACCTGCAGGCCATGCTGCCGGCCTTCCTGGCCGTGGGCGTGGCCGCCATCGAAGACGCCGAAGGCTTCATGCAGCAGACCATGCTGCGCCTGCGCTACGCCAGCGTGCCGGTGGTCTCGGCCATTCGCGGCATGGCGCTGGGCGGTGGTTGCGAGTTGGCCGTCTACAGCGGCAAGCGCGTGGCCCACATGGAAAGCTACGTCGGCCTGGTGGAAGTGGGCGTGGGCCTGATCCCCGGCGCCGGCGGCCTCACCTACATCGCGCGCCGCGCGGCCGAGAACGCCCAGGCCTCCACCGGCAAGGACCTGCTGCCCTTCCTCACCGAAGGCTTCACCGCCGCCGCCATGGCCAAGGTCGGCACCAGTGCGATCGAGTCGCGCAGCATCGGCTACCTGCTCGATTCCGACCTCATCGTGCCGCACAAGGACGAGTTGCTGTACGTGGCACTCAACGAGGCGAAAGCGATGTTCCGCGCCGGCTACCGCGCGCCGCACAAGCGCCTGTTCCCCGTGGCCGGCCGCGACGGCAAGGCCACCGTCATGGGCCAGCTCGTGAACATGCGCGACGGCGGTTTCATCAGCCAGCACGACTTCCACATCGCCAGCCTGATCGCCAACGTGGTCACCGGTGGCGACGTGGACCCAGGCACGCTGGTGAGCGAGGAGTACCTCATGACGCTGGAGCGACAGGCCTTCTGCGCGCTCATCACGCACCCGAAAACCCAGGAACGGATTCTCGGCATGCTCAACACCGGCAAGCCGGTCCGCAACTGAGGAGCCACGACATGAGCAAACAAGTTCAAGACGCCTACATCGTCGCCGCCACGCGCACGCCCATCGGCCGCTCGCACAAGGGCTCGTTCAAGCACCTGCGCCCCGATGACATGCTCGCCATCGCCCTGCGTTCGGCGCTCGCGCAGGCGCCGGGCCTGGACCCCAAGGCCATCGAAGACATCATCTGCGGCTGCGCCATTCCCGAGGCCCAGCAGGGCCTGAACGTGGCGCGCATCGGCGCCATCCTCGCGGGCCTGCCCAACAGCGTGGGCGGCATCACGGTCAACCGCTTCTGCGCCTCGGGCCTGTCGGCCGTGGCCATGGCGGCCGACCGCATCCGCGTGGGCGAAGCCGACGTGATGATCGCGGCCGGCACCGAAAGCATGAGCATGGTGCCCATGATGGGCAACTCGCCCAGCCTGTCGCCCGCCATCTTCGCCAACACGCAGGACGTGGAGCAGTACGGCATCGCCTACGGCATGGGCCTCACGGCCGAGAAGGTGGCGCAGCAGTGGAAGGTCTCGCGCGACGCGCAGGATCAGTTCGCGCTGCAGTCGCACCAGCGCGCGGTGATCGCCATGAAGAACGGCGAGTTCGCCAACGAGATCACGCCCGTGGAAGTGACCGAGCGCGACGTGGACCTGGAGACGGCCGAGGTGAGCAAGACCACGCGCACCGTGAGCCTGGACGAAGGCGCGCGCCCTGACACCAGCCTGGAGGGCCTGGCGAAGCTGCGCACCGTGTTCGCCGCGCGCGGCTCGGTCACGGCGGGCAACAGCTCGCAGACCAGCGACGGCGCGGGCGCGCTGATCCTGGCCAGCGAGGCGGCGGTCAAGCGCTTCGGCTTGAAGCCGCTGGCGCGCTTCGTCAGCTACGCCAGCCGCGGTGTGCCGCCGCACATCATGGGCATCGGCCCGGTGGAGGCCATTCCCGCGGCGTTGAAATACGCCGGCCTCAAGCAGGACGACATGGACTGGATCGAGCTCAACGAGGCCTTCGCGGCCCAGTCGCTCGCGGTCATCAACACCCTGGGCCTGGACCCGGCCAAGGTCAACCCCATGGGCGGCGCCATCGCCCTGGGCCACCCGCTGGGTGCCACGGGCGCCATCCGCTCGGCCACCGTGGTGCACGCGCTGCAGCGGCACCAGAAGAAGTACGGCATGGTGACCATGTGCGTGGGCATGGGGCAGGGCGCGGCGGGAATCTTCGAGCGCGTGTGACCACGCGCCCCCCCCGCGCCGCGCCTTCGGCGCGTCACCCCCCAGAGGGGGGCGGCACCTGCGGCCCGGCGAAGCCGGTTCCGCGGTGCCCTGGATCAAGAAACAAAGCGCCCCGTGGGGCGCTTTGTTTTTGGGGGATGCGCCGTTTACAACGGCTTCTTGATCAGGTTCGCGATCTCGCCCACCACCCCGCGGCGGAACGCCAGCACGCAGATCACGAAGATCACGCCCTGCACCACCGTCACCCAGGCGCCGAGCTGGGCCAGGTAGTTCTGCATCGACACGATGATGGCCGCGCCCACCACGGGCCCGAACAGCGTGCCCATGCCGCCCAGCAGGGTCATCAACACCACCTCGCCCGACATGCTCCAGTGCACGTCGGTGAGCGAGGCAAGCTGGAACACGATGGCCTTGGTGGCGCCGGCCGCACCGGCCAGGCCGGCCGACAGCACGAAGGCCAGGTGCTTGTAGCGGTCGGTGTCGTAGCCCAGCGAGGTGGCGCGCGCCTCGTTCTCGCGGATGGCCTGCAGCACCTGGCCGAAGGGCGAGTGCACCACGCGCCAGATGAGCAGGAAGCCGGCGATGAAGACGACGAAGACGACGGCGTACATGGCCAGGGGCTGGCTCAGGTCGATCAGGCCGAAGAGGTGGCCGCGCGGCACCGCCTGGATGCCGTCTTCCCCGCCGGTGAACTTCGCCTGCAGGCTGAAGAAGAACACCATCTGCGCCAACGCGAGCGTGATCATGGCGAAGTAGATGCCCTGGCGGCGGATGGCCAATGCGCCCACCACCACGCCCAGCAGCACCGCGCAGCAGGTGCCGAACAGGATGGCCAGTTCGGGCGTGAAGCCCCAGACCTTGGCCGCGTGCGCTGAGGCATAGCCCGCGCCGCCGAGGAACATGGCGTGCCCGAAGGACAGCAGCCCGCCGAAGCCGATGAGCAGGTTGAAGGCGCAGGCGAACAGCGCAAAGCACATCACCTTCATCAGGAACACCGGGTACACCACGGTGGGCGCGATCAGGAAGAACGCGGCCATGATGGCGAAGGCGATGGCCAGGGACGCGTTGCTGGCGGGGGCCTTGTGGGCGCTGCCCGCGTGGGCGATGGTGGTGGTCGTGGTGCTCATCGCGGCTTCACTTCTCGGTTCCGAACAATCCGGCGGGCCGGATCAGCAGCACGATGGCCATGATCACGAAGATGACCGTGCTGGAGGCCTCGGGGTAGAAGACCTTGGTGAGGCCTTCGATGATGCCCAGGCCGAAGCCGGTGAGGATGGCGCCCATGATGGAGCCCATGCCGCCGATCACCACCACCGCGAACACCACGATGATGAGGTCCGAGCCCATCTGCGGGCTCACCTGGTAGATGGGGGCGGCCATCACACCCGCCAGCGCGGCCAGGCCCACGCCGAAGCCATAGGTGAGCGTGATCATGCGCGGCACGTTGATGCCGAAGCCCTGCACCAGCGTGGGGTTCTCGGTGGCCGCGCGCAGGTAGGCGCCGAGCTTGGTGCGCTCGATGACGAACCAGGTGGACAGGCACACGATGAGCGAGGCCGCCACCACCCAGCCGCGGTAATTGGGCAGGAACATGAAGCCCAGGTTCTGCGCGCCCATCAACTGCTCGGGAATGGCATAGGGCTGGCCCGATGAGCCGTACTCGTGGCGGAACAGGCCCTGGATGATGAGCGCGACGCCGAAGGTGAGCAACAGGCCGTAGAGGTGGTCGAGCTGGTACAGCCGCTTGAGCATGAAGCGCTCGATCAGCACACCGGTGGTGCCGACCACGATGGGTGCGATCAGCAGCGCCCACCAGTAGCCGATGCCCAGCTTGTTGAGCAGCAGCCAGGCCACGAAGGCGCCCATCATGTACTGGGCGCCGTGCGTGAAGTTGATGATGTTGAGCAGACCGAAGATCACGGCCAGCCCCAGCGAGAGCAGGGCGTAGAACGAGCCGTTGATCAGCCCGATCAGCAACTGCCCGAACAGGGCCGCGGTGGGAATGCCGAAGATCTCGGTCATGCTCTGAACATCCTCTCGCTTACTTCACCAGCGGGCACTCGCCGTCCTTGAGGGGACGGAAGGCCTGGTCGGCGGGGATGGTGGCGCGGACCTTGTAGTAGTCGTACGGCCCTTTGGACTCCGAGGGCTTCTTGACCTCGAACAGGTAGGCCGGGTGGATCTTGCGGCCATCGGGACGGATGGTGCCCTTGCCGAACAGCGGGTCGTCGGTCGGCAGTTCCTTCATCTTGGCAATGGTCTTGGTGCCGTCATCGGTCTTGCCGGCATCGACCGCCTTCAAGTAGTGCAGCACCGAGGCGTAGACACCCGCGTGGTCGGCGCTGGGGTACTTGCCGCCGTTGCGCTCGGCGAAGCGCTTGCTCCAGGCGCGGGTCTGGTCGTTCAGGTCCCAGTAGAAGGTTTCGGTGAACACCAGGCCCTGCGCGGTGTTCAGGCCCAGGCCGTGAATGTCGGGCAGGAACACCAGCAGGCCGGCCAGGTTCTGGCCGCCCTTGACGATGCCGAATTCGGCCGCCTGTTTGATGCTGTTGATGGTGTCGCCACCCGCGTTGGCCAGGCCGATGATCTTGGCCTTGGACGACTGGGCCTGCAGCAGGAAGGAACTGAAGTCGCTGCCCGGGAAGGGGGTGCGTACCTTACCCAGCACCTTGCCGCCGTTCTTCAGCACCACCGCTTCGGTGTCGCGCTCCAACGCGTGGCCGAAGGCGTAGTCGGCGGTCAGGAAGAACCAGGTGTCGCCGCCGGTCTTCACGATCGCGCTGCCGGTGCCGTTGGCCAGCATCCAGGTGTCGTAGAGCCAGTGCACGGTGTTGGGGCTGCACTGCTTGCCGGTCAGGTCGGACGTGGCCGCGCCGGTGTTGACGAAGGCCTTGCCTTTTTCCTTGGTGACCTGGTTGATGGCCAGGGCCACGGAAGACGTCGGCACGTCGAAGATGGCGTCGACCTTCTCCACGTCGTACCAGGTGCGCGCCACGGTGGAGCCCACGTCCGGCTTGTTCTGGTGGTCGGCCGAGACGACCTCGACCTTGAGGCCCTTGTTGGTGGCCGTGTAGTCTTCCACGGCCATGCGCGCGGCCAGCACCGAACCCGGGCCGCCGATGTCGGCGTACAGGCCGGACATGTCGTTCATCACGCCGATCTTGACCACCCCGTCGGAGATCTGCGCCTGCGCAGCCCCCGCCGTCAGCAGCGCCGCGGCGGCGGTGGCCAGCAGCTTCGTCGTCATCCTCTTCATGTCGTCGTCTCCTTCAGTCAGTGTGAACGTGGAAAGACCCACCCGGCGTTGTTCAGACGCCGAGATACTCGTGCAACATGCCCATCTTCGCGTCGAGTTCGGCGGCGGTGAAGCCTTCGACGATGCGGCCATGTTCCATGACGTAGAAGCGGTCGGCCAGTGGCGCCGCGAATCGGAAGTTCTGTTCGACCATCACGATGGTGAAGCCGCGCTCGCGCAAGGTGCGGATGGTGCGCGCCAGGGTCTGCACGATGACGGGCGCCAGGCCTTCCGAGATCTCGTCGAGCAGCAGCAGCTTGGCGCCGGTGCGCAGGATGCGCGCGACCGCGAGCATCTGCTGCTCGCCGCCGGACAGGCGCGTGCCCGGGCTGTTGCGTCGTTCCTTCAGGTTGGGGAACAGCTCGTAGAGTTCGTCGAGCGGCATGCCGCCGTCGGCCACCACGGGTGGCAGCAGCAGGTTTTCCTCGCAGCTCAGGCTGGCGAAGATGCCGCGCTCTTCGGGGCAGTAACCCAGGCCCAGGCGCGCGACCTGGTGCGTGGACATGTTCACCGTTTCCTGCCCGAAGAGGCGGATGGAGCCGGTGCGCTTGCCCACCATGCCCATGATGGACTTGAGCGTGGTGGTGCGGCCCGCGCCGTTGCGGCCCAGCAGGGTCACCACCTCGCCGCGGTTCACGCGCAGGTCGACGCCGTGCAGGATGTGCGACTCGCCGTACCAGGCGTTCACGCCGCTGAGGTTCAGCAGTTCCTCGGTGGCCATCAGTGGGCTCCCTGCAGTTGCGCTTCGGCACTGCCCATGTAGGCCTCCAGCACCTGCGGGTTGGCCGACACGGTGGCGTAGTTGCCTTCGGCGATCACCTGGCCGCGCTGCAGCACGCTGATGGTGTCGGCAATGCTCGACACCACGTTCATGTTGTGTTCCACCATCAGCACCGTGCGGTTGGCCGACACCTTCTTGATCAGCTGCGTCACGCGTTCCACGTCTTCGTGGCCCATGCCCTGCGTGGGCTCGTCCAGCAGCATCAGCTCCGGCTCTGTGGCCAGCGTGGTGGCGATCTCCAGCGCGCGTTTGCGGCCGTAGGGCAGCTCCACCGTCACCCAGTCGGCGAACTCGGCCAGGCCCACGGTCTCGAGCAGCTCCATCGCGCGCGCATCCAGGCGGTCGAGCACCTTTTTGCTTTTCCAGAAGTGGAAGGACTGACCCGTGGCGCGCTGCAGGCCGATGCGCACGTTCTCTCGCACGCTCAAGTGCGGGAAGGTGGCCGAGATCTGGAACGAGCGCACCATGCCCCGGCGCGCCACCTGCGCGGACTTCTGCGCGGTGATGTCCTCACCGTTGTAGAGGATCTGTCCGCGCGTGGGAATGAGGAACTTGGTGAGCAGGTTGAAGACGGTCGTCTTGCCCGCGCCGTTGGGTCCGATGAGCGCGTGGATCTGACCCCGCTGCACGCGAAGGTTCACGTCGTTCACGGCCACGAAGCCCTTGAACTCCTTGATCAGTCCGCGGGCTTCGAGGATGCAGTCGTTGGGGGTGTTCGGTGCCATGTAGGAGGGGCATTGTGGGCATGCCACCCACATGAAGGATGAGGGGAAACCCCACGGGGCATGACCGCGCTGCTATGGAATTCAGGCTGCTGCAAGCTTGAGCGGTGCGCGCTGTCACACAGGCAACAGCTGGCAACTGTCAGCCGGCCGACAGTTCCGCTCGCGCACGCCGCTGGTGCACACTGCCGACGATGAACCCGCACGCTCTTGATCAGGCCATCGCACTTCACGCCACGGCACCCAACCGCTACACCGGCCGCACCGATCCGGCTTACGCGAACATGGTGGGGCCCTTCGGCGGCGTTACCGCGGCCACTGCGCTCAATGCCATCCTCCTGCACCCCGATCGCCTGGGAGAACCAGTGGCGCTCACCGTCAACTTCTGCGCCGCGCTGGCCGATGGCGATTTCGAGGTGGAGGCGCAGGCGGTGCGCACCAACCGGTCCACCCAGCACTGGGCGGTGAGCATCGAGCAGGGCGGCGAGACGGCGCTCACCGCCACCGCGCTGACGGCCACGAGGCGGGAGACTTGGAGCAAGCAGGAGGTGCGCGCGCCGCAGGTGCTGTCGCCGGCCGGCCTGGGCAAGCCGCAGGTGGTGGCTCCCGTGGAATGGGTGAAACGCTACGACCTGCGCTTCGCCGAAGGACCGATTCCGCGCGTGTGGGATGGCGACGGCGAGAACAGCCGCACCACGGTGTGGATGCGCGATGAACCGCCACGTCCGCTGGACTTTGCCAGCCTCACCGCGCTGTGCGACGTGTTCTACCCGCGCGTCTGGCGCCGCCGCGCCACGCGCGTGCCGGCGGGCACCGTGTCGATGACGGTGTACTTCCACGCGGGAAGCGCCGAGCTTGCCGCGGTGGGTGACAACTGGCTCATCGGCCAGGCCGAATCCAGTGCCTTTCGCAACGGCTACTTCGATCAGCGCGCCCAGGTGTGGAGCCAGGCGGGCTCGCTGCTGGCGACCACGCACCAGGTCGTCTACTACAAGGAATAGGGCGGCGGCGCAGCGCCGCCGCTCAGGGCCGCCCCAGGAACAGATAGAGCCCCGTGAACCCCTTCGGCGCGCTCACCACGCTCAGGTACAGCGGGCCGATGCCGGTGTCCGCCCCCACGAACAGGCTGCCGCCGGCCAGCAGGTTGCTGAACGACACCTCGCGCCGGTCCAGCCAGGCATTGCCCGCTTCGATGGAGCCGCCCACGAACAGCGCGCGCGCGACGCCCACGTTCCAGGGCAGGCGTCGGTAGTACGTGAGGCGGCCGAAGGCCAGGTAGTTGCCCGCCACCTGGCCCGAACGGAAGCCCGAGAGGTTCTGGAAGCCGCCCAGCGAGTACTCGTCGATCGCGCCGATGGGAATGTTGTTGGCGTGCGCGAAACGCAGGCCCATGTTGAAGGTGTGCTCGCCGATGCTGCGCACGCCCGTGAACGAGCCCTCCACGCGCGCGAAGCTGCTGCGCTCACCGTCGCGCACGTGGCGCCGGCCCACCACCACTTCGCCGAAGGCGCGGTAGCCGCGCGAGGGGAAGTTGGCGAAGTCGAGCTGATCGGCCATCACGGCGGCGCGCACGCCGGCCTCGCGCCAGTGCACGTTCAGCACCTCAGGCAGGATGTCGAAGCCGGGCTGCACCAGCTCCAGCTCGGACTGCCGCGCGCTCGTGACCACGCCCAGGCGCATCTCGCCCACCGATCCCTGGCGGCCGATCTGCCAGCCGATGTCGGCGCCCAGCCGCAGCGACTCGCGCTGGATGCGGGCCAGCGGGCGGCTTTCGCTGTCGTAGAGATCCACCTTGCGCACGGTGATGTCGCCGTAGCCGGCGACGAAGGTGCTGCCCGTCAGGCCCAGCGGCTGGTAGATCTCGGAGTACAGGCCCAGCGTCTCGCCGAGCTGCACGCGGTTGCGCCACTCGGTGCCGCTGGGCGTGAGCCAGTGCCGGTTGTGGCTGATGCGCAGGTTGAACGCGCCCTCGCCGCGGAAGTCGGTGCGCAGGTCGATGCCCACGCGCAGGTAGTTGGGGCCCCAGTTGTTCTCGCGCAGGCCCACCACCAGGTCCTCGCCACCGCTGTCCGGGTCGCGCACCAGGCGGTAGTCCACGCGCTCGTAGTCGCCGCTCGCGGCCAGGGCCTCCATGTCGTGTTCGATGACGCTGACGTCCGCGCGCTGGCCCTTCAGGTGATCGAGCCCCACGCCCAGGCGCTCGGCGCGCGCCTCGTCCACGCCCTCGAAGCGGATGCCCGAAATGGTGCCCACGCGCGTGGCGTTCAGCTCGCTCTGGGTGCGCCGCGTCGCGGTCCACGCCACGTACTCGCGTTCGCCCACCGAGAAGCGCTCCAGCGCGGCCACCACGGTCTGCGCGTATTCGTTGCCCAGGCGCACCAGTTCCTTCGCCTGGTCGAAATCGGCCGACGTCAGCTTGCCCAGTGGCGGCGTCAGCAGCAGGTCGCGCGGCGTGAGCATGGCGATGCTGGCCTTGACGTTCTGCTCGGTGAGGATGTGCACCATCTGCGTGGTGATGCCCACCAGCGAGTACAGCGTCTCGCGCCCGGCCAGCGGCGTGCCGATGTTCACCGCGATGATCACCTCGGCGCCCAACTCGCGCGCCACGCTCACCGGCAGGTTGTTCACCAGGCCGCCGTCGCCCAGGATGCGCCCGTCCAGCCCCAGCGGCGAGAACACGCCCGGCACCGACATGCTGCCGCGCAGCGCGGCGGCCAGGTCGCCGCGGTCCATCACCACCTCCTGGCCGGTCTCCATGTCGGTGGCCACCGCGCGAAAGCGCGTGGGCAGCGCATCGAAGCTGCTCAGGTGGCGCGTCGGCAGGGTGTAGCGGCGCAGCAGCATCTCCAGCGAGCGCGAGGACACCGCGCCGGTGGGCAGGCGGAACTCCCCGTCGCGAAAGCCCAGCAACAGCACGGGCGAGAGCTCGAAGTCCTCTTCCTTGCGGCGCTGGGACAGGATCTGGCGCGGCTGGCGCGTGTTGAACAGGCCGTTCCATTCCACCGACAGGATCTCGCGCTCGAGCTGCTCGCCCGTCATGCCGCTGGCGTACAGGCCGCCGATGATGGCGCCCATCGAGGTGCCCACGATCAGGTCCACCGGCACGCGCGCGGCCTCCAGTGCCTTGATCACGCCCACGTGCGCGAAACCGCGCGCGCCGCCGCCGGAGAGCACCAGGGCCACGCGGGGCCGCGGTTGCGGGGGCAGGGGCGTCTGGGCGGTGGGGGCCGTCGGTGCCGCCTGGGCTTGTGGCAGCTTGTCCTGCGCCTGGGCCGTGGCGGCTGACAGACCCAGGCCCGGCAACAGGAACGGCAGCACCAGCAGGAACAGCGGTCGCGACGGACGGGGCAGACGAAGGCGCATGAGCGTCGTGTGAGAGACAGGTCGAGGGAGGCAAGTCTAGGGTGCGCCGGGGGCCTTCGTGGTAACTTGCCCGGCTGCTGTTTTCAACCCCTTCCAGCGAACGACCATGAGCGACATCCTCGTCCACACCGAAGCCGGCATCCGCACCGTCACCCTCAACCGGGTCGACAAGAAGAACTCCATCACCTCGGCCATGTACGGCGACATGGCCGACGCCCTGGCCAGCGCGGTGGACGACGCCACCGTGCGCGTGGTGCTGCTGCAGGGCCATGAGACCGTGTTCTCCGCCGGCAACGACATCGGCGACTTCCTCAACAACCCCCCGGCCGGCCTGGACTCGCCGGTGTTCCGCTTTCTCAAGGGCATTGCCACCTTCCCCAAGCCGCTGCTGGCGGCGGTGTGCGGCCCAGCCGTGGGCGTGGGCACCACGTTGCTGTTCCACTGCGACCTGGTCTACGCGGGCGACAACGCCGCCTTCTCCATGCCCTTCGTCAATCTGGGCCTGTGCCCCGAGGCCGCCAGCAGCCTGCTGGTGCCGCAGATGCTGGGCTACCACCGCGCCGCCGAGGCCCTGCTGCTGGGTGAACCCTTCATGGCCGAGGCCGCGCTGGAGGTGGGCCTGGTCAACCGCGTGCTGCCGCCCACCGAGGCCAACGACTACGCCCAGTCGGTGGCGAAGAAGCTCGCGGCCAAGCCGCTGAGCTCGCTGGTGGAGACCAAGCGGCTCATGAAAAAGGGACAGGGCGAGTTGGTGCTCAAGACCATCGCGGAGGAAGGCGAGAGCTTTGGCCGCATGCTGCGCGAGCCGGCGGCGAAGGAGGCTTTCGGCGCCTTCATGGAGCGCCGCAAGCCGGATTTTTCGAAGGTCTGAGGGAAGGCGGGCGCCCGGGGCAGGCGCCTCACCCGGCCTTCGTGGCTGCGGTCAGCTGAGGTGCTTGCCCACCAGCCCGGTCATCTCGAACATGTTGACCTCATCCTTGCCGAAGACGGCCTTGAGCTTGGCATCCGCCAGGATGTTGCGCTTGTTCTTCGGGTTCTGCAGGTTGTTGGCCTTGATGTACTCCCACATCAGCTTCACCACTTCGGTGCGGGGCTGGGGGGTGGAGCCGATCACGGCGGCCAGTTCGGGGCTGGGCTTGAGGGCGCGGTTGAAGGCGGTTTGTTTCTTGGCAGTGCTCATCGCAGTCTCGTTCGTTGAAAACCGGGCATTCTAGGGCGCACGTCCGCAGACGTCTGTAAGCGCTTGCCGGTGATGGCGGGCGGGCGGGCACTCGCGCATCGCCTACGATGCGCGCTCGCCACGACACCCCCCTCCCATGTCCGACGACACCACCGAACGCGCCAAGGCGCACTTCTTCTCCGGCAACGCGCACTTCGAGGCCGGCCGCCTGGACGCCGCGCGCGCGGACTACGAGGCCGCGCTCGCCCTGGTGCCCGGTCGGCCCTCGGTGCTGGCCAACCTGGGGGTCACGCTGTGCCGGCTGGGCCAGTGGCCGGCGGCCATCGAACACCTGGACGCCGCGCTGCTGGCCGACCCCACCCACCGCGACGCCTGGGCCGCGCTGGGCCTGTGCCGCGAGGCCTTGAACCAGTGGGCCGGTGCCGCACACGCCTTGCGCCAGGCCATCGCGTTGGGCGCGCTGTTGCCCAGCCTGCACCTGGCCCTGTCGCACTGCGAGCTGCGCCAGGACCATTGGCGCGAAGCCCTGAAGGCCTTGGACGATGCGCTGGAGATCGACCCGCGCGAGCCCGAGGTGTGGAGCCAGCGGGGCCACCTGCTGCGCGAGAGCGGTCAGCTGAAAGAGGCCGCGCGCTCCTATGAGCAGGCCCTGCAGCACGGCGCCGAACCCGCGCTGCACCGCCACTACCTGGCCGCCGTGCAAGACGTGCGCGAGCCGCAGGCCCCGCCCCCGGTGTACGCGGGCGCGCTGTTCGACCAGTACGCCGACGACTTCCAGGACCACCTGCTCGCGCAACTCAAGTACGCCGCGCCCGAGACCCTGCTCAAGCCGCTGCTGGCGGACGGCCTTCGCCTGGGACTGGCGCTGGACCTGGGCTGCGGCACGGGCTTGTGTGGTCGGCTCATCGCGCCGCACGCCGAGGCCGTCGATGGCGTGGACGCGTCGCGCGCCATGGTGGAGCGCGCACGGGCCTCCGGCACCTACCGCGAGGTCGCACACGGCGATCTGCTGGCGTTCCTGCGCGCCAGCGATGCACCGGCCGACCTCATCGTCGCCGCCGACGTCTTCATCTACGTGGGCCCGCTCGACGAGGTCTTCGCCGCCGCCGCCGCGCGCCTGGCGCCGGGTGGCAGCTTCGCCTTCAGCGTGGAGCAGGCCGACGCCGGCCGCGACCTGCAACTTCGCCCCAGCCTGCGCTACGCGCACTCGCGCCCACTCATCGAACGCCTGGCCGCCGCGCACGGTTTGGTGGTTCAGGCGATCGAGGCCGGGCCGATCCGGGAGGAGCAGGGGCGTGCGGTGATGGGGTGGTACGCCTGGCTGCGGCGCGTGGCGGCTTGAGCATTCAACGCCCCGGTCGCACCGTGATCACCAAGCCCGCCATCACGATGCCCAGGCCCAGCCATTCGCTGGCCTGCGGCACGTGGCCCAGCACCGGCCAGGCCATCAGCGCCGCGATGCCCGGCGCCAGCGCGGGGAACACCGCCGCGCGCGACGGCCCCAGCAGGGCCACGATGCGCCACTCAGCGCGACTTGACCTGCCGCGTCAATTCGCGCCCGCGTTCCCCGCATACGATGCCGGTTGATTCACATCCGGAGGCCATTCGTGTCGTACATGCTGCTCATCATCGAACCCGCCGGCCAGCGCGCCGAACGCACCGAGGCCCAGGGCCGCGAGGTCTACGCCCGCATGCAGGCCTTCGGCGACACGCTGCGCGCTCAGGGCAAGCTCAAGGCCGTGGAGTCGCTGGAGGGCATGAACAACGCGGTGCGCGTGAGCCAGGCGCCCGGCGCGGCGCGCCGGCTCGACGGTCCCTTCGCCGAGGCGAAGGAAATGGTGGGTGGCTTCTACCTGCTCGACGGCGTCACGCGCGAGGAGGCCATCGAACTCGCCCGCCAGTGCCCGGCGGCCGAATGGGCCACGGTGGAGGTGCGCGGCCTGGCGCCCTGTTTCGACGAAAGTCGCGCCTAAGGGTTTTCACTGAGTTCGGGGCTGTCGAAAACCGGCGGGCCGAACCGTCGTGGGGATGAAGCGGGCGAAAGGGTCGTCCGCACCGGATCAGGAGATCCCCATGCGTTTCATGATCATCGTCCGCTCCATCCCCGAGTTCGAGGCCGAGACCACGCCCAGCCCCGACCCGGCCGTCTTTGACGCCATGCTGCAGTTCCACCAGGAGCTGGCCCGCGCCGGCGTGCTGCTCGACGCCTCGGGCCTGCACCCCAGCCGCAAGGGCTGGCAGGTGCTGCACGCGCCGCAGGGCGCGCCGCGCATCGTCGACGGCCCCTTCGCCGAGGCCAAGGAACTCATTGCCGGCTACACCCTGATCCAGGTGCGCAGCCGCGACGAGGCCATCGAGTGGTCGCGCCGCTTTCCCAACCCCGTGGGATTGGGCAAATCCGCCGTGGTCGAGGTGCGCCAGCTCATCGACCTGGACGAAATCCAGGCCGACGGCCCCAGCGTCGAGGCCTTCCGCCAGATGCTGCAAGCATGATCGCCTCGCCGTTCGCCACCCTCATCATTCACTCACTGAAAAGGAGCCTCCCATGCCCAGCCAGATCTTCGTCAACCTCCCCGTCGCCGACCTGCCGCGTGCCCGCGCCTTCTACACCGGCCTCGGCTTCACGCTCAATCCGCAGTTCAGCAACGACGAGGGCGCGTGCATCGTCATCAGTGAACACATCTACGTGATGCTGCTGGTGCGCCCGTACTTCCAGACCTTCACCCACCTGCCGGTGGCCGAACCGTCCAAGGCCACGGCCATGCTCAACGCCCTGTCCTGCGAGAACCGCGCCGAGGTCGAGTCCTTCGTCGCCAAGGCCCTGGCCGTCGGCGGCAGCACGCCCAACCCGGCCAAGGACATGGGCTTCATGTACCAGCACGGCTTCGCCGACCCGGACGGCCACCAGTGGGAAGTGTTCTACATGGACGAGGCGGCGTTCGCGCAACAGGCCCGGCAAGACGAGCAGGCCTGAGGCGGGCGCACCGATGCACAGTGCGGTCCACCAGCGCATCGCCGCCACCTGGCGCCTCGAATCCGGCAAGGTCGTGGCGGCCGTCATGCGGCGCGTGCGCGACCTCGGCGTGGCCGAGGACATCGCGCAGGACGCCCTGGTGGCCGCGCTGGAGCACTGGCCGAAGGACGGCATTCCCGACAAGCCCGGGGCCTGGCTGATGCGCACCGCCCTCAACCGCGCGCTCGACCACCTGCGCCAGCGTGCCACGCGCGACGGACACGAGGCCGACATCGCCGCCGACCTGGTGGCCCTGCAGGCCGACCGCGCGCCCGACGTCGCCGATCAGGTGGACGCCGCGCGGCGCGACCCCATCGGCGACGACCTGCTGCGCCTGATCTTCACCGCCTGCCACCCGGTGCTGTCGGCCGACGCGCGCGTCGCGCTCACGCTCAAGCTGCTGGGTGGCCTCAGCACGCACGAGATCGCGCGCGCCGTGTTGCAGACCGAGTCCACCGTGGCGCAGCGCATCGTGCGCGCGCAGCGCACCCTGCGCGACGCCGGCGTGCCCTTCGAGCTGCCGCACGGCCCCGCGCTGGCCGAGCGCCTGGGCTCGGTGCTGGAGGTCATCTACCTCATCTTCAACGAGGGCTACACCGCCACGCGCGGCAGCGACTGGATGCGCCCCGCGCTGTGCGACGAGGCCCTGCGTCTGGTGCGCGTGCTGGCCGACCTGATGCCACGCGAGCCCGAGGTGCTGGGCCTGCAGGCGCTGCTGGAGATCCAGGCCTCGCGCAGCGCCGCGCGCACCGACGCGCAGGGCCGCCCCGTGCTGCTGGAGCAGCAGGACCGCGCGCGCTGGGACCGCCTGCTCATTCGCCGCGGGCTGGACGCGCTCTCGCGCGCCGACCTCATCGCGGCATCGCCCGGGCCCTACCAGTTGCAGGCCGCCATCGCCGCCTGCCACGCGCGCGCCGCCTCGGTGGACGAGACCGACTGGGCGCGCATGGCCGCGCTCTACGCCGAGCTCGCACGGCTCACGCCATCGCCCGTGGTGGAGCTCAACCGCGCGGTGGCCGTGTCGCGACACGCGGGCCCGGCCGCTGGCCTGGCCGTGCTCGCGCCCCTGCTCGACGAGCCCGCGCTCGCGCGCTACCCCTGGCTCAGCGCGGTGCGCGGCGACCTGCTGCAGCAACTGGGCCGCCGCGACGAGGCGCGCGAAGCCTTCGAGCGCGCGGCCAGCCTCACCGAGAACGAGGCCGACCGGGCCCTGATGCGCGAGCGTGCCGACGCGCTGCGCGACGCCCCGCCGGACCAGGCGCGCGCCGACCGCGCTTAATGTTCACGTCATACGCGCGCCGCACATTGCGCGCATGACCGACCAGACGCTTCCGATTGCCCCTGCCAGCCCCTGGCTCCGATTCGACATCTGGTTGTTCCGCCGCCTTCGTGCGGGGCGCGGCCCGGCCTTGGGGCTCACCCTGGCACGACTGGTGGCGCGCTGGAGCTGGCTGCCGCTGCTGGCGCTTGTGGTGCTGGTGGCGCTCCCGCACCGGCTGGGTCCGGCGCTGGCCTTGCTGTGCCTGGCCTGGGCCGGGCTGGTGCAGCTCGCGGGCAAGCGCCTGGCGCGGCGCTGGCAGGCACCACGGCCCTTCGCCCTGGGCCTGTGTGCCAACCACCTGGGGCACGGTGGCCGTGCCGGTTTCCCCAGCAGCCACGCGTTGGTGATGGGCGCCGTGCTCGGCGTTCTGCTGCCGCACACCGGCAGCGGCGCGATGATCGCCGCCATGGCGGTCGTGGCCCTGGGCACCGGCTGGGCGCGCGTGCACACCGGCGCGCACTTCCCGCTCGACGTGATCGCCGGCCTTGCCCTGGGTGTGGCCAGCGGCCTGGCCTTCGGGCTCGTGCTCCCGGCATGATGGCCTGATTCCGGGCGCTTGCCGCCACGGGGGAACACCGATGGCGCGGGAGCGCGGCGCCCCGGCACACTGCGGGCACCATGTCCGAGTCCGCTGTCGCTTCACGCGATCACCACCCCATCCTCATCGTCGGTGCCGGCCCAGCGGGGCTGGCGGTGGCCGGCAGCCTGCGGCTGCTGGGACGTGGCGCCACCGTCATCGACGAGGCCACGCTGCCCGGCTCGTCCTGGCGCGAGCACTACGAGCGCCTGCACCTGCACACCGTCAAATCGCACTCGGCCCTGCCGGGCCTGCCGTTCCCCGACGAGGCCCCGCGCTACGTGCCGCGCCAGGGCGTGGTGGACTACCTGGAAGCCTATGCGCGGCACCACGGCATCGAACCCATCGGTGGGCAGACGGCGGTGCGCATCACCGCAAGCTCCACGGCCGAGCACGTGGCGCGCTGGCGCGTGCACATCGCCAATGGCCGGGTGTTGACCGCCACGCAACTGGTGCTGGCCACCGGCGCCAACCGCGAGCCGCGCACGCCCGTGCTGCCGGGGCAGGACGCCTTCAGCGGCCGCGTGCTGCACAGCCACGCCTACCGCAACGCGGCCCCCTTCAAAGGCCAGAACGTGCTGGTGGTGGGCATGGGCAACACCGGCGCCGAGATCGCGCTCGACCTGGCCGAGCAGGGCGTGGGTGTGGCGCTGTCGGTGCGCTCGCCGGTCAACATCGTGTTGCGCGACGTGCTGGGCCGCCCCACGCAACTCTCCAGCATCGCGCTGGCCCGGCTGCCCGAGCCCATCGGCAACGCCTGCGCCACGCTGCTGCGCAACCTCACCGTGGGCGACCTCTCTCGCTGGGGCCTGCGCACGCCCGCTGCCTCGCCGCTGCGCCAGTTGCGCCATGAGGGCAAGACGCCGGTGATCGACGTCGGCACGCTCGCCCGCATCAAGGCCGGAGAGATCCCGGTGTACCCCGGCATCGCCACGCTCATGCGCGGCGGCGTGCGCTTCACCGACGGGCGCGGTCAGGCCTTCGACACCATCCTGCTCGCCACCGGCTACCAGCCCATGTTGCAGGGCCTGTTCCCCGACCACCCGCTGCCGCTGGACGAGCGCGGCCTGCCCACGGTGCTGCACGGCGAAGGCGAGCTCGATGGCCTGCACTTCGTGGGCTTCGACATCCGGCAGCCCGGTGGGCTGCTGCGCACGATCGCGATGCAGGCGGAGCGGGTGGCCCGGCACCTCGCGTGCGAACCGGCCCTCGCCTGAGCGCCTACTGCATCCGGCGCGCGCACGGTGCAGGCGCGCCGATTGCCCTTTCGTCACATCCCTGGGCTTGCATCACGTAAGAAATACGCACAGGATGCGACCCATCCCCATTCGAACAACACCCGAGGAGCGCGCATGAAGGCGATCTGGAATGGCACCGTCGTTGCCGAAAGCGACGACATCGTGCTGGTCGAAGGCAACGCCTACTTTCCCGCCAGCGCCGTGCGCGCCGACCTGCTGCAGCACAGCAACCACCACACCTACTGCCCCTGGAAGGGCCAGGCCAGTTACCACAGCCTGCTCATCGACGGCGAACTCAACCGCGACGCCGCCTGGTTCTACCCGGACCCGAAACCCGAGGCCGAGATGGTGCGCGACCGCGTGGCCTTCTGGCGCGGCGTGCAGGTGGTGGACTGAAGGTGGTGGACTGAGCATGCGACGCGACGCCATTGCCGACACCGCCGCCCGCTTCGCCGAGGTGCGTGCGCGCAGCGTGGCCCTGTGCGCCCCGCTGGCGCCCGAGGACCACGTGGTGCAGCCCGTGGTGGACGTGAGCCCGCCCAAGTGGCACCTGGCGCACACCACCTGGTTCTTCGAGGCCATGCTGCTCACGCACGCCGCGCCGGGCTACACCGCGTTCCACCCGGCCTACGGCTACCTCTTCAACAGCTACTACGAAGGCGAGGGCGAGCGCTGGCCGCGCGCGCAGCGCGGCCAGCTTAGTCGGCCCACCGTGGCCGAGGTGCTGGCCTACCGCGCGCACGTGGACGCCGCCGTGAACGCCTGGCTCGCCACCGAGCCGCCCGCGCACTGGCTGGAGCGCCTGGAGCTCGGCCTGCAGCACGAGCAGCAGCACCAGGAGTTGCTGCTCACCGACATCAAATACATCCTGGGCCACAACCCCCTGCGGCCCGCCTATTCAACCGACGACACCGCCGCCGTGACCGTGACGGCCGAGCACGCGCCGCAAGCCACCGCGCTGCAGTGGATCGACCACCCCGGTGGTGTGGCCTCCATCGGCCACGCGGGCGACGGCTTCGCCTTCGACAACGAGGGCGCGCGCCACGACGTGCTGCTCGCGCCCTTCGCCATCGCGGATCGCCTGGTGAGCAACGCCGAGTACATCGCGTTCATCGAAGCCGGTGGCTACCGGCAGGCGAGCCACTGGCACGCCGACGGCTGGGACTGGCTGCGACAGAACGCCGTCGCTGCACCTCTGTACTGGTTCCGCGGTGAAGACGGTGCCTGGTGGCACCAGACGCTGGCCGGCCCGCAGCCTTTGCCACCGCACGCGCCCGTCACGCACATCAGCTGGTTCGAGGCCAGCGCCTACGCCGACTGGGCCGGCGCGCGCCTGCCCACCGAATTCGAATGGGAGGCCGCCGCCGCGCGGGGCATGGCCTGGGGCCAGCGCTGGGAATGGACCGCCAGCGCCTACGCGCCGTACCCGGGCTTTCACCGCGCCGAGGGCTCGGTCGGCGAATACAACGGCAAGTTCATGGTGAGCCAGCAGGTGCTGCGCGGCGCCTCCTTCGCCACGCCGCCGGGGCACCAGCGCCTCACCTACCGCAACTTCTTCCAGCCGCCACTGCGCTGGCAGTACACCGGCATCCGCCTTGTCAAACCATGACCCGACGCCGCCACACCGCCCCCGCCATGCGCCCCGCGCGCGACACCACCCCGAGTCCGGCCATCGCGCCCGAGCTGCGCGGCTTCGCCGACGACGTGCTCGCCGGTCTGTCGGGCAACCCCAAGCGGCTCTCGTCCAAGTACTTCTACGACGACCGCGGCTCGCGCCTGTTCGAACGCATCATGCGGCTGCCGAGCTACTACCCCACGCGCGTGGAGGCGGCCATGCTGCGCCGCCACGCGAAGGACCTGCTCGACGCGCTGGACACGGGCGGCTCGCCGATCGAGATGCTCGAACTCGGCAGCGGCGACGGCCGCAAGACCCTGGCCCTGTGCCGGGCCTGGCTCAAGGCGGGCGCCGAACTGGTCTACCGGCCGATGGACATCTCCGCCCAGGCGCTGGAACACCTGGGCGCGCGCATGGCGCGACAGTTGCCCGCGCTCACCGTGCACCCCTTGTGTGGCGACTACTTCCAGACCTGGCCCATTCCCAGTGCGCGCCGCCGTCAGGTGGCCCTGTTCCTGGGCAGCAACATCGGCAACTTCACCGACACCGAGGCCGCGCGTTTCCTGCGCCGCGTGCGCGTGCACCTGCGCGTGGGCGACAGCCTGCTGCTCGGCCTGGACCTGCGCAAGGACCCGCACACCGTGCTGGCCGCCTACGATGACCCCGAAGGCGTCACCGCCGCTTTCAACCTGAACCTGCTGCGCCGCCTCAACCGCGAGCTCGGCATGGACTTCGACCTCAAGCGCTTTCGCCACTACGCGAGCTACTGCCCCTTGCAGGGCGTGGCGCGCAGCTTCCTGGTGAGCCAGGTGCGCCAGACCGTGCGCAGCCACCTGCTCGACCACGCCTTCGAGTTCGGGGCCGGCGAATTCATCTACACCGAGCAATCGCAGAAGTACGAGCGCACGGGCGTCGAGGCCCTGGCCCAGGGCAGCGGCTTCGAGGTGAAGGCCTGGTTCGAGGACCCGGCGCTGCCCTACGCGCTGGTGGTGTGCCGCGCCACCGGCTGAGCCCGGGCACCTGCGTGCGCCCCTGTCGGCCAGGCGACAGCGGGCATCGGTATTTTCACCAAGCACCCGCTTGCTGAAATTACCCGGCGCTGCTATGTTGGCGGCCGATGCCAACCGACACCCTGGCCGAAGAGGCCCCCCAGCGCCGCAGCCGCGGGCGCCCGCGCAAGACCGCCGACGAGCGCGACGACGGCAACCGCCGCCAGGCCCTGCTGCGCGCGGCCGCGCACCTGTTCCGCCGCAAGGGCTTCGCGGCCACCAGCACGCGCGACATCGCCGCGGCCGTGGGCATGCGCTCGGGCTCGCCCTTCTATCACTTCGAGAACAAGGAGGCCTTGCTCGCCGCCGTGATGGAGGAGGGCATGCAGCGCGCGCTGCAGCACCAGCGCGAGCGCATGGACGCGGCCGTGGCCGCCGCGCCTGACGCGCTGTCGGCCCGCGAGTGCCTGCGCGTGCTGGTGCGCGGCCACTTTCACAACCTGCTGGGGCCTGAGAGCGACCACATTCCCGTGATGCTCTACGAATGGCGCTGGCTCGCGCCGCAGCAGAAGCAGGTGGTGAGCGAGCTGATGGCCGAGTACGAGGCCGTGTGGGTGCCGGTGCTGCAGGCGCTGCGGCGTGAGGGCGCGCTCAAGGGCGACACGGCGCTGGCGCGGCTGCTGATCTTCGGCGCGCTGAACTGGACGGCGCAGTGGTACGACGCCGAGGGATCGGCTTCGCTGGATGACCTCACCGAAGCCGCGCTGCAACTCTTCGTCAAGGACCTGGAATGAACCACGCGCCGGTGCCGGATCGCTACCGCTCCATCTTTCGCCCCGGCCTGTTCGCCGGCCAGGTCATCGTGGTCACCGGCGGTGGCTCGGGCATCGGCCGTTGCACCGCGCACGAGCTGGCCGCACTGGGCGCGCACGTGGCGCTGGTGGGCCGCAAGCCCGAGAAGCTGCTGGCCGTGGTCGACGAAATCACGGCCGACGGCGGACGCGCCAGCGGCCACGCGGGTGATATCCGGCAGGAAGACGCGGTGCGTTCGCTGGTGGCGGACATCGTGGCCGCGCACGGCCGCATCCATGGCCTCGTCAACAACGCGGGCGGCCAGTACATCAGCCCGCTGGAGAAGATCGGCGCCAAGGGCTGGCAGGCCGTGCTGGACACCAACCTCATGGGTGGCTTCCTCGTCGCGCGCGAGTGCTACCTGCAGAGCTTCCAGGCGCACGGTGGATCGATCGTGAACATCGTGGCCGACATGTGGGGCAGCATGCCCGGCATGGGCCACAGCGGCGCGGCGCGCGCGGGCATGGTGAGCTTCACCGAGACGGCCGCGCTGGAGTGGGCCAGAAGCGGCGTGCGCGTGAACGCGGTGGCGCCGGGCTACATCGCCTCCAGCGGCATGGACCACTACCCGCCCGAGGCCGGCCCCATGCTGCGCGAGATGCGCGACACCGTGCCCCTGGGCCGCTTCGGCAATGAGGCCGAGACCAGTGCGGCCATCGCTTTCCTGTTGTCGCCAGCGGCCAGCTTCATCAGCGGCAGCGTGCTGCGCGTGGACGGCGCGCGCCCGCAGGTGCGCATGGGTTGGGGGCAAGTGGCCGCGCCGGTGGAGGCGCAGTCGCGCGAGGCCGTGCGGCCGTTCGATGGTTTTCACCGCTACGTGCTGCCCAAGGTGTTCCAGTCATGAGCTTCGCGTCCAGCTTCAACCCGCACAGCGAGGCCGCGCAACTGCGCCGCGCGGCCATGCTCGAGCGCATCGCGCAACTGCGCGCGCTCGAGGAACGCGCCGCCGCCGCCTCGGCCCAGGCCAAACCCGTGTTCGACAAGCGCGGCCAGTTGCTGCCGCGCGAGCGCATCGCGCTGCTGCTGGACGCGGGCGCGCCCTGGCTGCCGCTGTGCACGCTGGCTGGCTTCCTGCAGGACACGAAGGACCCTACCCAATCCGTGGCCGGTGGTGGCGTGGTCGCCGGCATCGGCTTCATCAGCGGCGTGCGCTGCATGGTGGTGGCCAGTGACTCGGGCATCGAGGCCGGCGCCATCCAGCCGCGCGGGCTGGAGAAGATCCTGCGCGTGCAGGACATCGCGTTGGAGAACAAGCTGCCCTTCGTGCACCTGGTGGAGAGCGCGGGCGCCAACCTCACCAAGTACAAGGTGGAGGGCTTCGTGCACGGCGGCTCGCTGTTCCGCAACCTCGCGCGGCACTCGGCGGCGGGGCTGCCGGTCATCACCGTGCAGCACGGCTCGGGCACGGCGGGCGGGGCCTACATGCCGGGGCTGTCGGACATCGTGGTCATGGTGCGCGGGCGCTCGCGCGCCTTCCTGGCGGGGCCGCCGCTGCTGAAGGCCGCCACGGGTGAGGTGGCCACCGAGGAAGAACTGGGCGGCGCCGAGATGCACACCAGCGTGTCGGGCCTGGGCGAGTACCTGGCGGAGGACGACCGCGAGGCGCTGGGGCTGGCGCGGCGCATCGTGGACCAGTTGCGCGATGGCGCGGCGCGCCCTGCGGCACCCGCGGCGCCCGAGCCGCCACTGCCCGCCGACGACCTGCTCAGCCTCATGCCCACCCACCACCGCGAACCGGTGGACATGCGCGAGGTGATGGCCCGCCTCGCCGATGGCTCCGAACTGCTGGAGTTCAAGCCCCTGTACGGCGCGGCCACCGTGTGCGCGCAGGCGCGCATCGGCGGCCACGCCGTGGGCCTCATCAGCAACAACGGCCCCATCGACGTGGCCGGTGCCAACAAGGCCACGCACTTCATCCAGTGGATGTGCCAGCTCGGCCATCCCCTCATCTACCTGCAGAACACCACCGGCTACATGGTCGGCAAGGACAGCGAGCAGGGCGGCATGATCAAGCACGGCAGCAAGATGATCCAGGCCGTGACGGGTGCCACCGTGCCGCAGATCACCATCCAGTGCGGGGCCTCCTTCGGCGCCGGCAACTACGGCATGTGCGGGCGCGGCTTCGAGCCGCGCTTTCTGTTCAGCTGGCCCAACGCGCGCACGGCCGTGATGGGCGGCGAGCAGGCCGCGCGCACCATGCAGATCGTGGCCGAGGCCGGCCTGGCGCGCAAAGGCCTCACACCCGACCCGGTGCAGATGCAGCAGCAGTTCGAGCAGATCGTGCAGGTCTTCGAAAGCCAGGCCGACGCCTTCCACACCAGCGGCCTGCTGCTCGACGACGGTGTGATCGACCCGCGCGACACGCGCGCGGTGCTCATCTTCTGCCTCGACACCTGCGCCGAGGCCGCGCAGCGCACCCCACGCCCCTTGCCCTTCGGGGTGGCGCGCATGTAGATCCGTCACGCACACGCCCACAGAGGAGACAAGCCATGCAGTTCACGCACGAGCACCGCGAGATCCAGAAAACGCTCAAGCGTTTCATCGACGACCACATCAACCCCCACGTGGACGAGTGGGAGGCCGCCGAGATGTTCCCCGCCCACGAGGTCTTCAAGGGCCTGGGCGACCTGGGCCTGCTGGGCCTGACCAAGCCCGAGGCGCACGGTGGCGCGGGCCTGAACTACAGCTACAGCGTGGCCATGGCCGAAACGCTCGGCCACATCCACTGCGGCGGCGTGCCCATGGCCATCGGCGTGCAGACCGACATGGCCACGCCCGCGCTGGCGCGCTTCGGCAGCGAGGAACTGAAGGCGCAGTTCCTGGCGCCGGCGATCCGCGGCGAGACGGTCGGCAGCATCGGCGTGAGCGAGCCCGGCGCCGGCAGCGACGTGGCCGCCATCAAGACCACCGCCCGCAAGGATGGCGACGACTACGTCATCAGCGGCCAGAAGATGTGGATCACCAACAGCCTGCAAGCCGACTGGATCTGCCTGCTGGTGAACACCAGCGACGGCCCCGCGCACAAGAACAAGAGCCTGGTCATGGTGCCGCTGCGCGAGAACGGCAAGCCGGTGAAGGGCTTCGAGGTCGGCAAGAAGATCCGCAAGATCGGCATGCACAGCAGCGACACCGGCCTGCTGTATTTCGACGAGCTGCGCGTGCCGCAGCGCTACCGCATCGGCCAGGAGGGCGCGGGCTTCGTCTACCAGATGCAGCAATTCCAGGAGGAGCGCCTGTGGTGCGCGGCCAGCACGCTGGTGAGCCTGAACAATTGCATTGAATGGACCATCGAATGGGCGCAGGAGCGCAAGCTCTTCGGCGCGCAACTGGCCGACCAGCAGTGGGTGCAGTTCAAGCTGGCCGAACTCAAGACCGAGGTGGAGGCGCTGCGCGCGCTCACCTACCTCTCGTGCGACCGCTACGTGGCGGGCGAGGACGTGACCGAGTGGGCCACCATGGCCAAGCTCAAGGCCGGGCGCCTGAACCGCCTGGTGCCCGATACCTGCCTGCAGTTCTGGGGCGGCATGGGGTTCACGCTGGAGAACAAGGTGGCGCGCATGTACCGCGACGGGCGCCTGGCCTCCATTGGCGGCGGGGCCGACGAGGTCATGCTTGGCATCCTGAGCAAGATCATGGGCATCGCCAAGAGGCCCCCGCGATGAACCGCGCGCTGATCGTCGATCGTGAGGGCGCCGTGGAGCGCTGGACGCTGAACGACCCGGCCTCGCGCAACGCGCTGAGCGACGCCATGGTGGTGGGCCTGTACGCCGCCTGCCTGCGCGCCAGGGACGACCCCACGCTGCGCGGCGTGGTGCTCCGCGGCGCAGGCGGCGCCTTCTGTGCCGGTGGCAGCCTCGGCGGCTTCGCGCACGCCATCGGCCAGCCGCTGCAGCCGGGCGAGACGGATCCGCTGATCGCCGTGAACCGCGGCTTTGGTGACCTGCTGCACGCCCTGGGCAGCCTGCCGCAATGGCTGCTGTGCGCGGTGGACGGCCCGGCCATGGGCGGCGGCTTCGGCCTGGTGTGTTGTGCCGACATCGTGCTGGCCACCGAGCGCGCCAGCTTCGCCACGCCCGAGGTGACGCTGGGTTTGCCGCCCGCGCAGATCGCGCCCTTCGTGTGGCGCCGGCTGGGCGACGCCACGGCGCGCCAGTGCCTGTTGAGCGGCGCGCGCTGGAGTGCGCGCGAAGCGCAAGCCGCGGGCCTGGTGAACCGCGTGGTGGCCGATGGCGCAATCGACGCCGCCGTGGCCGAGGCCACCGCCACGCTGAACCGCGCCGCGCCTGGCGCGGTGGCAGCCACCAAGCAGCTCCTGCTGCGCCTGTGCGACGACCGCCCCGACCTGCGCGACGAGGCCGCCATCGCGTTCGCCAGCGCGCTGCGCGGCCCCGAGGCCGCCGCCGGCCTGGCGGCGTTCGCCAACAAGCGGCCCGCCCCCTGGGCACCCGAGCCGCCGGGCACCGAGCCGCCGAAAGTGGGCCGTTCATGAGACGCCTGCTGATCGCCAACCGCGGCGAGATCGCGCGCCGCGTGATCCGCACCGCGCACCGCATGGGCATCGCCACCGTGGCGGTGCACAGCGACCCCGACGCGAATGCGCTGCACGTGCGCGAGGCGAGCACGGCCTTCGCGCTGGGCGGCGCCAGTTCCGCCGAGTCGTACCTTCGCATCCAGCGGCTCATCGACGCGGCGCGCGCCACGGGCGCCGACGCGCTGCACCCCGGCTACGGCTTCCTCAGCGAGAACGCGGAATTCGCGCAGGCGGTAATGGACGCCGGCCTGGTGTGGGTGGGGCCACCGCCCGAGGCCATTCGCGCGCTGGGCAGCAAGTCGGCCGCGAAGGCGCTGGCGCAGCGGCACGGCGTGCCAGTGCTCCCGGGCTACTTTGGCGACGACCAGCGCGACGAGACCTTCATCGCCGAGGCCGCGCGCATCGGCTACCCGCTGATGGTGAAAGCCGTGGCCGGTGGCGGCGGGCGCGGCATGCGCCTCGTCACCGAGGCCGCGCAGTTGCCCGCCGCGCTGGCCAGCGCGCGCGCCGAGGCGCTGGCGGGCTTTGGCAGTGCCGACCTGCTGATCGAACGCGCCGTGCAACGCCCGCGCCACGTGGAGGTGCAGGTCTTCGCCGACGCGCACGGCCGTTGCATCCACTTGGGCGAACGCGATTGTTCGGTGCAGCGGCGGCACCAGAAGATCATCGAAGAGGCGCCGAGCCCGGCCGTGGGGCCTGAGCTGCGCGAACAACTGGGCGCGGCCGCGGTGGCGCTGGCGCAGGCGGCGGGGTACGTGGGGGCGGGCACGGTGGAGTTTCTGCTGGACGGCGACCAGTTTTTCTTGATGGAGATGAACACGCGCCTGCAGGTGGAGCACCCGGTGACGGAAATGCTCACGGGCCTGGACCTGGTGGAGTGGCAGATCCGCGTGGCGCGCGGCGAACCGCTGCCGCTGACGCAGGACCAGGTTCGACTGCAGGGCCATGCGATCGAGGTGCGCCTGTGCGCCGAAGACGAGCGCCTCTCGCCGCACACCGGCACCGTGCGCGCCTTCGTGGAGCCACCACCGGGCGAGGGCCTGCGCTTCGACCACGCCATCGAGCCCGGCACCGAGGTCACGCCGCACTACGACGCCATGCTCGGCAAGCTCATCGCGCACGCGGCCACGCGCGAGCAGGCCATCGAACGCCTTGCGCACGCGCTGGACGCGACCGTGCTGCTGGGCCTGCCCAGCAACCGCGCCTTTCTGGCGGCCTGCCTGCGCCACCCGGTGTTCGGCGCGGGCGAGGCGCTCATTCCCTTTCTGGCGGAGCAGGGCGAGGGCATCCGCGCGGCCCTGCGTCCGCCGCACGACGCGGTGCTCGCGGCCTTGCTGGCCGCCGCGTACGCCGGCCAACCCGCGCCCGGTGCCTTGCCATGTCCTTTCGCGCGCCCCCTGCGCTGGGCGCTGGGTGATGCGTTGTTTGATCTCGCCGTGCTCGAGAAGGGCAACGGCCGCCTGAACGTCACCGTGGAGGGGCGACCGCACACGGCCGTTCTCGATGCCATGGGCGTCACGATCGATGGCGCGCACCACACCACCACCGCCGTGCCACTGGGTGAAGGCCGCTGGCACGTGCAGGTCGGCTCGCACACGCTCATGCTGAGCGACATGAGCCACGCGGCGCGCGCCAGCGCCGGTGCCGGTGGCGCGGTGAGCGAACTGCGCGCGCCCTTCAACGGCAAGCTGGTGGCTGTGCACGCCCGGCCCGGCGCGCGCGTGGCGAAAGGCGACACCCTGTTCGCCATCGAGAGCATGAAGATCGAACACCAGATCGCCGCGCCACGCGACGCCACGGTGCAGGCGGTGTCCGTCTCGGCGGGACAGCAGGTGGCGCCGGGCCAGTTGCTGGTGAGCTTCGCTTCCCCAGAGGTGACGGCATGACCTGGGACCGCGCCGACACCGAAGCCCTGCTCGACACCGTCGACCGCTTCGCGCACGAGGCCCTGGTGCCGCACGTGAACGACTGGGACGCGCAGGCCACCTTCCCGCGCGCGCTCTACCTGGAGGCCGCGCGCATCGGCCTGCCGGGCCTGGGCTACCCCGAGCACCTGGGCGGCACGCCCGCGCCCTGGCGCGCGCGCAACGCCGTGTCGCAGTTGCTGGCGCGGCGCACCGCCAGCGGCGGCCTGCTGGCCAGCCTGTTCAGCCACAACATCGGCCTGCCGCCGATCCTGAAACACGGCTCACCCGAGCTGCAGGCCGAGGTGATCCCGCCCGTGCTGCGCGGCGAGCGGATCGCCGCGCTCGGCATCACCGAACCCGGTGGCGGTAGCGACGTGGCCAGCCTGCGCACCACCGCGCGCCGCGACGGCGGCGACTACGTCATCGACGGCGAGAAGACCTTCATCACCTCCGGCGTGCGCTGCGACTGGATCACCCTCGCCGTGCGGACGGACCCGGGCAACCGGGGCGCCAGCGGCATCAGCCTCATCGCCGTGCCGTGCGACACCAAAGGCATCAGCCGCACGCCGCTGCACAAGATGGGCTGGCACGCCAGCGACACCGGCCACCTGCGCTTCGACGGCGTGCGCGTGCCGGCGCGCTGCCTCATCGGCGAGGAACACAAGGGCTTTCGCATGATCATGGGCAACTTCAATGGCGAACGCCTGGCCATGAGCGCGCTGGCCCTGGGCTTCGCCGAGGCCTGCCACGACGAGGCCCTGGCCTGGGCGCGCGAGCGCAAGACCTTCGGCGAGGCGCTCATCCAGCACCAGGTAATCCGCCACAAGTTGATGGACATGCGCATGCGCGTGGCGTCAACGCAGGCCTGGCTGGACGCGCTCGGCGAGCGCATCGACGCGGGCGACGAAGGCCCCGACTGGGTGGGCAACGTCTGCCTGCTCAAGAACCACAGCACCCAGGCCATGCAGGCCAATGCGGACGCGGCCGTGCAGATACTGGGTGGCATGGGCTACATGCGCGGCACCGCCTGCGAGCGCATCTACCGCGAGGTGAAGGTCATGATGATCGGCGGCGGCGCGGAGGAGATCATGAAGGACCTGGCCGCGCGCCAGTTTGGCGCCTGAGCCCGGACCCGACGACAACCCACACCATGAGCACCTCCAGCCCGCCTCCCACCGTGCGATTCGAACCCGAGTTCGTGCAAGCCATCACCGAACTCTTCGAACAGAAGATCGTCTTCAACCAGCACATCGGCCTCAAGATCGATGAGGTGCTGCCCGAGCGCGTGAGCGGCCACCTCGACATGCGCCCCGAGCTCATCGGCCACTACGCCCACCACCGGCTGCACGGCGGCGTCATCAGCGCCGCGCTGGACGCCATGGGCGGCCTGGCCGTGCTGGCCGGCATGGCCGCGCGCCACATGGACGACAGCGTGGAGCAGCGCATGCACCGCTTCGCCAAGCTCGGCACCATCGACCTGCGCATCGACTACCTGCGCCCGGCCGTGGGCAGCGCGCGCTTCACCCTCCACGCCGAGGCACTGCGCCTGGGCTCGCGCGTGGCCAGCACGCGCATGGCTTTCCACGGCGAGGACGGCACGCTGCTGGCGGTGGGCGCGGCGGCGTACATCGTGTCCTGAGGAGGCCTGTCGATGAGCGAATTCCAACTGACCTATTCCACGATGTTCGCGCCGCCGCGCGCGCTGCACGAACGCTTCGAGGCCGCGCTGCAGCGGGTGCGCGCCGGCCTGGGGCAGACCCACGGCCTCTTCATCGACGGTGCCTTTGTCGAGCGCGCTGCGCTGCTGGACAAGCACAACCCCGCGCGCCAGAGCGAGTTGCTGGGCCGCTTCGCCCAGGCCTCGGTGTCCGACGTGGACCTGGCCGTGGCCGCCGCCCGGCGCGCGCTGCCCGCCTGGCGCCGCACGCCCTGGCCAGAGCGCGTGGCCCTGCTGCGCCGCGCCGCGCGCCTGGTGGACGAACGCCTCTACGAGATGGCCGCCGCCGTCTCGCTGGAGGTGGGCAAGACCCGCATGGAAGCCCTGGGCGAGGTGGCCGAGGTCAGCGCCTTCTGCGACATCTACGCGCGGCAGATGGAAGAGAACGGCGGCTACGACCGCGCCCTGCCCGACGACCCGTTGCCGACCATGAAAAGCCGCAACCGCAGCGTGATGAAACCCTACGGCGTGTGGGCCGTCGTCGCACCCTTCAACTTCCCCTTCGCGCTGGCGGGCGGGCCCACGGCGGCGGCGCTGGTCACCGGCAACACCGTGGTGCTCAAGGGCTCGGTGGAGACGCCGTGGTCGGGCCTGCTGCTGGCGCAGTGCCTGAAAGACGCGGGGTTGCCCGACGGTGCCTTCAACTGCCTGGCGGGCGATGGCGCGAACGTGGGCGAGGCGCTCATCCAGCACGATGGCATAGCCGGCATCACCTTCACCGGCTCGTACGCGGTGGGCATGCACATCCTGCGCGCGCAGGTGAACCGGCGCTGGCCGCGCCCCTGCATCGCCGAGATGGGCGGCAAGAACGCGGCCATCGTCACCGCTCGCGCCAACCTCGACGTGGCGGCGCAGGGCATCGTGCGCTCGGCCTTCGGCCTGTCGGGGCAGAAGTGCTCGGCGCTGTCGCGCGTGTATGTGGACCGCTCGGTGGCCGACGCGCTCATCGAGCGCTTGCGCGCGGCGGTGGCGAAGGTGGCCGTGGGCGAACCGCAGCGCGAGGCGAGCTGGACCGGCCCCGTGGCCACGCGCGCCGCGCAAGTGCGCCACGCGGACTGCCGGCGGCAACTGGACGGCGAGGGCGCGCGCATCGTGGCCGAAGGGCCCTTGCCGCCCGACGCGGGCGAGGGCTTCTACTGCGCGCCCCTGGTGGCCGAGGCGCCGCTGGACCACCCGCTGTGGCGCAAGGAAATCTTCGCGCCGCTGGTGATGCTGGGGCGCGTGGACAACGCCGAACAGGCCATGGCCGAAGCGAACGCCAGCGACTTCGGTTTGACGGCGGGCTTCTTTGGCGCGGAGGACGAGGTGGACTGGTTCCTGGAGAACATCGAAGCCGGCGTCGTCTACGTCAACCGGCCCCTGGGTGCCACCACCGGCGCCTGGCCGGGGTACCAGCCCTTCGGCGGGTGGAAGGGCTCGGGCAGCACGGGCAAGGCGCTGGCCTCGTTCCACTATTTGCCGCAGTACATGCGGGAGCAGTCGCAGACGCGCATCGAGCCCTGATCGCCGCGTCAGCCCAAGAAAAAGCCCCGCTGCCGCGGGGCTTTCACGCCAGCGAAGCGCGGGGGCTTCAGTCAGCGCAGGTGTACGAGGCCGCGAGCGCCACGTCGCCGGACACGTACTGTGGGTGTTGCGGGTACGAGCACATGGGCAGGGACTTGGCACCGGCCGTGACCGTGGGGTTCTTGCTGGGTGCCTGGTTCTGCTCCACCCAGTCCACCACCATCTGCAGCCCGTTGAAGCTGTTGGGAATGGCCACCGAGGGGATGGTGTTGCCGTCGCCATCGACACCCAGGTTCGTGCCGCTGAGGCCGTGGCCTGTTTGCGGCAGCACCCACAGGCGCGCGAAGGCGTCCACCACCGGGCGGGTCATCTTGTCCAGCACCGACTGGTAGTAGTCGAGCTGCGCGCCGGTAGAGGCCAGGCTGTCGTTGCTGCCGATGGTGATGAGCACCTTGCCACCGCGCTTGTAGAAGGTCGAGAGGTCCGGGTTGGTCGCGTCCAGGTGCCTGGAGATCTCCACGCGGCGCGCGTTGAGCATGCCGCCCTCCACGTAGTCCAGCGGGTTGGCGTTCAGGTCCTTGAACAGGAAGCCCGTGACGCCCAGGATGCCCAGGTGGCTGTGGATGGTGGCGCCGGGGTCGGCCCCTTCCTGCCCCACGTGGCGCGTGTTGATCAGCAGGCCCGAGCCGCCCGGATCGGTGGTGGGCGCCCACATGCCGAAGGAGGTGACGCCGTTGGCCAGCGGCGTGGCGAAGGCGTAGGGCGAGTAGATGAACTTGAGCGTCTCGATCTGGCCGTCGGTGAAGCAGGCGGTGGCCGTGTTGTCCGTCGGGTTGGGGTCGACGTTGCCCGGGCAGCGCTTGTCCACCCAGGGGTTGCGGCCCGGCGCGCCGGCCTTGACGTTGAAGATGTCGCGGCAGGCCGTGTAGTTGTTGATGATGCCGTCGACCAGACCGTCAAGCTTGTCGCACTGGCGCATGAACTCCGCGCGGATGGCGGCCACCTTCACCGGCGGCACCCAGTTGGCCAGCGGCTTTTCCTGGATGCGGATCAGCTCCGGCGCCAGCGTCAGCGTGGAGAAGTTGACGATGGGCACGGTGAGCGCGGCGCCGTCGTAGTCCTGCGGGTAGCGCTGCATCACGGTGAGGCCTTCGCGACCCCCTTGCGAGCCGCCCTGCCAGTAGGTGAAGCGCGGCTTCTCGCCATACATGCGCTGCGTCAGCATCACGCCCACGTCGCGGGTCTTCTTCATCTGCATGAAGCCCAGGTTCTTCATGGCTTCTTCGTTCAAGGCCCAGTTCGAGTCCATGAACGTGTGGCCCGAATCGCTGCCCCAGGTGGCCGCGCGCAAGCCCAGGATCGCCGCCGACGGATTGCCCGGCGGGAAGCCGTTCATGCCGCCGCCGCCGGTGTGCACCGCACGGCGCGCCCAGTTCTCGGGCAGCGAGACCCGGAAGTTGATGACGGGCGCGCTCGGGTCCACCGCATAAATGGCGCCGGTGATGGAGCAATAGGCCTGGTTGCCGCCAGCGGCGGCGGTCCAGGTGGGCGCGTTCAGCGTCACCGCGGCCACGGGTTCACCAATGTCGGCCGGCGCAACGGACGTGCCCAGCTTGGCGGCCGAGCAATCGGCCTGCGCGATCGAGATGTCGCTGGCCGCGGGCAACAGGGAGCCCGGTGCGGGAATGGACAGGCTGGCCTCGGTCGGCGGGGGAGCGGCGGGTCCGCCGCTCCCCCCTCCATCGCCGCCTCCACCCCCACAAGCCGCCAACAGCGCTGCGCTACCGGCCACCGCGAGGGCCGATCGCAAGAAGTAAGTCATGTTTGTCTCCTCGGATTGTTTGATGCGAAATGGACCGCTTGTGGTTGCGGCCTCAACAAAAGGTTAGTTTGCTTAACTAAATTTCTGGATAGGTGAATACCCTGGAGACCCGGAATCGGGCGCGGGCAGAATCCGTGCTGCATGGCAGGGGCCTTGGTGGTGCCCTGCATTGAGGAGTGAGTGCTCATGACGGCGCGCAACGCCACAACGAAACACAAGGCGCCTGCTGCGCCAGCGCCCGGGCGCCGAGCCGCCGCGCCCCCCACGAAAATGGTCCGCGCCCGGGCGGAGGACGCCAGGCCGGCCGACATCTCCACGCCTGCGGGCCGCTTGAACGAAGGCGATCTGCAGTGGCTGGTGGGCTACCAGCTCGCGCAGGCGTCCATCGTGACCATTGCGGCTTTCGACGACGTGGCGGGCATCCCCCATGGCCTGCGCACCGTCGAATACACGCTGCTCGCCCTGGTGCACGGCAACCCCGGCGTGTCACCCGCGCAATTGGCCAAGGCGCTGGGCTTGAGCGCGCCGTACATCACCACCGGCCTGGACAAGCTGGTGCGCCGTGGGCTGATCGTTCGCGAAGCGAACGAAAACGACCGTCGCGGCCAGCACCTGCATGTGACGAAACCGGGCGAGGCGCTGGTGGTGGATCTGACCGCGCGCCTGCTGGAAAGCGAGCGCGCGGCCTTCAAGACCCTGAGCGCGGCCGAGCAAATGATGCTGGCGGAGTTGCTGCACAAGCTGGCGCGTTCGCGGCATGCGCCGGGGCGTGCACCTGGCGATTGAGCCGGCCGATCCAGCGCGATCAGTTCGCCCAGCGCTTGGCCCACTCGGTTGCCAGCGCATAGGCCAGCACCACCGCCCCGACCATGACGACGGCGGACCACGGCAGCGGCGCAAAGCCCAGCGCCGCTGCCAGCGGGCCGCTGTGGGGCAAGGCCAGGGCCACCACGGACATGGCTGCCAGCGCCCAGGACAGAAGCTCGCCCGGGCGGCTTCGCCAAACCGGGCCACGGGTGCGCAACACCAGCACCGCGGCCAACTCGGTCAGCAGTGACACCTGGAACCACGCCGTGCGGAAGGTGGCCTGGTCCGCCTGCAGCCCCCACAGCAGCCAGGTGAATGTCAGCAGATCGAACAGCGAACTGATGAGGCCGAAGGCCACCATGAAGCGGCGCAGACTGCGCAGGTTCCAGTGCTGTGCCCGCTCAGAAGGGCCGTGTCCACCCGGTCGGTGGTCAGGGCCATCGACGGCAGATCCGACAGAAAGTTGTTCAGCAGGATCTGCGTAGGCGTGAGCGGCAGAAAGGGCAGGAACGGTGCCGCAATGGCCATGCTCACCATGTTGCCGAAGTTGGCACTGATGGTCAGCGCAATGTATTTGAGCGTGTTGGCGAAGGTGCGGCGGCCTTCTTCCACGCCACGGCACAGCACGGCCAGGTCGGGCTTGAGCAATACGACATCGGCGCTATCGCGTGCCACATCCACCGCATCGTCCACCGAGATGCCCACGTCTGCTGCGAGCAGGGCAGGGGCATCGTTGATGCCATCCCCCAGGTAGCCCACGGCATGCCGCGTGCGCTGGAGGGCGCGCACGATGCGCTCCTTCTGCGAAGGATCCACCTCGACGAAGAGATCCGTGCGCGGGGCGTGGTGCCAGAGCGCTTCGTCTCGCATGCCGGCGATCTCGGGCCCCGTGAGCATGGCGGCGTCATCCAGGCCCACCTGCCGGGCCACGTGCGCAGCGACGTGGCGGCTGTCGCCGGTGACCATCTTCACCCGCACGTGGCGGGCGCGCAGCGCCTGCACAGCCTGCGCGGCACCCGGCTTGGGCGGATCGGTGAACGCCAGAAAGCCTTCAAGGCAGAGCCCCGCCTCGTCCGGCACTCCCACACGATCGGTTTGCACCGTGCGCGTGGCCACCGCGAGCACCCGCAGACCTTGGCTCCCCAGCTCGTGCATGTACCCGTCCAGGCGGGCGCGCAATGCCGCGTCCAGCGGCACTTCGGCATCGGCCCGACGCACACGGTCGCACACCACCAGCGTCTGCGGCACCGCGCCCTTCGTCACCAGCGCGCGCACGCCATCGGCTTCGCGTTGCGCCACGATGGTGAGGCGCTTGCGGACGAAGTCGTACGGGATTTCGTCCACCTTGCGCCAGCCCGCCACCGTGAGCCCGGCCTGTGCGCCGGCCGCCACCAGCGCGGCGTCCAGCGGGTTTTCTATCCCACTTTCGAAAGCGGCGTTCAGGTGTGCCCACCGCAGCACGCGGGCGTCGGGCCGGCCGTCGGCGTCCACGGCGGCGTCCAGTGTCATGACTCCCTGGGTCAGCGTGCCGGTCTTGTCGGTGCACAGCACGTTCATGCCGCCCAGGTCTTCGATCGCTTCCAGCCGGCGCACCAGCACGCCCTGCGCGGCCATGGCCCGCGTGGTGCGCGCCAGCATCACGCTCACGATGGCGGGCAGGAGCTCGGGCGACAGGCCCACCGCGAGCGCCACGGAGAACATCAGCGAATCGATCAATGGCCGGCCCAGCCACTGGTTCACCACCAGTATCGCGAGCACCACCGCGAACATCACGCGCATCAGCATGTCGCCGAAGCGGCGCGCGCCCAGCGCGAAACGGGTTTCAGGCGGGCGACGCTTGAGGCCCGCCGCGAGTTCGCCGAACACGGTGGCCCCACCCGTGTGCGTGACCAGAACGGTGGCCGTGCCGCTGCGCACCGAGCTGCCGAGAAAGACGCTGTTGCAGCGATCGCGCAATGGCGTATCGGCCGCCAGGGCACCGGGGCGCTTCTCCACGGGGAAGGACTCGCCAGTGAGGCTGGCCTCGGTGACCAGGAAGTCGCGCGCCTGCAGCACCACGCCGTCGGCCGGCAGCAGCTTGCCCGCGCTGAGTTCAATGACGTCGCCCGGCACCAGATCGCGCGCAGGCAAGGTCTGCCACGCGCCGTCGCGCTGCACGCGCGCCTGCAGGGCCAGCCGCTGGCGCAGGCGCCCCACGGCGCCCGACGCCCGCCACTCCTGCCACCAACCCAGGCCCGCGCTGCACAGCACGATGGCCAGAATGGTGGACGCCTCCGCCCAACTCTTGAGCGCCGCCGACACAAGCCCCCCCGCGACCAGGATCAGCACGAGCGGGCTGGAGAACTGGCGCCACACCAGCCGCCACACGGTGGCGGTGGTCGCCTCGGCCACGGCGTTGGGCCCGAACCGTGGCAGACGGGCGCTCGCTTCGGCTGCGCTCAAGCCCTCGGGGCCGCTGGCGTGTCGGCTCAGCAGTTCTGCCTCAGGCAGGCTCCAGTCCGGCGCTTCGGCACCGGTGGGCGTGGGTGGGCGGGGAG
>NZ_CCAE010000029.1 GCF_000723405.1 Hydrogenophaga intermedia | reverse complement strand
CGCTGCCGGTGGCCACGCCCTCGCCCGCCCCCGCGCCGATCCAGGCCGCGCCGCCCGAGCCCGTGGTGCCGGCGCCGCCTGCCCCCGTGGTGGCCGCACCGCCGCCGCCAGCCCCGCCGGCGCCGCCTGCGCCACCCCCGGTGGTAACGCTGCCCTCCAGCAACGCCGACTACCTCAACAACCCGCGCCCGCCCTACCCGTCGCTCTCGCGCCGCCTGGGCGAACAGGGCAAGGTCGTGGTGCGTGTCTTCATCGATCTCAACGGCACGGCCAGCAAGGCCGAGATCCATACCTCCAGTGGCTACGAGCGCCTCGACCAGACGGCGCTGCAGACCGTGCTGCGCTGGCGCTACGTGCCCGGCAAGCGCGGTGGCGTGGCCGAGGCCATGTGGTTCAACGTGCCGATCAATTTCGTCTTGGAATAAACCGCCTTCGCAGGAGTCAGAGCTTCATGGATTCGCAATTCGCCACCTCGGGCATCGCCCACGTCTGGAGCCAGGGTGACTGGGTCACCCGCAGCGTGGCCCTTGTCCTTCTGGCCATGTCCCTGGCCTCGTGGATCATCATCCTGTGGAAGGCCCTGGACCTGCGTGCCCAGCGCGCCCAGGCCCGCGGTGTCGAAGGCTTCTGGCACAGCAGCGACTTCGCCGAAGGCCTGGACAAGCTCGGCGACGCCGACGGCAACCCCTTCCGCACCGCCGCCATCGAAGGCCGCGAGGCCGCGCGCCACATCACCCACCAGGACGGCGCGACCCGCCCGCAACTGCACGACAACCTGGACGTGAGCGACTGGATCGAGCGCGCGCTGCGCAAGAGCGTTGACGACTTCACCATTCGCGCGCAGGGCGGCCTGTCGGTGCTGGCCTCGGTGGCCTCCACCGCCCCGTTCGTGGGCCTGTTCGGCACGGTCTGGGGCATCTACCACGCGCTGCTGGGCATCAGCACGGCGGGCCAGGTCGCCATCGACCAGGTCGCCGGCCCCATCGGGGAAGCGCTCATCATGACGGCCCTGGGCCTGCTGGTGGCCATTCCCGCGGTGCTGGGGTACAACGCCCTGGTGCGCGGCAACAAGGCCGTGCTGCACAAGCTCAACCGCTTCGCGCACGACCTGCACGCCTACTTCGTCACCGGTGCCCGCGTGAGCGTGGGCGCCGAGGGCAAGGTCCTGCCCATCAAGCAGCAGCGGAGCTGATCACATGGCCATCGGAACGCAAGACGCCAGCGACGAAGTCATGAGCGAGATCAACATGATCCCGTTCATCGACGTGATGCTGGTGCTGCTCATCATCTTCATCATCACGGTGCCGGTGATCCAGCACGCCGTGAACATCGACCTGCCGCAGGCCAGCGTCGAGAAGGTGCAGGACAAGCCGGAGAACATCCGCTTCTCGGTCGATGCCGAGGGCCAGTACTTCTGGAACGACCAGAAGCTGGTCGACAGCGAACTGGAAGGCATGCTGAGCGCTGCCGCCGCGCAGGACCCGCAGCCCGAGCTGCACATCCGCGGTGACAAGGCCGTGCGCTACGAGCGCGTGGCCCTGGCCATGGCCGCGGCGCAGAAAGCCGGGCTGCGCAAGATCGGATTCATCACGGAGCCCACGCCCTGAACCGGCGTTCGGGGGCGGGACCGTCTTTCGTATCGTGGGGCGACCCGGAGATTCTCATCTCCGAGCGTCGTTTTTGAGCCAGCCAGGGCGGCATACCAAGCCGCCGTTAGCCAGGCGCTTTTTACCCGATCTTCAAAGACCGAGCGCGGCGATGCCCGCGCGCGCGATCTGCGCGTCCTCGGTGGACTTCACGCCGCTCACACCGACGGCACCGATGCATTGGCCGTCCTTCAGGATCGGCACGCCGCCTTCGAGCATGCCGTGCAGCAGGGGAGCGCTCAAGAAAGACGTGCGGCCCTGGTTGATGACATCCTCATAAACCTTGCTCTCGCGGCGGCCCATGGCCGCCGTGTGCGCCTTGGCGGGCGCGATGTGCGCCGAAATGGGCGGTGCACCGTCCAGGCGTTGCAGCCACAGCAAGTGGCCGCCGGCGTCGACGATGGCGATCGTCACAGCCCATTGATGGGCCAGGGCTTCCTTTTCCGCCGCTTGGGCGATGGCTTTGACGTCGGCGGCTTCGAGCGCATGGGTGGACTTCATGAACTTCCTTGGAGTGGGTGAAAAACGGTCGAACCCCGGACGATAACCCCTTGATTACGCACCCGGCGGTCACAACTGAGCTCACCATGCCATCAGCGCCGCACGACGCGGCGTTGAGGGCCTGGGGAACCTCGTGCACAATGCTCGAATCTTAGGGTTGACTTAAGGAGAGTCCCACAATGTCCGACCACGTTCAAACCAACGGCCGCTTCGGCACCGCCGTCTCGGCCAGCGCCTCGCAACGCAACCGCGTGCTGCGAAACACCTACTGGCTGCTCGCGCTGTCCATGCTGCCCACGGTGCTGGGCGCCTGGGTGGGCGTGGCCACCGGCATCACGGCCAGCCTGACCGGCGGCCTGGGCCTCATCGTCTTCCTGGGCGGTGCCTTCGGCTTCATGTTCGCGATCGAGAAGACCAAGAACTCGGCCGCTGGCGTGCCAATCCTGCTGGCCTTCACCTTCTTCATGGGTCTGATGCTGTCGCGCCTGCTGGCGATGGTGCTGGGCTTCTCCAACGGCTCCAGCCTGATCATGATGGCCTTTGGCGGCACCGCGGCCGTGTTCTTCGGCATGGCCTCGCTGTCCAGCATCATCAAGCGCGACCTGTCGAACATGGGCAAGTTCCTGTTCATCGGCGCGATCCTGATCCTGGTGGCCGCCGTGGCCAACGTGTTCATCCAGTCCAGCGCGCTGATGATCACCATCTCGGTGCTGGCCGTGGGCGTGTTCTCCGCCTTCATCCTGTACGACCTCAAGCGCGTGCAGGACGGCGAGGAAACCAACTACATCAGCGCCACACTGGGCGTGTACCTGAGCCTGTACAACGTGTTCCAGAGCCTGCTGATGCTGCTGGGCATCTTCGGCGGCGAGCGCGAGTAAGCGTCGCGTTCCACCTCGTGAAAGAAGGGCCTTCGGGCCCTTTTTTCATGGCCGGAACCGTCAAGTTCCGGCCCGGGCGGCCGAAATGCAGGGGCAACCACGCCCGAACCACCATGCGCCGCCCCGCCCTCATCCTGCTCACCCTCGCCAGCACCTGGCTGGCCGGCTGCGATGCCCTGGGCATCGAGACGGCCACGGCCGTCAACGCGCGCAAGGAGGCCGAGGGCCGCGCGATCGGCAGCGCCTGCCGGCACGCGGTGCGAAGCATCGAGTCGTGCTTCCAGTCGAATCCGCGCGCAGGCAAGGCAGCGGTGTTCGCGGGCTGGCGGGAGATGGACCAGTACATGCGGGACAACAGCGTGGTCGGCATGCCGTCGGAGGGCGAGGCGGCTCCTGCTGAAAAGGCTTCTTCGGAGAAGCCGACGTCCTGACGGCTTCTGGCCTGCACCTCGCGGCGCTGGCGGCCACTGGGCGCCCTGCTCCGCGAATGTCCCCCGGACCGGCTGCGCCGGTCCTCCTCCTTTATTTCGCTACGCAGGGCGCCCAGCGTCCGCCAGCTCGAAGACCGCCATGCTCTCGACGTGGGCCGTGTGGGGGAACATGTTGACCGCACCCGCCGCCACGCAGCGGTAACCCGCCTGGTGCACCAGCAAGCCCGCGTCGCGCGCCAGCGTGGCGGGGTTGCAGCTCACGTAGACGATGCGCTTCGGGGGCGTCCAGGTGCCCCGCAGTTCGGGCTGCTGGTGCAGGTCGGCCAGGGCCTTGGCCAGCGCGAATGCGCCTTCTCTCGGCGGGTCGACCAGCCATTTCTCGGCCACGCCGTCGGCCACCAGTTGCTCGGGGGTCATCTCGAACAGGTTGCGCGCGGCGAAGGTGGTGGGCGCGAAGGGCTTCGCGCGACCTTCGCCGTTGCGCGCCAGGTTCTCGCGCGAGCGCGCCACCAGGGCCTCGCTGCCCTCCACGCCCAGCACCTCTCGCGCGGTGGTGGCGATGGGCAGGGTGAAGTTGCCCAGGCCGCAGAACCAGTCGATCACGCGCTCGTCTGCCTTGGCATCGAGCAGGCGCAGGGCGCGTGAGACGAGCACGCGGTTGATGGAAGGGTTGACCTGGGTGAAGTCGGTGGGCTTGAAGGGCATCACCACGCCGAATTCGGGCAAGGCGTAGCTCAACTGCTCGCCGCCTTCGTCCAGCAGGCGCACCGTGTCCGGGCCCTTGGCCTGCAGCCACCACTGCACGCCGTGCTGCTGGCCGAAGGCGCGCAGGCGCGCGAGGTCGTCCTCGCTCAGGGGCTCCAGGTGACGCAACACCAGGGCGGTGACGCTGTCACCGCAGGCCAGTTCGATCTGCGGGCAGGTCTCGCGCGCGTCCATGCCGAAGATGAGTTCGCGCAACGGCGCGAGCATGTCGCTGACGTGCGGCGGCAGCACCAGGCACACGCCCATGTCGGCCACATAGCGGCTCTTGCGCTCGTGAAAGCCGATCAGCACCACGCCCTTCTTGTGCACGTGGCGCACCGACAGGCGCGCGCGGTGGCGGTAGCCCCAGGTGGGGCCTTCGATTGGGCGCAGCATGGTTTCGGCGCGCACCTTGCCCAGGTGCCAGAGGTTGTCCTCCAGCACGCGCTGCTTGATGGCGACCTGCGCCGCCGGGTGCAGGTGCTGCATCTTGCAGCCGCCGCAGGCGCCCGCGTGCAGGCCGAAGTGCGGGCAAGCCGGGCGCACGCGCTGCGAGGACTCGCGGTGGATGGCCGTGACGGTGGCGGCCTCCCAGTTGTTCTTCTTGCGGTGGACGGAGACGCTGACCTGCTCGAACGGCAGCGCGCCTTCGATGAAGACCACCTTGCCGTCGGCGCGGTGGGCGATGCCCTGGGCTTCGATGTCGAGGGATTCGACGGCAAGCGAGCCGTCGGGGAACGTGGGGTAGGTGCTGTGCGGAACGTCAGAGGACATCCCGCGATTGTCTCAGGCCGTCAGCGGGCCAGCGCTCATGCCCAGGCCGCGAGGTATTCCTGCCAGTGCGACTCACCGGGTGCCAGGCCGCCCAGCGTCTCCTTCACGTAGGCGATCTCGCGCTCGTACTCGTCGGGCGTGAAGCCACCGCGCATCTTCTGGAAGCGGCAGTACATGAGGTAGGTGTTCATCACGTCCGTCTCGCAGTAGCGGCGGATGGCGTCCGTCTGCCCCGCGAGGTACTGCGCATACACCTGCGAGCCGTCCATGCCCAGCTTGCCCGGGAAGCCGCAGAGCTTGGCCATGGCGTCCAGGGGCGCGTTGTTCTTGGGCGAGTACATGGCCAGCAGGTCCATCAGGTCCAGGTGGCGCATGTGGTACCGGCCGATGTAGTTGTTCCACTTGAACTCACGGTCGTCCTCGCCCATGTCCCAGTACTTGTTGGCCTCCAGGCCGTGGCGCAGGCCGCGGTAGTGCAACACGGGCAGGTCGAAGCCACCGCCGTTCCAGCTCACGAGCTGGGGCACGTGCTTTTCGATCGCCTGGAAGAAGCTCTGGATGACCCGGCCTTCGCTCTGGCAGTCCTTGTCGACGAAGGAGTGGATGCGCAGGCCTTCGGCGTTGCGGAACACGCAGCTGATGACCAGCACGCGCTGCAGGTAGAGCGGCATGAAGTCGCTCTGGCCCTTCTCCTTGCGCTCGGCCACCCACTCGGCGTGCACCTGCTCGTCGCTCAGCTCGGTGCCGGCCGCGCGCAGCGCGCGCAGGCCATCCACGTCGGGGATGGACTCGATGTCGAAGACGAGAACGGGCCAGGCCATGCGGGGCCCGGCTCAGCGCTTGGGCAGATGCGAGAGCGGATCGACCGGCTTGCCCTGGCGGCGCACCTCGAAGTGCAGCTTCACGCGATCGGTGTCGCTGCTGCCCATCTCGGCGATCTTCTGGCCCTGGCGCACCGCCTGGTTCTCGCGCACCAGCAGCGCCTGGTTGTGGGCGTAGGCCGTGAGATAGGTGTTGTTGTGCTGCAGGATGATGAGGTTGCCGTAGCCGCGCAGGCCGGCGCCCGCGTACACCACGCGCCCATCGGCCGCCGCCACCACGGGGTCGCCGATCTTGCCGCCGATGCTCACGCCCTTGTTGGTGTTCTCGTCGAAGTTGGCGATGACCGCGCCCGAGGCGGGCCAGACGAACTGGATCTCGTCGCCCGCCGCCGCGGGGGCGGGCGCGGGTGCCGGGGCCGCCGCGGGCGCGGGGGCCGGCGCCGCGGCCGGGCTGGTTTCGCTCAGGGGCCGCGAGGTGACGCCGCTGCTGGTGACGGGCGCCGTGGACACGCCGTTGGGGGCGGGCGCCGGCGCGGCGGCCGTGGCGGCGGGCGGTGCCACGCGCAGCAGCTGGCCCACCTCGATCGCGTTCGGGTTGGGCAGGTTGTTCCAGGTGGCGATGTCGCGCCAGTCCTGGCCCGCGTTGAGGGCGATGCGATACAGCGTGTCGCCCGGTTGCACCGTCACGTAGCCCACGCGGGGCTGCGCCGGGGCGGGCGCCGGCGCGCTCGTGTCCGTGGAGGACCGAGAGGTGCCCCGGTCCTCGACTGGCGCGGGACGCGACACACGCGTGCTGCAGGCGCTCACGAGCAGGGCCAGGCCGAGCACGGACCACGTCAGCACCCGGGTGGCTGCGTGTCCCTGCGTCCGGGTGTGTCCCAGCTCGTGTTTTGCCATTTGATTCATGAAGACTCCACCGTTGTCTTGCGGGCCCGCGAACGGGCCCCATTTCAGTTCACGCTCTGCGCCGGCAAGGGCGGGACCGTCATGCGAGGCCCGATTTTAGGGGCACGAAATGAACGGCCTCGAGTTCGGTGCGGACCACGCCGTTGGCGGTCTTGTCGATCACCACCAGGTTCTGCCGACCGGCGGCCGTGACGGCCGGTGCCACCAGCCGGCCGCCGACAGCGAGCTGGTCGATCCACGCCGCTGGAAGATCGTTCCCGCCCGCCGCCGCGATGATGGCCGAATACGGCGCGCCCTGCGGGAATCCCACCATGCCGTCACCGAACAACAGATGCAGATTGGGCACGCGCAAGGCGCGCAGGTTGTCGCGCGCCTTCTCGTGCAGGCTGCGGATGCGCTCGATGCTGTAGACCTCCTTGGCCACGCGCGCCAGCACGGCGGCCTGGTAGCCGCAGCCGGTGCCGATCTCCAGCACGCGGCCCAGGGGCTGCACGCGCGCCTGACACAACAGCTCGACCATGCGCGCCACCACGCCGGGCTTGCTGATGGTCTGGCCCTGGCCGATGGGCAGGCTGGTGTCCTCGTAGGCCTGGTTCACCAGCGCCGAATCGACGAAGCGGTGGCGTTCCACCGCGAGCATGGCCGCCACCACCGCCGGGTGCGAGATGCCCTGCCCTTGCAGCTTGCGCACCATGGCGGCGCGCACGGCGGCCGAGTCCATGCCGACACCACTGGGCGCAACCGCGCCACGGCTGGCACCACGGTTCGCGGTGGGCTCGGCCTTGTGCTGGCGCGCGGGCGCGGGGGCCGGCGTGCCGGCGGGCAAACGGGCCGGAAAGCCCGGCCGCTGGCGCGGCTGCGGCGGCTTCACGCGCCCTCCTTCGACAGCGCCGCGGCCGTGGGCACCCAGTAGGCCAGCGTGTCGTGGTCGGTCAGGTCCACCTGCAGCGGCGTGAGGCTCACGTAGCCCTGCTGCGTGGCATGGAAGTCGGTGCCCTCGGCCTCGTCGCGCGCGGCGCCGGCGCTGCCGATCCAGTACATGGTCTCGCCCCGGGGGTTGACCTGAACGATCACCGGTTCGGCGGCGTGGCGGCGGCCCAGGCGCGTGACCTTCACGCCGCGGATCTCATCGGCTGGCCGGCAAGGAATGTTGACGTTGAGCAGCCAGGCGTCACCGCGCTTGGCCGATTCGGGCAGCGAGGGCAGCAATTGCTGCACCAGCGCGGCGGCCTGGGCGCCAGCGGCGTCCAGGTGGGCCCAGCCTTTCTCGGTCTGGGAGAAGGCGATGGCGGGAATGCCGAACAGGTAGCCCTCCATGGCGGCACCGACGGTGCCGGAGTAGATGGTGTCGTCGCCCATGTTGGCGCCGTTGTTGATGCCGGAGATGACGAGGTCGGGGCGGTAGCCGAGCAGGCCGGTGAGGGCGATGTGCACGCAGTCGGCGGGGGTGCCGTTGACGTAGCGGAATCCGTTGGACGCAGTGTGCACGTACAGCGGGGAGTGCAGGCTCAATGCGTTGCTTTTGGCGCTGTTGTTGTGTTCGGGGGCGACGACCTCGACTTCGACGTCTGGCAGGGCTTTCACGGCCTCGTAGAGGGCGACGATGCCCTTGGCCTGGAAGCCGTCGTCGTTCGAGATCAGGATTTTCATGGGCGAAATTCTATTGACCTGGGGGTATCGGGCTTTCTTCTTACCTCTGGGGCTTTTGCGCTTGCTCCGGACGCTCCGGTCATCGGCGCTCGGGTGTCCGGCTCCGCGACTGTCCCCCGGATCGGAGCGCTGACGCGCTCCGATCCTCCGCCTTTATGTCGCTACGCCGGACACCCGATCACCGACGACCTCGCTGGCACTCGGTCTGGTGGTGCGCCTACGTGCCTGTGGCTCGCGGACGCTGGGTGCACTGCGTAGCGAAATAAAGGAGGAGGACGGCGCAGCCGTCCGGGGGACATTCGCGGAGCAGTGCACCCAGTGGCCGCGAGCTTCGCGAGGTAGTGACGAGCCAGAAGAAAGCCCACAAGCCCCGTCACCCAAGGGACAAAACCCCCTGCGCAAACGCAAGGCCGATCCCTATCATGCCCCGCACCCCCATCCACGAGAGGAGACCCACCATGCACGCCTGGCTGTGCGAGAACCCCACTGGCGTCGACGCCCTGCAATGGAAGGAACTGCCCACGCCCGAGCCCGGCGCGGGCCAGGTGCGCATCCGCATCGAAGCGGCCAGCCTGAACTTCCCCGACCTGCTCATCGTGCAGAACAAGTACCAGATGAAGCCGCCCCTGCCCTTCGTGCCGGGCAGCGAATACGCCGGCGTGGTCGAGGCCGTGGGCGATGGGGTGAAGCACCTCAAGCCCGGCCAGCGCGTGGCCTGCCTCAGCGGCACCGGCGGTTTCGGCACGCACCCCCTGGCGCCCGCCGCGCTGTGCATGCCCCTGCCCGAAGGCTTCCCCGCCGTCGACGCGGCCGCCTTCATCATGATCTACGCCACCTCGTACCACGCCCTCATGGACCGCGCGCAACTCAAGGCGGGCGAGACGGTGCTGATCCTCGGCGCCGCCGGCGGCGTGGGCACGGCGGCCATCCAGATCGCCAAGGCCGCTGGCGCGCGCGTGATCGCCGCCGCCTCCAGCGATGAGAAGTGCGCGCTGTGCACCTCGCTCGGCGCCGACGCGACCATCAACTACGCCCAGCACGGCCCACTGACCAGCCTTCGCGACGAGATCAAGCGCCTCACCGAGGGCAAGGGGCCCGACGTGATCTACGACCCCGTGGGCGGCGACTTCGCCGAACCGGCCTTCCGCTCCATCGCCTGGCGCGGACGCTACCTGGTGGTGGGCTTCGCCAGCGGGCCCATCCCCTCGCTGCCGCTCAACCTGGCCCTGCTCAAGGGCGCCAGCATCGTCGGCGTGTTCTGGGGCGACTTCGCCAAGCGCGAGCCGCAGGCCAACGCGGCCATGATGCAGGCCTTGGCTGGCATGTACGCCAAGGGCCAGGTCAAGCCGGTGATCGACCAGACCCTGCCCATGGCCGAGCTGCACAAGGCCTACGCGATCATGGGGTCGCGCTCGGTCAAGGGCAAGCTGGTGATGGTGAACTGATTCCCTGACTCAAGGCGCGGCGGCGGTGGCCGTGGCAGGCGCCACCCAGCCACCACCAATGACCCGGTACACCGCCACCAGCGCGGCGGCCGTGCCCACCTGGGCCTGCACCAGTTGCTCGCGGATCGCCAGCACCTCGCGTTCGGCCTGCAGCACGGCCTGGAAGTCGGTCACGCCGGCCTCGAAGCGCGCGCGGGCCAGTTGCGCGGCCTCGTCGGCGTGGCGCGCGGCCTCCACCAGGCGCTCGGCGCGCTGCGCGTTGCGGTTGAAGCCGCTGAACGCGCCCTCGGTTTCTTCCAGCGCCAGCGCCACGGTTTGCTCGAACACCACCAGGCCTTGCTGGGCGCGCGCCTCGCTGGCCGCCACGCGCGATCGGATGGCGCCGAAGTCGAACGGTGTCCACGACAGGCCCACGCCAAGCGCATAACGCGCGGCGTCGCTGGTGAACAGGTCGCCCAGCCGCCCTGCGTTGAAGCCCAGCAGGCCCGACAAGGACACGCGCGGGTACAACTCGCTGCGCGCGATGCCGATGCCGGCCGTGGCCGCCGCCAGTTGGCGCTCGGCGGCGATCACGTCGGGCCGGCGCTGCAGCCACTGCTGCGGCGTGCCCACCGGCAGCGTGGCCAGGTCGGTCACCGGCAGCGACGGCAGCGGACGGGGCAACGCCACGTCGGCCAGCACGGTGCGCGGTGGCTGCGCGGTGAGCGTGGCCAGGCGATAGGCCGCGGCCTCGATGCCCGCCTGCAGCGCGGGCAGCAGGGCCTCGGTGCTGGCCACGAGCGCGCGCGCGCCGGCCACGTCGAGCTGGCGCGCGCGACCGGCCTCGAGCCGCGCGTCGGTGATGCGCAGCGACTCGCGCTGGTTCACGAGGCTGGCCTCGGTGACGCGCAAGCGCTCCTGCAAGCCGCGCAGTTCCAGGTAGTTGCGCGCCACCTCGGCCGCCACGGCGGTGTGCGCGGCGTGCAAGCCAGCCTCGCTCGCGCTCACCTGAGCGGCGGCGGCCTCGCGGGTGCGCCTCACGCGACCGAACAGGTCGAGCTCCCAGCCGGCGATGAAGCTGGCGTCGAAGCTGTTGCCGGTGCGCTCGCTGCGCGAGGCACCGGGCTGCTGCGTCTGCGGCGCCACCGAGCGCTGCGCGCTGCCCTCGATGGACACGCCCGGGCGCGCGGCGGCGTCGGCCTCGCCCTGAAGCGCCCTCGCCTCCTGCAGGCGCGCCTGCGCAAGGCGAATGTCGGTGTTGGCGGAGAGCGCACGCTCGATCAGCGCGTCCAGCGCTGGGTCGTTGAAGCCGCGCCAGAAGCGTGCGATGTCCTCGCCCGGCGCCTGGGCGTTGCTGCCCGTGGCGCCAGCGTTGATGAAGCGCTCGTCGAGCGCGACGATGGGCGTCTGGTGGTCGGGGCCCACGGCCGCACAGCCGGCGAGCAGCGCGGCCAGGGCGATGGAGAGAACAGGCTTACGCATGTTTCACCTCCGCTTCGTCTTGCCCGAGCCGGTGCGCCCGCCGCGAGCGCAGCAGCGCATAGAACACCGGCGTCATGAAGATGCCGAACAGCGTGACGCCCACCATGCCCGAGAACACCGCGATGCCCATGGCGCGGCGCATCTCGCTGCCCGCGCCGCTGCCCACGATGAGCGGGATCACGCCCGCGCAGAAGGCAATGGAGGTCATCAGGATGGGCCGCAGCCGCATGCGGCAGGCGTGCACGATGGCGTCGACCAGAGTCTCACCGCGTTCCTCCAGTTCCTTCGCGAACTCCACGATCAGGATCGCGTTCTTGCAGGCCAGGCCCACCAGCACCACCAGCGCCACCTGCGTGAAGACGTTCAGATCGCCCGGTTGCCCGAAGAACGGCAGGCTGGACAGCCACACCCCGAACAGCGCCGAGAGAATGCCCATGGGCACGATGAGCACGATCACCAGCGGCAAGCTCCAGCTCTCGTACTGCGCGGCCAGCACCAGGATCACCAGCAACACCGAGATCATCAGCACCGCCGCCAGCACCGGCAGCGTGATCTGCGTGCCCGGCACGGTGAAGTCGCGCGTGAGCCGGTCCTGGTAGCTCAGCTCGGTCCACTCGTACGTCATGCCACGCGGCAGCGTGCGCTGCAGCAGCCCCTCGATCTCACCCTCCGCCTGGCTCGACGAGAAGCCCGGGTTGGGCGCGCCGTTGACATCGGCCGATGGGTAGCCGTTGTAGCGCGTCACGCGTGTGGGGCCGAAGCTGGGCTCTACCGTCATCAGCGCGCCCAGCGGCACCATCTCGCCCGCTGCGTTGCGCGTCTTCAGGTTGGTGATGGCCTCGGCGTCGGCGCGGAACGGCGCGTCGGCCTGCACCACCACCTGGTAGGTGCGGCCGAAGCGGCTGAAGTCGTTCACGTAGAGCGAGCCCAGGTTCACCTGCATGGTGTCGTAGATATCGGCGAGGTTGATGCCCATCTGCTTGGCGCGCGTGCGGTCCACGTTGGCGTAGAGCTGCGGCACGTTGATGTCGTAGCTGGAGAACGGCGTGCCCACCGACGATTGCGGGTTGCCGTAGATCTGCCCCAGCGTGCCCCAGACCGCGCCGTACAGGGCCTGCTCGCCCAGGCCGCCACGGTCCTGCACCTGCAACTTGAAGCCGCCCACGTTGCCCAGGCCGTCCACCGCGGGCGGCGGCACCACGAACATGCGCGCGCCCTGGATCTGCTGGATGGCCCCGTTGACCTGGCCCAGGATGGCCTCCTTGCTCATCTCGGGCGAGGTGCGCTCCTCGAACGGCGCCAGGCCGAAGAAGATGATCCCTTCGTTCGGCGCGGCCGAGAAGCCCGCGATCGACAGGCCCGGGAAGCCCACCGAGTCGATGACGCCGGGCACCTTGAGCGCGATGTCGGTCATCTCGCGGATGACGGCGTCGGTGCGGTCGATGGACGCGCCCGCGGGCAATTGCGCGATGCCGATGAGGTACTGCTTGTCGGGCGCGGGCACGAAGCCGGCCGGGATGCGCGCGAACAGCAGGCCGGTGACGCCCAGCAGCACCGCGTAGACCACCAGCGACACCGTCTTGTGCCGCACGATGTAGTTGACGCGGCGGCCGTAGCCTTCGCTGCGGCGGTGGAAGGCGGCGTCGAACCAGCGGAAGAAGCGGCCGAAGACCTTGTCCATGGCGCGCGTCAGCCGGTCCGGCGACTGGTCGTGCGGGTGCAGCATCAGCGCGGACAGTGCCGGGCTCAGCGTGAGCGAGTTGAAGGCCGAGATCACCGTGCTGATGGCGATCGTCACCGCGAACTGCTTGTAGAACTGCCCGGTGAGCCCGGGCACGAAGGCCAGCGGCACAAAAACGGCGCACAACACCAGCGCGATGGCGATGATGGGCCCCGACACCTCGCGCATGGCCTTGATGGTGGCCTCGCGCGGCGACAGGCCTTCCTCGATGTTGCGCTCCACGTTCTCCACCACCACGATGGCGTCGTCCACCACGATGCCGATGGCCAGCACCAGGCCGAACAGCGTGAGCGTGTTGATGGAATAGCCCAGCAGCAGCAGGAAGGCGAAGGTGCCCACGATGGACACCGGCACCGCCAGCAGCGGAATGAGCGAGGCGCGCCATGTCTGCAGGAAGACGATGACCACCAGCACCACCAGGGCCACGGCCTCCAGCAGCGTCACCACCACCTTCTCGATCGAGGTCTGCACGAAGCGCGTGGGGTCGTAGACGATGTCGTACTCCACGCCGGGCGGGAAGCTCTGCGACAGGCGCTCCATGGTCTCGCGCACCGAATTCGAGAGCGCCAGCGCATTGGAGCCCGGCGCCTGGAACACGGCGATGGCCGCGGCCTCCTTGTTGTTGAGCAGGCTGCGCATGGCGTAGGTGCCGGCGGCCAGCTCCACGCGGCCGATGTCGCGAATGCGGATCAGCCCGCCCGTGGCCGGGTCGGTGCGCACGATGATGTCGGCGAACTCATCCTCGGTGGTCAGGCGTCCTTGCGTATTCACCGCGAGCTGGAACTCCGTGCCCTTGGGCGCGGGTGGCGCACCCACGGTGCCGGCCGCCACCTGCGCGTTCTGCTCACGGATGGCGGCCACCACCTCGGCGGTGGTGAGGTTGCGCGCGGCCAGCTTGCCCGGGTCGAGCCAGACGCGCATCGCGTAGTCGCCCGCGCCAAACAGGAACACCGAGCCCATGCCTTGCAGGCGCAGCAGGTCGTCGCGCACGTTCATCTGGCCGTAGTTGCGCAGGTAGAGCGCGTCGCGGCTGTTGTCCGGGCTCAGCAGGTGCACCACCATGGTCAGGTTGGGGCTGCTCTTCTCGGTGGTGACACCGATCTGGCGCACGATGTCCGGCAGGCGCGGCAGGGCGCGGTTGATGCGGTTCTGCACCGCCGTCTCGGCCGCCTCGGGGCTGGTGCCGATCTTGAAGGTGACGGTGAGCGCCATGCCGCCGTCGGCCGTGGCGGACGAGTCGTAATAGAGCAGGTTCTCGATGCCGCTGATTTGCTCTTCCAGCGGCGTGGCCACGGTTTCGCTGATGACGCGCGGGTTGGCGCCCGGGTACTGGGCGCGCACCACGATCTGCGGCGGCGCGACCTCGGGGTACTCGGACAGCGGCAACTGGAAGATGGCCAGCGTGCCGACGAGGAAGATGAAGATCGACAGCACGGCCGCAAAGCGCGGCCGGTCGATGAAGAACCGGGAGATGTCCATGGGGGCGCTCCCTTTATTTGGCCGGCTGCTGCGGCGCGGCGGGCGGGGGGGCGATGGGCATGCCCCGCTCGTCCACCTTCAGCACCTGCGGCTGCACCGGCACGCCGGGCATGATGCGTTGCAGGCCCTCCACCACCACGTTCTCGCCGGGCTTGACCGCGTCGCCCAACACCACGCGCATGCCGTCCTGCAAGGCGCCGAGCTGCACCACGCGGAACTGCGGCTGGCCGTCCTGCCCCACCACCACCACGGTCTTGCGGTTCTGGTCGGTGCCGATGGCGCGCTCGGGCACCAGCGTGGCCTGGTAGGGCGCGCTGGTGGTCATGGTCAAGCGCGCGGCCAGGCCGGGCACGAAGCGGCCGTCGCGGTTGTCGAAGCTCGCGCGCAGGCGGATCGCGCCGGTCTGCGGGTTCAGGCGGTTGTCCACGAAGTCGAGCGTGCCCTGGTGCGGGTAGCCCTCTTCATTGGCCAGCCCCAGACGCACCACGGGCTTGGCGTTGCCGGCGGCGCGCACGCGCAGGAAGGTCTGCTCGCTGCCGTCGAAGTACGCGTGCACGCGGTTCGTGGCGGCGATGCTGGTGAGCACCACCTGCTCGTTCACCAGGTTGCCGGCCGTGACGTTGGCGCGCGACAGGCGCCCGCCGATGGGCGCGCGCACCGCCGTGTAGGCCAGGTTCAGGCGCGCCACGCGCAGGGCGGCCTCGGCGGCCTTGATGTCGGCCTCGCTGGTGCGTGCGCCGGCGGCGAGCTGGTCGAACTCCTGGCGCGACACGGCGCGGCTGTCCAGCAGCTTCTGGGCGCGCGCGTATTCCGTCTGCGCCAGGTCGGCACGCGACTTCGCGGCCACCACCTGAGATTCGGCCCGCGCCACCTCGGCCTCGAAGGGGCGCGGGTCGATGGTGAACAGCAGCGCGCCGGCGGCCACGGTGGCGCCGTCGGTGAAGTGCACCTTGTCGATGGTGCCGGCCACGCGCGGGCGCAGCTCCACGAACTCGGCCGCTTCCAGGCGGCCGCTGAAGGTTTCGACATCGGTGACGCTGCGCTGGACCGCGGGCGCCACGCTCACCGGCATGGCCGGTGGTGGCCCGCCCTGCGCGTCGGCGGGGCCGCCGCAGGCTTGAAGAACGGGCAAGAGCAACGGGAACAGGACAGCCAGGGCGAGGGTGCGCCCGGAAGGAATGGCAGGCATGGGGGTGACTCCGGAGATTGCCGACCGCCGACGCGCCCGGGTAGGGAACGTGGCGAAGGAGGAGCGCGGATTCTGCGCACGAAATGACTCGAATCGCTGTAATCCTTCACTCACAACTTCTTAAAAAATACCTAAGCGCGTGCGGCGCCGGCGCCAAGCGCCTACAGCACCCGCAGTGCGGTACCTACAGGGCCCATCCAGCAATCCCCACAGACTCGCAGGCGGCACATCTCTAAATTTCCTCCCATGGCTTCGGAGTGACAAATCGCACGACGAAGCCCCTCCTTTCAGGGATTCAGGGAGACCGACATGACCGCCACCGCCCACTTCGCCGACCCCCGCAACGAGCAGATCCGCCTGATGCAGCCCCTGGTGCGCCGCGTCGCCCGCCACCTGCGCGCGCAGCTGCCGCCGTCGGTGGACGTGGACGACCTGATCCAGGCCGGTCTGATCGGCCTGAACGAGGCGATCGGCCGCTGTGACCCGGCCGAGGCCGAGGCCGGTGGCCTGGAGAAATTCGCCATGCCACGCATCCGTGGCGCCATGATCGACGAGCTGCGCGTGACCGAATGGGCCTCGCGCGGCTGCCGCCAGAGCCGACGCGAGATCGACGAGGCCGGCCAGCGCCTGCAGCAGCGCCTGTGCCGCCGCCCGCACGACAGCGAAATGGCCGCGGAGCTGAGCCTCTCCCTCGACGAGTACCACGCGCTGCAGGCCAAGCTGCACCGCTCGCAACTGATGTCCCTGGACGACATGGGCCTGGCGGGCGACGAGGACGACGACGGCCTGCACGGGCACCACTTCGGCGACACCAGCGACGAGCCGCTGAGCGTGCTGGAGCAGCAGCGCATGCGCCTGGCCCTGGTGGACGCCATCCACGGCCTGCCCGAGCGCGAGCAGCAGGTCATGCTCATGCACTACGAGGACGACATGATGTTCAAGGACATCGGCCGCGCCCTGGGCGTGAGCGAATCGCGCGTGAGCCAGATGCACCGGCACGCGGTGGAGATGCTGCGCGCGCAACTGCAGTCGCATTGAGGCCCTCTCAGGGATAACCCCCGCTCTCGCCGCGCATTGGCGCGGGTATCGTCCGCCGCTGCTGATCTTTGATCAAAGATCAGAAACCGGATGTGCCCGCCATGCCCCCACTCTCTCCCCTTCCCATCAACGAGGCGGTCTACCGCGCGCTGCGCGACCAGCTCATGCGCGGCGACTTCGCCGCCGGCCAGCTCCTGGGCATCGAAGAGCTGGCCCAGGCCATGAACACCAGCACCATGCCCGTGCGCGCGGCCCTGCAGCGCCTCGCGGAACAGCGCGCCGTGGAGCGCCACCGCAGCCGATCCATGCAGGTGCCCCTGCTGAGCGTGGAGCGGCTGGACGACATCCGCCGCAGCCGCGTGCTGGTGGAATGCGCGCTCACCGAATGGGCTGTGCCCCGTTTGCAGCGCGCCGACGTCGAGGCGCTGAAACAGCTCGCCCGCAAGATCGCCAAGGCGCTCAAGAGCCCGGCGACGGTGGACCAGGGCCTGGCGCACAACCAGGCCTTCCACTTCACCATCTACCAGGCGGCCGCCTCGCCCACGCTGCTGTCCATGGTGGAGAGCCTGTGGCTGCAGTCCGGCCCCTACCTTCGCGCCGCGCGCGAACTGATGCACCAGCCGCAAGGCCCCGACCCGGAACTGCACGAGCAGATCCTGCAGGCCATCGTCGACGGCGACGCCCGCGCCGCGCGCCGCGCCATGGAACACGACATCGCCTGGGCCTTCGACCGCCTGCGACTGATGCCGCACATGCTGGACATGGCCGCCTGATCCCTCACCTCCTTCACTCACTTCACCCGAACTTCCCACTTCGACCCCGACCCGTGACCCCACCCAAGTCCCTGCACAAGCACCGCTCCCGCGCCGTCACCGAAGGCGTGGCCCGCGCCCCGCACCGCGCCTTCCTGCGCGCCACCGGCCTCGACGAGGCGGCCTTCGACAAGTCCCTCGTGGGCATCGTCAGCACCCAGGGCGAAAACACGCCCTGCTCCATGGGACTGGCCCCGCAGGCCGACCGCGCGCGCCTGGGCGTGGCGGCCGGCGGCGGCGTGCCGGTGAGCTTCACCACCGTCTCGGTGTCGGACGGCACGTCCATGAACCACGCCGGCATGCGCATGAGCCTGGTCTCGCGCGAGGTGATTGCCGACAGCGTGGAGGTGGCCGTGCGCGGCCACGCCTACGACGGCCTGGTGGCCTTCGCGGGCTGCGACAAGACGCTGCCGGCCATGATGATGGCCATCGCACGGCTGAATGTGCCGGCCGCCTTCGTGTTCGGCGGCGCCACCCTGCCCGGCCACGCCCGGGGCCAGCAGGCCACCATCCTCACCACCATCGAGGCCGTGGGCGCGGTGCAGACCGGCGCCATGCCGCCCGAAGATCTGCTGGCCATCGAGCGCACCTGCACGCCCAGCGCGGGCGCCTGCCCGGGCCAGTTCACGGCCAACACCATGGCCATGGTGGGCGAGGCCCTGGGCCTGTCGCCCCTGGGCTCGTCCATGATGCCGGCCGTCTACAGCGAGCGCCTGGCCATCGCGCAGCGCGCGGGCGAGACGGTGATGCGCCTCATCGCCAACGGCGGGCCGCTGCCGCGCGAGCTCATCACGCGCCAGAGCCTGGAGAACGCCTGCGCCGCCGTGGCCGCCACGGGCGGCTCCACCAACGCGGCCCTGCACATCCCCGCCATCGCGCACGAGGCCGGCGTGCCCTTCACCCTGGACGACGTGGCCGCTGTCTTCGAGCGCACCCCGCTGATCGCCGACCTGCAGCCCGGCGGCAAGTACCTGGCGCGCGACCTGCATGAGGTGGGCGGCGTGCCCATGGTGCTCAAGACCCTTCTGCAGGGCGGCCACCTGCATGGCGACGTGCTCACCCTGGACGGCGAACGCCTGGCCGATGCGCTGCAGCGCTGGCCCGACGCCGACGGCAACGTGGTGCGGCCCTGCGAGCGGGCCATCCACCCCACGGGCGGGGTCACCGTGCTGCGCGGCAACCTGTGCCCCGATGGCGCGCTGCTCAAGATCGCCGGCCTCAAATCGCTGCAGTTCACCGGCCCGGCGCGCGTGTTCGAGAACGAAGAGGCGTGCATGCGCGCCGTGGCCGAGCGGCGCTACGAGCCCGGCGAGGTGCTGGTCATCCGCAACGAAGGCCCCAAAGGCGGGCCGGGGATGCGCGAGATGCTGAGCGTGACGGCCGCGATCTACGGCCAGGGCATGGGCGAATCGGTGGCCCTGCTCACCGACGGGCGCTTCTCGGGCGCCACGCGCGGGCTGTGCATCGGCTACGTGGGGCCGGAGGCCGTGGACGGCGGGCCGATCGCGCTGGTGCGCAGCGGCGACGTGATCCGCATCGACGCGGCGGCGGGCCTGATCGAGCTGCAGGTGCCCGATGACGAACTCGCCGCGCGCCGCGCGCGCTGGACAGCGCCCGCGCCCGCGCGGATGGGCGGCGTGCTGGAGAAATACGCGCTCGTGGTGCGGCCCGCGCGGCTCGGTGCGGTGACGCACTCGGGCGCGGTGGACTGGCCCTATGAAACCCCCAATGAAGCGGAGGAACGGTGATGGCGGTGGAGACGACGATCGGATTTGGCGGCACGGGCCTCATGGGCGCCGCGATGGTGCGCCGCCTGCTGCAGGCAGGCCACCGCGTGATGGTGTGGAACCGCACGCCCGAGAAAGCAGCGCCGCTGGTGGCCGAAGGCGCGGTGCTCGCGGCCGACCCGGCCGAGCTGGCGCAGCACTGCGAGACGGTGATCCTCTGCCTCACGGACACGCGGGCCGTTGCACAAGTGGCCTTCGGCCAGAACGGTCTCAAAGGCCTGAACAGCCAGACCGGCGCCCTGCGCCGCGTGGTGGACCACTCCAGCATCTCGCCCACCGCCACGCGCGAGATCGCGCAACGGCTCAAGGCGGAAACCGGCGCCGACTGGGTGGACGCGCCCGTCTCCGGCGGCATCGCGGGCGCGGCCAATGGCGCGCTGGTGGTGATGGCGGGTGGCGAGCCCGCTGCCATCGACCAGGCCAGCGCCGCGATGCGCGCCTACGCCCGCGCCATCACCCGCATGGGCGATTCGGGCGCCGGCCAGGTGGCCAAGCTGTGCAACCAGACCGTGGTCGCCACCACGCTGTGCGCCATCGCCGAGGCGGTGAGCCTGGCGCAGCGCAGTGGCATCGACGCGGCGGCGCTGTCCACCGCCCTGGCCGGTGGCTGGGCCGATTCGGTGCTGCTGCAGACCTTCGTGCCGCGCATGACCACACCGCCCGAACACAGCATCGGCGCGCTGGCCACCATGCTCAAGGACGTGGACAACGTGGCCGAGGCCATGCAGGTGGCCGACGTGCACGCACCAGTGCTGCGCGCCGTGCAGGAGCGCTTCCGCCAGGGCAAGTCGCAGGGGCTGGGTGAGGCCGACCTGTCGCAGATCGTGCGCGTGGCCAAGCCGGCATGAGGAAGCACCTCGCATGAAGGTCCTCATCACCGGCGCCGACGGCTACATCGGCCGCGCCCTGGCCCGCCGCCTGGCCGCGCCTGGTGCCACCCTGCAAGGGCAGGCCATCGACCAGCTCACGCTGTGCGACCTGCGGCTGCCCGAGGCACCACCGGCGCCCCAGGTGCGCGCCGTGGCCGGCAGCATCGCCGACGCCGCGGTCATCGACGCGATCACGCAGAACCACCACGACGTGGTGTTCCACCTGGCCAGCGTGCCGAGCGGGCAGTCCGAGTCCGACCACGAACTGGGCCTGAAGGTCAATGTGCACGCGACCCTCGCACTCGTGGAGGCCGTGCAGCGCGGCGGCGCGGCGCCCACGTTCGTCTTCACGAGTTCCATCGCCGTGTTCGGCGCGCCGCTGCCCGCGCGCATCGACGACGACACACCGCTGCGGCCCAGCCTCAGCTACGGCGCGCAGAAGCAGATGGCGGAAATCTTTCTGGCCGACTGCACGCGGCGCGGCTTCCTGCACGCGCGCTCGCTGCGCCTGCCCGGCATCGTGGCGCGCCCCCCCACGCCCACGGGCGCGCTGTCGGCCTTTTCCAGCGAGCTTATTCGTGCTCTGGTGGAGCAACGGTCCTTCGTCTGTCCGGTGTCGGCGTCCGCCACCTTGTGGCTGCTGTCGCTCGAGGCCTGCATCGACAACCTGCTGCACGCGGCGCAGTGCCCGCCCGAGCGCCTGGGCGGCCACACCGCCTGGACCCTGCCTGCGCAACGCTTGAGCATTGGCGAACTGGTGCGGGCGTTCGAAGCCGAGCGGCCCGGCGCATCTGCCCTCGTCAGCTACCGCCCCGACGAAGCACTGGAGGCCCAGTTCGGCCGGCTGCCACCGCTGACGACGGCGCGCGCCGACGCCGCTGGCTTCCGGCACGACGGCAGCGTGGCCCAACTGGTTCGCCGCGCCGCCCGCGCGCTCGACCCAGCACCCGCCTGATCACCGTTCCCGCCCTTTTTCCATTCCGGATTCCCAGCCAACGGCGCCCTGCGCCCCATTTCATCAGGAGACTTTTCCATGCCATCGACCCGTCGCCAATTCGTCCAGCACGGCGCCACCGCGCTGGCGCTGCCCGGCCTGTTCGGCAGCGCTGCCGCGCAAGCCCAGACGCCACCCGTGGACGTGCTGCGCATCGTCACCGGCTTCGCCGCCGGCGGCACCTCCGACACCGTCTGCCGCCGCGTCGCCGACGGCCTGCGCGGCCTCTACGCGCGCACCGCCGTGGTCGAAAACAAGACGGGCGCCGGCGGGCAGATCGCGATCTCCACGGTGAAGGGTGCGCCCGCTGACGGAACCGTGCTGCTGCAGACCCCGGCGTCGATGCTCACCATCTACCCGCACATCTACAAGAAGCTGCCCTACGAGCCGTTCAAGGACCTCGCGCCCGTGTCCGTGGCCTGCTCGTTCGAATTCGCGTTGGGTGTGGGCCCGGCCGTGCCGGCGTCCGTCACCAACGTGCCCGAGCTCATGGCCTGGCTGAAGGCCAACCCCAACGAAGCGAACTTCGGCTCGCCCGCCGCCGGCTCCACGCCCCACTTCACGGGCGAGATGCTGAGCCGCGCGGGCAAGGTGCCCATGCGCCACGTCGCCTACCGCGGCACGCAGGCGGCAATCCTGGACCTCACGGCGGGGCAGATCGCCTGCGTCAGCGGCCCCATCGGCGACTTCATGCCGCACCTGGGCGGCGGGCGCGTGCGCCTGCTCGGCGTCTCCGGCGCCAAGCGCAGCCGCTTCGTACCGCAGGTGCCCACCTATGTCGAACAGGGCTACAAGGACATCGTCACGGACGAGTGGTTCGCCTTCTACCTGCCCGGCGGCACGCCCGCGGCCACGGTGCAGCAGGCCAATGCCGCCCTGAAAACGGCGCTGGCCAAGCCGGAGGTGGTCAATGGCCTGGCGGAAATGGGGCTGGAGGCCCGGTCGTCCACGCCGGCCGAGCTGCTGGCCATGCAGCGCCGCGACACCGAGCACTGGGGCCCGATCGTCAAGGCCGTGGGCTTCACGGTCGAGTGACAGGGGCACCCTCCGCTTGAGGACGCATGGCCCGCGCGGGCGTCGTAGCATCGCCGGGCCATGAAAAACACAACACGAGACAACACCCCCGCCGACCCCAGCCTCATCGACTCCCGCACCGCCGCCTGGCGGCTGCTCACGGTGCTGGGCCTGGTCACCCTCGGCAACGCCGGCATGTACGTGGTGGCGGTGGTGCTGCCCGCGGTGCAGACCGAGTTCGGCATCGGCCGCGGCGACGCCTCACTGCCCTACACGCTCATGATGGTCTGCCTGGGCCTGGGCGGTCTGTTCACCGGGCGCCTGGCCGACAAGCATGGCATCACCCCCGTGCTGCGCCTGGGCGCGGTGGCCGTGGCTGGCGGCTTCGCGGCCGCCGCGCTGTCCGGCAACATCTGGGCCTTCGGCCTGGCGCACGGGCTGCTGCTGGGCCTGCTGGGCAGTTCGGCCACCTTCGCGCCGCTGCTGGCCGACACCGCCTTGTGGTGGAACAAGCGGCGAGGCATCGCGGTGGCCATCGCGGCCAGCGGCAACTACGTGGCCGGCACCGTGTGGCCCCCGCTGGTGCAGTGGGGCATCGAGACCATCGGCTGGCGCAACACCTACTTCCTGCTCGCCATCGTCTGCGGCACGGGCATTTTTTTGCTGGCCAACCTCATGCGCCAGCGCCCGCCGCTGGTGTTGGCGGCCGCGCCCGCCACGCCCGGCGGCGCCCTGCCCGACACCTCACGCCCCTTCGGCATGAAGCCCGCGCAAGCGCAGACCCTGCTGTGCGTGGCCGGCGTGGCCTGCTGCGTGGCCATGTCCATGCCGCAGGTGCACATCGTGGCCTACTGCGTGGACCTGGGCTTTGGCGCGGCGCGCGGCGCCGAGATGCTCTCGCTCATGCTGGCCAGCGGCATCGTCAGCCGCCTGGTGTCGGGCTGGATCTGCGACCGCATCGGCGGAATTCGCACGCTGCTGCTGGGCTCGGCCCTGCAGTGCGTGGCCTTGCTGATGTTCCTGCCCTTCGACGGCATGGTGCCGCTGTACCTCATCTCGGCCATGTTCGGCCTGTTCCAGGGCGGCATCGTGCCCAGCTACGCCATCATCATCCGCGAGCACTTCGCGCCGCAAGAAGCCGGCGCGCGTGTGGGCGCGGTGATCATGGCCACGCTGGTGGGCATGGCGCTGGGGGGCTGGATGTCGGGCTGGGTGTTCGACCTCACCGGCAGCTACCACGCGGCATTTCTCAACGGCATCGGGTGGAACCTGCTGAACATGAGCATCGCGCTGTTCCTGTTCTGGCGGGTGCGCGGCAGCGGGCCCGGCTTGCCGCGCGGCGCGGTGGCTTGAGGCCGCTTCGCTATGGCGTCGGGCGGCTGGCCAGGTGCCAAGTGATGTCGGGGGGGTTGACGCTGGCGCACACCGGCCCGCCATCCCGTGCCGCGCCCCGGATGCGGGCTTCGACCGCCAGATCCGCCTGGCCCGCGGCAGACGCAACGAGGTCCCGGGGAATGCCCCCCAACTTGATCTTCGCCCGACGCTCCCACGGGGCTTGCTGCTGGCCGGCGTAGGTGCCGGAGTTGAGGTAGACGAACCGGTCGGCGGGCGTGCCCTGCGCCAAGGGGCCACGGAAATTGAACGCGCCGTCCGCCAGCGGCGGCCCCAGCTCCAGCGAAAAGGCGAAGGACAGCGAGTCGCCCGTCGAGGCGAACGGCGGCAGCAATTCATCGCGCCCGCTCTGCACGGCGAACAGCACACCAGGCGGCGGCGCTTCGACAACGAAGATGACTTGAAGCCGGGCCGCCGTCGAGGTGTTCATTCGCTGCTCCTGATCATGAGGTGGCGGCAGTCTGGCACAGGCTTGACAGCCCTCGCGCACACGCGCACAGTCGCCCGGTACCTACCCGTACCAGTACTGCCATGACCGACCTCACCGTCCGCCGCCTGCTCATCGATCTGGAGACGCCCGTGCCGCGCCATTGGTGCGGCGGCGACGCCTTCCTCACCGCCTGGTTCAACGCGCTGTCGATGAGCTTCCCGGTGGGCGAGCAGTTCTTCATCGACGCCGTGCGCGATGGCGCCAAGGCCTTGCCGGAGGACCAGCGCGCGCGCTGGGACGCGGAGGTAAAGGGCTTCGTGGGCCAGGAGGCCACACACCGCCGCATCCACGCGCTGTTCAACGCACAGATCGAAAAACACGGCCTGGTGAACGACTGGGCGCCGCGCGCCGAGTCGCGCATGAAGCTGCTGGCTGGCGCCGACGTGCGCCACGCCCTGGGCATCACCGCCGCCAATGAGCACTTCACCGCCCTGTTCGCCGAGTGGCTGCTGGGCCACCCCGAGGTGCTGGCCGGCAGCGAGCCGCGCCTGCAGGCCCTGTGGCTGTGGCACAGCGCCGAAGAGGCCGAGCACAAGAGCACCGCCTTCGACCTGTACCAGGCCCTGGGCGGCAACCACGAATGGCGCGTGAAGTGGATGCGTCGCATCACCGTGTTCTTCCTGGCCGACGCCCTGCGCCAGACCGTGGCCAACCTGCGGCGCGACGGCACGCTGTGGCGCTGGTCCACTTGGCGCAGCGCGGGGCGCCACCTGCTGGGCCGGCATGGCCTGCTGCGGGCCAACTGGTCGGCCTGGCGCGATTACTTCCGCGCCGACTTCCACCCCGATCAGCAGCACACCGAGCGATCGGCCGATTGGCTGCGCGACAACAGCGCGCTGTTCGTCGCCGTCGGCCGCTGAGCCCTGCACGATCCCGGGTTTTCCCGGGATTTTCTTTGTCCATCAAATTTGTATGATGACCTGATAAGCACACAAAAGCCCGAGACAAGCATGCCCCCCGACCACGCCGAGCCCCTGCAGGCCCCGCAGCGCCTGACCGACAGGCTCGCGGCCCTGCTGATGCAGCGCATCGAGTCGGGCGAGCTGGAGCCCGACCAGCGCCTGCCCACCGAGCAGCGCCTGTCCGAGCAGTTCGGCGTGTCGCGCACCGTGGTGCGCGAGGCCATCAGCCAGCTCAAGTCCATCGGCCTGCTCACCTCGCGCCAGGGCGCGGGCGTGTTCGTGGCGCCCAGCCACCAGGCGCGCGCCCTGGCCTTCGACCCGACGGTGCTGCACTCCATGGAGGCCGTGCTGCAGGTGGTGGAGGTGCGCCGCGGGCTGGAGGCCGATGTGGCCGAGCTCGCCGCGCGGCGCATCACGCCCGAGAAAGCGCGTTCGATCATGGATGCGCTGACCGAGCTGGAGGCCTGCCCGCCACTGGGCGCGCCCGGCGTGGAGGCCGACCTGCGCTTTCACCGCAGCATCGCCCGCGCCACCGACAACCCGCACTACGAACGCCTGCTCGGCTTTCTGGAGCAGTACCAGCGCGACGCCATGAAGGTGACGCGCACCAACGAGTCCCTGGACAGCGGCTACATGGTGCAGGTGCACCAGGAGCACCGCGCCATCGCCGAGGCCGTGTGCCGGGGCGACGCCGCCGCCGCGCGCGAGGCCGCCATGCGCCACATGGCCAACGCCGCGCACCGCATCGAACACGCCCCGCCGCCCGTGCGCCGCGCGCTGGACGCGCTGCTCAAACCCGCCACACCCCGCACCGAATGACCGCCACCACCAAGACCACGCCCGCCACGCTGGGCGTCATCGGCCTGGGCTCCATGGGCCTGGGCGCCGCCCGCTCGGCCTTGCGCCGGGGCCTGACCACCTGGGGCTGCGACCCGCAGCCCGCCGCCCGCGCCGCCTTCGAACAGGCCGGCGGCCGCGCCGTGTCGCACCCCGCCGAACTGGCCGCGCATTGCGACGCCGTGCTGGTGCTGGTGGTGAACGCCGCGCAGACCGAAGCCGTGCTGTTCGGCGAGCACGGCGTGGCCCAGGGCCTGCGCCCCGGCGCGGTGGTGATCGCCTCCGCCACGGTGGACCCGGCCCTGCCGCCGCAATGGGAAGCGCGCCTGGCCGAGCGCGGCATCCTGTTCATCGATGGCCCGGTGTCCGGCGGCGCGAAAAAGGCCGCCGAGGGCCAGATGACGGTGATGGCCTCGGGCAGCGAGGCCGCCTTCGCCGCCGCCGACGCGGCGCTGAACGCGATCGCGGGCAAGGTCTACCGCTTGGGCGATCGCGCCGGCGTCGGCTCCACGGTGAAGATGGTCAATCAGCACCTGGCGGGCGTGCACATCGCCAGCGCCTGCGAGGCCATGGCGCTGGGCATGAAGGCCGGGGCCGACCCGCGCCAGCTCTACGAGGTGATCTGCCACAGCGCCGGCATGAGCTGGATGTTCGAAAACCGCGTGCCGCACATCCTGGACGGCGACTACACGCCGCTGTCGGCGGTGAACATCTTCGTGAAGGACCTGGGCATCGTGCTCGACGCGGCGCGCGCCCTGAAATTCCCGCTGCCCCTGGCCGCCGCCGCGCACCAGCTCTACCTGGCCACGGCCGCCATGGGCCTGGGCGGCGAGGACGATTCAGCGGTGGTGAAGTACTACGCCACGCTGGCGGGGCTGGAGCTGCCGTCGCCCATCGGGAGCGACGCATGATCCTCGGCGTCATCGCCGACGACTTCACCGGCGCCACCGACGTGGCCAGCATGCTGGTGCGCGCCGGCATGCGCACGGTGCAGGTGCTGGGGGTGCCGCAGGGCCCGCTGCCCGAGGCTGACGCGGTGGTGGTCGCACTCAAGACGCGCACCATCGCGCCCGAGGCCGCCGTCGAGCAGAGCCTGGCCGCGCTCGCTGCGCTGCGCGCGGCCGGCGCGCGGCAGATCTATTTCAAGTACTGCTCCACTTTCGACTCCACGCCGCGCGGCAACATCGGCCCCGTCACGGACGCGCTGATGCGCGCGCTCGATACCGACCTCACCATCGCCTGCCCCGCCTTCCCCGAGAACGGCCGCACCGTGTTCAAGGGCCACCTGTTCGTGGGCGACGCGCTGCTCAGCGATTCGGGCATGCGCCAGCACCCGCTCACGCCCATGACGGACGCCAACCTGGTGCGTGTGCTGCAGGCGCAGACGGCGCAGCGCGTGGGCCTGCTGCGGCACGACGCGGTCGCGATGGGCGCCGACGCGGCGCGCGAGCGACTGAAGGGCCTGCAGGCCGAGGGCGTTCGCATCGCCATTGCCGACGCGGTGGACAACGACGACCTGCTCACGCTCGGCGAGGCCTGCGCCGATCTGCCGCTGATCACCGCCGGCTCCGGCGTGGCCCTGGGCCTGCCGCCCGCCTACGCGCGGCGCGGCTGGCTGCAACCCGATGCGCAGGCCGCCGCGCTGCCGCCGGTGCGCGGCGCCTCGGCCGTCGTGTCGGGCTCATGCTCACAAGCCACCAACGCCCAGGTCGCGCACTGGCTGCAGGCCGGCGGCGCGGCGGTGCAGGTCGACCCCCTGGCCCTGCACCAGGGCACCGACACGGCTCAGATGCTGCTCTCGAAAGCGAAGCAAGCCCTGAACGACGGCCCCGTGCTCGTCTACGCCACCGCCGCGCCCGATCGCGTGGGCGCCGTGCAGCAGGCCCTGGGCGTGCAGGCCGCCGGTGAACTCGTCGAACAAGCGCTGGCCCATGTGGCGCGCGGCCTGGTGGACGCCGGCGTGCGACGTCTGGTGGTCGCTGGCGGCGAGACCTCCGGGGCCGTGGTGCAGGCGCTGGACGTGACTCAGCTGCGCATCGGCCCCAGCATCTGCCCCGGCGTGCCCTGGACGGGCGCGCGCACCGCGCAGGGCGGCGACGAGCTGCTGCTCGCGCTCAAGTCCGGCAACTTCGGCGGCCCCGATTTCTTCCGCGAGGCCCTGGCCATGACCGAGGTAGCGGCGTGAAGCCCAGCGTGCCCGCCGCCCAACAGGCCTGCCGCGAGGAGATCGTGCGCGTGGGCGCCTCGCTGTTCCTGCGTGGCTACGCGCACTCCACGGCCGGCAACATCAGCCTGCGCCTGGACGACTCGCAAGGCGGTGGCTTCCTCATTACCCCCACCGACGCCTGCCTCGGCCAGCTCGACCCCGCCGCCCTGGCCTGGGTGGCCGCCGATGGCCAGCAGCTTGCCGGAGAGCGCGCCAGCAAGACCCTGGCCCTGCACCGCCGCATCTACGACAGCGCCCCGCACGCGCGTTGCGTGCTGCACACCCACAGCACGCACCTGGTGGCGCTGAGCCTGCAAGGCGTGTGGACCGCGCAAGACATCCTGCCACCCGTCACGCCCTACCAGGTGATGAAGGTGGGCCACGTGCCCCACGTTGCCTACCGGGCGCCCGGCGATGCCGCCGTGGCCGATGAGGTCGCAGGCCTCATCGCCCGCGCCGAACGCCCGCTGCACGCCGTGATGCTCGAACGCCTGGGCCCCGTCGTGTGGCATCAGAGTCCCGCGCAGGCCATGGCCCTGCTCGAAGAGCTGGAAGAGACCGCGCGCCTGTGGCTGCTGTGCTCCCCCCGCCCCGCCCCGCTGAGCGACGCCCGCCTCGACGAGCTGCGCCAGCGCTTCAACACCCTCTGGTGACATGCCCCGATTCGCCGCCAACCTCTCGCTGATGTACACCGAAGTGCCCTTCCTGGAGCGCTTCGCCGCAGCCGCCGCCGATGGCTTCGACGCCGTCGAGTACCTGTTCCCTTACGAGTTCGACGCCGACGAGATCGCGCGCCGCCTGCGCGACCACCGCCTCACGCAGGCCCTGTTCAACCTGCCACCGGGCAACCAGGCCATCGGCGAGCGCGGCATGGCCTGCCTCCCTGGCCGCGAGGCCGAATTCGCCGCCAACCTGGAAACGGCCCTGCGCTACGCCGAGGCCACCGTCTGCCAGCGCCTGCACGCCATGGCCGGCGTCGTGCCCGAGGGCGCCGACCGGGCCCGCCTGCACGCCACCTACGTGGCCAACCTGCGCCAGGCCGCCGCGCGCGTGGCGCCGCTGGGCATCACGCTGCTGATCGAACCGCTCAATGGGCGCGACGCACCGGGCTACTTCCTCACCACGCAACAGCAGGCGCACGACGTGGTGGCTGAGGTGGGCGCGCCCAACCTGCGCGTGCAGATGGACTTCTATCACTGCCAGATCAGCGAGGGCGACCTCACGCGCCGACTCGAACGGCACCTCCCTGGCGTGGGCCATATCCAGATCGCCGGCGTGCCCGACCGCCACGAGCCCGACGACGGGGAGATCAACCACCCGCACCTCTTCCGCCGCCTGGACGAGCTGGGCTACACCGGCTTCGTGGGCTGCGAGTACCGCCCGCGCGCCGGCACCAGCGCCGGCCTGGGCTGGCTGCGCCGCTGGCGCGAGCAACAAGCAAGCAAGGCATCCGCATGAACATCCTCATCACCGGCGGCGCCGGCTTCCTGGGCACGCGCCTCGCGCGCGAGCTGCTGCAACGCGGGCAACTCGCAGGCCGCTCCATCGAGCGCCTGATGCTGGCAGACCTCTTCGCCCCGCGCGACGACACGCTCACCCGCGACCCGCGCGTGCAATCACTGGCGGGCGATCTCATGGCCAGCATCCCCGCGCTGTTCGCGCAGCGCTGGGACGCCGTCTTCCACCTGGCCTCGGCCGTCTCCGCCGAGTGCGAGGCCGACTTCGACCTCGGCCTGCACGCCAACCTGGACACCACGCGCGCGTTGCTCGACGCCTGCCGCCGGCAGACGGCCTCGGGGCATCCACCGCCGATGTTCTTCTTCTCCAGCTCCGTTGCGGTATACGGCAGCGACCCGGCCCTGCCCCTGCCCGCCGTGGTGAACGACGACACCCTGCCCACGCCCCAATCGAGCTACGGCATCCACAAGTTCGTCTGCGAACAACTCGTGGCCGACTACACGCGCAAGGGGTACATCGATGGCCGCGCCGCGCGCCTGATGACCGTGTCGGTGCGCCCCGGCAAGCCCAACGGCGCGGCCTCGGGCTTTCTCTCCGGCATGCTGCGCGAGCCCCTGGCCGGCCAGCCCAGCAACTGCCCGGTGCCGCTGGACACGCCCGTGGCCCTCTCATCGCCCGCCACCACGGTGGCCGGCATCATCGCGGTGGCCGAGGCCAGCCGCGAGGCCTTCGGCGGGCGCACCGCCATCAACCTGCCCGCGCTGAGCCTGCGCGTGCAGGACATGCTCGACGCCCTCGCCGCCTTTGCCGGCCCTGAGGCCACCGCGCTGGTGAGCCACGAACCCGACGCCGCCACCGCGCGCATCGTGGCCGGCTGGCCCGCGCGCTTCGACAGCCCGCGCGCCCGCGCGCTGGGCCTGCAGGCCGACCCCGATTTCCATGCCGTCCTGCGCCAGTACGCGCAGGACCACCCCGATGCCGTGACCTCAGCGGCAGCGCGCACACGGCTGACTCCCGCGCGCTGACCATTTCTTTCGCCCGTGAACCACCCCAAGGAGACAAACGCATGATGAAGAAGCTGCTCACCCCCCTGGCCATGGCGGCCCTGCTGGCCGCCGCTGGCGGCGCCCAGGCGCAGACGGTCCTCAAGATCGGCTACGCCACCTCGCCCACGTCGCACTACGGCGTGGGCTCCACGGTGTTCTGCGAAGAGATCGAGAAGGGCACCAGCGGTCGCTACAAGTGCCAGCAGTTCCCCAACTCGGCCCTCGGCGGCGAGCGCGAGCAGATCGAGGCCGTGCAACTCGGCACGCAGGACCTGGTGAACACCTCCACCGGCCCGCTGGGCAACTTCGTGCCCGAGGTCAAGATCGTCGACATCCCCTTCCTGTTCCGCGACTACGACCACGCGCGCAAGGTGATGGACGGCCCCATCGGCCAAGACCTGAGCAAGAAGATGGAAGCCAAGGGCCTGGTCAACCTGGCCTGGACGGAGAACGGTTTCCGCCACATGACCAACAGCAAGCGGGCCATCAACCAGGCCAGCGACGCGGCCGGCCTGAAGATGCGCACCATGGAGAACAAGGTGCACATGGACGGCTACAAGACCTTCGGCATCCTGCCCACGCCCATGCCCTTCCCCGAGCTGTTCACCGCGCTGCAGCAGGGCACCGTGGACGGCCAGGAGAACCCGATCCCCGTGATCCTGTCGTCCAAGTTCTCGCAGGTGCAGAAGCACCTCTCGCTCACCGGCCACGTGTACTCGCCGGCCGCGCTGATCCTCTCGCCCGCCGTGTGGGGCAAGCTGTCGGCCGACGACAAGAAGGTCTTCCTGGAGGCCGGCAAGAAGGCCGCCGCCGCGCAGCGCAAGAAAGTCAACGACGACGAGGACAGCGGCATCGCCCTGCTCGAGAAGGACGGCATGCAGGTGGTCAAGAAGGTCAACGGCGAGAGCTTCCGCAAGGCTGTGGCGCCCGCCTACGCTGGCTACGCCAAGGAGTTCGGCGCCGACAAGATCGCCGCGATTCAGAACGTCAAGTAAGTACCCCCCGCGCCGGCCCACTCACGTGGGCCGTCACCCCCCAGGGGGCGATGCCTGCGGACCGGCAAAGCCGGATCCGCGGCATCCTGGGTTGCGCGCTTGCACTCGAAGGTTCTCTCATGAAAACGCTCTTTTTGCGGCTCGACCGTGCGCTCACGGGCTTGTGCCTCAGCGTGGCCTGTCTGCTGCTCGCGCTCATCTCCTGCCTCGGCATGTGGCAGGTCACCAGCCGCTTCGTGCTCTCGCAGCCCTCCACCTGGACGGAGGAGTCCATGCGCCGCCTGCTCATCTGGATGGTGATGCTGGGCGTGGTGGCCGCGCTGCGCCAGGGTGCGCTGGTGTCCGTGGACCTGATGCTGCGCCTGTCGCGCGGCGCCTGGCACCGCACGGTGCGCTGGATCATCACCCTCGTCAACCTGAGCTTCCTCGGCGTGCTCATCTGGTTCGGCATCGACCTCGTCACGCGCGTGCGTTTCCAGACCTTCGCCAGCATGGAGCTCTCCATGGGCTGGGCCTACTCGGCGCTGCCGGTGGGCGCCGCATTGGGCGTGATCGCCGTCATCGCGCACCACATCGATCCCAAGAACGAAGAACTCGCCACCGCGCAATAAAAGAATGAAAGAGACGAGGCGTTCGCCATGACCTTCACCCTGCTCTTCACCATGCTGCTGGGCTTCGCCCTCAGCATCTCCATCGCCGTCGCCATCGGCGGCTCGGCCATCCTGGGCCTGGCGCTGTTCGACGGCGACAAGCTCATCCTCGTGCCCAAGGAGATGTTCAGCGCGATCGACAAATTCCCGCTCGCCGCCATCCCCTTCTTCATCCTCGCGGGCAACCTCATGGAAACGGGCGGCATCTCGCGCCGCCTGGTCAACTTCGCCAAGTCGCTGGTGGGCGGCGTGCAGGGCGGCCTGCCCATGACCTGCGTGCTCACCTGCATGATCTTCGCGGCGGTGTCGGGCTCATCCGTCGCCACCACCTTCGCCATCGGCTCCATCCTCATCCCCGCGCTCGTCAAGCACGGCTACCCGGTGGGCTACGCGGCCTCGCTGCAAGCCACCTCGGCCGAACTCGGCGTGGTGATCCCGCCCTCCATTCCCATGATCCTCTTCGGCGTGGCCGCCGAGGTCTCCATCGGCGAGCTGTTCATCGCTGGCGTGGTGCCGGGCCTGCTCATCGGCGGCGCGCTCATGCTGTTCGTGCACCTGTGGTGCCGCTTCAAGGGCCTGGGCAAGAACGACGGCGACGGGCGCCTGCCGGTGGGCCGCGCCACGCTGGAGGCGGGCTGGGCGCTGCTCATGCCGGTGATCATCCTCGGCGGCATCTACGGCGGCGTGTTCACGCCCACCGAGGCTTCGGTGGTGGCCGTGTTCTACGCGCTGCTCGTGGGCCTGGGCATCCACCGCGAACTGAGCTTCAAAGATCTGATGCCGGTGCTGCGCAAGTCGGTCATCTCCAGCGCGGTGATCATGTTCATCATCGCCAACGCGGGCCTCTTCGCCTTCCTCATCACGCGCGCCGGCATCCCGGACGCGATCGGCCTCTGGCTGAAAGACGTGCTGCAGTCGCCCATGTGGTTCCTGCTCGGCGTGAACGCGGCGCTGTTCGTCATCGGCATGTTCATCGAGACCTCGGCCGCCATCATCGTGCTGGCGCCCATCCTGGTGCCGGTGGCCGTGTTCTTCGGCATCGACCCGGTGCACTTCGGGATGATCATGGTGGTGAACCTGGCCATGGGCATGATCACCCCGCCCTTCGGCGTGAACCTGTTCGCCGCCGCCACCGTGGCGCGCATTTCGCTGGACCGCATGATCGGCCACCTGCTGCCCTTCGTGCTGGTCATCATCGGCTGCCTGGCCGTCATCACCTACGTTCCCTCGCTGTCGCTCACGCTGCGCGACATCGTGTTCAACAAGACGCCCGCCGTGGCGCCGATCGGGCCCGCGCCCGCCATCGGCCCGCAGTGAAGGAGGCCCGCTCATGGCACAACACTTCATCGACAACCGCTTCGTTCGTGGCGCCTCGGGCCAGACCCTGCCCGTCATCGACCCGGCCGACGGCCAGCCTTACGACACCCTCGAACGCGGCAACGCCGCCGACGTGGACACCGCCGTGCAGGCCGCGCGCCGCTGTCTGGAAGGCCCGTGGGCACGCCTCACCGCGGCCGAGCGCGGGCGCCTGCTCATGAAGCTCAGCGCCAAGGTAGCCGAGCACGCGGACGAACTCGCCGCCATCGAACAGCGCGACTGCGGCAAGCCCACGAAGCAGGCCCGGGCCGACGCCCTGGCCCTGGTGCGCTACTTCGAGTTCTACGCCGGCGCGGGCGACAAGCTGCACGGCCACACCATTCCCTACCTGGACGGCTACAGCGTGCTCACCTGGCACGAGCCGCACGGCGTCACCGGCCACGTGATCCCCTGGAACTACCCGATGCAGATCTTCGGGCGCAGCGTGGGCGGTGCGCTGGCGGCGGGCAACGTGTGCGTGGTCAAGCCGTCGGAGGACGCCTGCCTGTCGCTGCTGCGCGTGGCCGAACTCGCGGCCGAGGTGGGCTTCCCCGCGGGCGCCATCAACATCGTCACCGGCTACGGGCACGAGGTGGGCGACGCGCTTGCGCGCCACCCCGGCATCGACCACATCAGCTTCACCGGCAGCCCGCGCGTGGGCACGCTGATCCAGCAGGCCGCGGCCGAGCGGCACTGCCCCGTGACGCTGGAGCTGGGCGGCAAAGGCCCACAGATCGTCTTCGACGACGCCGACGTCGACGCGGCCCTGCCCTTCATCATCAACGCCATCGTGCAGAACAGCGGGCAGACCTGCAGCGCCGGCTCGCGCCTGCTGGTGCAGCGCAAGCTGTACGAGCCGCTGCTGCAGCGCCTGGGCGAGGCCTTCAAGGGCCTGCGCGCCGGCCCACCCACGATGGACCTGGACCTCGGCCCCTTGATCCGCGAGACGCAGCAGCAGCGCGTGCGCGGCTTCCTCGATGAGGTCAAGCGCGACGGCCTGAGCATCGTTGCCCAGGGCCAGATCGACCCCGCCGCCGACGCCAAGGGCTACTACGCCGCGCCCACCCTGGTGCGCGACGTGCCGCCGCAGCACCGCCTGGCGCAGGAAGAGGTCTTCGGCCCCGTGCTCGCGGCCATGGCCTTCGACGATGAAGACGAGGCCGTGCGACTGGCCAACGGCACGTCCTTCGGCCTGGTGGCCGGCGTGTGGACGCGCGACGGCGCGCGCCAGCTGCGCATGGCGCACCGCGTGAAGGCCGGCCAGGTGTTCATCAACAACTACGGCGCGGGAGGCGGCGTGGAGCTGCCCTTCGGCGGCGTCAAGTCCAGCGGCTACGGCCGCGAAAAAGGCTTCGAGGCCCTGCTGGGCTTCACCACCCTCAAGACCGTGGCCATCCGCCACGGCTGATCCCACACGACAACGGAGACCCATCGCATGCGAGTGAAAGACAAGTCCATCATCGTCACCGGCGCGGGCGGCGGCATCGGCGAGGGCATTGCCCACCGCCTGGCCGAAGAAGGCGCGCAGGTCATCGTCAACGACGTCAATACCCAAGGCGGCGAGCGCGTGGTCGCCGACATCACCGCCAAGGGCGGGCGCGCCAGCTTCTTTGCCGCCGACGTGACGCGCTCGGCCGACGTGAAGGCCCTGGTGCAGGCCGCCGTGGACCGCCACGGCCGCCTGGACGCCATGGTCAACAACGCCGGCTGGACGCACAAGAACCAGCCCGCGCTGGACGTGAGCGAGGAAGAGTTCGACCGCTGCTACGCAGTCAACGTCAAGAGCATCTACCTGTCGGCCCTGCACGCGGTGCCGGTGTTCCGCGCCAACGGCGGCGGCGCCTTCATCAACATCGCCTCCACCGCCGGCGTGCGCCCGCGCCCGGGCCTCACCTGGTACAACGGCTCCAAGGGCGCGGTCATCGTCACCAGCAAGTCGCTCGCGGCCGAGTTCGGCGCCGACAACATCCGCGTGAACTGCGTCAACCCGGTGATGAACCCCTTCACCGGCCTGGGCGCGTCCTTCGCGGGCGGCGAGCTCACCGACGAGCGCCTGGCCAAGTTCCGCAGCACCATCCCCCTGGGCCGCTTTTCCACCCCCGAGGACGTGGCCAACGCGGTGCTGTACCTCGCCAGCGACGAAGCCGCATTCATTTCCGGGGTTTGCCTGGAGGTGGACGGCGCCCGCTGCGTTTGACCCACAATCGGGGGATGTCCGAACGGGTCATCCCCCTCATCGACCAGCGCCTGCACCGGCGCGCCGCCACCGTGCCGGCGCAGGCCGTGGCGCCCACCGGCCTGCTGGGCGACGCGCTGGGCCGCCCGCTGCGCGACCTGCGCATCAGCGTGACGGACCGCTGCAACTTCCGTTGCAGCTACTGCATGCCCAAGGAAGTCTTCGACAAGGACTACCAGTACCTGCCGCACGGCGCCCTGCTCAGCTTCGAGGAGATCACCCGCGTGGCGCGCGTGTTCGCCGCGCACGGCGTGCAGAAGATCCGACTCACCGGCGGCGAACCGCTGCTGCGCAAGAACCTGGAGATCCTGGTCGAACAGCTCGCGGCGCTTCGCACCACCGAGGGTCTGCCACTCGATCTGACGCTGACCACCAACGGCTCACTGCTCACACGCAAAGCCAAGGCGCTCAAGGCCGCGGGCCTGCAGCGCGTGACCGTCAGCCTGGACGGCCTGGACGACACCGTCTTCCGTGCCATGAACGACGTGGACTTCCCCGTGGCCGAGGTGCTCGCCGGCATCGAGGCCGCGCAGGCCGCGGGCCTGGGACCGATCAAGGTCAACATGGTCGTAAAGAAGGGCACCAACGACGACCAGATCCTGCCCATGGCGCGCCACTTCAAGGGCACGGGCATCGTGCTGCGCTTCATCGAGTACATGGACGTAGGCGCCACCAACGGCTGGCGCATGGACGAGGTGCTGCCCAGCGCCGAGCTCATCGAACGCCTGCAGCGCGAACTGCCCCTGGTGCCGCTGGACCCCACGGCCCCTGGCGAGACCGCCGAGCGCTGGGCCTACGCCGATGGCTCGGGCGAGATCGGCGTCATCAGCAGCGTCACACAGGCCTTCTGCGGCGACTGCAACCGCGCGCGCCTGTCCACCGAAGGCCAGCTCTACCTCTGCCTGTTCGCCACCGAAGGCCACGACCTGCGCCACCTCATCCGCGGCGGCGCCAGCGACGCCGAACTGGCCAGCGCCATCGGCGCCATCTGGCAAGGCCGCGACGACCGCTACTCTCAACTGCGCGCCTCGCTGCCGCCCGAGACGGGCGAGGGCAAGCGGCGCGTCGAGATGAGTTACATCGGCGGCTAGCCTTCTTCATCCAATGATCCAAGCCAGAGAAATCACGGGACTGGTCCTGGCCGGCGGCCGGGGCTCGCGCATGGGCGGGGCCGACAAGGGCCTGCAGAAGTTCAACGGCACGCCGCTGGCACTGCACGCGTTGATGCGCCTGCAGATGCAGGAAGGCCAGCACATCGGCGAGCTGATGATCAACGCCAACCGCAACCTCGGCGCCTACGAGGCGTTCGGGGTGCCGGTGTGGCCCGACACGCTGAGCGACTACGCGGGCCCGCTCGCGGGTTTCCTCACCGGCCTGGAGCGCGCCGAAACGCCCTTCCTGCTGACCGTGCCCTGCGACACGCCGCGCTTTCCCTTGGACCTGGCGCAGCGCCTGGCCGAGGCCTTCGACGACCCGGACACCGAGATCGCCATGGCCAGCGCACCCGAGAACGGCAGCGCGCCGCGCGCGCAGCCGGTGTTCAGCCTCATGCGCGTGGAGCTGCTGGAGAGCCTGGTGGCCTTTACCCAGGCCGGCGGCCGCAAGATCGACCGCTGGACGGACCAGCACCGCACCGTGCTCGTGCCCTTCGACCGCCCCGGCGACGACCCGCAAGCCTTCTTCAACACCAATACGCTGGACGAACTGCACGCGCTGGAGCAGGTTCGGCCATGAAAACCATCGAACAGATCGCGGCCGAGCTGCAGGGCTACGACCCGAAGGCCCTGCCGGCCGACCAGGTCAACGCCTTCCTCGCGCGGCTCGTGGAGCCCATCAGCGAGTCGGAAGACGTCGGCATCTTCGATGCCCTCGGTCGCGTGCTGGCGGAGGACGTGGTCTCGCCCATCAGCGTGCCGCCGCACGACAACTCGGCCATGGACGGCTTCGCTTTCGACGGCGCGGCGCTCGGCGAATCGCCGCTGGTGCTGAGCAACCTGGGCACGGCCTTTGCCGGCAAGGCCTGGGCCGGCCGCGTGGGCGCCGGCGAGTGCCTGAAGATCATGACCGGCGCCATCATGCCGACCGGCCTGGACACGGTGGTACCCATCGAGTTCGTGAAGGTGGATGGCGACACCGTCACGGTACCGTCCGGCGTGGTGAAGCCCGGCGACAACCGCCGCTTTGCCGGCGAAGACCTGATGGCCGGCCAGCCGGCACTGCGTCGCGGCCAGACCGTGGGCCCGGCCGCTCTCGGCCTCATCGCCAGCCTCGGCCTGCCCACGGTGCGCGTGGTGCGCCGCGCGCGCGTGGCCTACTTCTCCACCGGCGACGAGATCCTGAGCCTGGGCGAGGCGCCGCGCGAGGGCGCGGTGTACGACAGCAACCGCTACACCGTCTTCGGCCTGCTCACGCGCCTGGGCGTGGAAGTCATCGACATGGGCGTGATCCCCGACGAGCCCGTGCGCCTGGAAGCCGCGTTCCGCGAGGCCGCGGCGCGCGCCGACGCCATCATCACCAGCGGCGGCGTGAGCATGGGCGAGGCCGACCACACCAAGGCCATGATGAAGCAGCTGGGCGACGTGGCGTTCTGGCGCATCGCGATGCGCCCGGGCCGGTCGATGGCGGTGGGGCGCATCAGCGAAAAGGGCAAGTCGGCCGTGCTTTTTGGCTTGCCGGGCAACCCGGTGGCGGTGATGGTGACCTTCCTCGCCTTCGTGCGGCCCGCCCTTCAACGCCTCATGGGCGCGGAGGCGACGCCACCGGTGCTGCTGCAGGCGAAGAGCGGTGAGGCCATGCGCAAGAAGCCGGGCCGCACGGAATACCAGCGCGGCACCGTCACGCGCGAAGCGGACGGTACGCTGGTGGCGCGCACCACGGGCAACCAGGGCTCGGGTGTGCTCAGTTCCATGGTGCAGGCCAACGGGCTCATCGTGCTGCGGCACGAGCAGGGGAACGTGGCGGTGGGCGATGCCGTCGAGGTGATGTTGTTCGACGGGGTGGTCTGAGAAGACTGTCTCCGGTTGGTCCGGTCGTCGGTGATCGGGTGTCCGGCTCCGCGACTGTCCCCCGGAGCGGATCGCTGGCGCGCTCCGCTCCTCCTCCTTTATGTCGCTGCGCCGGACACCCGATCACCGACGACCTCGTTGGCACTCGGTCTGTTGGTGCGCAACCGTGTGGGCAGCTCGCGGACGCTGGGTGCGCTGCGCAGCGAAATAAAGGAGGAGGACGGCGCAGCCGTCCGGGGGACATTCGCGGAGCAGCGCACCCAGTGGCCGCGAGCTTCGCGAAGCAGAGGCCCGAAAGCCCCCGCAACACACAGTCACTTCGCCGGGATCACGTCCTGGGGAGCGTGACGGCCGCCCTCCTCGTGCATCACCGGATGCGCCGACTCCCCCGCCTTGCGCCGCGACAGCAGCGTGTACATCGTCGGCACCACGAAGATGGTGAGCAGCGTGCCCACCGACATGCCCCCCACGATCACCCAGCCGATCTGCTGGCGGCTCTCAGCCCCCGCGCCCGTGGCCAGCGCCAGCGGGATCGCCCCCAGCACCATCGCCCCCGTGGTCATCAGGATGGGCCGCAGCCGCAGGCCCGCCGCCCGCTTCACCGCGTCAAGCTTTTCAAGCCCCTGCTCGCGCAACTGGTTGGAGAACTCCACGATCAGGATGCCGTGCTTGGTGATCAGCCCCACGAGCGTGATCAGCCCGATCTGACTGAACACGTTGAGCGTGCCCCCCGACAACTTGAGCGCCAGCAGCGCGCCCATCATCGACAGAGGCACCGACAGCAGGATGATGAAAGGATCGACAAAGCTCTCGAACTGCGCCGACAGCACCAGGAAAATGAACAGCAGCGACAGCACGAACACCAGCGCCAGCGATCCGGAGGCATTGCGGAATTCGCGGCTCTGGCCATTGAGGTCGGTGGCGTACCCCACGGGCAGGATCTCACCCGCCGTGCGCTCCATGAAATCCAGCGCCTCGCCCAATGAATAGTCGGGCGCCACGTTGGCCGTGATCGACGCACTGCGGCGTTGGCCGAAGTGGTTCAGCTCGCGCGGCACCACCACCTCGCGCGTGGTGATCAGCGAGGCCAGCGGAATCATCGCGTCGCCGCGCCCGCGCACGAACAGGCGGTCGATGTCCTCGGGCGTGCTGCGGTTGGCCGAGACGGTCTGCACCACCACGTCGTACTGTTCCCCGTCGCGCTTGTAGCGCGTGACGATGCGCCCACCCAGCATGGTCTCCACGGTGCGCGCGATCGTGTCGACGCTCACGCCCATGTCGGCGGCGCGCTCGCGGTCCACGTCCATGCGGATCTCGGGCTTGTTCAGGCGCAGGTCGGTGTCCACCTGCACCAGGCCCGGGTTCTGCGCCATGCGGTCCTGGAACTGGCGCACCACGTTCGACAGGTTCTCGTAGCTGTCGTTGGTGACGATGATGAAGTTGACCGGACGCTCGCGAAAGCCCTGGCCCAGCGAGGGTGGCGTGATCGGATAGGCGCTGATGCCCGGCAGCGCCGCCATGCGCGGCGCCAGTGTGCGCGCGATCTCCATGGTGGTGCGCTCGCGATCTTCCCAGGCCTTGCCGCGCATGGTGACGCTGCCCTGCGCCACCGAGGGATTGCCCACCACCGCGAAGATGCGGTCGAACTCGGGCTGCTCGCGCGCCATCTGTTCGATCGCGTTGACGTAGCGGCGCGTGTAGGCCAGGGTAGCGCCGTCGGGGCCGTTGATGTTGGCCAGCACCACGCCGCGGTCCTCCATGGGCGCGAGTTCGGAGCGCGTGGTGCTCAGCAGCCACCAGCTCGCGCCGGCGCTGGCCAACATCACGCCCACCACCAGCCAGCGCACGTTCAGCGACAGGCCCAGCAGGCGGTCGTACCCGTTGTTGACGCGCACCAGCACACGCTCCATGAAACGGTCGAAGCGGCTGGGCTTGTCCACGTGGCGCAGCAGCTTGGAGCACATCATGGGCGAGAGCGTGAGCGCCACAAAGCCCGACACCACCACCGCGCCGGCCAGCGCCAGCGCGAACTCGGCGAACAGCCGGCCGGTGCGCCCGGGCGTGAAGGCCAGCGGCGCGTACACCGCCGCCAGCGTGAGCGTCATGGCGACGATGGCGAAGCCGATCTCTCGCGCGCCCTTGATGGCCGCGTCGAAGGGCTTCATGCCCTCTTCGATGTGGCGGTAGATGTTCTCCAGCATCACGATGGCATCGTCCACCACCAGGCCGATGGCCAGCACCAGCGCCAGCAAGGTGAGCGTGTTGATGGAGAAGCCGAACAGGCCCATCAACGCGAAGGAGCCGATCAGGCTCACCGGGATGGTGATCAGTGGAATGACCGAGGCGCGCAGCGTGCGCAGGAAGACGAAGATCACCAGGGCCACGAGCACCACGGCTTCGGCGATGGTGGTGTAGACCGCCTTGATGGAGCGGTCGATGAAGATGGAGTTGTCGTTGGCCACCTCGATGCTCACGCCGGGGGGCAGCTCCTCGACGATGCGCGGCAGCATCTGCTGCACCGCCGCCGAGAGCTCCAGCGGGTTGGCCGTGGCCTGGCGGATCACGCCGAGCGAGAGCGCGTCGCGGCCGTTGTAGCGCACGGACACGCGCTCGTCCTGCGGCCCTTCTTCCACGCGCGCCACGTCGCCGATGCGGATGGTCTGGCCGTTGATGGTGCGGATGCCGATGGCACGGAACTGCTCGGGCGTCTGCACGTCGGTGGCGGCCGTGACGTTGAACTCGCGCTGCGAACTTTCGATGCGCCCGGCCGGCACCTCCAGGTTGGAGCGGCGCAGCGCGTCCTCCACGTCCTGCGTGGTGAGGTTGTAGGCCGCGAGCCGGTCCGGGTCGAGCCAGACGCGCATGGAGAAGCGCCGCTCGCCATAGATGCGCACGTCGGCGGCGCCGGGCGCGGTCTGCAGGCGCGGCTTGATGAGGCGGTTGGCCAGGTCGCTGAGCTGCAACTGCGAGACGGTGTCCGAGTTGAGCGCGAGCCAGATGACCGGCGTGGCGTCGGCCTCGACCTTGGCGATGGTGGGTTCGTCCACGTCATCGGGCAGGCGCTGGCGCACGCGGCTGACCTTGTCGCGCACGTCGGCGGCGGCGGAGTCGGGGTCGCGCTCGAGCTTGAAGCGCACCGTGATCTGGCTCTGCTCCTGCCGGCTGATGGAGGTGATGATGTCCACGCCCTCGATGCCGGCGAGCGAGTCCTCGAGCACCTTGGTGACCTGGGACTCGATCACCTCGCTGGAGGCGCCGCCGAAGCGGGTGGTGACGGTGACGGTGGGCTCATCGATGCGCGGGTACTCGCGCACGGTGAGGTTGTTGAACGAGACCAGGCCCACCAGCAGGATGAGCAGCGACAGCACGGTGGCGAACACCGGGCGGCGAATGGCGACTTCGGGCAGTTGCATGCGGGCCTCCGGTGGCGATCGGGCGGTGGCGTCAGTTGGCGGCGGCCGCCGCCGCCACATCGACCACACGCACCACTGTGCCGTCGCGCTGCAGGCGCTGCTGGCCAGCCACCACCACGGTGTCGCCGGCTTTCAGACCCTGGGTGATCTGCACGTCGGCACCGCGGCGCACGCCCAGGGTCACTTCCACGCGGCGCGAGGTGCGCTTGCGCGCGTCGCCCTGGCCCTGCTCGTCGATCACGTAGACGTACTGGCGCTCGCCCTGCGGCACCAGGGCTTCCTCGGGCACCACCAGGGCCTTGTCGTCCACCGAGAACACGATCAGCACGCGAGCGAACATGCCGGGGCGCAGGTCCTGGCCAGGGGCGGCCGGCATTTCGGCGCGCACAGAGATGGAGCGGCCGTTGGCGTCGAGCAGCGGGTCGACCGCGAGCACGCGGGCCTGGTAGCGCTGGCCGGGCAGCGCGTCGAGCTGAACCTGCACGGTCTGGCCGGGGGCGATGCGGTTCTGGTAGCGCTCGGGCAGGCGGAAGTCCACCGTGAGCTTGGAGGTGTCTTCCAGGTTGACGAGCTCGTCGCCGTCCTTCACGTACTGGCCGAGGTTGATGCTGCGCAGGCCCAGGGTGCCGTCGAAGGGGGCGGTGATGCGCATGCGCTGCAGCCTGGCCTCGGCCAGGGCCACCTGAGCCTCGGCCACCTGCAGGGCGGCGCGGCTTTCGTCCACCACGCGCGCGGCCACGAAGCTCTGGGCCAGCAGCTCTTCATTGCGCTTGAGGTTGGCGCGCGCGATGGAGAGTTGGGCCGAGGCCTGGCTCAGTTCCGCGCGCTGCAGGGTGTCGTCGAGCTGCACCAGCAGCGCGCCGCGCTTGACGGCCTGACCGTCGGCGAAGGCGATGCGGGCCACGCGGCCCGCCGTCTCGGGCTTGAGGGTGACGGCCTGGCGCGAGCGCAGGGAGCCCACGGCCTGGGCGTCGTCCTGCAGGCGCGCCGTCTTGACGGCGGCGATCTCAACGGTGACCGGACCGGCCCCACCCCCGGACCGCGGCGCGGAGGCCGCGTCGGCCGAGCCGGAGACGCCGCTGGCCCGTGGTTGCTGCTGCCACCACCAGGCGCCGCCCAGCGCCAGTGCCAGGCCGAGCACCGCCAGCCAGACCGTTGATTTGGGTTTCGCCATGAAGACTCCGCTCGAATGCCGCCGTCAGCTACCGCCGTCGGATAACAGTTTCCATGCCAACAATCCTCGCATTGTGCAGTCCGAATGTGTACGGTTGACAAACGGTAACAGTCGAACCGGGCGATTTTTCCCGCAAAAAGGCCCCACGGAGGCTCAGGTCGGCACGCCCCGGTTGGCCAGGGCGTCGGCGCGGTCGTTGCCCTTGTGGCCCGAATGGCCCTTCACCCAGTGCCATTCGATGTGGTGCGGCCCGCCGTGCACCAGCGCGTCGAGCTGCTGCCAGAGTTCGGCGTTCTTCACCGGCTGTTTGGTCGCGGTGATCCAGCCCTTCTTTTTCCAGCCGTGGATCCATTCGGTGATGCCCTTGCGCACGTACTCGCTGTCCAGGTGCAGCGACACATGACAGGGCCGCTTCAGGGCGGACAGAGCCTGGATCACCGCCATGAGTTCCATGCGGTTGTTGGTGGTATCGCGCTCGCCGCCCCACAGCTCCTTCTCATGGTCGCCGGATTTCAGGTAAACGCCCCAGCCCCCGGGGCCGGGGTTGCCCTTGCAGGCGCCATCGGTGTAGATGACCACGTGGTCCAAGAAAACTCCTTCAGGAAAGAATCGATCAGCGGCGATTGGCCAGCGGCACCGGCGCGGTGGCCGGCACGCGGCGCGGCTTCCAGGCCGGACCCAGCAGGCGCACGCCGCGCACGCGCTTGATGGCGGTGGTGACATACACCGCGCCGAAGATGGGCCACCAGCGCTCGCCGGCGCGGTCCATCCAGCGCAGGCGGTGCAGCCATTTGTCGGTGCGCACCGCGGGCCGGTAGCAGCCATAGGCCTCGCCCTCGATCTCGAAGCTCAGCAGGCGCAGCCAGTCGCGCAGGCGGCCGGGGCCGATGAAGTCGCCCGCCTCGGGCAGGTACAGCCGAGAGCTCAGGCCCAGGCGCCGCATGGCTCGCGCGCGGCCCTGACGCACGCCCCACCAGCTGGCGGGGTTGAGGCCGGTGACCACCACCCGCCCCTCGGGCACCAGCACGCGCTCCACCTCGCGCAGCACCTGGTGCGGGTCGGCGCTGAGTTCCAGCGTGTGCGGCAGCACCACGAGGTCGAGGCTGGCCTCGGGAAACGGCAGCGCCGCAGCGTCGGTGACCAGGGCCACGCGCGCGGCTTCGGGCAGCGGCGCGTCGCCCTCGGGCATGGCCAGCCAGCGGTGCGGCATGCGGTTGGCGCGCAGGGCGTCGAGCTCGGGCACGCCGAGCTGCAAGGCGTTGAAACCGAACACATCGGCCACCGCCAGGTCGAACCGTTCCTGCTCCCAATCCAGCAGGTACCTGCCGGGCGGGGTCGCGAACCACTCGGTCAACCCTATAATTTTTTCGGTCATCTGCGCTGGGGCGTGTTCACAGTTCCCGCACTCTACACGTCCCACCCCACCGGCCACGCCGTCCCCCATGCAGCTCCTGCCCGTCCCCGCCTTCACCGACAACTACATCTGGTTGCTGCACGACGGCCAACGCGCCCTGGTGGTGGACCCGGGCGAAGCCCCCGGTGTGCAGCGCGCACTGCAAGACCTGGGCCTCACGCTCGACACCATTCTCATCACCCACCACCACGCCGACCACACCGGCGGCGTGGCCGAACTGCGCGAAGCCACCGGCGCCCAGGTCATCGGCCCGGCCTTCGAGCCCATGCCCGAGCCGCTGAGCCGCGTGGGGGGCGGCGAGCAGGTCACGGTGCTGGACGTGCGCTTCGACGTGATCGACGTGCCGGGCCACACCAGCGGGCACATCGCGTACTACACGCCCGAGCTCGACGGCCTGCCGCTGCTCTTTTGCGGCGACACCCTCTTCTCCGGGGGCTGCGGCCGCCTCTTCGAGGGCACCCCCGCGCAGATGCACGACTCGCTGTCGCACCTGGCCGCGCTGCCCGGCAACACCCGCGTGTGCTGCACGCACGAGTACACCCTGTCCAACCTGAAGTTCGCGCAGGCGGTGGAGCCCGGCAACGCCGAGTTGGCGGCCTACGTGCGGCACTGCCAGCAGCAGCGCGCCAACAACCTGCCCACACTGCCCAGCAGCATCGCACTGGAACTGCGCATCAACCCATTTCTGCGCACCGCGGAACCCGCGGTGGTGGCGGCGGCTCAGCAACAGGCGCCCGGCCTCGCGGCCGACCCCGTGGCCGTGTTCGCCACCCTGCGCGAATGGAAGAACGTTTTTCGATGAATTCCTGCATTGACCCGGCGCTGGCGCGCCTGCGTGACGGGGCCCGGCGCCTGGCGCTGGCCCTGGCCTTTCCCGTGGTGCTGGCCGGCTGCGCCAGCACCGTCGCTGTCGACCCGCCCGTCACCCCGGGTACCGTCACCACGCCCTCGGCGGTGCCCTCCACCAACCAGGCCGTCACCGGGCGCGGCGGGCCCCCGGTGCGCCTGTCCAGCGACGTGCCACTGAGCGACCTCGCCGTCGCACCGATGGACGCGCTGACGGTGACCACCCTGGCCGCGCCCGCCGACCTGTGGGAGCGCATCCGCCGTGGCCTGGCCATGAACAACCTGGACGACGAACTCGTGCGCCAGCACGAGCAGTGGTACCTCTCGCGCCCCGACTACATCCAGCGCATGACCGAGCGCTCCAGCCGCTACCTTTTCCACATCGTGGAGGAGATCGAGGTGCGCGGCATGCCCATGGAGCTGGCGCTGCTGCCCTTCATCGAAAGCGCCTTCAATCCGCAGGCGGTGTCCAGCGCGCGCGCCGCCGGCATGTGGCAGTTCATGCCGGCCACCGGCGCGTCCTTCGACCTGAAGCAGAACGCCTTCCGCGACGACCGGCGCGACGTGCTGGCCTCCACGCGCGCCGCGCTGGACTATCTCGAGCAGCTCCACGGCCGCTTCGGTGACTGGCACCTGGCGCTGGCGGCGTACAACTGGGGCCAGGGCAACGTCAACCGCGCCATCACGCGCAACCAGCGCGCGGGCCTGCCCACGGGCTACGCTGACCTGACCATGCCTGCCGAGACGCGCCACTACGTGCCCAAGCTCCAGGCGGTGAAGAACATCGTGGCCAACCCGGCGCGCTACGCCGCGACGCTGCCCGACATCGGCAACCACCCCTTCTTCGACCTCGTGACCGTTGAACGCGACATGGACGTGGCCCTGATCGCGCGGCTGGCCGAAGTCGAGGAGAACGACTTCCGCGCGCTCAATCCCTCGCTGAAGCAACCACTGGTGATGGCCGCCGGCACGCCCAACGTGCTGCTGCCCTGGGACAACGCGGTCATCTTCCAGCGCAACCTGAAGCTGCACAACGGCCCGCTGGCGAGCTGGACGGCCTGGGTGGTGCCCACCACCATGACCGTGGCGCAAGCGGCCAAACAGGTGGGCGTGAGCGAGGCCGAGCTGCGCAAGGCCAACGCGATTCCGCCGCGCATGCAGTTGCGCGCGGGCTCCAGCCTTATCGTGCCGCGCAACGGCAAACTCGACCGCGACGTGCCCGCCCACGTGGCCGACAACGGCATGCTCAGCCTGCAACCCGAGGTGACGACGCGCCGTGTGGTGGTGAAGGCGCGCAAGGGCGAGACCGTGTCCCGCCTGGCGAGCCGCTACGGCCTGAGCGCGGCCAGCGTGGCCGACTGGAATCGCTTGTCGGCGGGCAGCACGCTCAAGACCGGGCAGCGCGTGACGCTGCACCTGCCGCAGCGCGCCAAGGCCACCACGAGCGCGCGCTCCACCAAAGCGGTGAAGCCGCGCGCCACGTCGAGCAAGTCGGCGTCGTCGAAGAAGCCGACGATCAAGAAGTCGTCGACGGCCAAGGCGCCGTCGAAGAAGACCGCGCGCAAGTAAGCCCCACGGCGGCCACCACGTCATGCGGCTTCGGATTCAAGCCCGAAACCGCGCCTTGGCCTTCAGCGCGAAGGCGTTGGTGAAATGTCGCGCGAGCTCGGCCGGCGGCAGTGTTGCGCCCTCCCCCACGCGGTTCACCGCCTCTGGCCCACCACGCGGCATCAGGCCATCGGCCGTCCAGGCGTCGCGCGAGCGCTCCACCGTGGCCAGGTAGATCGCTCGGTCGCCCTGGAAATGGCTTTCGGGCACGGTCTTGATCAGGTCCGAGGGCCCCGCCGTCTGCAGCCACTTGAGCGCGTGCACCACGGCGTCGGTGAGCGCCTGGGTGACGCGCGGGAACTGCTCGACGAACTCGGCCGGCGCGCTCAGGCAGCCCACGGGCACGGGGCCACCGAACACCTCGGTGGTGCCGCTCAGGCTGCGCGTGTCCACCGCCACGCGCAGCTCACCCTGTTGCTCCAGCAGGGTCATCATGGGATCGGCGTGGCACAGCGCGTCGAGCTGCCCACCGCGAAACGCCAGCAGCGCCGCGCCCGCGCTGGTCTGCGGCAGGATCTGGACTTCTTCCTCCTTCACCTGCTCGCGCTGCAGGAAGGCCATCAGCACGCGCTGCGCGAGGGGGTCCTTGGCGCGCAGGCCCACGCGGCGCCCGCGCAGATCACCCGCGCCGCGAAAGCCCGGCACCGTCTTGTGCGACACGCCCAGCACCACCTGGGGCGCCCGGCCCTGCACCACGAAGCTCTGCCAGTTCATCGCGCGCACGGCCGGTGCGAGCAACTGCGCGAACGGCACGCACATGGCGTGCGCCGCCTTGGCCTGCACCGCCGCCATGGCCTGCCCCAGGTCGGCGAACTCGCGCAACTCCACGTCGAGCCCTTCCTCGCGAAAGAAATTGCGCTGCTCGGCCACGGTGAGCGGCAGGTTGCTCAAACCTATGCGCGGCTCCACCGCGATCACGATGCGCGTGCCCACCAGCTTGGGCGGCAAGGTGGCCGGGCGCGGCACGGTAACGCCCTGCGCCGTGGCGCTCTGCTGTCCGGCAGCGAACATCAGCCCCGCCGCGGCGGCGCCCCACTGGCGGCGGTTCAGGAGACCCATGGGTCGAGATTAGGGCGATGTGGCGCGTCCGCCATCCGGTGGAGTCCCGAGCGGGTTTACACCGACCCGCGAAACCTGAGCCCGCGGGAACTTCGGTGCCGACGTCAGCGCCGATCGACCAGCGCGTGTGCGATGGTGCCGAGGTCCACGTACTCGAGCTCGCTGCCCACTGGCACGCCGCGCGCCAGGCGCGTGACCTGCAGGCCGCGGTCCTTCAGCGCCTGGAAGATCACGTGCGCAGTGGTCTCGCCCTCGGCGGTGAAGTTGGTGGCGAGGATGACCTCGCGCACGGGCACCTCGGCCTCGGGGTCGTCCACGCGGTCGAACAGCTTGTCCAGCCCGATCTCGCGCGGCCCCACACCGTCGAGCGGGCTCAGCTTGCCCATGAGCACGAAGTACAGGCCTTTGTAAGCACCTGTACGTTCCATCGCGGCCTGGTCGGCCGGGGTTTCCACCACGCAGAGCTGGCTGCGGTCGCGCCGCGGGTCGCGGCAGGTGGAGCAGACCTCGTCCTCGGTGAAGGTGTGGCACAGCGCGCAGTGGCGCACGCCGCTCACCGCCGCCTGCAGCGCGCCGGCCAGCAACTGCGCGCCCTCGCGGTCGTGCTGCAGCAGGTGAAAGGCCATGCGCTGGGCCGACTTGACCCCCACGCCGGGCAGGCGCCGCAGCGCCTGAACCAGGTTCTCCAGGGAATGGTTGTCGGCCACCGCTCGGGATGCCTCAGAACGGGAACTTCATGCCCGGGGGCAGGCCCGGCATGCCGGCGGTGAGCTTGCCCATCTTCTCGTTCGAGGTTTCCTCGGCCTTGCGCACGGCGGCGTTGAAGGCGGCGGCCACCAGGTCTTCGAGCATGTCCTTGTCGTCGGCGAGCAGGCTGGGGTCGATGGTGACGCGCTTGACGTCGTGCTTGCAGGTCATGACGACCTTGACCAGGCCCGCGCCGGACTCGCCGGTGACCTCGATGTGTGCGAGTTCGTCCTGCGCCTTCTTGAGGTTGTCCTGCATGGCCTGGGCCTGCTTCATGAGGCCGGCGAGTTGTCCTTTGTTGAACATGGCAATCCTTGGTATTGATCGGGGACCACCGCGGAACCGGCTTCGCCGGGCCGCTGGCGGCGCCCTCTGGAGGGGGCGCGCGAAGCGCGGCGGGGGTGATTCAGGTTATCGCTTTGAGCGAGCCGGGCACGATTGTGCCGCCGAAGTCGCGCATCATGGCCTGCACAAAGGGATCGCCGAGGATCTGCTGCTCGGCCTCGCGCTGGCGGCGCTCGGCCTCGGCGGCGGCTCGGCGCGCGGGCGAATCGGTGACCGCGCCATTTTCCAGCACGAGCTCGACCGCGTGGCCCGCCGTGTGCAGCGCGGCCGTGAGGCGGTCGCGGTTGCTGCCCTGCGCAAGCGTCTCGCGTTCGATGCGAAGCAGCCAGCGCGATCCATCGCGCGACACCAGTTGCGACTGCAGCGCGAGTTCGCGCGTCAATGCGGCGATGGCGCCACTGTCCACCATCTGTTGCACCACGCCGGCCCAGAAATCGCCTTCGGGCGTGGGCTGCAGCGGGGCGCTGGGTGGGCGGGGCTGGTCGAGCCGGCCCGGCGCGCCAGGGTCGCGCACGGGGATGCGCACCACCGGCGCGGCGGGCGCCGGTGCAGCGGCGGGCCGGGACATGGCGGGCGCGGGTTCCGGGTCCCAGGGCGGCAGGTCGTCGTCGGGCTCTGGCCAGGGGGCGTCGTCGATCGGTGGGCCGTCGAAGGGCTCGGGCTCACTGGGCTGGCGGGCCTGGGCGGGAGCGGCTGCGGCAGCGGTGGCCAGCGGTGTTGGCGACGGGCTTGGGGCCGGCCGCTGGGACGCTGCCGCGGGTGCGGGCGGGGCCACCAAGGGCGCTGGTGCGGCCGCCCTGGGGGCGGGCGCAGCGTTGGGCGAGGCGACCGGGGCGCGCACGGGAGCTTGCGCGGGCGCAATCGCCGCGACCGGTGCCGGTGCCGTCGCGGGCCGCGCCTCAGCGGGCTTCAGAGTTTTTTTTTCCGCCGCGCCCGAGGGCTTGAACGCCAGCAACCGCAGCAACACCATGGTCAGCGCCGCGTACTCGTCGGGCGCCAGGCCCAGTTCGGTGCGGCCGTGCAGGCACAGGCTGTAGAGCAGGTGCGTCTCGTCGGGCGGCAGGGCCGCGGCCAGGCGCGCGATCTCGGGCGTGTCGGGGTCGTCGTCGGTGGCGGCCGCGTCGGGCACGCTCTGCAGCACGGCCATGCGCTGCAGCAGGCCCGTCATTTCCTCCAGCGTTGAGGCGGCGCTCAGGCCGTTCACGCGCAGCGCGTTCACCGTCTCCACCACACTCGCGCCGTCGGCGCGCGCCAGCGCGTCGATCAGGCGCAGCACGTGGCTGCGGTCCACCGCGCCCAGCATCTGGCGCACGGGCGCTTCCATCAACTGGCCGCCGCCGAAGGCGATGGCCTGGTCGGTGAGCGACAGCGCGTCGCGCATGGAGCCGCGCGCGGCGCGCGACAGCAGGCGCAGGGCCTGCGGCTCGGCCGTCACGCCCTCGGCCTGCAGCACCTGCTGCAGGTGCTCCGCCACCGTCTCGGGGGCCATGGGGCGCAGGTTGAACTGCAGGCAGCGCGACAGCACCGTCACCGGCACCTTCTGCGGGTCGGTGGTGGCGAGCACGAACTTGAGGTACTCGGGCGGTTCCTCCAGCGTCTTCAACATCGCGTTGAACGCGGTGTTGGTGAGCATGTGGACCTCGTCGATCATGAACACCTTGAAGCGGCCCTGCACCGGCTTATAGACCGCCTGCTCGAGCAGCGACTGGACCTCGTCCACGCCGCGGTTGGAGGCGGCGTCGAGCTCGGTGTAGTCCACGAAGCGGCCGGCGTCGATGTCGGTGCAAGCCTGGCACACGCCGCAGGGCTCGGCGGTGATGCCGCCCTGCCCGTCGGGCCCGGTGCAGTTGAGCGATTTGGCCAGGATGCGGGAGACCGTGGTCTTGCCCACGCCGCGCGTGCCGGTGAACAGGTAGGCGTGGTGAAGGCGCTGGCTGGTGAGCGCGTTCGCGAGGGCCTGCACCACGTGGCCCTGGCCGACCATCTCGCGGAAATTGCGCGGGCGGTACTTGCGGGCGAGGACGACGTAGGACATCGCCTGATTCTATGCGTCGGGGTACCCGCGCCCCGGCGGCGGACATGCCCCGTCGCCTACAATCGCGGGTGACGGGCCTTCCCGCATGGTGAAGCGGCCAACCGGGTCAGGTGGGGAACCAAGCAGCCCTAACTGTGGAGCCAGTGCCGGGGTCAAGGCTCGTCACCTTATTCTGAAAAATCCCAATCGGATCAACGAACTGAAGCCCGACAAGGGCTTACGTCGCCGTCGCTGTATCACTTGGCTGTGTCACTTCCCCAACATTCAGGCTCGGGAAATGACGGCATGGCACAGGTCGAAGGACTGAACGCTCGCGGCACTCGTTGGTACGTTCGCATCGTCATCCCTGACGATCTTCGAGGGGCTTACGGCAAGGCCCGCGTGAACCTCGCATTGGGCACCAGCGACCGCAAAGAGGCGGTCCTTCGGGGCACCCTGACGCGGGCCGAGTGGCTCGCCGATTTCGAAGCCAAGAGAGCCTCCCTCAAGCCAACGCGGATCGACGCCATCACACCGGACCTTGCGGCCCACCTCGCGGCCATGGTGCGGGTCCATGTGCTGGGCAACGACGACCGCGTGAGGTCGGACGTGAAGCTCCTTGCGGAGATGGTCCACATCCGGCATGAGCTGCGACTCCGTGCGGCCAACCCGTTGCGCATCCCTCAATGGGAACCGACTGAGGTCCGTGAAGATGACCTCTCAGGGCTCACGCCTGAGGAAGCCCATGAATTGGCGGACCTCAATGCCTACCTGGACGGCCAAGCCGCCATCGCCCTCGCTGGTCAGAACCTCAAGGCCGTGATGCCCCTCGTTGAGGCTCAGGCGGCCCGCCTGGGCTTCGCATTCGACGCGAAGACCCCAGGGGTGCGGGAGGCGCTGATCGCGTGCCTGAGGGCGTTCAGAACGGCCCACCGCGAGCTGACCCTGCGGGACGCTGGCGAGGTCGTAGAGACACCCGTGGTGCCCCCACGGCCCTCCTCTGCGGCAACCACGTCCGCCGACAAGCCCAAGACCCTGCGCGATGTCTTCGACCGCTGGAAGCAATCGGGCGCACGGCCGCGCTCGGAAGACTCGGTGCAGGCCATGGACCGCGCATTGCGCCAGTTCGAGGGCCAACATCCTGGGGAGACCCTGGCTAGCATCAAGCGGGAGCTGGGTCTCGACTATCGCGCGTGGCTCATGGAGAACTGCCGCACCCCGAAGACTGCACGCGACCGCCTCACGGGTCTGAAGACACTCCTGAAGTTCGCCTTCCAGGAACTGGAGTGGACAGAGCGCCATGCGTGGGTCGGCCTGGACATTGAGGCCAAGACCACGAACAAGCGCCGGGCCATCCGGGACGACGAGATGGCGGCCCTGTTCGGGTCCCCGCTACACACCCGCTATGAGCTTCCCAAGGCCGCCAACGCGGGCCGGGACGCCGCGTACTGGGTGCCCCTCATCGGCGCCTTCACGGGCGCCCGCTTGGGGGAAGTCTGCCAGCTCCGAACGGCCGACGTGCAGACCGTAGACGGCATCCCGGCGCTGGTCATCACCGACGAGGGCGACGGTCAGACCGTGAAGACCGATGCGGGGCATAGGACCATCCCGATTCACAGCGAGTTGCTCCGCTTGGGTTTCCTCGGATACGTGGAGGCGACGCAGAAGGCAGGGCACGATTCACTTTGGCCGGCCCTACCTCTGAGGAAGGTCCGGGCCAGCGACTACTTCGGGCGGTGGTTCAAGGAGTTCCGTGAGGGGATCGGCATGGTGGAAGCGGGCCAGCCGTCGTTTCATTACTTCCGCCACAGCGTGCGCCCGCTCATGCGCAGAGCTGGCGTCGATGCCCGTATCCGCGACTTGATTCTGGGGCATGAGACCAAGGGCAGCGTGGGCGATGTGGTCTATGACGGGGTTCTCCTGGAGGAGCTGAAGCCGGGCGTAGAGGCGATCCGCTATCCGGCCCTAGCGTTGCCCGTGGTGTCGCCCCACGCGAACCGCTAGAGATAGTGTCACGCGCTCCGGCTAGCCTTCGACCGCTACGGCCCGCGTGGGTCCTCCACATCTCATGGGAGGTGAATTTATGGCGGAAAGGCGGCAAGTCATGGTTGCCATGACGATGCTCATCATCGGCCTACCGGTTTTGATCGCAGGCATCCTCCTCCCCCTCCCCCCTGGGGGCTGGCTAGTTGGGCTGGCCCTTGCGTTGGGTCTCATTGCCGAAACCATCTTCATCTGGGCATCTCGACGGCGCCCCAAACAGTTGCTCGCCTACGTCTTTGTGCCTGTGGTGATGTATCTCTGTGGTTGGGCAAGTATTAGCCTTCTGAACTGGATCACCTATTTGGAGGATGGCGACATCGGCCCCGGAGGCGGATGGTCAATCGGGATGGCAGGCATGTTTTGGGCGGCCCTGGCAGGCTTCGCTTGGACTCTCTGGGCCTCCGTGATTCATTTGCGATCAACATCTCGCCGATCGCGGTGATCTGCTCCCCATAGTCCGGGAGCGCTGGCCCAGCTTGATGCGGTCGCTCTGCGAGAGCTTTCCTAGACCCACTTGATCCAGCCACTCGTTCATGAGGGCCTTCTCGTCCTCGGGCGGGGTCTCCTCCTCCAACCCCTTGGCCGCCTTCTGGAGCCCCGCAATGGTCTCGTTCGCCATCACCAGGGCACGGGCCATGAACTCGGCAGGGGACTCAACGGCCAGCTTGGCGACTGCGGGGGCCATGTAGCCGCCGTTCTTGCGGATCGAAGGGAGCACCTCGGAGGTGACCCACTTCTTGTAGGAGCGGGCGGCGGGCAGCTTGCTCCCGAGGACCAGGGCGTAGAGCCCGGACTCATTGACCAGCGAGACGCGGGGGTTGCCACGAATAGGCTCCCGATTTGGGAGCGTATTCAGGTTGAACGGGCGGCGGTCGTCATCGTCCACATGCATGTCCAACACGCCGGAGACCGCCTTGCTGTAACCCAGGGCCTTGCACACATCGGCCGCAAGGAACCACGGTCCCCCCTCCTTCTCGATCACGCGGAGGTCGAGGCCGGGGGCGAACTGAAACGCTTTCATCACTTCTCCATGAGGTAGTCGGGAACATTCCCGGAAGGCCCTCGGGGGCACCAAGGGCTATCCGTGAAGGTCTCGACTGCGCGAGGATCAGAACCGGCGTTCGACCATCAGGTGGACGGCCGCCGACCCCTTCGCGTGGAGCTTGGGGACGTAGGCGAGTCGCGGCGTGACGAAAATGGGCTGTCATGGAGGCCGATCACATTCGAGTCCTTCCAAGTCACCACCGCCCCTCCAGGTTCAACATGCCCGCACCTAGACCCGCTACCTTCAAGTCGTACATGCCGTTTGTTGGTGGGGCCCTCCTAGTGCTCGGGGTCGTCGCTGTGGCATTGCTTCCTGGGCACATGGAAAGGCGTGCTCGCAGCTCGGCAGAGGCGTTCTGTACCGGTCAATGGAAACAACGGGATGTCCGCGAAGTGATCGACGCTGCACGAGCGAAGGGTGCTCACGAGGAACAGGCGGCCCCTGCGAACCCCGAAGTCAGGCGACTACGCTTTCAGGGGCTCTTGTCGAACTTCTACGACTGCGTGCTGATTCTTCGTGACAGTCGAGTGGTCGATGTCCGCTACGACCCAACCGTCTGGTGATGGCTATCCACGAAGTGGATCGCTTCTTGTCTCCACAGGTCTCCCGGTCTCAATCAAGGCCCAAGCGAAAGACGCCCCCGAAGGGGCGCCCTGTTCACTTCCCTGCCGGGTACTCGCGCATGAGTTCCGCCAGCGGCAACTTGTGATTGCCTTCGCTGCGGATGCTCTCATACGCTTCGCGTGACAGGATGGCATTGTCAAAGCGTGAGCGTCCAGTCAACCCATCTTGACCGGCCGCAAGCGGCTCATTTGGACTGCTACTTTGCACCGATGTAGGCCAC
>NZ_CCAE010000028.1 GCF_000723405.1 Hydrogenophaga intermedia | reverse complement strand
GTGGCCTACATCGGTGCAAAGTAGCAGTCCAAATGAGCCGCTTGCGGCCGGTCAAGATGGGTTGACTGGACGCTCACATCGTTCATGAAGGAGCCTCCAAAAGAAAAGGGGCTGTTCGTCCCTGGTGGATGAACAGCCCCGGTGCTTGCCGAGCGGCGCGGACGCTTACTTGCCGCGCTTGAACGCGTTGTAGGTGTCGTTGAGGGTGCCGGAGATCTCGTTGGAGAAACCGCCCGTGGGAATCAGACGCGCCGTGTCCTCGGGGCCCAGGAAGATGGTGTTGTTGCTCTTCACCTCGTCCTTGATGTCGGGCAGCGCGGCCTTGTTGCCGGTGGGGTAGTTCATCTCGTTGGCCATGGCAGCGGCGTTGGCGGCGCGCAGGTAGAAGTCGATGAACACGTGCGCGTTGTTCACGTGCTTGGCGTCCTTCGGAATGGCCATGGTGTCGATGAACACCAGACCGCCGCCGGTGGGCAGCAGCGGCACGATCTCATCCTTGCCGCCGGTTTCCTTCACGCGGTCGGCGGCGATGTTGATGTCGCCCGACCAGCCGATGAAGGCGCAGGCCTTGCCGCTGGCGATGTCGTCGATCATGGTGCTGGAGAACAGACGCACGTCCTTGCGCACCTTCATCAGCATCTCACGCGCGGCCTTGAAGTCCTCGGGGTTCTCGCTGTACGCGGGCTTGCCCACGTAGTGCAGCGCCACCGGCAGGATCTCGCTGGGCGAGTCGAGGTAGGCGATGCCGCAGGAGCGCAGCTTGCTCGAGTACTCGGGCTTGAAGACCAGGTCCCAGGCGTTCTCGGGCATGGCCATGCCGCCCAGCGCCTTCTCCACCTTCTGCTTGTTGATGCCCACGGTGGTGAAGCCCCAGGCCCAGGGCACCAGGTGCTTGTTCTCCGGGTCCACGCCGGCGATCTTGGCCATGAAGTCCGGGTCGAGGTTGCCGTAGTTCGTCAGCTTGCTCTTGTCGATGGGCTGGTACAGGCCACCATCGATCTGCTTCTTGGCGAAGCCGGCGGTGGGGATCACGATGTCGTAGCCCGAGTTGCCGGCCACCAGCTTGGCGTGCAAGGCCTCGTTGTTCTCGAAGGTGTCGTAGTTCACCTTCACGCCGTACTCCTTCTCGAAGTCGGCGATGAGCGTCTCGGTGATGTAGTCGGGCCAGTTGTAGACGTTGAGGACCTTCTCGTCGTCGAGCACCGGGCCGGCCGGTGCGGGCGCCGGGGCCGGCGCGGTGGCCACGGGCGCGGGTGCGGGGGCAGGAGCGGGCTCCTCCTTCTTGCCGCAGGCGGCGACCATCACGGCCGCCATCGCGAGAACCAGAACGTGCTTCTTCATGGTGTTGCTCACTCCAAAGGAGGTGGGTTGGGACCAAAACCGCTCATGCGTGGCGGCGGATGACCCGCCCAGGGCATGCAAGTTCCAGACCCGGGAAGCCCGTTCCGTCGACCGCCGTGCCCCAGAAAAGGGATCGGCGGTCATTCTAGTCATGCGTGCAGGCCCTTTTCGCGCAATTCGCTCAGCGTGTCGTCCAGGCAGCGGCGGATCAGCGCCACCATCTCGTCGATCTGCTCGCGCGTCATCACCAGCGGCGGCGCGATGATCATGCGGTCGCCCACGGCGCGCATGATCAGCCCGTTGCGGAAGCAATGGGCGCGGCACATCATGCCCACGGCCAGTTCCGGGTCGTACATGGCCTTGGAGGCCTTGTCCTTCACGAGCACCAGGCCTGCCACGAAACCACAAGTCTCGGCCAGGCCCACCAGCGGGTGTTCGCCGATCTCGGCGAAGCGCTTGGCGAGGTAGGGGGCCAGTTCCTCGCGCACCTTGCGCGGCAGGTCCTCGCGCTCCATCAGCTCCAGGTTGGCCAGGCCCACGGCGCAGGCCACGGGGTGGCCGCTGTAGGTGTAGCCGTGGTTGAACTCGCCGCCTTTGTCGATCAACACCTTCGCGATGCGATCACCCACCATCACCCCGCCCAGCGGGATGTAGCCGCTGGTCACGCCCTTGGCGAAGGTCACCAGGTCGGGCCGGTAGCCGAACTTCTCGTAGGCGAACCAGTGGCCCAGGCGGCCGAAGGCGCAGATCACTTCGTCGCTGATGAGCAGGATGCCGTACTGGTCGACGATGCGCTGGATCTCGGGCCAGTAGGTGGCCGGCGGAATGATCACGCCGCCCGCGCCCTGCACCGGCTCGGCGATGAAGGCCGCCACCTTGTCGGCACCAATCTCCAGGATCTTCTCCTCCAGCGCGCGCGCCGCGCGCAGGCCGAACTCGGCCTCGCTCTCGCCGGGTCGGCCGTTCTCGAAGAAGTAGGGTTGCTCGATGTGCACGATGCCCGGGATCGGCAGGTCGCCCTGCGCGTGCATGCCGCTCATGCCGCCGAGCGACGCCCCGGCCATGGTGGAGCCGTGGTACGCGTTGTGGCGGCCGATGATGGTCTTGCGCTGCGGCTGGCCCATCAGGTCCCAGTAGCGGCGCACCAGGCGCACGTTGGTGTCGTTGCTCTCCGATCCACTGCTGGAGAAGAACACGTGCTCGAACTTGCGGCCCCGCACCTCGGGCGCCAACGCAGCCAGCTTGGCCGCCAGTTGCACCGCCGGCACGTTGGTGGTCTGGAAGAAGCTGTTGTAGTAGGGCAGCGTCATGAGCTGCTGGTAGGCCGCCTCGGCCAACTCCTTGCGCCCATAACCCGCGTTCACGCACCACAGGCCGCTCATCGCGTCCAGGATCTTGTTGCCTTCCGAGTCCCAGATATAGATGCCCTGGGCCTGCGTGATTACGCGCGAACCACGCGTGGCCAGGTCACCGTGGTCGGTGAAGGGGTGGATGTAGTGCGCGCTGTCCAGCGCCTGGATGGCCTTGGTGTCGTGCTGCTCGGCGCGGCGCACCAGCGCGGGCGGGGCGATCAGGGGGTTCGGGTTCATCGCGGAGATTCCAGTTCAAACATGCAGCAGCAGGTGCTCTCTTTCCCAGGGGGAGATGACTTTCATGAACTCGTCGAATTCGAGTTCCTTGATCTCGGTGTAGATCGTCACGAACTCGTGGCCCAGCACCTCGTGCAGGTCGGGCTCGCGGCGCAGCCAGTCCAGCGCCTCACCCAGGCTGCGCGGCAGCGCGTAGGGCGAGAGGTAGGCGTCGCCCTTCATCTCGGGCTTGGGCTTGATCTTGTTCTTCATGCCCAGGTAGCCGCAGGCCAGGGTCATGGCCATGGCCACGTAGGGGTTGGCGTCGGCGCCGATCACGCGGTTCTCCACCCGGCGCGCCTCGGGCGAGGCGATCGGCGAGCGGATGCCCACGGTGCGGTTGTCGTGGCCCCACTCGATGTTGATCGGCGCGGCCGTGTGGCGGGAGAGGCGCCGGTAGCTGTTCACGTAGGGCGCCACCAGCGCCATGGCCGCCGGGATGTAGCGCTGCAGGCCACCGATGTAGTGGAAGAACTCGTCGGTGGCCGTGCCGTCGGGGTGACTGAAGATGTTCTGGCCGGTTTCCTTGTTCAGCACGCTCTGGTGCATGTGCATGGCGCTGCCCGGCTCGCCCGCGATGGGCTTGGCCATGAAGGTGGCGTACATGTCGTGGCGCAGCGCGGCCTCGCGCACGGTGCGCTTGAAAAAGAACACCTCGTCGGCCAGGCCCAGCGGGTGGTCATGGAAGAAGTTGATCTCCATCTGCCCGGCGCCGATCTCGTGGATCAGCGTGTCCACGTTCAGGCCCATGAGGTTGCAGTACTCGTAGATCTCCTCGAACAGCGGGTCGAACTCGTTCACCGCGTCGATGGAGTAGGCCTGGCGCGAGGTCTCGGCACGCCCGCTGCGGCCAATGGGCGGGCGCAGCAGGGTGTTGGGGTCGGTGTTGCGGGCGGTCAGGTAGAACTCCAGCTCGGGCGCGATCACCGGGTCCCAGCCCTCGGCCTCGTACAGGCCGCAGATGCGGCGCAGCACGCTGCGCGGCGCGTAGGGCACCAGCTTGCCCTTGTGGTCAAAGCAGTCGTGGATGACCTGCGCCGTGGGGTCGGTGGCCCAGGGCACGATGCGCACCGTCGTCGGGTCGGGGCGCAGCTGCATGTCGCGGTCGGTGGGCTCCACCACGTCGTAGTAGGGGCCGCTGGCGGGCTGCTCGCCCGTCACGCTCATGGCCACGATGGCGTGCGGCAGGCGCATGCCGCGGTCCTCGGTGAATTTCTCGCGCGGCAGGATCTTGCCGCGCGCCACGCCGGTCAGGTCGGGCACCAGGCATTCCACTTCGGTGACGCGGTGTTCGTTGAGCCAGCTCTCCAGCTCGTTGAAGTTCTTCGGGGCGCTCATGGCCGGTTCCTCGGGTTGGTTTCGGTTCGTTCGGGTGCTCAGGGTACGTGAATCGAACCTACCCGGGCTGGCTGCGCGCCAGGTCGTTCGCCTGCAAGCGCAGGCTGCGCCGCTGGCGGCAGGCGCGGCCGAAGGCCTCGAAGATGTTGGCGTAGAACGGCGTCTCCCAGCAGCGCCACTCGGGGTGCCACTGCATGGCGTAGGCAAAGGTGCGCGCGCCCTTCACCCAGAAGGCCTCGACCAGGCCGTCCGGCGCCCAGGCCAGCGGCGTCAGGCCCTCAGCCAGGCGCGCGATGCCCTGGCCGTGCAGGGAATTCACCTCGGCCTCGGTGCCACCGGCCCATTCGGCCATCACGCTGTCCGGTGCGATGCGGATCGGGTGGCGCGGCGCGTACTGCTCGTCGGGCGGCGCGGTCTTTGGCTCGCGGTGGTCGTTCATGCCGGGCACCTGGTGCACGCGCTGGTAGAGCGCGCCGCCCAGGGCCACGTTGATCTCCTGGAAGCCGCGGCACACGCCCAGCAGCGGCACGCCCTGGTGCACGCAGGCCTTCACCAGCGCCAGCGTGAGCAGGTCGCGGTCCTGGTCGAGCGGCAGGCTGGGGTCGGCCACCTCCTCCTGGAAGTGCGAGGGGTGCACGTTGGAGGGAGAGCCGGTCAGCATCACCCCGTCGACCATGCCGAGCAACTCATCGATCTGCTCGACCTCGGCCAGGGGAAACATCACCGGCTGGGCCTGGGCGCCGACCTTCACGGCCCGCGCGTACTTGTCGCCCAACAAGAGAAAGGGCATCTGGTGCCCGTGGTCGCCCAGCAGTCGGTGGTCGGCGGGCAGCCAGACCATGCATGGCGGCTTGTTCATGGGATCTCCACACTTTCTCGAACCATTGTGGTCGGCAAATTGGATCACAATGAGGGCCAGTTGTGCCCATCCCGTGGTGCCACTTACCCTGCTCCGGTACCGCTACATCCATGCTGTCCGAATACCTGCTGGCCGAGATGAACCGCCTCGGCGCGCAAGACGCCCTGCCCCTGCACCGCCAACTCTACGAGGCCCTGCGCCGCGCCATGCTGGACGGCAAGCTCGGCGCCGGCGAGCGCCTGCCCTCCAGCCGCGACCTTGCCGAGGACCTGAACCTCTCGCGCAACACCGTGGTCGCTGCCATCAACCAGCTCAGCGTGGAGGGCTACCTGGCCAGCCGCGTGGGCAGCGGCACCTATGTGAACGACCACGTGCCACGCAGTGCACTGGCACGCGGCCCGCGCGCGCCGGGCCAGGCGCCGCAGCACCAGCCAGCGCGCCTGTCCACGCGCGGCCATGCGCTGGCGCACAGCTTCAGCGCCGGTGCGCTGGAGGTGCAACCCTTCACCCCCGGCATCGCCGACTTCTCGGCCTTCCCCCTCACCCTGTGGCAGCGGCTGCAGAACAAGCACTGGCGCATGACCTACCCGGACATGCTCGACTACAACACCTCGGGTGGCTACGCGCCGCTGCGCCGCGCCATTGCCGACTACCTGCGCGTCTTCCGCAGCGTGCAGCTCGACGCCGACCAGGTCATCGTCACCACCGGCACGCAGCAATCGCTGGAGCTCTGCGCGCGCCTGCTGGCCGACCACGGCGACACCGTTTGGGTGGAAGACCCGGCCTACTGGGGCGCCATGAAGGCCTTCATCGCCACCGGCCTGGCCGTGCACCCGGTGGCGGTGGACGAACAGGGCATCAGCCCCACGCCGGCCGACGACGCCAGGCCGCCGCGCCTGATCTACGTCACGCCCTCGCATCAATACCCCGTGGGTGCGGTGATGTCGCTGGCGCGGCGCCACCAGTTGCTCGCCACGGCGCGCACGCACGGCGCCTGGGTGATCGAGGACGACTACGACAGCGAATACCGCTTCAGCGGCCCGCCGCTGTCCAGCCTGGAGGGCCTCGACCCGGACGGGCGCGTGCTCTACATGGGCACCTTCTCCAAGGTGCTCTACCCGGGCCTCAAGCTGGGCTACCTGGTGGTGCCCAAGGGCCTGATCGAGGCCTTCCGCCAGGCCCACTACGACCTCAACCGCCCGGGGCAGATGCCCACGCAGGCGGCACTGGCCGAGTTCATCGAGATGGGCCACTTCGCCAGCTCGCTGCGCCGCGCGCGCCAGACCTACGCCGAGCGCCGCCACTGCCTGCTGGAGGCCCTGAGGCCGGTGCTGGGCGACGGCCCCGACGCGCCGCGCATCAGCGGCGCCGAACAGGGCCTGCACCTGTGCCTGCGCCTGCCGCTGGCGGTGGACGACCAGGCCCTGGCGCGCCGGCTCGCACAGCAGGGCCTCACGGTGCGGCCCCTGTCGGCCTACTGCCTGCAGCGGCAGGATTTGCGTGGGTTGGTCATTGGGTATGGCTATGCGGCGCTGGAGGAGATCAAGCGCTGCGGGCCGGTGGTGGCCGCGGCCGTGCGGCAGGCGATACCGAACTGAACGACCTGGCTCTTGCAAATCTAAAGTTGGGTTTTGGATTTGTAAGACCTCAAGGTCACACCGCGTCGCGCAAGCGGTGCCACCACATTCCCAGCGCCAGACTGGGCGTGCGCAGCAGCGCGCCGCCGGGGAAGCGGTGGTGCTTGAGCCGCGCGTACAGGTCGAAGCGCCCCGCCTGACCCGCCACCGCTTCGGCCACGAGCTGGCCCGCCAGGCCCGTGAGCGCCACGCCGTGGCCGCTGAAGCCCTGCAGGTAGTACAGGTTGTGCCCGAGGCGGCCGAAGTCGGGCGCGCGGTTCATGCTGATGTCCACGAAGCCGCCCCACAGGTGCTCCACCGGCACCGCGCGCAGTTCGGGAAAGACCGCCGCCATGCGCGCGCGCATGGTGTCTTCCAGGCGGCGCGGGGTCATGGTGGTGTAGCTCACGCGGCCACCGAAGAGCATGCGGCGCTCGGCGCTGAAGCGGAAGTAGTCGAGCACGAAGTTGTTGTCGCACACCGCCGCGTCGCCGGGGATCAGTCGCTCGGCCAGGTTCGCGTCCACCGGCGCCGTGCCCAGGATGTAGGTGCCCACGGGCATGATGCGCGCCGCGATCTCGGGCGCCACCTGCGGGCCGTACTCGGGCAGCATGCAGTTGCCCGCCAGCACGCCGAAGCGTGCCGACACCTGGCCGCGCGCGGTGCGCGCGATCAAGGTGTCGCCGCGCTGCAGGCTGGTGACGGCCGATTGTTCGAAGATCCGCACGCCCGCGGCCTCGGCGGCGCGCGCCAGGCCCAGGGCGTACTTCAGCGGGTGCAGGTGGCCGCTGCGCTGTTCGCGCGCCGCCGCCGCGTAATGGTCGGTCCCGATCAGCCGGCGCGCATCCGCGCCCTCGGCCCAGTCCACCGCGATGCCGCGCGCGGCCAGGCCATCCATTTCCTCGCGCAGCTCGCGCGCCTTGCGCGCGCTCTCGGCCACATAGACGTAGCCGAAGCGGCGGTCGCAGTGAATGCCGTGCTCGGCGATGCGCTGGTCGATCAGGTCGATAGCCTCCAGCGACATCGTCCAGGCGCGTTCGGCGTCCTCGCGGCCCAGTTGCTGCTCGAACGGGCCTTGACCGCTCGCGTAGCCCACGATGGCCTGGCCGCCGTTGCGCCCGCTCGCGCCGCTGCCGATGCGATCGGCCTCCAGCACCACCACCGACAGGCCGCGTTGCGCCATCTCCAGCGCGGCCGACAGGCCCGAGAAGCCGGCGCCCACCACCAGCGCGTCAACCTTCAGGTGCTCCTGCAGCGGCGCGCGCGCCGGGCCGCGCTGCACGCTGGCCTCGTAGTAGCTGCGCTGATTCAGTTGCGTGTCCGAGCCAATGAGGGACATCACGCTTCCGCCCGGGCCACGCGACCCGCCAGGTACGTCCAGACGAAGCAGGCCGCCGCGTTGCTGGTGAGCTCGGCGTGGTCGTAGGCCGGGGCCACCTCCACACAGTCCATGCCGATCCAGTTCAGCGTGGCCAGCTCTTCCAGGAAGGTCAGCACCTGCGAGCTGGTGAGGCCGCCGGGCTCGGGCGTGCCGGTGCCGGGCGCGAAGGCGGGGTCCAGCACGTCGATGTCGAGCGTGAGGTACACGGGGCGCCCGGCAAGGCGCTCTCGGATGGCGGTGACCACCGGCCGCAGGGCCGAGCCGTCCAGCCCGCGCAAGTCGCGCGCGGTGAAGATCTGCCCGCCCTGGTCGGCCACGTAGTCGCGCGCGGCGCGCTCGCCGCTGGAGCGCGTGCCGATCTGCACCGTGTGCGCCGCGCTCACCAGGCCTTCCTGGATGGCCTCGTAGGTCCAGGTGCCATGGCCCGAGGGCTCGCCGAAGTGGTCGCTCCAGGTGTCGCAGTGCGCGTCGAAGTGCACCAGAGCCAGCGGCTCGCCGCCGTGGCGCGCCTTGGCCGCGCGCAGCAGAGACAGGGTGACCGAGTGGTCGCCGCCCAGGAACACGCAGTGGTGCCTGGCCATCAGCTCGCTCGCCTGGCGCTCGATGTGCGCACGCACCTCGGGCAGTGGCGAGGCGTTGGGCAGGCGCATGTCCAGCGCGTCGCCCAGGTGCTCCAGCGGCGAGACGTCGAACACCGGGTGGATGCCGTCGCAGAGCATGAGGCTGGCCGCGCGGATGGCCTGCGGCCCGAAACGCGCGCCGGGGCGGTTGGTCACCACGCCGTCGAAGGGGATGCCGCACACCGCGTACGGCTGCTCGGCCAGTGGCGCGCAGGCCAGGAACCGGTTGCTGTTGTTGGCGTAGGCGAACTGACCAAGGGCCATGGGTGAACGGGGTGTTGTCTGGGGATCGCCATGCGGCGGGAGGGGCGACGATAGCCCCGTGCCGGCCCGCCCCAGGGGGCCACTTGGGCGACGCCTCCGCCGTCCACCCCGCATCCCGCCAGACGGCTCGGCGCGGCTCCCCTCACGCCACGAACTAGCGCGCCAGTTCCAGCCGGTAGCTGAAGGCCTCGGGCCGGTAGGTGCTGGCCTCGAAGTGCAGCGGCCGGTCGTCCGTGGTGAACACCGTGCGCTCCACCCGCAGCACCGCCGCCGGATCGGCCAGGCCCAGCAGCTTGCGCTGGCGCGCCGTGGCCAGGGCCGCGCCGATGTCCACCGCCGCGCGCGTCACGCGCAGGTTCAATGCGCTCTCGTAGATCGTCAGCAGGTCGGTCTGCGCCAGCGCGGCTTCGTCCAGCGTGTCGCCCACGGTGGGCTCGATCCAGATGCTGTTGAGCGACAGCGGCTGCCCGTCGGCGAAACGCAGGGTCTGCAACTCGACGCAGGGCGTGCCCGCCGGCAGGCCCAGGGCCTGGGCAGCGCGCGCCGGCAATCCGGCCCGGCTCAGCGAGAGCACGCGCGTGAGCACCTCGCGCCCCTGCCCGCCCAAGGCTTCCGACAGGCCCTGCAGGCGCGAGAGCTCCTGGCGCACCGGCGCCGGCGCCACGAAGGAGCCCTTGCCCTGCACGCGCACGATCAGGCCGTCGCCCGCCAGGTCGGCCAGCGCCTGGCGCACCGTGATGCGGCTCACCCCGTGCCGCTCGATCAGCTCGTTCTCGCTGGGCAGGCGGTCGTGTGTGCGCCAGTCGCCGCGCAAAATGCCCGCGCGCAGCGCCTCGCGCACCTGCGCGCGCAGGGTCAGGCCATTGCCTGCCGACCCCGTGGATCCTGGAACGGTGTTTGCTTCACTTGTCATGACTTGTTATATCAAGTTGAATCGCCTCACCCGCCGGGTGCCTCTCCATCCTGTCAGGAGTTTCACATGTCCACCCCGTTCCGCGCCCTCTCCCGCCGCCTCATCCTCGCCGCTGCGCTGGCCAGCGCAGCCGGCACCTGTCTGGCGCAAGCCGCCGGCTACCCCAACCGGCCAGTCACCGTCGTGGTGCCTTTCGCACCGGGCGGCAGCGTGGACGCCGCCGCCCGCCTCACGCTGCAGGCCCTGGGCGAGCGCCTGAAGCAGCCGTTCGTCGTCGAGAACGTGGCCGGCGCCTCGGGCACCATTGGCACCCAGCGCGTGGCGCGCGCACCGGCCGACGGCTACACTCTGCTGTTCGCCGTGGCCAGCCCCATCAACGTGGCACCGGTGGTCAAGCCCTCCATCGTGCGCTACGACGTGTTCAAGGACTTCGCGCCCATCGCCACCGTGGCCAGCTCGCCCTTCGTGCTCATCGGCAGCCCCAAGCTCGGCGCCGCCGGCACGGCCGAGCTGATCGCCGCCGCGCGCCAGGCGCCCGGCAAGCTCAACTACGGCACCGACGGTGTGGGCACCTCCATGCACCTCACGGCCGAGATCATCAAGCTCGGGGCGGGCGTGGACATCGTGCATGTGCCCTACAAGAACGGCCCGCAGGTGCTCACCGAGTTGTCGGCCGGACTGATCGAACTCGCGGTCATGCCGATCTCGCTGGCGCAGCCCTTCATCAAAGACGGCAAGGTCAAGGCCTACGGCGTCACCACGCGCCAGCGCTGGCCCTTGCTGCCCGAGATTCCCGCGTTGGCCGAGACCCCAGCCCTGAAGTCGGTGGACGTGGATTCCTGGTACGGCCTGTTCGCGCCCGCCGGCACCGACGCCGCCCTCGTGCAGCGCGTGGCCGATGGCCTGCGCGAGGCGCTGAAGGACCCGGGCCTGGTCGAGAAAATGAACACCGCCGGCCTGCGGCCCCTGAGCGTGGAGCGCGAAGCGTTCGGCGCGCTGCTCAAGCGCGAGCGCGAGACGCTGGCCGCGGCCGTCAAAGCCGCCGAGATAAAACCTGAATGACCGGCACCGAAGCCCTCGCCTGGGCCGTGATCGCGCTGGCCGGCGCGGCCATCGGCGCCACGTCCATCGGCGGCGTGCTGGTGGTGCCCGCGCTCAGCAGCCTGCTGGGCGTGCCCTTGCCCGAGGCCATCGCCGCCTCCAGCCTGGCCTTTCTCGTCACCGGCGCCTACGCGCTCACCGGCAACGCTTCGGGCGCGCTCGCGCACCTGCGACGCGACGCGCCGCTCATGCTCACGGCCCTGCTCGGCGCGGGTGCGGGCGCCGCGCTCACCGCCTGGGCGCCGGGTGACGCGGTGCGCGGCTGGATCGGCCTGCTCGCGCTCGCCTCCGGCGCGCACGCGCTGTGGCGTCTGCACCGACCCGATCCGCGCGCCGACCACCCCTGGCCCGGCCTGGGCGGACAGATCGCGCTGGGCCTGGGCGTCGGCCTGGGCTCGGCCTTGTCGGGCACCGGTGGGCCGGTGATGCTGTTGCCGATCCTGATGCTGATGCGCCGCCCGCTGTCGCGCGCCATCGTCGCCGCGCAAGTCATCCAGTTGCCCATCGCCATCGCCTCCAGCGCCACACACGCCCTGGCCGGCCGGCTCGACTGGCGCCTGGGCGCCACCATCGCCGTCGCCCTGCTGCTGGGCGCCTGGGCCGGTCGCCGCCTGGCGCGCCGCGCCAACCCACGTCCCCTGCAGGCGGCCACCGCCGCCGTGCTCCTGGCCACCGGCGCCTGGTTCCTCCTCGCCTGAACACGAAAGCCCGCCATGGACCTCCGCACCGCCCTCGGCGCCCCCGAAACGCTGCTGCGCCCCGAACTCACGCTCATCGACGAGGTGCCGCGGCCCGACCTGGCCGTGCTGCTGCGCGATGGCCGCTTCGCCGACGTGGGGCCCGCCGATGAGGTGGCGCAGCGCCACCCCGGACTCACGCCCGTCGACCTGCCACGCCGCCTGCTCATGCCAGGCTTCGTCGACACCCACCACCACCTCACGCAGTCCTTCGGCAAGGCCCTGGCCTTTGGCGAGCCCTCGGAGATCTTTCGCCGCATCTGGGTGCCACTGGAGCAGCACCTCAACGAAGAGGCCCTGCACGTCTCGGCACGCCTGGCCGCGCTGGAGGCGCTGCGCGGCGGCTTCACCACCGTGTGCGACGCCGGCACGCGCTCTGAACACGGCCTGCAGGCGCTGGAGGCCGCCGTGCGGGAAAGCGGCATCCGCTGCGTGCTCGCGCGCACCTGCAACGACGCCGGTCTGGACGAGGCCGCCGCCGCGAACATCGTGCGAGAGGCCGAGCGCCACCTGAGCGCCCACCACCCCGACGGCCTGCTCCACGCCTCGCTGGCCATCTCCATCCCCGAGGCCGCCAGCGACGCCATGCTGGCCCGCGTGGCCGCGCTGTGCCGCGAGGCCGGCGCCGTGTTCCAGGTGCACCTCAACGAACACCTGGCCTCCATCGAGCGCTCGCTCATCGCGCGCGGCCGGCGCCCGCTGGAGGTGCTGCACCACGCGCGCGCCCTCGGCCCCGAACTGCTGGCCGCGCACGCCACCATGGTCACGCCGCACGAACTGGCCCTGCTGCGCGACAGCGGCGCGGCCGTCAGCTACAACCCCGTGGCCAGCAGTTGGAAGGGCAACGCCGTGGCGCCCGCGCTGCTGATGCACGGCCTGGGCATCCGCCTGGGCCTGGGCACCGACGGCACGCGCAGCGACGGCTTTCGCCTGATGGACGCGGCCGAGACCGCGCAGCGCCTCACCAGCGGCATGGACGTGGGCGATTTCTCCACCGGCGCCGGCTGGACCTGGCTCTCCATGGCCACGGGCGCGGGGGCCGATGCGGCTGGCCTCGGGCGGGTCACCGGTCGCATCGCCCCGGGCCTGGCGGCCGACGCCCTGCTCATCGACCTCGACGTGCCCGAGCTCACGCCCTCGTGGGACCTGGGCTGGGAGCTGGTGCGCCTGGCCCACCGCGGCCAGATCGAGGCCGTGCTGGTGCAGGGCCGCCTGCGACTGTGGCAAGGCTGGCCGACGGATTGGGACGCGCGCGCCCTGATGGACCGTGCGCGCGATCTCGCGCGCGAGGCCGTCGCCGCCGCGCCGATCCAGCGCATCCATCTCCCATCGGCGCAGGCGCCGCGCCCCAGCTCGTGACTTTCTGCACCGGGCGGACACCCCGATAGTTCGTGTCGTGCGGGTGTCTTCCCCGATGGGCCGACACCCGGTCATGCGCACTCGGCAGCGGTCATGTCTCCTTCATGACTCATCGCTGCCGCTGAGACAGACTGCGCGCCCCATGACCTCCCCACTCCGCCCCTACGCCCGCTTCACTGTTCCGCCGCTGTCCGACGAGGCGATGCGCGAGTTCGACACGCTACCCTTCGACCCCTACACCGGCGGCCTTCAACGCTACCGGCGCTTCTCGCAATTCCGCCTCTGGTTCGAAGGCGATGAGTGGCGCACGGAACGGCTGCCGCACCGGCCCTTCATCCAGTGCCGCCAGTACAGCGGCGTGACGGGCGGCGTGCTCCGCGAATTCGAGCCCATTCGCTTCGACCCCACGCCCCAGGTGGCGGCGGGCGCCAGCGCCGCCTGGCTCGAACAGGACCAGCTCTACCAGATCAACGTACACCAGGTGCGCGTCATCACCTCGAACGACATCAAGGGCATCGCCGTGCCTGAAGGTCCGCACCGCGACGGGCACGAGTTCGTCATGAACGCCGTCTTCTCCCGCCACAACATCACCGGCGGCGTGAGCCAGCTCATGCCCACGGGCGGCGGCCCATGCTTCTTCGAAGACGTGCTGCAACCGCAGGAAGCCATCGTCCTGGCCGACGACAGGATGTGGCACCACGCCACCGACATCCTGCCCGCCGGCCCCGGCCCGGGGCACCGCGACATCCTCATCGTCTCGTTCAACGCCTGGGCACGGCGACGCTATGGCGAGGCGTTCGAGCGCCGGATGGGCGCGCCGGGCCACGAGTCCGTGCCGGCATGACCCTCGCCGAGCGTCCGGCCGGGCGCCCGAACACAAGTCCCGCGCAGACGCGCGGAGCTACCGCTTCTCGCCGAACAGGTCCTTTAGGCCTTCACTCAGTCGATCGCCGAGGTTGGCGCCGGCCCCAGTGCCCACGCCCGGCATCACTGCGGTGCCGATGGCCGCGCCCAGCAGCGCGGCGCGCGTGAGCGTCACCTGCGGGTCGTCCAGCGTGCCGCCCACCGCCAGCGGCACGCCCACCACACCGGCCGTGGCGCCACGCGTCACGTCCACGCGCACACGGCCCGACAACGCGCGATTCGGTGAGATCGCCACGTCGCCTGTGGCCGCCAACAGGCCCGAACTCGCCACCAGGTTCGACAACTGGATGGCCTTGCCCCGCGTGGCCACCTGACCCGCCAGCGTGTCGAGCTGGGTGAGCCCACCGCTGGACAGGCCCACCGTGCTCACCGCCCGCAACAGATCCAGGCCGTGCAGCGTGGCGCCAGTCACCGTGAAGCGCGTGTCGCTGCGCAGTGCGTTCACCAGCGCGTCCGCGCTCACGCGCTCGGGAAAGCGCGCGCCCAACGTGGTCTCGGCCTGCAGGCGGCCCGTGAGCGGCTTGCTCGGCGCTGTCAGGGCCGATACCTCCACGCCCTCGGTGCGCAGCGAACCATCGAGCACCACGCGCCGTTCCTTCGCGCCGGGCTCGGGCAGTTTCACCTCGATCGGTCCGCGCACCCGGCCACCACCCACGCGCGCGTCCAGCGCCCAGGCCGTGGCCTCGCCCTCGCGCCTCAGCGTGGCCGTGGTGCCGCGCAACGCACCGCCCACGATCGCCAGCTCGGCCTTGGCGGGCCAGCCGTCCTCGGAGAACCGCAGGTCGGCGTTCACCGTGGTGCGCGCGCCATGGGCCGCCAACCAGCTCACCTCGTCGAGCACCAGCTCGCGCGGCAGCAACGAAAAATCGATGGCGTCGTCGGTGCCCTCATCCGCGGCCCCGGCCGGTGAGGCCTGCGCCGCGCCCACGCGCGCGCCCAGCAGTGCGATGGTGGCCTCGGGCAGCACCGCCTGGCGCACCACCAGCGTCTGCACACGCAGTTGCCCGGCCAGCAGAGCCGACCAGCGCGGCCGCAGCTCCACCCGCTGCAGCGACAGCGGCGTGCGCGCCTGGATGCTCAGCCCGTCCACCGCCACGCCGGGCACCGGCCACAGTGCCAGGCCAATGGCCTGCGCACGCACCGGCGCGCCCAGCAACTCGCTCGCCTCGGCCGCCAGGCGATCGCGAAAGCCCTCGCTCGTCACCCAGCGCTGCAGCGCGAACAGCAGGCCCGCGAGCAGCAGCACGGGCAACAGGAACCACAGGGTGAGGCGGGCGGATCGGCGCATGCCGAAATTGTGCCCAGGGCCAGTCGACTCCGCTTGAGGAAGTCATGCCGTCCGAGGCGACGCGAAGCCCTTACAGCGGGCGCTGGCGCCACGCGAACGCGGCCCCCAGCGCCAGTGCCAAGGCGGAGAACACCAGGCCTCGCGCCAGACCGCCCGGCCCATCGCTGATCAGCCCCGTGAGCACCGGGCCCACGATGTGCCCCACCGCGAAGCAGATGGTGAAGCTGCTGATGCCCCGCGCCCACGACGCGGGCGGCAGGTTGTGGCGCACGAAGGCCGTGGTCGAGGCCACCACCGACAGAAAACACAGGCCGAACAGCAGGCCCGACACCAGCGCCACCACCCAGCCGCTGGCCAGCACCGGCATCAACGCCGCCACCGCCAGCAGCGCGTTCAGTCGCGCAAAGGCGCCGCCACCGCGTTCGCGGTCGAGCAGGCCGGCCCACACGCGCGGCGCCACCACCACCGCCACGCCCAGCAGCGTGAAGTACGTGGTGATGCCCAGCGCCGACAGGCCCTGATCGCGCAGCAGCGCGACCGAGAAGGTCATGTAGCCGATGTAGCCCGCGCCGAACAGCCCGTAGCCCAGCAGCAACCAGCCCATGTCGCGCAGACGCACGGACGGCGGGCCGGCCGCTGCGCCCACCACTTCACCCACCGGCGCCGGCGGTTCGTCTAGCACCCGCACGGGCCAGGCCATGAAGACCGAGGCCAGCGCGCACAGCACGGCCAGACCCCACCACGCCCAGGCCCAGGCGTGCGGCTGCGTGGCAGCCACCTGCAACATCAGCGGCACCGCCAGCGCCGAGGCGATGATGCCCAGGCCCGCGCCGCCGTAGTACAGGCTCAACAGCAGGCTGCCACGCGCGATGTCGCGTGCGGCCAGGCGCGCCGCGAGCAGGCCACCCGCGATGAACTGGAACGCGCTCAGCACACCCGCCAGCAGGCGCTGAGCGAGCAGCGCCTCCGGCGCCACCAGAAAGCCCGCCACACCCATCAGCAGCGTGGCTAGCCACCCACCCCACAGGAACAACGCCGATGGCCCCGCACGACGCATCAGCACCGGCGTCAACAGCGCACCCACCAGATAGCCCACCGCGTTGACCGTGTTCATGGTGCCCGCCAGCGTGTAGCTCCAGCCCAGGTCGTCGCGCATGGGTGGCAGCAACAGGCCGTAGGCGAAGCGCGTCACACCCAGCGACACGGCCGCCCCGAGCGACAGGGCCAGGGCCAGGCGCATCAACGGCATCGGTGGCGACAGAGGTGTCGGCAAGGGCATGGCCGGCATTGTGGGCGCAGGCGCCCGCACCCACTGTCGCGCCGGTCCTTCAACCCCGCCGCGCACTGGCCCTGTGCCGATCGCGCCGCAGGCCGTAGAGTGGCCGCATGAACGCCCTGGCCATTCCTTCCGAACGACTGGCGGCGCTGCGGCGCCAGGAATCTGAACGCTTCGTCGCCACGCACCCGCGCTCCATGGCCCAGGCCGAGGCCGCGCGCGCCCACTTCCTCTTCGGCGTGCCCCTGCACTGGATGCGCGACTGGCCCGGCCCCGCCACGCTCGCGGTCGAGCGGGCCCAGGGTGCCGCGCTGTTCTGCGCCGACGGCCTGCGCTACAGCGACTTCTGCCTCGGCGACACCGGCGCCATGTTCGGCCACAGCCCCGAGCCGCTGGCACAGGCCATCGCGCAACAGGCCGAACGGGGCCTGACCTGCATGCTGCCGTCCACGCACACCGTGGCCGTGGGCGAGGCCCTGCAGCGCGTGTTCGGCCTGCCGGTGTGGCAACTGGCGCTGTCGGCCAGCGACGCCAACCGCTTCCTGCTCCGCTGGGCGCGCGCCACCACCGGCCGGCCCCAGGTGCTGGTGTTCGACGGCTGCTACCACGGCGCGGTGGACGACACCCTCGTGGACCTGGACGTGGCTTCGGGCACCACGGTGCGTCGCCCTTCCTTGCTGGGCCAGGTGCACAACCACCACGCCCACACACGCGTGGTGCCGTTCAACGACCTCGCCGCGCTCGAGGCCGCGCTCGCGCGCCACGACGTGGCCTGCCTGCTGGCCGAGCCCGCCCTGACCAACTGCGGCCTGATCCCACCGAACACGGGTTACTGGCCCGTCGCGCGCGAACTCTGCCGCCGCCACGGCACGCTGTTCGTCATGGACGAGACTCACACCATCTCCACAGCGCTCGGCGGCTACGCCCGCGCCCATGGTCTCGAGCCCGACGCCGTCGTGGTCGGCAAGGCCGTGGCTGGCGGCCTGCCCTGCGCGGTGTACGGCGTGACGACCGCGCTGGCTCAGCGCATGGTGCGTGCCAAGGAGGCCGCACCAGAGGGTCACAGCGGCATCGGCACCACCCTCTCGGGCAATGCACTGGCCATGGCCGCACTGGAAGCAGCGCTCACCCACCTGCACACCGAAGCGAACTACGCGCACATGCTGGCCATCGCCGCACTGTTGCAGGACGGCCTGGTGAAGCGCCTGCGCGCCGCCGGCCGCCCCTGGACCGTGACGCGGCTGGGCGCGCGGCTGGAGCTTCAGTTCATGCCACGCACGCCGCGCCACGCACAGGACGTGCGCGAACTCGCGCAAGGCGAACTGGAATCGCTGACCCACCTGTTCATGCTCAACCGCGGTGTGCTGCTCACACCCTTCCACAACATGATGCTCGCCAGCCCCGCCACCACGCCAACCGACGTGGAGCGACTTCTGGCCGTGTTCGACGAACTGCTCGTCGCGTTGGCCGACTGAGCCTCAGCCCACGCCCACGGGCGACGGCGCCAGGCGAACGATGCGCGTGAACAAGCGGTCGAAGGCCGGATCGCGCGAACCCTCGGCACTCAAGGGGTCCACGTGCTTGGCGAAGGCCGAGTCCAGCGCGCGGCGATCGGCCTCATCGAGACATTGCTCGGCGGCGGGCAGCACCACCTGTTCCTCCAGCTTCATGTGGGCCAGGTAGAAGTTCACGTAGTCCTTCGCCTCGCTCACGAACTCGCGGCGCCGGGGTTCGCCCAGGTACTCCCAGGCCAACAACAGGTGCATCAGCTCGCGCACGCGGTTCTCACCACCCAGGTGGTCTTTTTCCAGGCGCTGGATCGCTTCCATCGTGTGTGGCGCGGCGCGCGCCACGCGCGGAAACAGCAGGTCCGACTCTTTCGGGTGATGCAGCCGTTCGGGAAACTCGCCGATGTAGAACAGCATCGCGCGCAGCACATCGAAGAAGCGCTCGGGACCGTCCGTCTCCGGCCCTCGTTCAATCATCACGAGCATGGAACGCAGCATGGCCGACAGGCTTGCGTGTTCGTCGCGGATGGTGCTCAGGGCGTCGCGTTTCATGACGTGTCTCCTCGGACTGGAGTTCACAGCTTCCCACGCGATGGCCGCCCGCGCCTTGACGCAGGTCAAGCGCATGAATACATCGCAAACCCGCACGCTTGACCTTGACACCATGTCAAGCTTGAGAATGCCTTCACCCCCACACAGGAGTTCTTCCATGAACCAGACCTTCAACGTCCAAGGCATGACCTGCGGCCACTGCGAGCGCAGCGTCACCAACGCCATCAAGCAGCTCGACCCCCAGGCCCAAGTGCGCATCGACCGGCCACAGAACCTCGTCGAGGTCGACAGCACCGCCTCGCGCGAGAAGATCGCCGCGGCCATTCGCGAAGAAGGCTACGCGGTAGCGGCGTGATGGACACCCTCGCCACCGCCTGGCCGGTCAACATCGGTCAGGCCGCGCAACTCAGCGGCATCTCCCCCAAGATGCTGCGCCACTACGAAGGCCTGGGCCTGCTCGGCGCTGTGCGGCGCACCGACAGCAACTACCGCCAGTACGCCGAATCCGACGTGCACACCCTGCGCTTCATCCGCCGCGCGCGCGACATGGGCTTCACCCTCGATGAGATCCGCGACCTGGTGAACCTCTGGCACAACCGGCGGCGCAGCAGCGACACCGTCAAGCGCATCGCTCAGAAGCACATCGACGAGCTGGCCGAACGCATCGCCGCGCTCGAAGCCATGCGCCGCACCCTGCAGGACCTGGTGCAACGCTGCCCCGGCAATGACCGTCCCGACTGCCCCATCCTCGACGACCTGGGCGGTGGCGCTGACATGGATCTTTACAAGAACCACACAGAGCCTGCCACTTTGCTGCACAGAGCCCGCGCACAGTGAGACCCACGCCACCAGCCGGTGGTCCCATTGTTCAAAGGAGTGCCCATGAAACCCTCGATCTTCAGCCGCCGCGCCCTCGCCGTGACCGCCGCAGCCACCGCCATCACGGCCCTGTCCTTCGGCGCCCTGGCGCAGAACGTCGGCACCCCGGCCCAGCCGGCGCCCGCCGCCAGCGCCACCAAGCCCCAGGTGCAGGCCCCTCGCCACGACCCACAGCGCCACGCACAGCGCATGGAACGGATGCAGCAACGCATCGCCGAGCACCAGTCGCGCCTGAAAGACAGCCTGCAGTTGCGCCCTGAACAGGAATCGGCCTGGAACGACTTCCTCTCCAAGACGAAACCCGCCGCCCGCTCCGCCGGTGGTGAACGCCTCAGCCGCGCGGACTGGGCCAAGCTCAGCACGCCGCAGCGCCTGGACCGCCTGGACGCCATGAAGGCCGAGCGTGACCGCCAGATGGCCCAACGCCACGACGCGATCCGCCAGTTCTACGCGCAGCTCACGCCTCCGCAGCAAAAGGCCTTCGATGCGCAACGTGGCATGGGCATCGGCGGTGCGAGGCACGTGGGCCACCGCGGCGGCCCCATGAACCACGGCGGCCAGGGCTTCAAAGGCCATGGCGAACCCCGCCAACCCCGTCTCTGACTTCTTCTTACTGAATCAATTACTTAAATTAGTTGTAGTAGATAAGGGGCGCCGTCCGCTGTGGACAAGCGCCCCTTGTCCTTTCGTGACAAGGATTTTTCGATCCTGACAAGTCTGTGTGAAGTACCCGCCCGAACCTGGCACACGAATGGGGACAACACGCGGCCACGCGCCCGATCTGTGGACAAGTCCCTGCTTGTCCCGGAAATACCCACAGCTTTGTTCCAACATCCGGTGACAGCTGCTCACAAAGGCGCCTGTACCCGCTGCTACACTGCGCGGCTTTCGCCGTGCCCATTGGCCGAGTGAGCAGACCCTAGCAATGCCCGTGTCCCTCGGCGGCCAAGCGCCCGCCAGTTTCGATCTCAAGAGCGTTCACCTGCCGCTGCTGGCGCTGCTGCTCAAGTCGGGCGACCTCGATCTGCTGCGCCGCGAGTTCGGCCAGCGCTACGGCGACCAGCCCGACTTCTTCGACCACGACCCGCTGCTTATCGACCTGCAAGGCCTGAGCGGCGACGAGGCTCTGCCCGACCTGTTGCAGGTGAGCGAGCTGTTGCGCGCGCACCGCCTGCGCCCCGTGGCCGTGAACGTGGCCGGTGACGCCCAGCGCGCCGCGGCCCAGGCCGCCGGCCTGCCCCTGGCCGATGCGCCGCTGCTCACTCGCCAGGGCAAGGCCCCTGAGCCGTCCGCCAGCGCCGCGCCCGTGGCGGTGCCACCGCCGCCACCCGTCCCGGCCCCTGGCGCCCTGGTCATCGACAAGCCCTTGCGCTCGGGCCAGCAGGTCTACGCGCGCGGCGGCGACCTCGTGGTCATGGCCATGGTCAATCCCGGTGCAGAGGTCATCGCCGACGGCCACATCCACGTGTACGCACCGCTGCGCGGCAAGGCCATGGCGGGTGCGCGTGGCAATGCGCAGGCGCGCATCTTCTCCCTGGCCATGGCGCCCGAACTCATCTCCATCGCGGGCGTCTACCGCACCAGCGAGGTGCCGTTGCCCGAGGCCCTGCACGGCAAGCCCGCGCAGGTGCGCCTGCTCAGCAACGCCGAGGGCGACCGGCTCGTCATCGACGCCCTGTCCACCTGAACCTTCACACGCATCCACGGAGCCATTCCATGACCCGAATCGTCGTCGTCACCTCCGGCAAGGGAGGGGTGGGCAAGACCACCACCAGCGCAAGCTTTGCCACGGGCCTGGCCCTGCGCGGCCACAAGACCGCGGTCATCGACTTCGACGTCGGCCTGCGCAACCTCGACCTCATCATGGGCTGCGAGCGCCGCGTGGTGTACGACCTGATCAACGTCATCCAGGGTGAGGCCAACCTCAACCAGGCGCTCATCAAGGACAAGCAGGTCGAGAACCTGTTCATCCTGGCCGCCAGCCAGACGCGCGACAAGGACGCCCTCAACCAGGAAGGCGTCAAGCGCGTGCTCGACGACCTCAGCGGCATGGGCTTCGACTACATCGTGTGCGATTCGCCCGCCGGCATCGAGGCCGGCGCCCTCATGGCCATGCACTACGCCGACGAGGCCCTGGTGGTGACCAACCCCGAGGTCTCCAGCGTGCGCGACTCCGATCGCATCCTGGGCATGCTCTCCAGCAAGACCCGCCGCGCCATCGACGGCAAGGACCCGATCAAGGAGCACCTGCTCATCACGCGCTACAACCCCTCGCGCGTGGCCGACGGTCAGATGCTCTCCCTGCAGGACATCCAGGACATCCTGCGCATCCCGCTCATCGGCGTCATCCCCGAGAGCGAATCCGTGCTGACCGCGTCCAACCAGGGCACGCCGGCCATCCACCTCAAGGGCAGCGACGTGGCGGAGGCCTACGGCGACGTGATCGACCGCTTCCTCGGCCACGACAAGCCCCTGCGCTTCATCGAGGCCGAAAAATCAGGCTTCTTCAAGCGCCTGTTCGGAGGGAAATGAGGCATGTCCCTGCTGTCCTTCCTGCTGGGTGAGAAGAAGAAGACCGCGTCCGTCGCCAAGGAGCGCCTGCAAATCATCCTGGCGCACGAGCGCTCGGGCCGCAGCGCCGCCGAACCCGACTACCTGCCCTCGCTGCAGCGCGAGCTGGTGGCGGTGATCGGCAAGTACATCCGCATCAACCCGGACGACATCAAGGTCCAGCTCGAACGCCAGGACAACCTCGACGTGCTCGAGGTCAAGATCGAGCTGCCCGAGCGCCGTTGAGCCCCCGCCGGTAAAATCCCGGGGTTTTGCGCGCGCCACCGCGCACCAGGCCCGGCCCCCCGCCCCGGGCCGATCGCCGGCCATCGCCCCTTGATGGCCTTTTTCACGCCCCCTGCCCCCGTGGCCGATTGCTGATCGCCGGTCGCGGGCACCGTATGTGTGCCGGGCGCGTGTTTATCTATCGAAAGGACCGCATGGCCAAGGAAGAATTGATCGACATGATGGGCATCGTCAACGAGGTGCTGCCCGACACCCGTTTTCGCGTCACCCTCGACAACGGGCACCAGCTCATTGCCTATTCCGCCGGCAAGATGAAGAAGAACCACATCCGCATCCTCGCGGGTGATCGCGTCTCGCTCGAACTTTCGCCTTACGACCTCACCAAGGGCCGCATCAACTTCCGCCACCTGGAAGGCCGCGGCCCCGCGACGCCGCGCCGTCGCTGAGCGGGCAAAGCGTCACGCTCCTGCCACGATCGGGTCCGCAGGTCCGATCGGCGGCTTTCAGCGCACCGGGTCAACGGCCGAGAACATGGCCAGGGCTCCACCGGAGCCACCGTGTTCAAGGTGACCCATGTTCGTGCGCCCCTCCCTTTCCTGCCTCGTGTCGGCCCTGTTGGCCCTCCCCCTGGCGGCCGCCGCGGCGCCGGACGATGCCGCCGCACCGGACGCCGCCGTCAGCACGCCCGAGATCTGGCTCAACGTGGGCGGCTTCTCCCGCCACTTCGACCGCAGCAACCGCTACAACGAGCGCAACTTCGGCTTCGGCATCGAGTGGCGCACCTCCGAGCAGTTTGCCTTCATGGCCGGTGTCTACGACAACAGCCTGGGCAAACACTCGCAGTACGCGGCGGTGAACTGGCAACCCTGGAGCCTCGGCCCCGTCAAGCTCGGCGCGGCCATCGGCGTCATGAACGGCTACCCCTCGCTCAAGCGTGGTGGCACCTTCTTCGCCGCCCTCCCCATGGCCTCCATCGAAGGCCGCCGCTTCGGCATCAACCTGGGCATCATTCCCTCGATGAAGAACGTCGACGGCGCGTTCATGCTGCAGTTCAAGCTTCGCGTGAACTGAACGCGCGGCGGGCGACCTGTGGTCGCATGGGGTCGTGGGTGGGGCGCTAGCATCCGATGCCTCGTTCTTCATCACGCCACCGACCACCATGGAACTCGCCACCTGGCTCGCCTTCTTCGCCGCCTCCTGGGCCATCAGCATTTCGCCGGGCGCGGGCGCCGTGGCCGCCATGAGCGCCGGGCTTTCGCACGGCTTCCGCCGGGGCTACCTCACCACCCTCGGTCTGGTGTTGGGCATCTGGACGCAGATGCTGGTCGTCTCCGTGGGCCTGGGTGCGCTCGTCACCGCCTCCAGCACCGCCTTCCTGGTGGTGAAGTGGGCCGGCGTGGCTTATCTGGTGTGGCTGGGTATCCAGCAATGGCGCGCACCCGCGCGGCCCCTGGCCAATGGTGACGAAGCCGCCACCAGCCGCCGCCCGCGCGACCTCATCACGCGCGGCTGGATCATCAACGCCCTCAACCCCAAAGGCACGGTCTTCCTGCTTGCCGTGGTGCCGCAGTTCCTCGACCTCACCCAGCCACTGGGGCCGCAGTACCTGGTGATCGGCCTCACCCTGGGCTTCACCGACCTGGTGGTGATGGCGGGCTACACCGCGCTGGCCGCCCGCCTGCTGCGCACGCTCAAGTCCACCGCGCACATCCGCGCACTCAACCGCGTGTTTGGCACGCTGTTCGTGGTCGCGGGCGGCCTGCTCGCGATGTTCAAGCGCAGCGCTTGAATCCTGTCGAGCGTCGGCTCGCTTCACGGAACCCTGACTTCAAGATTTTCTGACCTACCGCCTTTGCGGTATGGGCTTCTCTCGCGCTCGCTGATGTGATCACGCGCGCCGTGCATGGGCACGGCGGCATTGATCGCATCAGGGAGGAAGAGGATGAAGCAGAAGCACCACCGCGTGGTGTTCAAGCCCGTGCGTGGCTTGCCACGCACCGTGCATTGGGCGATAGCGCTGGCCTTGAGCAGCCCGCTCAGCAGCCCACAGGCCTGGTCGCAGATCCTGGCCGACCCTTCTGCCCCGGGCAGCCAGCGCCCCACCATCCTCTCGGTGGGTGGCGGCGTGCCACTGATCAACATCACCACGCCCAGCGCCGCCGGTGTCTCGCGCAACACCTACCGCCAGTTCGACGTTTCTTCCTCCGGCGCCATCCTCAACAACAGCCGCACCGCCACGCAGACGCAGCTCGGCGGCGCGGTCCCCGGCAACCCCTGGCTCGCCACCGGCCCCGTTCAGCCGGGCGTTGGCGTGCGCGAGGGGACGGTAGGACCAATGTTCGATTCCACGATCGGGTCCGTACTTCCAGGCGGGGGACATCAAGTTCAATTTATGGCAAATGCTCCTCATACATCGCCCGAAAACTTTGTCGTCGACTTGTCTCGATCGGGGAGGATTCAGCCATGACGGGGCGGATCGCGCAGGTAGTGCTAGTGACGGCAGGGCCTGATGGCTTCCCTGTTAGGTGGGTCATCGATGGTGGAGACGAGCCTGCGGATGTTCGCGCGAGAGTGCTCGAAGGTCTTAGAGGACCAACGCGGACCGTTCGAACTGAACTGGACCTTGATGATGGGCAAGTGGTCCGTCTTCCGTTCAAGGATTTTGCCTACCTCCTCCCCGATCGCAGCGGCGTACTCGCCATTTTCATGCATGGCAGCTATACGCACCCCGACGGCAGCGACGTTTTTCCCTATCCCAATAACGCCGCCATCTTCAATGCCGATGGCAGCTTGAGGTTTCAGTTAAAGGTCGTGGATCCACGCGTTCACCACATCGATTGCCTGCACGGCGGAACGCTGCCCAAGAAATTCGAAGGCATGCTGGGCGTCTTGGTGGCCTACTCAGAAAATGATATGCCAGCGTGGGCTTATGCCGTCAACCCTGAGCACCCCGATCTGATCGACGCGATGCAGTGGGTCAGGTATTGATTCAGAGGCGATTCACACTGGTGACGTGTCTTCGTCCTGAAGACATCAAGCCATGATCGGTCTATGTCATCGGGTTCGACGTTAAGCCCGGGACAGGTCTGCGCGAGGGTCAAGTCGGCCCCATGTTTGACAAGCACACCCGCACAACACTTCCCGGTGGAGGGCATCAAGTCCAGTTCCTGGGAACATCTCCATATCTGATGCCCAACGCATTTGTCATTGACCTTTCTCGTGCACGGGAGGTCACACCATGAATTCGTCGCTGGTGCATCAGGTCAGTCTTCTTTGGGAGGGTAGCGACGGCACTCGGGCGAGCGTCATCAGCCAGCGAAGCCCGCTGGACGCCATCCAAAGTTGGAAGGATGTGGATCGGCTCATGCCACCAAAACGTCAACTGGAAACCGCGCTACTCCTGGATGACAACACTTATGTTCCCTTGCCGTTTTGTGATTTGGCATGGATCCTGCCCGACCGCACCGGTGTACTCGTTATCTTCAAGCCCGGGAGCTACACCCGCTCTGATGGCAGTGACGTCTTCGCCTGCCCCAACAACGCTGCCATCTTCAACGCAGACGCAAGCCTGCGTTGTCAAGTGCGCTTTTCAGATGCGCCAGAGCGAAGCGCGAGCTACGTAGTTGGGCTGCCATTCACACGAACGAAAACTCACAAGGAACTGCCCATCGGTCGCCGAGGCGAGCCCATTGACCCTCCCATCGTGCAGTTCGGTGTGCTGATTGGCACGAAAGAGCATCCCCCCGAGAGCTTCTTTGTACTAGACACCGAGACTGGTGAGTTAACCGACGACTTGTTCAGGGTCCCGTACTGACTGTCGCAATTGCCAATGAGTCAGAGGAAAGGCAGGGAGGTGGAGTGCAGATGCAGGCAATGATTCCAGAAGTCAAGGAAGGTTACGCGTGCATCGAGGAACTCATTCGTTATGGATACCTGCAGGACCCAAAGGCCAAACCATGATCATTCAATGGGACGAAAGATACGAGTTTCCGCCACCATCTCGGGATTCTGATCCCGATTGGCCGCTGAGGGAGCTTTCGGCTGAACTTCAGCGGCTGAAAGTGAGTGTGGATGTGAGATTGCTTGGCGTGCCTGATGCATTTCCTGACGGAGGTTGGTGCATCCACAAAGAGGGCAACGTGTGGTTGGTCTATCACTCAGAACGGGGGCATCGCTCCAGACCATCCATTTTCACAAGGTCGTGGGACGCAGCCAACTTCTATCTGTGGATTCACCTGGGCGATCCCAGATCTGACAGTACATCAGTCGGTCGTTTGCCACGAATTCGGTGACGACTCACAACGAATACGACCAACACAGCCCGGGAGGACCCCACCGAATGAAGATGGAATGGAGCGAGGTGTATGAGTTCGTGCAAACACCCCTTGAACCAGTACCCGACTGGGCGCTACGCGAGTTGGCACAGGAACTACAGCGCCTGAAGATTGATGTCGATGTGCGCTTACTGGGTGTCCCGGACGCCTTTCCGGACGGCGGATGGTGCATTCACCAAGAGGACGATGTCTGGCTCGTATATCACAGCGAGCGAGGCAGACGTTCGGGGCCGGCGATCTTCACCAGTTCGTTCGATGCGGCCAACTTCTATCTATGGTGCCGCGCTTCGCATCCAAAAAATGGGAATGGGGATGTGGGCAGACTGCCCAAGTTCAAGGGATAACATCGCTCCAAGGGGCTTCCTTGCGTTTGAAGGCGGGCTACATCGTGAAGAACGGATGCTTGAAATGATGGCGTGCGAACCCATGTCGCGCGCCCTCAATGCAACTTCACCAACGGCGTAGCCCTCTTCACCAGAAACCTCGCCACCGCCAGCGTCGCCGTGCGCGCCGTCCCCAGCACCGCCTGGTGGTGCATCAGGTGCAGGCTGGTGTACATCAACCGCGCCAGCAGCCCTTGCACAAACCACTTCGATCCGAACAGGTTGCCCATCAAGCTGCCCACCGAGCTTTGCGTGCCCAGCGACACCAGCGACCCGTGGTCGCGGTACCGGTACGGCTCGTTGTCGAGCGCGCGGCCTTCGCTGAGATCTCGCAGTCGCTTGGCGAGGTAGCTCGCCTGCTGGTGCGCGGCCTGTGCGCGCGGCGGCACCAGGCCGCCACCTGGGAGGGCGCATGCCGCGCAGTCGCCCAACGCGTGGATCGCGTCCTGACCTTTCACGCGCAGGTTCGCCTCCACCTCCACCTGCCCTGAACGGGTCACCGGCAGGCCCTGCTCGCCCAGCAGTGCGGGTGCCTTGATGCCGGCCGCCCACACCACGAGGTCGGCGGGGAAGCTGCGGCCTTCGGTGTCGGTCACCGCATCCGGCGTCACGCCGGCCACGCGGCAGCCCGTGACCACGTTGACCGCGCGCTCGCGCAGCAGCGCCGTGGCCGATGCCGATACGCGCTCGGGCAGCGGCGCCAGGATGCGGTCGGCGCCTTCGATGAGCGTGAGCTGCACGTCGCGCAGGCCGTCGAGCCGGCGAAAGCCGTAGCGTGTGTGCACCTGGCTGGCCTCGCGCAGTTCGGCCGCCAGTTCCACGCCCGTGGCGCCGCCGCCGATGATGACCACGCGCACCGCGGCCTCCGCGCCCGCGCTCTTGCGCAGCTCGGCCGCGGTCAGCAGCTTGAGCATGCGCTGGCGGAAACGCTCGGCGTCGGCCGGCTGGTTGAGCGACATGCTGTGTTCGGCCGCGCCAGGTACGTTGAAGTGGTTGGCTGTGCTGCCCAGGGCCAGCACCAACTGGCCATAGACCAGCGTGCGCTCCGGGATGAGTTGTTCGCCGTGTTCGTCGTGCACCGCGTCCACGGTGATCACGCGCTGATCAGCGTTCAGGCCCTTGAACGCGCCCAGGCAAAAGGTGAAACGGTTGTCGTACGCGAGCATCTCGTACGACAAGCCCTCCTGGTGAATGTCCAGCGTGCCGGCGGCCACCTCATGCAGTGAGGGCTTCCAGATGTGGAAGAGCTGGCGGTCAACGAGGGTGACGCGCTCGGGCCCGAGCTTGCGGCCCAGTTTGCAGGCCAGTTCAAGGCCGCCGGCACCGCCGCCGACGATCACGATGGGATGGTTCATGCACAGGTCCTTCGTGGGAGACAAGGGTCTAGCGCATCATGCCAAAGCCCATCGACCTCTACCCCTGTGCCATCCGCCCCAACAGGCTTGGCGCGGCCGTTGCGCCTCCGGCCATTGATTCAGCGCGGCTGGAACGCGATCAGCGCCATGCCCGCGAGCGTGATGGCCACGCCCGCCGCGTCCCAGGTGCTGGGTCGCACGCCATCCACCGCCCACAACCAGGCCACGGCCACGCTCACGTACACGCCGCCGTAAGCCGCGTACACGCGCCCCGAGGGCGCGTCGTGCAGCGTCAGCAACCACACGAAAACCATCAGGCTCAGCGCCGCCAGCGGCAGGGCCCACCACCCGGCGGCCTGTTGGCGCAGCCACAGCAGGGGCAGGAAGCAGCCAAGGATCTCGGCCAGCGCGGTGACGGTGTAGAGCAACAGGGTCTTCATGGGCCCCGATTGAAGCAGAGCCTTCGCGGTGTGCGGACAAGGCACTTGAAATCCGCCGCGCAAGCCTGAAGTGACTACAGTGTCAGCTTCGGTCTGAAAGGAGCGCCACCATGCAGATCAAGGACCTTGCCCGCGCCACGGGCGTGGACATCGAAACCATCCGCTACTACGAGCGCCAGGGCCTGCTGCCCGAGCCCGCGCGGCGCGACAACGGCTACCGCGACTACGCGGTCGAGCACCTGGAGCGCCTGGCCTTCATCCGCCACTGCCGCGCGCTGGACATGCCGCTGGCCGACGTGCAGCGCCTGCTGGGCTTCCTGGACGACCCTGATTCGCACTGCCACCACGTGGACGGCTTGGTGGACGAACAGCTCGCGCGCGTGCGCGCCCGCCTCAAGAGTCTGCGCGCGCTGGAGAAGCAGTTGCTGCGCCTGCGCGAGCGCTGCCAGGACGGCGAGGACGGCTCGAGCTGCGGCATCCTGGACGAGCTGGTGTCGGCGGCGCACGGCGAAGCCTGCGCCTGTCATTCCTCAGCCAACTGACTGTGTGCCTCAACCCGATCACGCCCCATGACCCACATCACCCTGCACCGCCTCGGCCCCGACGACCACGCCCTGCTGCTGCGCCTGAACGCGATGTTCGCCGTGGCCTTCGACGACGCCGATACCTATGAAGGCGCGCCGCCCGACGAGGCCTGGGCGCGCGAGACCCTGGGCCGCCCGAACGTGATCGCCCTCGCGGCGCGGGATGGGGAGGCAGTGGTTGGTGGCCTCGTGGCCTACGAACTCGACAAGCTCGAAAGCCGCCGCCGCGAGGTCTACCTGTACGACCTGGCCGTGGCCGAATCGCACCGCCGCCAGGGCATCGCCACACGGCTCATTGACCACCTGCGCGCCATCGCGCGCGAGCGCGGGGCCTGGGTGGTCTATGTGCAGGCCGACTATGGCGACGAACCCGCGATCGCGCTGTACACCAAGCTGGGCGTGCGCGAGGACGTGATGCACTTCGACCTCCCGCTGGATGGCGTTGCATAGTCCCGCTGATGCCCGCGCCCTGGGCGACTCGCCGATTCTTCAGATGGACGAAATGGACTGGGCCGTCTGTGACAGGCGATCGCAGAGGTGCTGGAACGCCTCGAGGCCTGGCGCAGCGTCTTCGTCATCTCCCAGTTGCTCGCGCAGATCGATGGCCGTGCCATCGGGCATCTGAACCTGCACCGTCAGCAGGCCGGGCACATGGTCGGGCAGGATGAGCCTCTGTTGAAGCAACATCTCCAGGGCATCCGTCAGATACGCCATGTGCTTGACGTCGTATTGAGCCAGTGCCGAATAGAACGGTGGGTAAATCAACCCTTGTTCCATGTCGATCCCCTCGGGCAGGACCCAGACTTCGGCGCGTAAGTCGGCTGCATGTGCACTTTTCTTCACAGCCTCCCACGCGTCATTGGGCGACTGGTGGGTTTCCTCTGGACGATCCGAAGCTTGCAAGCGATGGGGCATGAGGAGAATCGCCACCTCGTCCGGCGTCGGTGATCGGCCGCAGATCTGCTTGATCAGCAACACGTGCTCACACCACGCGTGGAGGGAGTGGCGCCCGGGCGTAAGGGGCGATTGCATCAGCGCTTCAGACGCGTGAGCTGTCGAACTGGGCCTGCCCACGCAAGCCAGGCCCAGCAGCAGTTGATGACAGATGGCGCCTGGCGTGAGCCCCCATTCATGCAGCAGTTGAACGACGGCCCTTGTCGTCGCCATGGTCCGGTTGTAGCGGAGGTATGCGTCGACCGAATTGGTTCGCGCGAACATGATGTCCAGGGCCGCGTTCAGTCCTTGTTCTTCCCGAACCCTGCACAACTGGACCCGCCAGTTGGCCAAATCATTGGCTCGATAGAGCAGGCCGATGGCGGATGCGCCACACGCGGTGTTGGTCGGCATCATCAACGACACCGGAGCGTCAATGGGGGATCCGGACGGCGCGCCCGGCTGCGCCGGAACCTCTGACAACAGCATGACTTTGTCGCCGGACTGTTCGTCGGGCAGATAGGCCTTCCACAAAGACTCGCCATCCGGCGTTCGAAACACATCCAGTGTCCACTGACGCATGAGTTCCGCCGACGTTGTCCACCGGTTCTGGTGTTGTGCTGTGCCGTTCGGGTCGTAGAAGGACACCCGGAAATGGGTTATGCCGCTGGCGTCGGATGGCGCCCAGAGTCTGAGTTCCAGTGCCATGGCGTGGTCGGCAATTTGCAGACTGTAGTGCCGGACCACTCCTTGAGATGGCATCTCTGAAAACCTGGCCTCCAGCCAACCACCCATGATCTCGTCGGCGACGACATGGTGAGAGCAATAGCCGAAGGTCGCCAGCTCGGTAATCCAGTAGCGATTGAGCGCGAGAAAGTCGGGCGAGCTCAAATGGGCATAGCTGAAGCTGTCTGTGCCCCGCGGCTGTCGCCGCTGGTGAATCCAGAACTTGCTCAACTCGTCGCAGGCGAGGCTGCCGTTGGCACCATCGGAGGCGACAATGCCATTGAGTCTCACCGTCCTGAGGGACGATGAGTGGGAGGCCTTGTTGATGTAGGTGCCGGAATCGATCGGTTCGAACGAATGGCTGCCGGCGGCGGCATCGGTGTTCCTCGCGGACGGAATCGGCACCTCCCTCCATTTGCCGTCGCGAGTACGGATCTGAATGCTCTGGAGATCACCCATCGCCTTCACGAATGCAGGCAGGGCCTTCGTGGTCGCGGGCAACTTCAGCGAGGTGATCGGCCGCTTTTCGATGGCGGCAACCACGCAGAGGGATTTCATCAATGCCGGCGAAACCGTCGCCAGCAACGTGGGCTTGCAGCGGCTCAGATCCAGTTCGGCGTTGGTCAGCCGAAGCGATTGCGCCAACCAGGGGTCTTTCTCTGAGAAGGCTTGACTGCCTTGCTGATTGCGCTGCTTGATCGATTCGAGTGACTTGGGGGTGTAGCGAGGCTGGCTGTTGGACGCTCTGTCCCGCTCTGGCGGCCTGCCCGCACTGCCCTTGTCTCGATCACCCCGCCGGGTGTACAGAGTGGAGGTGGCGCGGGCCTTGGGCGGATCGCGCGTCACCGTCACAGGCCCGGAGGGATCACCGCCTGAGGCCTCGCCTCGGTGTGTGGGTTGTGGTGCTTCCTGGCGGGGGGCCATGGAAGGCAGTTGAGGAAGCGATCGGGTGCGGCGCATGGCGATCTCGCGGATGGCAACGGAACGCCCATACTTGCATCACCAAACAACTTCCGCTTCTGCCAATCGTCCTGCATGCAAGAGCCTAAGCGGCGCTCACTAGGCCCAATGGGCAAGGCCTGCGGCCGGCAGGTGCTACACCCGCGATCCGGTCGCCTGCTCGATCGCCTGCATCGCCGCCTTGAAGATCCGCTGCCGATTCGCCAGCGGCACCTTGTGCTGCTCGTGCAGGTCGTTGAGCGCAATGGTCAGGTCCAGCATCAGGTTCTTCAGCGCCTTGCGGTCCAGTTCGTGCCCGATGCGGCCGTTGGGCAGGCGCACGCCCGGGCCCAGGGGCAGCAGGCACAGCAGCAGCACCGTCCACAGTTCGGGCACGGGCGCCAGGAAGTGCAGCCAGTACGGCCAGCGCTCGTGCAGGGCGCGCAGCATGTCGCGGCATTCGGGGATGGTGTGCACCTGGCGCGGGTCGCGGTCCAGGCCGTTGAAGGCGAAGTAGACGCCGGCGGTGAGCTGCTCCACGCGGATGGTGTTGTCCGACAGGTGCAGCAGGTCCTCCACGCAGCGGGCCAGGCCCTCGCCGCTGGCGTCGGCCAGGTTCAGCGTCAGCACCAGGCGGTGCAGCTCGGTGGGCAGGGCGTCCAGCCCCGAGCCCAGCGCCAGGCGCTGGGGGGTGTCATCGGGGTGGTCGAGTGGCATGGGTTCGGATTCTGCGCTGAAGCCGGGCGTATTCGTTCAGCGCCGTCCCGCCAGTGGGGGAGGCAGTGGGTCGCCCGCCTGGCGGCGGCGGAACAGCGCCGCGCGCGCCAGCACGATGGTGGTGACCGGGGCGGTGATGGACAGCACGATGATGATCAGCCACACGTGCAGGGCCAGTGCGCCTTCCTCGGTGTGAGAGGTGAAGTGAACGATCGAGGCCAGGGTGACGATCCAGGCACCCAGCGTGGACGCCAGCGCCGGCGCGTGCATGCGCAAGAAGAAATCGGGCAGGCGCCACAGCCCCAGCGCGGCCACCAGCACCACCACGCCGCTGGCCAGAAGCAGCGTGGCCACGGCGATTTCGGTCCAGGGAGGCATGCTCATTCGATCACCTCGCCGCGCAGCAGGAACTTGGCCAGCGCCACCGAGCCGACAAAGCCGAACAGCACCATCAGCAGTGCGCCTTCGAAGTACATGTCGCTGTCGTAGCGGATGGCCAGCACCAGCATCACCAGCATGCCCACCACGTAGAGAAAGTCGACCGCCAGCACGCGGTCCTGCGCGCTGGGGCCGCGCAACAGCCGCATCAGGCCCAGGCCCATGGCCAGCATGTACATCACCATCGTCACGGTGATCGACACCATCAGGAACGAACTCATCCGAAAACCTCCTTCAGGGGCAATTCGTAGTCGGCCTTGAAGTGGGCGATGAAAGCCGCCTCGTCTTCCAGGTCGAACACGTGCACCAGCAGTGCGGCGCAGTCAGGCGCGAGTTCGCACCACACGGTACCGGGAATCACCGCGGTGATCATCGACAGGGCTGCCAGCCCGTGCACGTTGCGCAGGTCCAGCGGCACCACCACAAAGCTGCCGCGCGGCGGCTCGCGGCGCGAGCGCACCACGCCGATGGCCACGTCGATGGCCGACCACACCACGTCGCGGCCCACGCGAAGGATCAGGCGGACGAGCGTGCCCCAGTGGCGCAGCGGTCCCGGTGTGGGGCGCAGCGGCGCCATCAGCAGCGGCACCACCACCGCCACCAGCAGGCCCAGCAGGATCTGGCCCGCGCTCATGCTGCGCGTGAGCAGCAGCCAGCCGCCGAACAGGCCCAGCGACAGCCAGGGGGACGGCAGGAGCGCCGCCCGGCCGCCCGAAGGCGCTCGCTCCGGAGCCGCAGGCGAAGGCACGTCGGTGTTGCGTTTCATGGCGTGCCCTCCCGCGCCATCGGATGCGGCACGGTCATCGCGCCGCGCACCGCGTCGATGTAGCGCTGCGGCTCGTGCAGCGCGTTGGCCGTGGCACGGGTGTAGCCCAGTACGGTCTCGGCCTGGCTCACCATGAGCAACGAAGCCAGCAGCAACGCGGCGATGGGCAGGGTTTCGGCCACGCGCAGGCGCGGCGCGGGCCGGTCCTGCGTGGTCCAGAAGTGGCGCATGCCCACGCGCATGAGCGAGATGGCAGCGAACAGGCCGGAGGCGATCACCAGCGCGAACAAGGTCCATGCGGCCGTGCTGCGCACCTCGATCAGCGCGCCGAGCATGGCCAGCTTGCTCACGAAGCCGGAGAACGGTGGCAGGCCCGCGATGACCATGGCGCACAGGGTGAAGGCCACGCCCAGGAAGGCAAGCGCGGCGGGAATGGCGCGGCCGATCAGCTCTTCTTCGTTGTCGTCGAGGTTGATGCCTTGCGGTGGCGCGGCGTCCAGGAAGGCCGGCAGGCCGTCGCGGCCATCGTCCAGGTCTTCGGGGCCCTCCTGCACCTCGCGCGCGCGTTCCAGCAACTCCACCAGCAGGTACAAGGCACAACCCGCCAGCGTGGAACTGGCCAGGTAGAACAGCGCGCCGCCGCTGAGCGCGGGGGCGTCGAAGCCGATGGCCGCGATCAGCGTGCCCGATGACGCGATCACGCTGTAGCCCGCCAGCCGGTTGAGCTGTTGCGAGGCCAGCATGCCGATGGCGCCAAAGGCCAGCGTGGCCAGGCCGCCCCAGATCAGCGCCGTGCCGCCGAAGCCGGCCGAACTGCCCGCCTCCGCCGGAAAGCACAGCGTCCACAGGCGCAGGATGGCGTAGACCCCCACTTTGGTGAGGATGGCGAAGACGGCGGCTGCGGGCGCGCTGGCCGCGCCATAGGCGGGTGGAAGCCAGAAGTTGAGCGGCCACAGCGCGGCCTTGGCCAGGAAGGCGATGGCCAGGATGGCCGCGCCGGCGTGCAGCAGGCCGCGGTCGCGTTCGGCCACCAGGAGCAGCTTGTCCGCGATGTCGGCCATGTTGAGCGTGCCCGTGACGCCATACAGCAGAGCCACGCCGATGAGGAACAGCAGCGAGGCGAACAGGTTGATGGCGATGTAGTGCAGGCCCGCGCGCACGCGCGCGATGCCGCCGCCGTGCAGCAGCAGGCCGTAGCTGGCGGCCAACAGCACCTCGAAGAACACGAAGAGATTGAACAGGTCGCCGGTGAGGAAGGCGCCGTACAGGCCCATGAGCTGCAGCTGGAACAACACGTGGAAGTACACGCCCGCGTGCTGCCAGCGCGCCAGCGCGTAGAGCAGCGCGGCCAGGCCCACCGCGCCCGCCAGCACCGCCATGAAGGCGGCCAGCGGGTCGGCCACCAGCACGATGCCGTACGGCACCGGCCAGTTGCCCGGCAGGTAGATGCCGAAGGCCGCGGTGCCACCGGCCTGCACGCGCATCAGCAACAGGATCGCCAGTGCCAGCCCCAGCGCGGTGGAGGCGGTGTTGATGACGGCCTTGGAGCGGCGGCGGCCTTCGCCCAGCATGAGCATGAGCGCGGCGGTGCCGAGCGGCAGCAGCACCGGCGCCACCAGCAGGTGTTCGATAGGGGGAGGCGAGGTGAAAGCCGTCATGAACGCTCTTCCTCGCCGTCAACATGGTCGCCACCGGACAAGCCTCGCAGTGCCAGCAGCACCACCAGGAACAGCGCCGTGGTGGCGAAACCGATGACGATGGCGGTGAGCACCAGCGACTGCGGCAGCGGGTCGGTGTAGTGCTGAAGGTCGGCCGGCAGACCGGGGCGCACGATGGGCTCGGCGTCCACCGACAGGCTGCCCACGCTGAAGATGAACAGGTTCACCGCGTACGACAGCATCGACAGGCCGATGAGCACCTGGAAGGTTCGCGGGCGCAGCAGCAGCCAGACGCCCGCCCCCGTCATCACGCCAATGGCGATCGAGATGATGAGTTCCATCAGCGCGCTCCTTCCCGTTGCTGTTGTTGTTCCTGTGCTTCCAGCTCTTCGTCCTGCGCGGCGAGCTGGCGGCGCGCGCGCAAGGACTGGTGGGCGATCGCCGTGAGCAGCAGGAGCGTGGAGCCCACCACCACCGCGAACACGCCCAGGTCGAACAGCGCGGCACTGGGGATGTGCACCTCGCCCACCAGCGGCCAAGTGACGTGGGCGGTGTGCGTGGTGAGGAAGGGGTAACCCAGCACCAGCGAGCCCAGGCCCGTGGCCAGGGCGACCGCCAGGCCGAAGGCGATCCAGCGCGGCGGCAGCAGGCGCATGCGGTCCTCCACCCAGCGGGTGCCGCTCACCATGTACTGCGCAATGAAGGCGATGGCCACAACGAGCCCGGCGACGAAGCCGCCGCCGGGCTCGTTGTGGCCGCGCATGAACAGATGGAAGGCGAACACGCCGGCCACTGGCAGCAGCAGGCGCACCAGCACGGCGGGCACCTCCAGGTAGCGCTGCGGCGTGTCGCCGTCCTCGCGCGTCACCAGGTCGCTCTCGATGTGCTGCGGCACCGCGCGCTGCTGAGCGGGCCGGTCGATCACCTCCACCGGCGGGCGAAAGCGCCGCAGCAGCGCATACACCGTGACGCCCACGATGCCCAGCACCGTGATCTCGCCCAGCGTGTCGAAGGCCCGGAAGTCGACCAGCATCACGTTGACGATGTTGGTGCCGCCGCCCTGCGGCAGCGCGTTCTCGATGAAGAAGGGCGAGATGGACAGCGGCGCGGTGCGCGTGAGCATGGCGTAGGACAGCGCCGCCAGTCCGGCGCCGATCAGCACCGCGACGAGCAGGTCGCGCCGGCGGCGCCAGAAAGTGCGCAGCGCGAAACGTGGGTCGTCTTCCACCACGCGCTTGGGCATCCAGCGCAGGCCCAGCAGGAACAGCACGGTGGTCACCACCTCCACCGACAACTGGGTGAGCGCGAGGTCGGGCGCCGAGAACCAGGCGAAGGTGATGCACAGCGCCAGCCCGACCACGCTGAGCATGATCAGCGCCGCGAGCCGGTGGAACTTGGCTTGCCACGCAGCGCCGATGGCGCAGGCACCCGCGACCACCCACAACATCACGAAGCCCGGCGAGGCAGGAATGCGCGGGCGGTCGCCCCAACTGAGTGGCACCACCAGGGCAGCGCCCACGCCCGCCAGGCCGGCGATCGCCACCATGGCGAACAACTGCGGCTGCAAGCGCCGCGTGCCCAGGTGGCGCAGCAGCCAGCGCGCCAGCGTGGTCAGCGCGACGAAGGCGCTGTCGAACACGGCGCGCCCGTCCAGCCCCAGCAGGCCTGGCGCGCGCGTGCTGGCGCGCCGCTTGAGCCATTGGCCGAACAGCAGATAGGCCACCAGGCCGCCGCCGGTGGCGATCAGGCTCATCACCAGCGGCGTGTTGAAGCCGTGCCACAGCGACAGGCTGTACTCGGGAAGCTCGCCGCCCACCACTGGCGTGGCGGCCATGGCCAGCAGCGGCCCGACCGACCAGGCCGGCAGCGTGCCCACCACGATGCAGGCCAGCACCAGCAGCTCCACCGGCACGCGCATCCAGTGCACCGGCTCGTGCGGCTGGCGCGGGCAGTCGGGGGGCGCGCCGAAGAACACGTCGTGCCCGAAGCGCAGTGAATACACCACCGCGAACACGCCGGCCAGCGTGGCCAGGGCGGGCAGGCCGATGGCGATCACCGGGTTGGCGCTGACGTACACCGTCTCGGCGAAGAACATTTCCTTCGAGAGGAAGCCGTTGAGCAGCGGCACGCCCGCCATGGCCGCGCAGGCCACGATGGCCAGCGTGCCGGTGATGGGCATGGAGCGGAACAGGCCATCCAGGCGGCGCATGTCGCGCGTGCCGGTCTCGTGGTCGATGATGCCCACCGACATGAACAGCGAGGCCTTGAAGGTCGCGTGGTTCATCATGTGGAAGACCGCCGCCACCGCCGCAAAGGGGCTGTTCAGGCCCAGCAACAGCGTGATCAGGCCCAGGTGGCTGATGGTGGAATACGCGAGCAGGCCCTTCAGGTCGTTCTGGAACATGGCCGCGTAGGCGCCCAGCAGCAGCGTGGCCAGGCCGGCGCCGCCAACGATCCAGAACCATTCCGGCGTGCCCGCCAGCGCCGGCCACAGCCGCGCCAGCAGAAACACACCGGCCTTCACCATGGTGGCCGAGTGCAGGTAGGCCGACACCGGCGTGGGCGCAGCCATGGCGTGCGGCAGCCAGAAGTGGAAGGGGAACTGCGCGCTCTTGGTGAGCGCGCCCAGCAGGATCAGCACCAGCGCGGGCGTGTAGAGCGCGTGTTCGCGGATGCGATCGCCGGCCGCCAGCACCACCTCCAGCTCCAGGCTGCCCACGATGTGCCCCAGCAGCATCACGCCCGCCAGCAGCGCCAGCCCGCCCGTGGCCGTGACGGTGAACGCCATGCGCGCGCCGCGCCGCGCGTCCTTGCGGTGCGTCCAGTAGCCGATCAGCAGGAAGGAGAAGACGCTGGTGAGTTCCCAGAACACCACCAGCTGCACCAGGTTGCCCGACAGCACCACGCCCAGCATGGCGCCCATGAAGCCCAGCAGCAGCGAATAGAAGCGCGCCGCCGGGTCCTCGGGCGAGAGGTAGTAGCGCGCGTAGACGATGACCAGCAGTCCCATGGCGCTGACCAGCATGGCGAACATCCAGGCAAAGCCGTCGATGCGCACGATCAGGTCGATGCCCAGGGCGGGCAACCAGGCCAGGCGCTCCATCAGCACCGCGCCGTCGCGCACCTCCGGGTAGATCAGGCCCAGGGGCACGGCCACCGCCAGGGCCACCAGCGCGGCCCACAGCGATTCGAGGTTGCGCGCATTCGTCGGCAGCAGCGCCGCGACCACGCAACCCACGAATGGGAATAACAGCAATAGAAACAAGGACATGGCTCGAGTCTAGGGCCAGAACGGCGCGTGAAGTTCCGCCAAGCCGGCCGGTCAACTGTTCGACGAACCGCCCTCGTCCCCCGTCAGCTTCTTGCGCCGCTTCCACAGCGTGGTGCGGGAGATGCCCAGGCGCTGCGCGGCCTCGGCCAGGCGCCCACCCGACTGCTCCAGCGCGCGCTCGATCTGCGCCAGCTCCGCGCGTTCGCGCGCATCGGCCAGCGTGGCCGCGGGACCCGGCTCGTCGAGCGCGCGCTCCGGGAAGAGGTCGCCCGCGCCCAGGGTATGGCCGTCGCACAGGGCCACGGCGCGTTCGATGCGGTTGCGCAACTCGCGCACATTGCCGGGCCAGTCGTGCGCGCGCAGCGCGGCCTCGGTCTCGCCGGACAAGGCGGGCGTGGCCAGACCCTGGCGCTCGGTCGCCTGCTGGAGCAGGCCGCGCGCCAGCGGCAGCACCTCGTCCGGGCGTTCGCGCAGCGGCGGCACGCGCAGCTCCACCACGGCCAGGCGGTAGTACAGATCCTCGCGGAAAGCGCGCTCGGCGATGCGCGCGCCCAGGTCGGCGTTGGTGGCGGCCACCACGCGGCCGCTGAAGCGCTGGTCCTGGCGCGCGCCCAGGCGGCGGAAATGCCCGTCCTGCAGCACGCGCAGCAAGGCCGTCTGCAGTCGCGGGTCGAGCTCGCCGATCTCGTCCAGGAACAGCGTGCCGCCCGCGGCTTCCTCGAACCAGCCCACGTGCGCGCCGCTGGCGCCCGTGAAGGCACCGCGCTCGTGGCCGAAGAACTGACTCTCCATCAGTTCTCGCGGCACGGCACCGCAGTTCACCGCCACGAAGGGCCCGTTCGCGCGCGCCGAGGCCTCGTGCAGGCGGCGCGCCGCCACTTCCTTGCCCACGCCGGTCTCGCCCAGCAGCAGCACGGGCACGTCGCGCGCTGCCAGTCGCTCCAGGTCGGCGGCCAGGCGCGCGGTGGCGGGCGACAGGCCGAAGCCCAGGGTCGGTCCTTCGCCGGCCGCCGCCGGCACCAGCGCTCGGATGCGCTCGACCAGCGCATCGACATCGAAGGGCTTGGTGAGGTAGTCGTCGGCGCCCGCGCGCACCAGGCGCACGGCCTGGCCCACATCGGCGAAGGCGGTGGCGAAGACGATGGGCGTTCGCCCGAGGTAGGGCAAGGCGCGGCGGTACAGGTCCTCACCCGAGCCGTCGGGCAGGCGGATGTCGCTCAGCACGAAGTCGGGCCGCTGGCGGCGCAAGGCGCTCAGGGCCTGCTCGCCGTCGCTGGCGTGGCTCACATGGAAACCCTCAAGCCGCAGGCGCTGCACCAGCGCGCCGCCGAGCACGGAGTCGTCCTCGATCAGCAGCACGTGGATGGCGGAGGGGGCGGCGGTCATGGCGTGGAAGCGTCGTCGGCAGGGACGTCATCGAACGGCAGTTCGAGCGCGATGCGAGTGCCCTGACCCGAGTGTGCCCGCACCGCCACGCGCCCGCGCAGCCGCTGCACCAGGCGCACCACCACCGCCACCCCCAGGCCCGCGCCAGGTGCGGGGGCCTCGCCCCGCTCCAGGCTCGCGGCCAGCGGCCCGGGCAGGCCCGCGCCCTCGTCGATCACCTCCAGCCACAGGTGGTCGGCGCGCGCCTCGCAGCGCAGCGTGACGCGCGTGCCAGCCGCCGAGGCCTGGATGGCGTTGAGCAGCAGGTTCAGCAGCACCTGGCGCACTTCCCCGCCGGCCAGCGGCACCGTGTGCGCCAACGTGGAATCGAGCACCAGCGCTACGCCGGCCCGGCGCGCCTGAGGCGTGAGCAGGCGGCGCACGTCTTCGAGGTCCTGCGGGCCGAAGGCGAGCGCGCCATCGACCGGGCGGTGCGTGGCCAGGGTCGCGTCCACCACGCCGCCGAGCACGCGCAGGCCGCGCTCCATGAAGTCCAGCGCTTCGGCACGCGTCTCGGGTCGCTCGCCGAATCGACGCAGCGTGTCGACGGCGGTGAGCACGCCGGCCAGGGGATTGCGCACCTCATGCGCCAGCGTGGCGGACAAGCGGCCCAGCACGGCCTCGCGTTCCTGCTCGGCCATGCGGGTGATCAGGGCCTCGCGCTCGCGTGCCGCGCCGGCCATGCGGTTGTAGGCGCGCAGCAGACGCGCGTTCTCACCGTCGTTGGGCGGGATGAGCGCCTCGGCCACGGGCTCGGGCCCGGCCTCGCCGGTGCGCTGCAGGTGCCGCGTGAGCAGGTCCAGCGGGCGCTGCAGGCGGCGCATCACCAGCACGCCCAGCGCGGCGCACACCACGCCCAAGCCCAAATTGAACAGCACCACGCGCCACCACAGCCGCTGGCGTTCGGCCACGTAGTCGGTCAGGTCCAGGTTGGCCACCACCGTCAGCGCGCCCGCCTGGCCGCCGGCGCTCAGGCGGTCGTCGCTCAGCGGGCGCCACACCCAGTAGCTGCGGTCGTCGATGTCGATCTGGTCGCCCTGCGGCATCTCCGTCACGGCGTCGGGCAGTGGCACGTCGTGCAGGCCGGCGCGGTCGGCCCGGGCCAGCGGCTGTCCCGTCCCGTCGAGCAGGAACAGGTGCCGGTCCACCAGGCCCTGGTGCATTCGCAGGGCCTCGTCCAGCGCGCGCTCGATGCCCGCGCCGTCGTTCGCCATCACGGGCGGCAGCAGCGCCGCGGCCAGGCCGTCGAGGTAGATCTGTCCCGTGCGCTCGATCTGGCGCTCCACCTGCCGCAACAGGCCCTGCATCGCGATCTGCGTGGTGCCCAGGGCGGTCACCAGGATGACGGCCACCACCGCCAGGGACAGGCGCGCGGTCATGGGCAGTCGGGTGATCCAGCGGGTCATGGGCGATCGGGGCATGGGCCCGATCGTAGGCCCGCGTTCAGCGCAGCACGCGCAAAGGCCGCAGGCCCGGCAGGTCCAGGCGGCCGGCGACGTCCACGCGCAGGTCCAGCACGCCCTGATCGAACCAGCCTTCGGCGGCGACCGTCATCAGCGTGGTTTCGTCGCAGCAGGCGCGCAGCACGGCGCGCGGGCGGCCCTCCTCCAGCTGGGTGCTCCAGCGCAGGCCGCTGGCGCGCGCCGCCGCCTCGAAGCGCTCGATCACGTCGGCCGCCGCGCGGCGCGCCTGCGCGATGCGGTTCTCGCGCATGCGCTGCGCGTGCCAACCGGCACCGATCGGCACCGGTCCCACGTTCTGCAGCCGTGGCAGATCGATCACCGCCACGCCGCACAGTTCGGCCCCGTGGCGGCGTGCCAGCGCCACCGACTGCGCGATCGCCTTGTCGATGTGCGGCCCGGCCGCCAGCGCCAGCAGCACGCGGCGCACCGGTGCGTCGTCGCTCGGGTGTGCTTCGTCGAGGCCGCCGCGCGGCAGCACGCCGGCCAGCGCGTCCTCCCGCGTGCCGCGCCACAGGGGCACGCCGCTGAGGTAACCCGCTCGCCCGATGAGGTGACCGGCCACTGGCGTGGTGAGCAGCAGGAACAGCACCGCCAGTGCGGCCTTGATCCAGGTCCCCGCGTCGCCATGCAGCGCGGCCACGCCCAGCAACACCAGGCCGCTGCCGGCCACGCCGGCCTTGGTGGCGGCGTGCATGCGCATGAAGAAGTCAGGCAGGCGCAGCACGCCCAGCGCCGCGAACAGGCACAGCAGCGCGCCGCCCAGCAGCAGCACGGATCCGATCCACTCGTTCATGGCCGCTCCTCCTCTTGCCGCGCGCCGCGCGCGATGAAGCCCGCGAAAGCCACGGTGGCCAGGAAGCCCACCAGCGCCACGCCCAGGGCGACGTCCACGAAGGCAGGCGCCCCCGAGACCAGCGCGGCCAGACCGGCGGCGGCCACGCCGATCAAGCCCAGCATGTCCAGCGCGATCACGCGGTCGGCCGCGGCCGGCCCGCGCACGATGCGCACGCCCGCGGCCAGCACCGCGCCGGCCAGCAGCAGCGCGCTGATCACCAGCACGCCATCAAAAAGGGTTTCGTTCATTCCAGGCACTCCTTCACGCGGCGCTCGAAGCCGCTCTGGATCTGCGCGACCGTGTCGTCGCCCAGGTTCATGGCGTGCACGTAGAGCACGCCCTTGTCGTCCGACACATGCAGGCTGGTGGTGCCCGGTGTGAGCGTCACCAGGTTGGCCAGCAACGCGATCGAGGCGTCGTCGCGCAGGCTCAAGGGCACGGCGACGATGCCGCTGCGCTGCACGCGCGAGGGCCGCAGCACCGCCTTGAGCACGTCGTTCACCGACAGCACGAGTTCGCGCGCGAACAGGCCGGCCAGCACCAGCCAGGCGCGTGCGCGTTTCAGCCACAGGTTCATGGGGCAACTCCTTCGGGCAAGGACACGGGGAGCGGCGCGGCGGGCGCCTGCGCGCCCAGCACGGCCTGCACGTAGGCCTCGCGGCCCAGCATCTGTTCGGCCGCACGGATCGAGAAGTCGACGAAGGGCTCGGTCCACAAGCCGATCGTCAGCGTGATGGCGGCCAGCGCGGCAATGGGCAGCAGCAGCGCCGCGCGCGAAGCGCCGTGGGCGCGCCATTCGCTCGCGGCTCGCATCGACCGCTCGCCCGGCGCCTTCCAGAAGGCCTCGTTCCAGATCTTGAGCATCGAGTACAGCGTGAGCGCGCCCACCACCAGCGCCACCACGGCCAGCGCCACGTGGCCGGCCTCAAGGCTCGAGCGGATCACCAGAAACTTGGCCCAGAAGCCCGACAGCGGCGGCAAGCCCGCCAGCGAGAGCGCGGGCACCACGAACAGCAGCGCCAGCATCGGCGCGCTGCGGTGCAGGCCGCCGATGCGCTTCAGGTCGTGCGACCCGCCGGCCAGGCGGATGGCGCCCGCGATCAGGAACAGGTTGGCCTTGACCACGATGTGGTGCAGCACGTACAGGATGGCGCCCGCGATCGCCAGCGGCGTGGCCACGGCCAGGCCTACCAGCATGTAGCCGATCTGACTGATGATGTGAAAGGACAGGATGCGCCGCACGTCGTAGTGCGCGGCCGCGCCCAGCACGCCCGTGACCATCGTCAGCGCGGCCAGCACGCCCACGATGGGACCGATGAAATCCAGCGTGCCGCCAAACACCAGCGTGAAGCAACGCAGGATGGCGTACACGCCCACCTTGGTGAGCAGCGCCGCGAAGATGGCCACCACCGGCGCGCTGGCCGTGTGGTACGCGGCCGGCAACCAGAAGAACAGCGGGAACACCGCGGCCTTGGCGCCGAAGGCCAGCAGGAACAGCAGGGCCAGCGTGCCCACCAGGCCCTGGTTGGGCACCTGCGGCAGCGCCAGCGACAGGTCCGCCATGTTGAGCGTGCCCGTGAGGCCGTAGAGCAGGCCCACGCCCAGCAGGAACAGCGTGGTGACCAGCAGGTTGAGCACCACGTACTTCACGCCGGCGTCGAGCTGCGCGCGCGTGCCGCCCTGCACCAGCAGGCCGAAGGACGCGATGAGCATGATCTCGAACCACACGTAGAGGTTGAAGATGTCGCCCGTGAGGAAGGCGCCGGTGACGCCCAGCAGCAGGCCGTGGTACAGCGGGTGGAACCACGCGCGCTCGCGCTCCTTCGCGCCGCTGGCCAGGGCGTAGACCGACACCGCCACGGCCATCAGGCCGGTGATGACCACCATGGCGGCGGCGAAACGATCGGCGACGAAGCTGATGCCGAAGGGCGCGGGCCAGCGGCCGAACTGCGTGGCAAGCACAGTGCCGTCGAACACGGCGCGCAGCAGCAGGCCACTGGCGATGAGCAGCCCGGCGCTACCGAGCAGGCTGATGGCGCGCTGCAACGCGGGCCTGCGTTGCAGCAGTGCGCACAGGGCCAGCGTGGCCAGGGGGATGGCCACGGGCAGGGTGAGCAGCAGGTGCGGCGTCATGTGCCGTGCTCCGCGCGCGGCTCGGCCTCGCGCATGGCGTCGGGGTCCAGCGTGCCCAGGGCGCGGTGGGCGCGCTCGAACAGCACCACGGTGTAGGCCACGAGCGAGAAGGAGATGACGATGGCGGTGAGGATCAGCGCCTGCGGCAGGGGGTTGGCGCTGGTGGCGATGCCCAGGGCTCCCTCGGGCACCAAAGGAGGTGTGTTTGACGACAGGCGCCCCGCCACGAAGATGGCCAGGTTCACCGCGTTGCCCAGCAGCAGCAGCCCCAGCACCATGCGCAGCAGTTGCCGCGACATGAGCAGGTACAGCGCGGCGGCGAGCAGGGCGCCGAAGCTCAGGGCGTAGAGGGTTTCCATCAGTGTTCGGCCTCCTCGCCGAGGTAGTAGCCCACGAAGGCGCACACCGCGCCCAGCACGGCGAGGTAGACGCCGATGTCGAACACCAGCGTCGTGCCCAGCGCGAAGCCGTTGTCCCAGAACCGCCACTGGTGCGTGAGGAACGGCGCCTGCGCGAACAGCGCGGGCAGGCCCGAGGCCAGGGCCAGCAGGAGGCCGACACCGGCGATCGAGGCGGGCGGCCAGCGCAGCGCCTTCAGCAGGGCCGCGCGCCCGCGCGGCAGCGCGTGCACCGTGAAGCCGGCCGCCGCCACCAGCCCGCCCACGAAGCCGCCACCGGGCTCGTTGTGACCGCGCCAGAGCAGGTACAGCGAGAACAGCAGGGCCAGGGGCAACAGCATCCGTCCGGCCACGGTCAGGATGGGGGAGTTCATGCGGCGCCCTCCTCTTCATCGGGCGAAGGTGTGGTGCCACGCGAGCGTCGCGTGCCCGCCAGCGCGGCGGCCGCGGCCAGCGCCGCCAGCGCCAGCACCGTGATCTCGCCCAGCGTGTCCAGCGCGCGGAAGTCCACGATGATCACGTTCACCAGGTTGCGGCCGTGCGCTTCGGGCACGCTCGCGGCGCGGAAGAAATCGGACAGGCGCTCGTCGAACGGCGTGGCCAGCACCGACAGCAGCAGCAGCGAGGCCACCGCGCCGAAGCCGATGGCGATGGCCGCGTCCACCCGGCGCTGCGGCGCGGTGCGCGCGTCCTCGCGCGCGAAGGGCATGCGCCCGGCGATCGCCAGCAGCACCACGATGGCCACCGCCTCCACCGAGAACTGCGTGAACGCCAGGTCCGGCGCGCCGTGGAACAGGAACACCAGCGCCAGCCCGAAGCCGACCATGCCCGCCGCCACGATGCCGCGCAGGAAGCCGTGTGCGCGCACCACGGCCCAGGCCGCCAGCAACAGCAAGGCCGGCAACAAGGCGTACAGCGACAGCGCACCCCGCAGCGACGGCCAGGCCAGCGCGCCGCGCGCGAACAGCGCGAGGCCCACCGCCCCGCCCACCACCACCAGCGTGGCGCCCAGGTAGCGGCGCAGGCTGCCCGACTGGATGCCCTCCGTCTGCCAGCGCGCCAGCGCCTGCAGGGCGGACATGGCGCGGTCGTAGCCCGCGTCGGGGCCGTGCGTGGCGATGGCCTCGCGCGCCGCCAGGGCGCGGTGCAGGCGGTTCCAGCCCCGGTAGATGGCCACGCCCAGCGCCAAGGTGAACGCGCTGAGCACCAGCATGGGCGTGAGGCCGTGCCACAGCGACAGCGTCGTCTCGGTGGGGTGGCCGGCCACGGCGCTCGCCGCGGCCTGCACCAGAGCGCCGGCCAGGCCGGGCGCCAGACCCAGCAGCAGGCCCAGCGCGGCCAGCAGCGCGGGGCCGATCCCCATCGCCAGTGGCGGGTCGTGTGGCGTCTGCGGCGTGGGGCGCAGGGGGCCCCAGAAAGCGCGCACCGTCACCACGCCGGCCACCGCCACCATCACCGCATTGGCCAGGATGGCGATGGCCACCGGCAGCCAGGACGCGGTGGCGCTGAGCTGCGCCTCGTACACCAGCTCCTTGGCCACGAAGCCCACGAAGGGCGGCAGCCCCGCCATCGACAGGCCCGCCAGCAACGCGGTGGCGGCCGTCAGCGGCATGCGCCGCGCCAGGCCGCCGAGCTGCGTGCTGTCGCGCGTGCCGGCCTCGTGGTCCACGATGCCCGCGACCATGAACAGGCAGGCCTTGTACAGCGCGTGCACGATGAGGAAGGCCACCATGGCCGTGGCCGCCAGCGGGTGCGGCAGCGCGATCAGCGTGACCAGGGTGCCGAGCGACACCACCGTGGAATACGCCAGCACGCGCTTGAGGTCCGTCTCGCGCAGCGACAGCAATGCGCCCGTGAGCATGGTGGCCAGGCCCGTGGTGAGCAGCAGGCCGGTCCACAGCGCGTGCTCGCCGAACACCGGGTTCAGGCGCGCCAGCAGGTACACGCCCAGCTTGACCATGGTGGCCGAGTGCAGGAAAGCCGACACCGGCGTGGGCGCCACCATGGCGTTGGGCAACCAGGCGTGCAGCGGCACCTGGGCGGATTTGGCGAAGGCGCCCAGGGCGACCAGCGCGATCACCCAGGCGGCGTGCGGGTGCGTGGCCAGGCCCTCCATGGCCAGGATCTCCGAGATCCGGAACGTCCCTGCGGCCTGCCCCAGCAGGATGGCGCCGGCCAGCAGCGCCAGGCCCCCGCCCACCGTGATCAACAGCCCTTGCTGCGCCGAGCGGCGCGAGGCCGCCTGTTCGGGCGTGAAGCCGATCAGCAGGAAGGACGCCAGGCTGGTCAGCTCCCAGAACACCAGCAGCACGATCAGGTCGTCGGCCAGCACGGCGCCCAGCATGGCGCCCATGAACAGCGTGAGCCGCGCGAAGAAGCGCGCGATGTCCGCGTGCCCCGCGAGGTAGCGCGCCGCGTACAGGAAGATGAACGTGCCGATGCCCGTGATCAGCAGCGCGGACAGCAGGGACAGGCCGTCCGCCCGCAGCGCCAGCGCGACGCCCAGGCTGGGGATCCAGGGCGTGACTTCCACGCGCGCGCCATTGGCCAGCACCTCGGGCAGCAGGCCGGCGAAGCCCGCGCACAGCGCGGCCGGCAGCAGCCAGGCCAGCGCGGCCAGCGGCGCGCGCCAGCGCAGCAGCGCCCACAACAGGGGCGCGGACAACAGGGCGGTGAGGACGAGCGAAGTGAGCGACATGGGCGGGCGGGGAAAAGAGCCCCGTCACCCGCTTCGCAATCGCCATGCCGCGCGATTCGTGGACGTCATCGCCTTTTGAATCAATCACTTGCGTGAGGCATTGGTCCGGTGACGTTCAGAAAGCTGAACGTCACCGACGCGCCGCGTTGCGCCGGACGAACGGCTCGCTATATTCGCTAAGATATAGCGCTACCGACTGGAGTCCCACCATGCCGCTTCGCCCGATCCGCACGCTGGCCCTGTTCCTCGCGGCTGGCCTGTCCGTCGCCGCCCAGGCGGCCGACCTCACTGTCTCCGCCGCCGCCAGCCTCACCAACGCCTTCAAGGACATCGCCCCCTTGTTCGAGGCCGCCCACCCCGGCACCAAGGTGCAGCTCAACTTTGCGGCCTCGGGCGTGCTGCTGCAGCAGATCGCCAAGGGCGCGCCGGCCGACGTGTTCGCCAGCGCCGACCAGGACACCATGGACCAGGCGCAGGCGCAGAACCTCGTCAAACCCGCGCAGCGGCGCGATTTCGTCTCCAACAGCCTGGTGGTCATCGTGCCCGGCGCCAGCACCAAGGTGCCGGCGGCGGTGGCCGACCTGACCCAACCCGCCTACGGCAGGATCGCCATCGGCCTGCCCGCCAGCGTGCCGGTGGGCCGTTACACCAAGAGCGTGCTCGAAGGCGCCAAGCTGTGGGGCGCCATCGAACCCAAGATGGTGGGCGCCACCAACGTGCGCCAGGCGCTGGATTACGTGCAGCGCGCCGAGGTCGACGCCGGCTTCGTCTATTCCACCGACGCGGCGCTGATGGCCGACAAGGTCAAGGTGGCGCTGACCGTGCCCACGCCCAAGCCCATCCTCTACCCCGTGGCGCCGCTGCCCGCGGGCCCCAACGCCGCCATGGGCGAGAAGTTCGTCGAGTTCCTGTTCACGCCGCCCGCGCAGGCCGTGCTGTCGAAGTACGGCTTCGGCAAGCCCTGAACGTTCGCCGCAGGTTCTGTCGTGGCCGACGCCTGGATCCCGCTGGTCCTCACCCTGAAGGTGGCGGGCTGGGCGACCGCGCTCAACCTGCTGTTGGGCACGGCGGTGGGCTATGCGCTGGCGCGCGGGCGCTTCCCCGGCCGCGACGTGCTGGACGCCGCGCTCACCCTGCCCCTGGTGATGCCGCCCACCGTGCTGGGCTACTACCTGCTCGTGGTCATTGGCAGCCAGGGCGTGCTGGGCGCCTGGCTGCTGCAGCACTTCGGCATCCGGCTCATCTTCACGGTGGAGGCGGCCATCATCGCGGCCACCATCGTGGCCTTTCCGCTGGTGTTCAAGGCCGCGCGCGCCGCCTTCGAGACGGTGGACCCGCAGTTCGAAGACGCGGCGCGCACGCTGGGCATCGGCGAATGGGCCATCTTCTTTCGCGTGACGCTGCCACTGGCCTGGCGCGGCATCCTCGCCGGCCTGCTGCTCGCTTTCGCGCGCGCGCTGGGCGAGTTCGGCGCCACGCTCATGGTGGCGGGCAGCATCGTCGGCAAGACGCAGACGCTCTCCATCGCCGTCTACGAAGCGGTGCAGGCGGGGCAGGACGGCACGGCCAATTTCCTGGTGGTGGTCACCTCGGTCGTGTGCCTGGCGGTGCTGCTGGGTGCCGGCAGGCTGGTGCCGGGCCGGGTGGCGGCGCGCTGATGGGGACGCGGCCATGATCTGGGACCTGTCCCTGCAGAAAACCTTGCGGCAAGGCGACTCGCGCTTCGACGTGGACGTGAGCTTCCAGTCGTCCGCGCAGCGCGTGGTGCTGTTCGGTCCCTCGGGCGCGGGCAAGACGCTGACGCTCAAGATGGTCGCCGGCATCCTGGCGCCCGATCGGGGCCGCATCGCCGTGGCCGGCCGCGTGCTGTTCGACAGCGAACGCGGCGTGCGCACCACCGCGCAGCAGCGCCACCTGGCCTACATGTTCCAGGACTACGCGCTGTTCCCGCACCTCACGGTGCGCCAGAACGTGGCCTTCGCGGTGCGCCAGGGCCTGCGCAACCCGTCGAAGGACGAAGCGAACACCGACGTGGACCGCTGGCTCACCAGCTTCGGCCTGAACGCGGTGGCCGGGCACCACCTGCACCAGATCTCGGGCGGCCAGCGCCAGCGCACGGCGCTGGCGCGCGCCCTGGTGTCGCGGCCCACGGCGCTGCTGCTGGACGAACCCTTCGCCGCCCTGGACAAGGGCTTGCGCCAGCGCCTGCGCGATGAACTGAAGGACCTGCAGGCCGAGCTGCAACTGCCGCTGCTGCTGATCACGCACGACGACGACGACGTGCGCCACCTGGCCCAGGACGTGGTCTGCCTGGACGCCGGCCGCACCGTGGCCTGCGGCACTGTCCTGGCAAGCCGCTGATATCCTCGCCGCGGGCCCGAGGGCCGCAGGAGCAGCCACGATGGCGACGAACAAACGCAGGAGCAAAAACCCGCTGGAGGTGCACGGCGCGCTCTGGCTGTCGGCCGGTGGCGCAAGCCTCGCCGGCCATGGCCGCATCGAGTTGCTGCGCGCCGTGGCCGAACACGGCTCCATCACCCAGGCCGCCAAGGCCTTCGGCATGAGCTACAAGGCCGCCTGGGACGCCATCGACACCATGAATCAACGCGCCAACCAGCCCGTGGTGGAGCGCAGCATCGGTGGCAAGGGCGGTGGCGCCACGAAGATCACCGATTTCGGCCAGCGCCTGATCGCGCGCTACGAACAGGTGCACGCGGTGCACCAGCGCTTTCTAGGGCTCATCGAACAGGGCGCGATGGACCTGGACCAGGAGTTCTCCCTGCTGAAGGTGCTCAACATGAAGACCAGCGCACGCAACCAGTGGTTGGGCACCGTCACGGCGGTGCGCGCCGGTGCGGTGAACGACGACATCGAAGTCGCCCTGCCCGGCGGTCAGTGCCTGGCCGCCACCGTCACGCGCGCCAGCACCGAGTCGCTGGCGCTGCGCCCGCAGATGGCGGTGATCGTGCTGATCAAGTCATCGGCCGTGATGCTGGCGGTGGACCTGACGGGGGCGCGTGTCTCGGCACGCAACCGCATCGAAGGCCGCGTGGCGTCGGTGACGCCCGGCGCGGTCAACGCCGAAGTGGTGCTGCGCGCCGAGGGTGGCGTCGAGGTGGTGGCCGTGGTACCGCAGGGCGCGGTGGCCGAGCTGGGCCTGTCGCCCGGCGCCGAGGCCACGGCGCTGATCAAGGCCTCGGACGTGGTGCTGGCGGTGGTGAGCTGAGGGCGTTGCGGGCATGCCCAGCAAGGCTCGGGCCTTGTGTGGGAAGCGGAAGTTCCGTCACGAGGCCGGGCGCGCGCGCCGCTTGCGGGGCCGCGGCGCCATCAGCGGTGATTCGCCGAGTCGGGGCGTGGCGTACTTTTCCGCCGGTGCCGGTCGGGGCAGATCCTCTGCTGCCGCGGTCTCGACCCAGTCCGGCAGGCCGAAGGTGCGTCGCTCGCTCAGGCGCTTCATGCCCTCGTTCCACTCCCACAGCATGCGCAGGCCCACGGGTGCGAAACCTTGCGTGTGACGGATGTGGTGCTTGAGATCCGGCACCACCCCATCGACGGCGGTGCACACGCGGTCGACCAGCGCGCGCTGGGCGGCGGGCTCGAAGCCCAGTTGCTGCTGCAGGTAGCGCCACAGGGCCTTGGTCGCATCCCAGCGTTTGCGACCATCCAGGTACATGCCCGGCGGGTTGTCTGCGTAGCGGTCGTAGGCCAGGATGGTGAGCATGTCGTAGACGGGCGCCACCTCCACGTCCTGCAGGCCGGTGTAGAGAAAACCCAGGTTCTTGGTGTGGCAGTCCGCGTTGCCCAGCGCATAGGTCAGCAGCAGCGTGACGGCCAGGCGCTCGTTGGAGGCGCGTTGGCGGTCCGCGGGCACATAGTCGCGGACCAGCCGGGCCACGCGCTCCCAGGTCGATTCGTACTTCTGCTCGGGCGGCAGGCCCAGCAGGCTGCAGAAATCCTCGAAACCCTTGCGCTGGCCGGTCGCCGGATCCACGTCGAATCGTTCGACCACCAGCACCTGACCATCATCGGACACCATCGTCGCGGCGGCGGGCACGCCCGAGCGTCGGGCCGCTTCCATGCACAGGTGTTCGTTGAGCGCGATGAAGGGCTGGTGATCGGAGCCAGCCTTCACGATGTGCCGTTCGGTCGCGACGGTTCCCTTGCGGAACAAGGCCTCGGTATCGGGGCTGAGGAACTTGGGCACCACGCCGGACACGCCCGAGGCCGCGAAGCGGCTCATCAGCTCCAGAAAGACCTTGTGCGAGGCCTCTCCATGCAGCAGCGGTTTCAGGTCTGTCGCGGCCAGTTCGGGCTGGGGCCGCTGCCCTGCACTCACCTGCACGCGACCAATGAGGTTGTGGCCGACCACCGACAGCAGGTCAAGCGGCCTGGCACCCAGGTGCGGCCCCAACTGCTCCTTCAACACAGACAGCAGAAAGCCTTCGGGCAGGCTGACCTGGAAGAAGGGGTGCAGGGTGGGCCAGCGAAAGGTTTGGCCTTCGACGGGCATGGTCAGGGAGACGAAGTGCCCAGGCTCGACCCCGGGCAGGTAGCGCATGACGTGCTCGAAGCCGTCCGGGCTGTCGAGCGTGGCGACGGCGTCGCCGTCCACGAAGACGTTCAAGCCCAAGGGGGAACCTTCGCGCGGCCGTGCGGGGCTCATTGCGCATCCGGCCCGGTGTTGCGGCCCTCGCGCACCTCGTGCAGCACGTCGTTGAGTGTGGGCCTGCGCACGACGGCTTTGAACTCCAGTTGGAGTTCCAGTACCTGCAGCAGGCGCAGCAGCTTGGACAGGGAAAAGTCGGCGGCGCTTCCCGACTCGAAACGCGACAGCGCTTCCTGTCGCATGCCGGCGGCAGTGGCAACCTCCGTCTGCGTTTTGCCGGTGGCCTTGCGCAGTGCCTGGAAGCGTTGACCGACCTCGGGCAGCGTTTGGAGCGGATCGGGGCTGGAATATGTGTATGGAGACATAAATTCACCTTTGAGAGCGAATTTATGCCATGGAACGCATTTCAGGAAGTCTTGTTGTAAAAATGCGTTCAATCGCATAAATGGCAGGGAGAGTCGAGAAATATGCGCTGAAGTGCATTTTCAAGCGCCATCGGGTCGCGGCCGATGGCGCCGCCGGCTCAGACCCCCACCACCGACACCGCCTTGGTGTTGAGGTACGCCTCCATCGCCTCGGGGCCGCCCTCGGTGCCGTAGCCCGAGTCCTTGATGCCGCCGAAGGGCAGCTCGGCCGAGGGCGTGGCCGGCTGGTTGATCCACACCATGCCCGCTTCCACACGGTTGGCCAGCAGTTGCACGTTCTTGAACGAGCGCGTGAACGCGTAGGCTGCCAAGCCGTACGGCAGGCGGTTGGCCTCGGCGATCGCGTCCTCCAGCCGGTCGAACGCGCGGATGCCCGCGATCGGGCCGAAGGGCTCGTTGTTGAACAAGTCGGCCTCCAGCGGCACCTGGCGAATGATGGTGGGCGCGAAGAAGTTGCCGGCTTCCCCCACGCGCTCGCCGCCGGTGAGGATCTCGGCGCCGTGCTCGACCGCGTCCTTCACCACCTGGGCCATGGCCGTCACGCGGCGGGCGTTGGCCAGCGGGCCCAGCGTGGTGCCCTCGGCCAGGCCGTCGCCCAGCTTCAGGCCCTGAGCATGGCTCGTGAGGGCGCGCGAAAAATCCTCCACCAGGCTGCTGTGCACCAGGAAGCGCGTGGGCGAGATGCAGACCTGCCCCGCGTTGCGGAACTTGGCCGCGCCCGCGGCCTTCACGGCCAGGGCCACGTCGGCGTCCTCGGCCACGATCACCGGCGCGTGGCCGCCCAGCTCCATGGTCACGCGCTTCATGTGCCGCCCGGCCAGCGCCGCGAGCTGCTTGCCCACGGCGGTGGAGCCGGTGAAGGTGACCTTGCGGATCACCGGGTGCGGGATCAGGTGGCCGGAGATTTCGGCCGGGTCGCCGAACACCAGGCCCACCACGCCGGGGGGCAGGCCGGCGTCGACGAAGCAGCGCAGCAGCGCGGCCGGCGCGGCCGGGGTCTCCTCGGGCGCCTTGCACAGGAAGGAGCAGCCCGTGGCCAGCGCTGCGCCCATCTTGCGCACGATCTGGTTGACCGGGAAGTTCCAGGGCGTGAAGGCCGCCACGGGGCCCACCGGCTCCTTGATGACCATCTGCTGCGCGGCCAGGTTGCGGCCCGGCACCAGGCGGCCGTAGACGCGGCGGCCCTCCTCGGCGAACCAGTCGAGGATGTCCGCGCCGGCGAGGATCTCGCCCTTGGCCTCGGCCAGCGGCTTGCCCTGCTCCTGCGTGAGCAGGCGCGCGATGTCGCCGGCGCGTTCGCGCAGCAGCGTGGTGGCGCGGCGCATCAGGGCCGCGCGCTCGTAGACCGAGGTGTCGCGCCAGGTCTCGAAGCCCTTCTGCGCCGCCGCCAGCGCGCGCTCCAGGTCGTCGATGCCGGCGTGCGCCACCGTGCCGATGACCTGGCCGGTGGCCGGGTTGCGCACGTCGATGGTCTTGCCGCTGGCGGCGTCGACCCACTGGTTGGCGATGAGGAGTTGGGTGCTGGGGTAGGTGGTGGTCATGGGCGTGGTGCTGAAGCGGGTGTCAGGGGCCCGGCCAAGTCGGGCCGAAACGCGCACCATACCCCAGCAGGTCCGGCGCGGATGTCTCCGGGGCTAACCCCGCACCGCCGCGTCCATCGCCCGGATCAGGTCCGACTGCGTGACGATGCCCACCAGCCGGCGCTCGGCGTCGATGATGGGCAGGTGGCGGTGCCCGCCCTCGGAGAACACCGGCACCAGCTCGGTCAGCGGGCGGTCTGCGCTGGCCACGCGCACCTGGCGCGTCATGATCTCGCCCACCGTGTGACGCGGCGTGGGCCGGTGCATCTGGCGCAGCAGCGCGCGCAGGCGGAAGTTCACGCCCTCGTGCACGTCCATGTCCACCTGGCGCATGAAGTCGGACACCGTGACGATGCCCACCAGGTGGTGCTGCCGGTCCACCACCGGCAAGGCCTTCACGCGGTGCTGGCGGATCAGCGCCCAGGCCTGGCGCAGCGGCATCTCGGCGCGCGCCGTCACCGGGTCGCGCGTCATCACGTCGGCGCAGCGCAGCTCACCCATGGTGCGCTGGTAGGCCGCGGCCTCGGCGTACTGCATCAGGTCCTGCAGGTCCTCGCGGCTGATGTCGAGCACCTGGTTGTAGTGCGCCAGCGCGGCGTCCAGGTCGCGGCTGGTGAGGCGCGCGCCGCCCGGCTCGGCCGGTGCCGGGTGGTGCACGTGCGGCCAGCGCCGCCGCGTGAGGTTGTTGTAGAGCAGGCCGGCGGCCACCATCAGCGCCGAATCCAGCAGCACGGGTTGCAGCGCCACGCCGAAGTCGTGGCTGCCCATCAACACCATCAGCAGCGCCGACGCGCCGCCCGGCGGGTGCAGGCAGCGCAGCGCCAGCATCAGCGCGATGGACAGGCCCACCGCCAGCGCCGCGCCCAGGGCCGCGTGCGGCACCCAGATCGCGCAGGCCACGCCCACCAGGGCCGACAGCGTGTTGCCCCCGATCACCGACCAGGGCTGCGCGAGCTGGCTGGAGGGCACGACGAACACCAGCACGGCGCTGGCGCCCAGCGGCGCCACCAGGGCGGTGGCCAGCGCGTGGTCGCCACCACCGGGTGAGAGCCAGGTGGCGCCCACACCGGCGATGAGGATGCCCAGCGCCGCGCCGATGCAGGCGCGCCATTTCTCGCGTGCGTCGATGGTCTGCGCGGCGGGCCACAGGGCGCGCAGGGAGAGCAGGAGCTCGGGCCAGAGTGTGTGCAGGAGGCCGTGCAGCGCGCGGCGCCACGCGGGCCGGCGCGGGGTCGCGAAGGGCATGGGAGACGGGGGGGATTGG
>NZ_CCAE010000027.1 GCF_000723405.1 Hydrogenophaga intermedia | reverse complement strand
GGATGGGTGGGACGGGTCATCGTGTTGTCTCCTTGCGGGTGGTGTGCCGGATGGCGATGGATGCCGCGCAGCGCACGGCGCGGGAAATCACGAAGGTGATGGGTTGGTGGCGTCGCGCGCGGCCTGCTGTTCCTGCAGCTCGCGCCACATCACCTTGCCGCTGCCCGAGCGGGGCAGCGCGGCCACGAATTCCACGATGCGCGGGCTCTTGTACGCGGCCATCTGGCCGTGCGCCCAGTCGATGAGGTCCTGCTCGCTCACCTGGCCGCGCTGCTCGGGCCGCAGCACCACCAGGGCCTTGACCGTCTCGCCGCGCCGCGGATCGCGCGCGCCGATCACGCAGGCCTCCTGGATGGCGGGGTGGCGGTACATCAGGGCTTCCACCTCGGCCGGCCAGACCTTGTAGCCGCTGGCGTTGATCATCCGCTTCAGGCGGTCGGTCATGAAGAAGTAGCCCTCGGCGTCGACGTGGCCGAGGTCGCCGGTGCGCAGGAAGCGCTGGCCGTCGAGTTCGATGAAGGCCTCCGCCGTGGCCTGCGGGTTGCGCCAGTAGCCCTGCATCACCTGCGGGCCGTGCACGACGATCTCGCCGGTCTCGCCCACGGGCCGTTCGGCCAGCGTTTCGGGGTCGATCACGCGGGCATCGATCTCGAACACCGGCAAGCCCAGGCACTGGCGCTTGGGGCGGTGCAGCGGGTTGATGTGCGTGGCGGCCATGGTCTCGGTCATGCCGTAGCCCTCGATGTAGTCGCGCCCGGTGAGGGCCTTCAGGCGCGCGGCCAGGGCGTCGGGCATGGCCGCGCCGCCGCCGCGCACGCAGCTCAGGCGCGAGAGGTCGAAACGGTCGAGCGCTGGCAATGCGAGGAAGTCGATCACCATGGTGGAGATGGCCTGCCACACGGTGACGCCGTAGCGCGCCATGCAGATGGCAGCGGCCTCGCGGTCCCAGCGCGACAGCACGATCAGTGTGGCGCCCGCGTAGATCGGCCCGTTGAGGCTGCCCGACAGGCCGGTGACGTGGAAGAAGGGCAGTACGGAGAGGCAGACCGCGTCCTGCGTGGTGCCGAACCAGCGCACGCCGCCCACCAGCGTGGCCATCACGCTGCGGTGGGTGTGCATGCAGCCCTTGGGCAGACCGGTGGTGCCCGAGGTGTAGGGCATGGCGCACAGGTCGTCGGGCCCTGCGCTGAGCGGGCCGGGACGGAGGCCAGCAGCCACGGCGTCGGCCCAGGCCGTGAGGGCGGGGTGGTCCAGGGCCTCGCGCGGCGCGCGCACGAAGTCCGGCACGCGCAGGTCGGTGGGTTCGCGCAGGTGGTCGCTGTAGGTGGCCACGATCGCGTGCTTCAGGCCCGTGCCGTCGTCGGTGCCGGCCTCGGCCAGCAGGGGCCGCACGAAAGGCAATAAGTCGTGCGCGACGACGGCCACGCGCGCGCCGCTGTCGTCGACGCAGTGGCGCAGCTCCTCCTCGCGGTTCATGGGGTTCACCGGCACCACCACGGCGTTGGCGCGCAGGATGCCGTAGAAGGCCAGCGCCCACTGCGGGCTGTTCTGCAGGCACAGCAGCACGCGGTCGCCGGCCCGCACGCCGCAGCGCTGCTGCAGAAAGGCCGCGATGCGCTCGGCCTCGCGCAAGGCCTGCGCGTAGCTCAGCGGGGTGTCGTAGTAAACGGTGAAGGGCTTGTCCGGGTGGCGCTCGGCCGACGCGGCCAGGTTGTGGAACACGTTCACCGGCGGCAGCGCGAGCCCGCGCGGCAGACCGGGTGGCCAATGGTCGGAGAGAGTCGGTGTCATGTGCTGGTCGCCGGATATTCCGCTGATCGGAAAACAACCTGGCGTGCAGTCAATATGCGACGCAGCGTCTGACATCGTCAATGCTGCTCAGGGAAATCGAGCATGGGCCACAGGCACCTTGGCGACTTAAATTCCGTTCAGCGGAATATTTGAAAATCATCGCTTTCATGGGACGTCAACGCCAGCTTCCTTCACCTACCCCGGACGAGGCCGACCCGGCACAGGACCGCCGCTTCGTCACCGCGCTCGCGCGAGGCCTGGAGTTGCTGCGCTGCTTCGGCCCCACCGACCGCTGGCTCGCGCACCAGGAACTCGCGCGCCGCAGCGGCCTGCCGCAGGCCACCGTCTCGCGGCTGACGTTCACGCTCACCAGCCTGGGCTATTTGCGCCACCGCGCCGCCACGGGCGAATACGCGCTGAGCCCGGCGGTGCTCTCGCTGGGCTTCAGCGTGCTGTCCAACTTCGAGGTGGGGCGCCTGGCGCGACCCTTCATGGAGACCCTGGCCGAGCACACGCAGGCCGCCATCTCGCTGGGCGTGCGGCACGGCACCTCCATGGTCTACGTGGCGCACTGCCGCAGCACGGCGCGCCTCATCCTGGGGTTGGACGTGGGCACGCGCCTGCCGTTCGCCGAAACGGCCATGGGCCGCGCCATGTGGTGCGTCTCCACGCCGGGCATGCGCTCGCTCATCTCGCGCCACCTGCGGGCCGAGGACCCGGCGCGCTGGCCCGAGCGCGAAGCGGGCCTGCGGCGCTCCGAGGCCGACCACGCGGTGCGCGGCTATGTGGAGTCTTCGTCCGAATGGGAGCAGGACATCGCCGCCATCGGGGTGGGGCTGGACCTGGGCGACGGCCGTGAGCCGCTGTCGCTCACCGTGGGCGGGCCGGCGGCGCGGCTCAAGGGCGCGCTGCTGCACGATGACTTCGCGCCCGCGCTGGTGCGCACGGGGCGCGAGATCGTGGCGGCGATCCAGGCCGGGGGCTGGCGGGACTGAACCCTGGTGTCGCCCTCGGCGGTGCGATGAGGACGCGCCAAAAGCGAACGCCACCGCCGGCGAACCGGTGCGGTGGCGTGGCGCGACGCGCGGGTGGGGTGCGGGATCAGTTCACCACTTGCGCCAACTCGCCCTTGGCGTACTTGCCGGCCACGACCTGCAGCGTGTCGCCCTTGATCTTGCCGGCCTGGCCTTCGCAGCCGAACTCGATGTAGCGCTGCTTGCAGATCTGCTTGGCGGCCTCGCGCGCGGGCTTGAGCCACTCGCGGGCATCGAACTTGTCGGGGTTCTCGGTCAGGAACTTGCGCACCGCGCCGGTCATGGCCAGGCGGATGTCGGTGTCGATGTTGATCTTGCGCACGCCGAACTTGATGGCCTTCTGGATCTCCTCGACGGGCACGCCGTAGGTCTCCTTCATCTTGCCGCCGTACTGGTTGATCTGGGCCAGCAGCTCCTGCGGCACGCTGGACGAGCCGTGCATGACGAGGTGCGTGTTGGGCAGGCGGCGGTGGATCTCGGCAATGCGCTCGATGGCCAGGATGTCGCCCGTGGGCTTGCGGGTGAACTTGTAGGCGCCGTGGCTGGTGCCGATGGCGATGGCCAGCGCGTCGAGCTGGGTCTTCTTCACGAAGTCGGCGGCCTGCTCGGGGTCGGTGAGCAGCTGCTCGCGCGTCATGGTGGCATCGGTGCCGTGGCCGTCTTCCTTGTCGCCTTTCATGGTCTCCAGGCTGCCCAGGCAGCCCAGTTCGCCCTCGACGGTGACGCCCAGCTTGTGGGCCATGTCGACGACCTTCTTCGTCACGTCCACGTTGTAGTCGTAGCTGGCGATGGTCTTGCCATCGGCTTCCAGGCTGCCGTCCATCATCACGGAGGAGAAGCCCAGGTTGATCGCGCCCTGGCAGACGTCGGGGCTCTGGCCGTGGTCCTGGTGCATGACCAGCGGGATGTGCGGGTACATCTCGATGGCGGCCTGGATCAGGTGCTTGATGAAGGGTTCGCCCGCGTATTTGCGCGCGCCGGCGCTGGCCTGCAGGATGACGGGAGCGCCCACTTCGTCGGCTGCGGCCATGACGGCCTGCACCTGTTCGAGGTTGTTCACGTTGAACGCCGGGATGCCGTAGGTGTTGGCGGCGGCGTGGTCGAGCAGTTCGCGCATGGAGACGAGTGCCATGGGATTCCTCTTGGTGCGTTGAGTCGTTGGTAACCGTGGTGTAACCCGGGATTTTAACTTTCGACCTGCGCGCGCCGGTTCCCATGCCCCCGGTGCCTTACGTGTGCTTTCACACGTTGGTCATGTCACCAATCGTCACAACCCCGTGGGGAACTGTGGGCCCGCAAAGGCACACGTTCAGGCTTTCGGCACAACAAGAAAGGAAGCGCCATGTCACGTCGCCACCTGAGGATCGCGACCCTTACCTCCGCCGCGCTGCTGATGCCCGCGCTTTCGCAGGCCCAGGTCACGCTCAAGCCCGACGGGCAGTGGAGGTACCTGCTGACAGCGGGCGCCAACTTCTCGTCCGGCAACAACGACGCAGCGACCGTGAACGTGGCGGCCGAGGGCGCTCGCCAGACCACCTTCGACAAGTGGACCTGGAACGCGAAGGCCGATCGCGCGCGCAGCAACGACGTGGACACGGTGGAGCGCTACGGCCTGCGCACCCAGTACAACCGCGACTTCTCGATCGACTGGTTCGGCTTCGGCTCGGGCGAGTGGCAGCGCGACCGGCTGGCCAACATCGCCGCGCGCTATTCCGTCGCCACCGGTGTGGGCCGCCACATCTGGAGCGACGACAGCGGCTTCTTCGATGTCTCCGGTGGTATCGGCTACACCCACGACCGGTACATCACGCCCACCAACATCGCGGGCGAAACGCGCGAGCGCTACGGCCGCATGGAGCTGGTGCTGTCGGAGGAATCGAGCCACAAGCTCACCGACTCCACCAGCCTGCGCCAGAAGTTCTCGCTGTTTCCCGACCTGCGCGAGTCGGGCAAATACCGCGCGGTGTTCGACGTGGGCCTGACGGTGGCCATGACGCAGACCGTGAACCTCACCGCGGGCCTGAACTACCGCTACGACAGCGATCCGGGCACGAACCTGAAAAAGACCGACGCGATGTTCGTGACCGGTGTGTCGATGCGCTTCGATTGAGGTTCAGGCCGCGCGGCAGATCTTCAAGGTGTTCGTGCCGCCGGGCTGCCCCATGGGCTCGCCCACGGTGATGGCGTAGACGTCGCCGGACTGCACGATGCCGCGCTTCTTGAGGTGCGACTCGGCGTCGACCAGGGCGTTGTCGCGGTCGGCGTTGTTGTCCATCAGCAGCGGGCGCACATTGCGGTAGAGCGTCATGCGGCGCTGCGTGGTCAGGTTGGGCGTCATCGCGTAGATGGGGATGCGCACGATGTGGCGGCTCATCCACAGCGCGGTGGAGCCCGAATCCGTGAGGGCCACGATGGCCTTGGCGCCCAGGTGGTGCGCGGTGAACAGTGCGCCCATGGCGATGCTGTGGTCGATGCGCGTGAAGGTCTTGCCCTGGAAGTCCGCGCCCAGCTCGTGTCGGTCGGCCTTCTCGGCCTCCAGGCAGATGGCGGCCATTTCCTTCACGGTCTCCAGCGGGTACTTGCCGGCGGCGGTCTCGGCGCTGAGCATCACCGCGTCGGTGCCGTCGAGCACGGCGTTGGCCACGTCGCTCACCTCCGCGCGCGTGGGGACGGGATTGACGATCATGCTTTCCATCATCTGCGTGGCGGTGATGACGACCTTGTCCATCTCGCGCGCCAGCCGGATCATGTGCTTCTGCAGCGCCGGCACCGCCGCGTTGCCCACTTCCACCGCCAGGTCGCCGCGCGCGACCATGATGCCGTCGGAGGCCTTGAGGATGTTGGCAAGTTCGGGAATCGCCTCGGCGCGCTCGATCTTGGCGATCAGCCCCGGCTTGTGGCCGCCGCCGGCCACGGCGCAGAGCTGGCGCGCCAGTTCCATGTCGGTGGCGTTCTTGGGGAAGCTCACCGCCACGTAGTCGGCCTTCAGGCCCATGGCGGTCTTGATGTCGTCCATGTCCTTGGCGGTGAGCGCGGGCGCGGTGAGGCCGCCGCCCTGCTTGTTGATGCCCTTGTTGTTGGACAGCTCGCCGCCGAGCTTGACGGTGGTGTGCACGGCCGGGCCCTGCACGAAATCCACGGTGAGCACGATCAGGCCGTCATTGAGCAGCAGCGTGTCGCCCGGCTTCACGTCGCGCGGCAGTTCCTTGTAGTCCAGGCCCACGCCGTCCTGGTCGCCGGGTTCGGTGCGGGCGGCGTCGAGCACGAACTTCTCGCCCGGCACCAACTGGATCTTGCCCTGCGTGAACTTGCCGACGCGGATCTTGGGACCCTGCAGGTCGGCCATGATGCCCACCTCGCGGCCGGCGCGTTGCGCGGCTTCGCGCACCAGGCGGGCGCGGTCGATGTGGTCCTGCGCGGTGCCGTGCGAGAAGTTCAGCCGCACCACGTTGACGCCCGCGCGGATCATGGCTTCGAGCAGGTCCGGGTCGCTGGAGGCGGGGCCGAGGGTGGCAACGATCTTGGTGGCGCGCGTGAGCATGGACGCAGTCTCCTGAGGGGCCGGAACACCGGCGGGCATGTAATTTGGTTTCAATTATCCATGAAGCGATTTCGGCGTGGTTACACGCGGGGCACGGTGTGGTGCCGGTGTTGTAGGACTGCGCTGACGCTCCGAGACGCCTTTGTCCGGCCGGGCGCGCCCGCACCCCTGCCTACAGTGGGGCCTTGCGGCCGGAGATGCCAAGCGCCCAGCACCCGGCCCGCGCACGGAGGAGCCCCAATGCACAGCGTCCTGTACAGCGCCGTTTCCGCCATCGTGGCGTATCTCGCGACCCTGGTGATTGCGGTGGTGGCCGCGGTGTCGCACCCAGGCGCCGAGCCCGAGCGCCACTTCCTCCGGGCCGTCGCGGAACTCAGCGAGGCCGCCACGGACATGCTGTCCTGGCCCTGAGGGCACCGGCTCAGGCGGGCGGCGGGTCCGTGGGTTCGGGCGGCCGGGCGGGCAGTTCGGCTTCCACACGGGTGCCCTGTCCCGCCGCGCTGGCGATGTGCAACTGCCCCGCGTGCGACTCGACGCGCACCCGCATGCCCAGCAGCCCGTGGTGGCCGGCGGGCACGTCGTCCACGTCGAATCCCCGGCCGTCATCCCGCACCGTGACACGCACCGTGTCGCCGGCCTGTTCCAGCGTCACCCAGACCTCGCGCGCCTGGGCGTACTTGCTTACGTTGGTCAGCGACTCCTGCACCAGCCGGTAGACCGTGAGTTCGGAGTCCTTGCAGAGCGCCACCGGTGAGAACTGCGTGTGCACCGGAATGCCCAGCCGGCCCGCGGCCTCCTGGCACAGCATCTCCAACGCGGGGACCAGGCCGAGCTGGTCGAGCGAAGAGGGCCGCAGGTGCTCGATGATGCGGCGCTTGACCGCGATGCCTTCGTTGACGCGCTGGTCGAGGCCGGCCAGGCGGTCCTTGGCCGCGTCGGGCAGGTCCGGCACGCGGCGCAGGCGCGCCAACTCCAGCTTCATCGCCGTGAGCAGGCCGCCCATTTCGTCGTGCAGTTCGCGCGCCACGCGGCCGCGCTCGTCCTCGCGCGCGTTCACGTGGTGACCCGCCAGATTGCGCAGCGCGGTGGTGCGCAGGGCCACCTGCTGAGCCAGGCGTTCGTTTTCCTCGGCCTTGCGCGCGGCGTCCTGCGCCTTGCGCTCGTCGGACTCGCGAATCTGGCGCATGAACAGGCCCAGCGCGAGCAGCGAGATCAGCACCAGCCCGTGCAGTGCCACGCGGTTGATCAGAATGGCGTCGCGCAGCGAGGTGCGCGCCTTGCCCTGGATGGCGCTGGCGCGCTCCAGCACGCCGTCGAACTCCTCGCGCAGGTCGGCGTAGAGCTGACGCCCGTGTTCGCCGCTGGCGAGTACCTGGGCCTGCGTGTTCTGCCCTTTCTCGGTCATCTCCACCCACAGCGCCAGCATGGCGTTGCGCTCCACCACGCGCTGGCGCACGGTGTCGATGGAGGCCTTGCGCTGCGGGTCGAGCTGGACGAGCCATTCGAAGGCCCCCGGACGCACGATGGCCATGTCGCGCACGGCCGCGCGGTAGTTGGCCAGGTCGCCCGGGTTGCCGCTGGCGATGAAGGCGCGCGCCGCCGTCTCGGCGTCGGTCAGGGCCTGCAGCGTGCGCGCGGCCTGCATGCGGGCGTCGGTGAGCGCGATGCCCTGCTTGAGCGAACTGCTCGAATGCCGGTAGCTGCTCTCGTTGATGGCCATGACCACGATGGCCAGGGCCACGATCAGAGGCATCACCCAGCGGGTGCGTGCGGCGCGCTCCAGCGACGACTTGATGAGGCTCATGCGCGTGGGTTCTCCATCGGTGCCGCTGGCGCGGCGTGGGCATGGCGTTCGGGCAGGCGCACCTCGACGCGGGTGCCATCGTCGGGCGCGCTGAATACGGTGAAGGTGCCACCCAGGGATTCGATGCGGTGGCGCAGGAGCTTGAGGCCCCGCCCCGAGTTCGATCCGCCGCCGTCCACGAAGCCGCGGCCATTGTCGGCCACCGCCAACATGACGGTGCCGTTCTCGCTGGTCAGCCTCAGCGACACGCGGCTGGCGCCAGCGTGGCGTTCCACGTTGGACAGCGCTCCCTGCGCCACGGCGAAGAGCGCCTGCCGGATGGAGGACTCGAGTTCCAGTGCCTGCAGGTCGAGCTCGACCGCCACGCCGATGCGCTCATGCAGCTCATCGGCCCGCTGCTCCAGCGCCGCCTGCAGGCCGAGGTTCTGCAGAGTGGAGGGCATCAGGCCTTCCATCAGCCGGCGCTTGGTGGCAATGCCTTGGTCCAGCGTGGCGTTCAGGTGCTGCAGGCGCGCGCTCACGTCGGCGCTGGCGGTGGGCAGGGCGTGGCGCAGCCGCGTGAGGTCGAGCTTGGCGGTGGTGAGCAGGGCGCCCAGGTCGTCGTGCAGGGCACGTGCCAGGCCGCCGCGCTCGCCCTCGCGCAGTTCCTGCAGTCCCAGGTTGAGCAGGTTCAGCTCCTCCGTGCGCTGGCGCACCTGCTGCTCCAGGGTGTCGCGCTCGGCCTGCAACTGCCGCGCGTGCGCCGCCTGGCTGGCCTGCAGCTCGGCGTTGCTGCGCAGGAAGAACACGTAGGCCAGCAGGCTCAGCAGCGCCAGGCCGTGCACGCCCAGGCGGCCCACTTCCAGCGTGCGGTAGATGGCGGCGCGTTCGCGCGCGATGCGGCGCTCCTCGTTGCCCAGCAGCACGTCGGCCATGCGACGCACCGACTCCATCTTTTCGCGCCCGATGTCGGTCAGCATCAGACCGCGCCAGGCGTCGTGCGAGCCGGCGTCGTAGAGCGAGATGGTCTCGGCCGCCTCCGACACCTTCTGCAGCGCGGTTTCTTCCAGGGATTCGACCAGGCGGCTGAGTTCGGGGTCGCCACGGTAGTGTTCGTGCAGCCGGCCGATGGCGTTGATCAGGTCGCCCCGCGCGGCCTGGTAAGGCGCCAGGTACTGCACCCTGCCGGTGAGCAGGTAGCCGCGCTGCGCGGTCTCGATGTCGAGCAGGCGCCGCATCACGGTCTGCAGGGCGTTGCGCGCGGTGTCGCGGCCCCCCAGGTTCACCAGCGATTCCAGCGCGCGCTGGTAGGTCCACTCGGCCCCGATGAACACGCCCATGGCCAGCAGTGCCGCCAGGCCCACAGCCAGGGGCGTGCGCCAGAGGGCCTGGCGCCAGGGGCTGGGGGCGGGCGTCGGCATGGCTGCCGCGCCTTATTGCAGATCGCCAGGGGCGGTGGCCGAACCGTCGGAGATGCGCTCGCAGTAGCTGATCAGGTCCTCGAGTTCGCAAGACTTGTCGAACACGCGGTCGGCACCGAGTTGGGCGCAGCGCTTGCGGATGTCGGGGGTGGCGTAGTTCGTGAGCACCACCCGCCGGCCCGGCAGGTGGGCGTCCTGCGCGGCCTTGAGCACGCCCAGGCCCGAGCCGGTGAGGAGGAAGATGTCCACGATCATGAGGTCGAAGCGGGCGTCGTCGGCGTTGACCTTGCTGAGCCAGTTCACCGCTTCCGTCTCGTTGCGGGCGTGCCCGATCACCTCGACGTTGGCCAGCTCCTGGAGCGTGGACACCAGATTGTCGTAGATGACCTTGTTGTCCTCGACGATGAAAGTGCGAAGCGGAGACACGGAGCGATGGGGGCGTTGGCGGGCAAGGGTTCGGCGGGTGAAGCGCGAACACGGCCATCATGCCGTGATCGCGTGCCCGCCGGGGCCTCCTGTCCGCTGATTGTGTTGTAGGACACGTCCTACTGGAGCGGGGGAAGCCCCGCAGCGGGGTCAGCGAACGACGATGTCGTTCTTCACCGACTTCACGCCCGGGGTGTTTGCCGCCAGGCGGCCGGCGGCGTTGCGCTCGGCTTCCGACTTGGCGAAGCCCGACAGCTGCACCGTGCCCTTGAGCGTCTCGACGTTGAGCGACATCGCGCTCACCGCCGGGTCTTCGGCGAAACGTGCCTTCACGCGGGTGGTGATGGTCGTGTCGTCGATGTAGGAGCCCACGGTCTGCTGGTCGCGTGCGACGGCGCAGCCGGTGACCTGGACCACCATCAGGGCGGCCGAGGCGGCCAGAACGGCGTGAGTCAGTTTGCTGGAAATCATGGAAATCTCCTGTTGTTGCTCGGGGGGTGTTTATTAGCTCGTGGCTTCGACGGTGAGTCGGTTGTCGACCTTCACCACGCCTTCAACGGCGGCGGCGAGGGTGGTGGCGCGATCCTTGGCCGCGGCGGTGGGGGCGGTGCCCTTGAGTTCGACCTGGCCATTGGAGGTGTCCACATCGATGGCGAGGGCGCTCAGTTGCGTGTCGGCGGCCAGGGCGGCGTTCACCTTGGCGGTGATGCTCGCGTCGGCGGCATCGCGGGCGATGGTGTCGGCGGCTTCTTTGCCGGCGGCCTGAATGTCCTGGCCGGCCTGGCGGGCGTCTTCGCGCATTTCCGTGCCGGCCTGCCGCGCGTCCTCTCGCATCTCGCTGCCGGCCTGTTGGGCCTCGTTCACCGTGCCGTCGAGGCGTTCGCCCACGGTGGCGTCTTCACGTTCACCGCAGGCCACGACCAGCGTGGAGGCGAGGATGGCGGCGGCGAGGGTGGTGTATCGGGTACTCGGTTTCATGATGGGTTTCCTCTCGTAGGGACCGGCGCGGTGGCCGGTCCGGAAGGTGAAGGGGATGGTGCGCCGTGGTCAGTGCGTCAGTGCGGGCGACGCGGGCTGCCCGGGGGGTCGAACCAGTCGTCGCTTACGGTGCGTTCCCAAGCGGCGACCTGCTTTTCGGCTTCGTCCTTGGCAATGCCATAGCGTTCCTGGATCTTGCCGGCGAGTTGATCGCGGCGGCCGGCCACGACGTCGAGGTCGTCGTCGGTGAGCTTGCCCCACTGCTCGGTCATCTTGCCCTTGATCTGCTTCCAATTGCCTTCGATGCGATCCCAGTTCATGTGTGGCTCCTTGGTGGTTGGCGTTGTGCCGTTTTGGACACGCCCATCGGGTGAGGGGCGTCGGCTGCTGCGCATGGCGTCGAGCCGTGGAGTCACTGTAGGAAATCGTGGCCGCGGACGATGTCGGGCGGCTCGCCGCGCGTGTGTAGGACTGCGCCGATGCCAGCCTGGGGTTGTGTAGGAGGCGTCCGACGCGCATGGCGCCGCAGGCCTGCCAAAATGCGTCGCTTCCTTCACCACGAGAACCCCCCATGATCAAGGTAGGCATCGTCGACGACCACGCAATCGTGCGGTCCGGCCTGCGTCAGTTCCTCGGCGAGCACGTGGACCTGAAGGTCACGGGCGAAGCGAACAACGGCCGCGAGGCGCTCGATCTGGTGCGCGGCGGCGAGGTGGACGTGCTGCTGATGGACATTTCCATGCCCGACCACAGCGGCGTGGACGCGCTGCAGGCCATCAAGGCGCGCTTTCCCGATCTGCCCGTGCTCATCCTCAGCGGCTTCCCCGAGGCGCAGTACGCCACCACGCTGCTGCGTTACGGTGCCAGCGGCTACCTCAACAAGGAATGCGAGCCCGAGGAAATCGTCAACGCCATCCGTCTGGTGGCGCGGGGGCGGCGCTACATCAGCCCGTCGGTGGCCGAGCTGCTGGCCGACAACGCCGTGGGTGACGCCGAGCGGCCGCTGCACGAGCAACTGTCCGAGCGTGAACTGCAGGTGTTCCTGCGCCTGGCCAAAGGCGAGACCGTGGGCGCCATGGCCGAGGCCATGTTCCTGAGCGTGAAAACGGTGAGCACCTACCGCACGCGCGTGCTGGAGAAGCTCAAGCTCACCAGCAACAGCGAGCTGACGTACTACGCGCTGAAGAACGGCTTGATTCAGTAGAAGGCGCGTTCACAGCCACCGCTCGAACAGCCGCCCCACGCCCTCCATCAGGCGTCCGCCCAGGCCGCGGCGCTCCCATGCCTCCAGCGTCACGGCGCGCGAGTCCTTGCGGTCGCGCTCGAAGAGCGCGTTCATCTGCCCGCCGAACTCCTCGCCCAGCACGATCACGTTGAGCTCGTTGTTGGCGACGAAGCTGATCCAGTCCAGGTTGCTCGATCCCACGGTGGAGAACACGCCGTCGATCACCGCCGTCTTGGCGTGCATCACCGCCAAGTCCATCTCGTGAATCTGCACGCCTGCCTGCAGCAGTTGCGTGTAGTACGAGCGCCCGGCGTGCAGCACCAGTGACGAGTCGCTGCGCCCTGGCAGCACGAGCTCCACCGACACCCCGCGCCGCGCCGCGTCGCACAGCGCCTGAACGAACACCTGCCCCGGCGCGAAATAGGCCATCGAGATGTGCACCTCGACCTGCGCCGCGTCGATGGCAGCGATCAGCGCGGTGTAGATGCGGTTGGTCTCATCGCGCGGATCGCTCGCCAGGATCTTCACCACGCGATCGCCCGGTTCGGCCGCCAGCGGCTGGTCGGGCGTCCCGCCCAGTTCGCCCTTGCAGCCCTGTTCGCGCCAGGTGGCCTCGAACACCGTTGCCAGCGCGGGCACCACCGGTCCGCGCATCTCGATCTGCGTGTCGCGCCAGCCATCGTCGATCGGCGCGCCGCCCGATGTGCGCGCCGAGCGCCGCCAGGACGCCGAGCCCGAACCGTAGACGCGGCTGATGTTGATGCCGCCCGTGAACGCCACCTGCTGGTCAACCACCAGCAGCTTGCGGTGGTCTCGGTGGGTGATGCCCCAGTAGCCAGGGCGCCGCGCAGGGTTGATGGGGTTGAACTCGCACACGGCCACGCCGCCGTCGGTGAGGCGCTGGAAAAACTCCGTCGGCGTGGTGATGGAGCCCACCGCGTCATAGATCACCGCCACCGTCACGCCATCGGCGGCGCGCTGCAGCAGCAGGTCGGCGATCTCGGCGGCGACGCCCTGGTCCTCGAAGATGTAGCTCTCCAGCAGCACGCGCGAGCGCGCCTTGGCGATCGCGGCCTTCATGGCCGCGAAGGTGGCCGGGCCGTCGACCAGCAATTTCGTTCGGTTGCCGCGGTAGAGGTCGGCGTCGCCGGTCTGCGTGAGGGTGCGCAGGTGGTGGCGCAGCAGTTCGTGCCGGCCCTCGTTGCCTAGCTGCTGCAGGGTCTGACGCTTCTGCGCGCCGGCCACCACGCCGTCGGCACCGCGCACCGTGACCAGGCCTTGTCCGCCGGCCTGCGCCAGCGGCGGTTCGCGCGGCGGCAGGCTGCTGCAGCCCACCAACGCGAGCAGCGTCAGCGCGCACAGCCAGGACAGGGCGAACCACCAGCGGGCGGGAGGCAGGGGCTGCGGGCGATCGGGGGCATCGGTGCGCATGGTGGTGATGGTGGGGAAGTGGGGTCGCCAGCAGTGTGCGGCGGCGAGCCTCATGGCGCCTGTCGGCGTGCGAGCCAGGCCCGCGTCGGACGGGGCCGACACGGAGCCCGTTCGTCGGTGCGGTCCTACAGGGGGACGCGGTGCACGCTTGCAGCGCGGCGCACCCGAGTTTTCTACAGTGAAGCCATCACAACGGTGGTCGTTGTGAACGCAACGCGGAGGTCGCCGCAACGGCCTCGCAGAGGAGCCAGACATGCTGCATTACGCCGTGGTTTTCTTCGTCATCGCCCTGATCGCTGCCGTGCTGGGCTTTGGCGGCATCGCCGCCAGCGCGGCCGGCATCGCCAAGATCCTCTTCGTCATCTTCCTGGTGCTGGCGCTCGGCTCGATGCTGCTGGGCCTGTTCCGAGGGCGATAGAAGAGTAGCGATTTTTCATACCCGTTGTCTCCCCCAATTGAACCGGTTCACAAAGCCGGTTCTTTTTTGACCTGTTCACCCAGACCATGGCGGCCTCTTCAACCACCCCCACAGGTGATTCATGGTCGCGTCAGATGCATCTTCTTCCGCCAACGACACCCGCAGCGAGCGCGCGCAGCACACCCCCTATGCGACAGAAGCACCACGTCCTGTGCGCGTGGTGCGCGACACCCGCGCCTGGCAACTGCAGGTCTGGGTGTCCTTCGCGCTCGCGGTGGGCTTGTGCGCCGTGGGCCTGGCCTGGCTGCCCGGCCTGGCGCTGGACCGCGCCTTCATGGTGATGGGCTACGTGTTCTGCCTCAGCAGCGTGTTCGTGCTGGCCAAGGCCATCCGCGACGGCGAGCAGGCCCGGCTCGAGCGCCGGCCCGAGACGCCGTTCTGGCGCCTGGTGGTCTGGGGCGGCTTCGGCGTGGCCATGGGCCTCACCGCCTGGGGCCTGCTGCGCATGGACATCAACCCCACCTACCGCGCCTACCTGGGCGTGAGCTGGCTCTACCTCGTCACCACCGCGTTCACGCTGGCCAAGACCCTGCGCGACCGCTTCGAGGCCGACCTCGCCGAACGCGGCCAGAGCCATTGAGCCCACGCCACATCACGCCCAGGAGAACGCTCATGCAAACCCTTCTTGCCTTCCTGAATCGCTGCGCCCTGGTGTCGGGCCTGTCCCTCGCACTGCTGGCCGCGCCGGCGCGCGCCCAGAGCGAGGCCTCCGCTGCGCTGTCCCTCTTGCCCGTCGCTTCGGTGGTGGCCTCGGGCGTGGCCGCCTCGGGCGCGGTCGCCGCGGTGAGTGCGTTGCCCGTCGCGCTGTCGGTGGGTGGTGCCGTGCTCACCGTCAAGGCCGTGGAGGCCAGCGCCACCGGCACGGTCTACCTGCTCGAACGCGCCGCGGACGGCGCCCGCGTGAGCGTGGAAGTCTCGGGCCGCGCGGCCTCTGCCACCGCCATCGGCGTGGGCACGCTGGTCACGGTCAGCGTCATCGGTGCCGGCGTGGTGCTGTCCACCGTCGGCGAGGTGCTGGCCTTCATCCCCAATGAACTCGGCCGTGCGCTGTTGCACAACGAGCGCCTGACGTACTGAGGGGCATGAACATGAAGCAGACATTCATCGCCCTGGCCCTGCTGGCCGCGCTGCTGCCCACCGCCCACGCCGGGCGCTCCTGCGAGTCTCGCCCCCTGACCGCCGCCACGCTGGAGCGCGGCCTGACCCTGGCCCAGCGCACCAGCGATGCCCTGGACGCCGAGCACGCACGCAGCGGCGCGCGCGTGGTGGTGCTGGCGCGCGCCGGGCAGGACCTGAGCCAGTACCGCCTGCGCTACTCGCACCTGGGCTGGGCCTACAAGACACCTGAGGGCCCCTGGCGTGTGGTGCACAAGCTCAACCAGTGCGGCACGGCCGTGGGTGCGCTCTACCGTCAGGGCCTGGGCGAGTTTTTCCTGGACGACCTGTGGCGCCACGAGGCCAGCTGGCTGGTGCCCGCGCCGGCGCTGCAGGCGCCGCTGCTGGCCGCGCTGAACGACCCCGAGCGCCCACGCGCGCTGCACACGCGCGACTACAACATGCTGAGCTACCCGTGGAGCACGCGCTACCAGCAGAGCAACCAGTGGGGCATCGAATTGCTGGCCGCCGCGGCCGAGCCGCAGGTGCGCGCGCGCGAGCAGGCCCAGGCCTGGTTGCGCTTCAAGGGCTACCAGCCCACCACGCTGCGCCTGAGCGCCTTCACGCGGCTGGGCGCGCGCGTCGGCACAGCGCACATCGCCTTCGATGACCACCCGAACGAGAAGCGGTTCGCCGACCGCATCGAGACCGTCACCGTCGATTCGGTGTGGGACTGGATGCCGGCCACCGGCCTCTCGGGTCCGGTTCAGCGCCTCGTGCTTTGAGTCTTCATAATATGAAATATCAACATTGAAACTTGACTTTTATTCACAAATTCATATAATGCCGGGTTCCACCCCATCATCAACCCGCGTGCACCCCGTGTCACCGTGTGGGGGGAGCCCCGGCATCGCCGGGCGCCTTCGGGCGATTCGCTTCCCGCATGGCCTGCCCCTGGCGAGCCGCCCGCCGCGGACGTGCACCGGCCGATCGACGCCTACTCCCCGCTGTTTCCTGGTTCTGTCCGGCGCTGACCGGTCCGACCGCCGTTTCCGAAGCACTGCCTTGGCGCCAATCGGCCATCCGAACAGGAGGGCAGCACCGCCATGTGTGGACTAGCAGGAGAGATACGTTTTGACGGCCGCGCCGTCGACCCCGGCGCCATCGCGCGCATGAACGACCGGCAGAGCGCCCGCGGGCCCGATGGCCAAGGCCTGCTGGTGTTCGACCGGCTTGGCGTCGGCCACCGGCGCCTGAAGATCATGGACCTGTCGGACGCCGCGCAGCAGCCCATGGTGGACCCCATGCTGGGCCTGGGCGTCGTCTTCAACGGCGCCATCTACAACCACCACGAGCTGCGCGAGGACCTCGTCGCGCGCGGCTACAAGTTCCACTCCAGCGGCGACACCGAAGTCCTCATCAAGGCCTACCACGCCTGGGGGCCGGGTTTCGTTCGGCGCCTGCAGGGCATGTTCGCCTTTGCGATCTGGGAGCGCGACAGCGGCAAGGTGCTGCTGGGGCGCGACCGCCTGGGCATCAAGCCGCTGTACCTGGCGCCGGTGCCGGGTGGCCTGCGCTTCGCGTCCACGCTGCCGGCGCTGCTGGCCGCGGGCGACGTGGACAGCGGCATCGACGCCATCGGCCTGCACCACTACCTGTCGCTGCACGCCATCGTGCCGCCGCCGCACACCCTGCTGCGCGGTGTGCGCAAGCTGGCGCCCGGCACGCTGCTGCACGTGGAGCCCGACGGGCAACAGCGCGAGGAACGCTATTGGTCGCTGTCGTTCGAGCGGGACGCCACCGACGAGCAGCGCTCTTTCGAGGACTGGCAGGAGCTGCTGCTCGACAGTCTGCGCACCGCCGTGAAGCGCCGCCTGGTGGCCGACGTGCCCGTGGGCGCGCTGCTCTCGGGTGGCGTGGACTCCAGCCTCATCGTGGGCCTGATGGCCGAGCAGGGCGTGCGCGATCTGCGCACCTACAACGTGGGCTTCGAAGACGTCGGCGGCGAGATCGGCAACGAGTTCCAGTACGCCGACATCGTGGCGAGCCACTTCGGCACCGCGCACGAGCGCCTCTTCGTGCCCGAGGCCGAACTGCTCGACCGCCTGCCCGCCGCCATCGAGGCCATGAGCGAGCCCATGGTCAGCCACGACTGCATCGGCTTCTACCTGCTGAGCGAGGCGGTGGCGCGCCACAGCAAGGTGGTGCAGAGCGGCCAGGGCGCGGACGAGGTCTTTGGCGGCTACCACTGGTACCCCAAGCTGGCGGGCAGCCAGCGCGTGGTGGACGACTACGCCACTGCCTTCCTCGACCGCGACCAGACCGAGATGCGCGGCGTGCTGCAGGACCCCTGGCTGGGCGAGGACCACACGCGTGCTTTCATCAGCGAGCGCCTGCACGCCCCCGGTGCCCGCGACCCGGTGGACCAGGCCCTGCGATTGGACACCACCGTGATGCTGGTGGACGACCCGGTCAAGCGCGTCGACAACATGACCATGGCCTTCGGCCTGGAGGCGCGTGTGCCTTTCCTGGACCACGAGCTCGTCGAACTCGCGGCGCGCATTCCCGCGCGCCACAAGCTGGCCGACGGCGGCAAGGGCGTGCTCAAGGCGGTGGCTCGACGCATCGTGCCGCGCGAGGTCATCGACCGGCCCAAAGGCTACTTCCCCGTACCGGCGCTCAAGCACCTGCAGGGGCGCGTGCTGGAGATGGTGAAAGACGCCCTGCACAGCCGCGCCGCGCGCGAGCGCGGTCTGTTCCGCGAGGGCTACGTGAAAACGCTGCTGGCCGCGCCAGGCGAGCACATCACGCCGCTGCGAGGCTCCAAGCTCTGGCAGCTCGGCCTGCTGGAGCTGTGGCTGCAGACCCATCTGCGTTGAACGACAGAAGACAGGAGACACCCGACATGAGCACCGTACGCCAGCACGCGCCGCGCGCCCTGCGCCTGGAGCGCTCCGCCTTTCCCCACCAGGCCACCGAGCGCCGCGATGCCATCGTGCACTGCGGCTGGGGCCGCCTCATCGGTGGCCATACCTTCGAGGACCCGGCTGCCATCGCCCAGGCCTTGCTGCAAGAGAAGCCCGGCGAGCGCGACATCGCCTTCTACCTGGACAAGCCGCACGTGGTGGTGTCGCACGCACCGCAGCAGCTCTTTGTCGATCCTTCCGAGACCTTCCGCCTGCCACTCAACGCCTACACGCCCCAGCGCGCGCGCCGCCAGGGCTTCACCATCCGCCGCCTGCGCTCGCGCGCCGACGTGGCGGCCATCAACGCCATCTACCGCTCGCGCCGCATGGTGCCGGTGGACCCGGCGCGCGTGTGGAGCGACCGCGGCGACCGCACCAGCGTCTACGTGCTGGCCGAAGACCGCCAGAGCGGCGAGGTGCTGGGCGTGGCCATGGGCCTGGACCACGCCGACGCCTTCGGCGACGACAACGGCGGCAGCAGCCTCTGGGCGCTGGCGGTGGCGCCGCAGGCCAGCCACCCCGGGATCGGCGAGGCGCTCACGCGCTACCTGGCCGAACTGTTCATCGCGCGCGGGCGGGCCTTCATGGACCTGTCGGTGCTGCACGACAACAGCCAGGCCATCGCGCTCTACAAGAAGCTGGGCTTCCAGAACATCCCGGTGTTCGCCGTGAAGCGGCGCAACGCCATCAACGAACCCCTGTTCACCGAGGGCGCCGACCGCGACGGCCTGAACCCCTACGCCCGCATCATCGTGGACGAGGCGCAGCGGCGCGGCATCCGCGTCGAGGTGATCGACGCCGAGCACGGCTACTTCCGACTCACGCACGGCGGACGCGGCGTCACCTGCCGCGAATCGCTCAGCGAACTCACCAGCGCCGTGGCCATGAGCCGCTGCGCCGACAAGCGCGTGACCGCGCGCCTGCTGGAACGCGCGGGCCTGGCGGTGCCCGCGCAGGCCACCGCCAGCGACCGCGAGCACAATGAGGCCTTCCTGCGCCAGCACGGCGCCATCGTCGTCAAGCCGGTGGACAGCGAGCAGGGCAAGGGCATCGCGGTCAACCTCACCTCCATCGAGGAAGTGGAGACCGCGATCGAACACGCGGCGCAGTTCGGCGGCGGCGTGCTGCTGGAGCAGTTCTGCGAAGGCCAGGACCTGCGCATCGTCGTCATCAACCACCAGGTGGTGGCAGCGGCCGTGCGTCAGCCCGCCACCGTGGTGGGCGACGGCCAGTCCACCATCGCCGAGCTCATCGACAAACAGAGCCGACGCCGCGCCGCGGCCACGGGCGGCGAGTCGCGCATTCCGGTGGACAGCGAGACGAAGCGCTGCCTGGCGGGCCAGGGGAAGGCGCTCGACGATGTGCTGCCCTTTGGTGAATCACTGCCCGTGCGGCGCACCGCCAACCTGCACACCGGCGGCACCATCCACGACGTGACCGATCGCCTTCACCCTGCGCTCAAGACCGCGGCGGAGCAGGCCAGCCGCGTGCTGGACATTCCGGTCACGGGGCTGGACTTCCTCGTGCCCTCGGTCGAAGCGCCCGACTACGTGATCATCGAAGCCAACGAACGGCCGGGCCTGGCCAATCACGAACCGCAGCCCACCGCGCAGCGCTTCGTCGATCTGCTCTTTCCCGGCACCGCGCCAACGGAGGTCGCAGCCCCATGAATGAGAGGACCCTTGAACCCTTGCCGCCGCTCGACGAGGCGTACCTCGAAGAGACCCTGCTGCAACTGCTGGCGATCCCCAGCCCCGTGGGCCTGACCGACGCCGTGGTGCGCTATGTCGCGGGCCGTCTCGACGGGCTGGGCATTCCCTACGAAATCACGCGCCGCGGCGCCATCCGCGCCACGCTCAAGGGCCGCGAGCGACACCCGGCGCGCGCCATCGTGGCCCACCTGGACACGCTGGGCGCCATGGTGCGCGAGTTGAAGCCCAATGGCCGCGTGGGCGTGGTGCCCATCGGCACCTGGTCCTCGCGCTTTTCCGAGGGTGCGCGGCTCACGCTGTTCACCGACACGCAGCAGATCCGCGGCACCTGCCTGCCGCTGATGACCTCGGGCCACGCCTTCGGCGATGCCATCAACACCCAGCCGAACACCTGGGACAACGTCGAGGTGCGGCTGGACCTCCCATCGTCCAGCGCGGCCGATCTCGCCGAGGCCGGCGTCAACGTGGGCGACTGGATCGCTTTCGACCCGCAGCCCGAGGTGCAGCCCGGTGGCTACATCAACGCGCGCTACCTGGACGACAAGGCCGCCGTGGCCGTGCTGCTCACCGCCTGCAAGGCCATCAGGGACAGCGGAGCGCCGCTGCCGGTGGACGTGCACCCGCTGTTCACCATCACCGAGGAGGTGGGATCGGGGGCATCGGCCGCGCTGCACGGCGACATCGCCGAGATGGTGAGCCTGGACATCGCCATCGCCGCGCCGGGCCAGGCCACAGACGAACGCGCCGTCACCATCTGCCTGCAAGACCTGTCGGGCCCGTTCGACTACCACCTCTCGCACAAGCTCATCAAGCTGGCGCAATCGCACGGCATCACGCACCGGCGCGACGTCTTCAAGTTCTACCGCAGCGACTCGGCCGCCGCGGTGGAAGCGGGCAACGACATCCGCACCGCCCTCATCGGCTTCGGCGCCGACGCCTCGCACGCGCAGGAGCGCACGCACGTCGACTCGCTGCGCGCGCTGGGGCAGTTGTCGGTGGCCTACCTGATGTCCGAGCCGGTGGCGCGGCGAGACCGCAAGAGCATGGGCTCGATCGAAGGCTTCACCGAGCAGTTGCGGCCCGAGGAGATGCAGGTCAACACCACGCCGCTGCCGGATCCGCAGGAATTCCTGGAGGCCAAGGACGAATGATCAGCGCCCGGCGCGTTCCTCGGCCAGCAGCGGGCGCAGCGCCCACAAGCCCAGCACGGGGCCGATGGCCAGCCAGGGCAGCAGCGCGCCCATCGACACGGATTCGGCCAGCCACACGAACAGCAGGATGCTGACGATGCTGATGCCGAAGCCGATGCTGTTGGTCAGCGTGAGCACGCTGCCCACGGCCTGCGGCGGCGCGTTGCGCGCGGTCAGCGTGCTGAACTGCGGCGAATCGCCCGACACCGTGATGCCCCAGAGCACCAGCCAGGCGTAGAAGGCCGCGTCGGGCGCGCCCAGCAGCAGCGGGGCGGCCAGGCAGCAGGCGCCGCTGATGGCGAGCTGCGTGCCCGCCACGCGCGCACTGCCCCAGCGCTGCGCGACCCAGCCGCCCGCCGCGCAGCCGATGGCGCCGGCGCCCAGCACCCAGAACGCGGCCCAGGACAGGTCGGTGCCCGTCAGCCGCGTGGCCAGGATCAGCGGCACCATGACCCACATGGTGTAGAGCTCCCACATGTGGCCGAAGTAGCCCAGCACCGAAGAGCGCACGCGCGCGTCCGTCCACACCGTGCCGAGCGCGCGCCACTGCAACTGGCTCACGCGCGCCAGTGCGCCGGGCGGGTCGCCGATGGCCAGGTACAGCAACACACCACCGAATGCCGCCAGTGCGGCCACGCCCAGCATCAGCGTGGGCCAGGGCAGGGCGTCACCGAGAGCACGTAGCGCGTGAGCGCTCGCCGAGCCCACCACCAGCGCGGCGATCAGCAGCCCCAGCGCGCCGCCCAGGCCCTTGCTGTACCACTGAGCGGCGATCTTCATGCCCACGGGGTAGATGCCGGCGAGGAAGAAGCCGGTGGCGAAGCGCCACAGCAGCAGGGCGGTGTACTCGCGCACCATCCACCAGGCGCCCACGGTGCAGGCCGCGCCCGCCAGCGCGCAGACCAGGAACACCAGGCGCGGCGGGAAGCGGTCGGCGATGGCCAGCAGCGCGAACACCAGCGTGCCCGCGATGAAGCCGAACTGCAGCGCCGAGGTGAGCGTGCCCACGGCGCTGGTGGCCCAGCCCAGCTCGCGCTGCAGATCGGGCATGACCGCGTTGACCGCGAACCAGAGCGAGGTGCCCGCGAACTGGGCAAAGACCAGGACGGGGAGGACTTGGCGGGGGATCGCGGGCGTGTTCATCGCGCGCAGCTTAATCGCGCGCGATGGGATTTCGCTTCGGTGCGGATCAAACACCGCGCGCGCGTTCCGCGTGGAAGCGCTGCCGGAACTCGCCGAACGTGCCCGCGTCCAGCGCCGCCCGCACCTCCTTCATGAGGTTCAGGTAGTAGTGCAGGTTGTGGATGCTGGTGAGCATGGGGCTGAGCATCTCGCCGCAGCGGTCCAGGTGGTGCAGGTAGGCGCGGCTGAAGCCCTCGCGCCCGCCGTCGGCCCAGCTCACGCCGCTGCTGCCGGCGCAGGCGTAGCAGGTGCAGGTCTCGTCCAGCGGACGGTGGTCTGTCTTGTGCTTTGCGTTGCGGATCTTCAGGTCGCCAAAGCGTGTGAACAGCGTGCCGTTGCGCGCGTTGCGCGTGGGCATGACGCAGTCGAACATGTCCACGCCGCAGGCCACGCCTTCCACCAGGTCCTCGGGTGTGCCCACGCCCATCAGGTAGCGCGGTTTGTGCGCGGGCAGGCGGTGGGGGGTGTGCGCCATGATGCGGCGCATCTCGTCCTTGGGTTCGCCCACGCTCACGCCCCCCACGGCGTAGCCGGGGAAGTCCATCGCCACCAGCGCGTCCAGCGACTCCTGGCGCAGGTGTTCGAACATGCCGCCCTGCACGATGCCGAAGAGCGCGTTGGGGTTCTCCAGGCGCTCGAACTCGGCCCTGGAGCGTTGCGCCCAGCGAAGGCTCATCTCCATGCTCTGGCGCGCCTCGGCCTCGGTGGTGATGTGGCCCTTGGTCTCGTAGGGCGTGCACTCGTCGAGCTGCATCACGATGTCGCTGTTGAGCCCGGTCTGGATCTGCATGCTCACCTCGGGCGACATGAAGAGCTTGTCACCGTTGACGGGGCTGGCGAAGTGCACGCCCTGCTCGGTGATCTTGCGCATCTCGCCGAGCGACCAGACCTGGAAGCCGCCCGAGTCGGTGAGGATGGGCTTGTTCCAGCGCTCGAAGGCGTGCAGGCCACCGAAGCTTTTCATCACGTCCTGGCCCGGGCGCATCCACAGGTGGAAGGTGTTGCCCAGGATGATCTGCGCGCCCATGGCCTCCAGGCTGGCGGGCGTGACGCCCTTGACCGTGCCGTAGGTGCCCACGGGCATGAAGATGGGCGTCTGCACGACGCCATGGTTGAGCGTGAGCGTGGCGCGGCGCGCGTGGCTGGTGGGGTCGGTGGTCAGCACCTCGAACTTCAGCATGGGGGTCTCTTGAAACGGTGGGGTGAACGTCAGGCCGGCAGGTCGCCGAACAGGCGCGCCACGAGCCCGCGCAGCCACAGGTGGCCGGGGTCGCGGTGCAGGTGGGCGTGCCAGAGCTGGTGAATGGTGTTGGTGGGCAGGCGCAGCGTCAGCGCGCGCATGACCAGGTTGAACGGCCCCAGCGCGCGCTGGGCGAAGCGCTCGGGCACCGTGGCGATCAGGTCGGTGTCGGCCAGCACGTGGCCCAGCGCGACGTAGTGCGGCACCGTGAGGTGCACGTGGCGCGCCACGCCCAGGCGCTCCAGCGCGGTGTCGACCTGGCCATGGCTGGTGCCGGCGGCCACCACGCGCACGTGCGCGGCCTGGCGGTACTGCGCCGCGCCCAGGGGCTTGCGGCTGGCCGCCAGCGGGTGGCCGGCGCGCATCAGCGCCACGTAAGGCTGACGGAACAGCGCCTGCTGGAAGAAGCCCGATTGCAACTGCGGCAGTGAGCCCAGCGCCAGATCGACGTGGCCGCTGGCCATCTCCTCGCGAAGGGCGTCGTGCGCCACGGGCACGCAGCGCAGGGTGACGCCGGGCGCTTCGGCGGCCAGCGCGTCCATCAGCACCGGCAGGAAGTAGATCTCGCCCACGTCGGTGAGCGCGAGGGTGAAGCAGCGCTGGCCGCGCGCGGGGTCGAAGGAGGCGCGCACGTTGAGCGCCTCGCGCAGCGTGCCCAGGGCCTGCGCCACGGGTTCGGCCAGTTGCTGGGCGTAGGGCGTGGGCTCCATGCCGTGCGGCTTGCGCAGGAACAGCTCGTCGCCCAGGCATTCGCGCAGGCGGCGCAGCGCGTTGCTCACCGCGGGCTGGCTCTGCCCCAGGCTGGCCGCCACGCGCGAGACATTGCGCTCGCGCAGCAGCTGGTGCAGCACCACCAGCAGGTTCAGGTCGATCTCGGACAGCTCCATGGGGGTAGGTATTCTATTTGTGAATATCTTGTATCACCCGGATTCCGTTGCCGGATGACGTGGAGCGCGCCACCATAGCCGCTCGCCCCACCGAGGAGACAAGACCATGAACCCCACGCCCGCCAACGGCGCGTGCCCCGGCGACGCGCCCGACGCCCTGCACTGGGAAGCCGGCGACACCAGCCGCATCCCCTTCGCCGTTTACACCGATCCGTCGCGCCACCAGCGCGAGCTCGAGCGCTTCTTCTACCGGGGCCACTGGTGCTACGTGGGCCTGGAGGCGGAGATTCCGAACCCGGGCGACTACCGCCGCTCGGTGGTGGGCGAGCGTTCCGTGATCATGGTGCGCGCCGAGGACGGCGCGGTGCATGTGGTGGAGAACGTGTGCGCCCACCGCGGCATGCGCTTCTGCCGCGAACGCCACGGCAACAGGAAGGAATTCGTCTGCCCCTACCACCAGTGGAGCTACGCGCTGGACGGCAGCCTGCAGGGCGTGCCGCTGCGCCGCGGCGTGCGCCAGGACGGGCAGGTCAAGGGCGGCATGCCGGCGGACTTCGACCCGAAGCAGCACCACCTCACGCGGCTGAAGGTGGCCGTGCGTGGCGGCGTGGTGTTCGCCTCCTTCGACCATGAAGTCGAGTCGCTGGAGGACTACATGGGGCCGACCATCCTGCGCTATTTCGACCGCCTGTTCGACGGCCGAAAACTCAAGATCCTGGGCTACAACCGCCAGCGCATTCCGGGCAACTGGAAGCTGATGCAAGAGAACATCAAGGACCCGTACCACCCGGGCCTGCTGCACACCTGGTTCGTCACCTTCGGGCTTTGGCGCGCGGACAACAAGTCCGAGCTTCGCATGGACGCGCACCACCGCCACGCGGCCATGATCTCCACGCGCGGCAGCGCGGGCCAGGCCACGGGCAACGCCGCGCAGGTGACCCAGGTCTCCAGCTTCAAATCCAGCATGCAGCTGGAGGACCCGCGCTTCCTCGACATCGTGCCCGAGCCCTGGTGGGGCGGCCCCACGGCGGTCATGACCACGCTGTTTCCCAGCGTGATCTTCCAGCAGCAGGTCAACAGCGTGTCCACGCGGCACATCCAGCCCGACGGGCACGGCGCCTTCGACTTCGTCTGGACGCATTTCGGCTTCGAGGACGACACGCCCGAGATGACCCAGCGCCGCCTTCGCCAGGCCAACCTGTTTGGCCCGGCCGGCTTCGTCAGCGCCGACGACGGCGAGGTGATCGAGTTCTCGCAGCAGGCTTTCGACAGCAAGCCGGCGCACCGCGCGCTGGCCGAACTGGGCGGGCGCGAGGTGGGCGAGACCGACCACATGGTCACCGAAACGCTCATCCGCGGCATGTACGCCTACTGGCGCCAGGTGATGGAGGCCCCGCAATGAACCGCGACGCCGCCCCCCTGGACCTGGGCCTGTACCACGAGCTGCAGGCCCTGTACGCCGACTACGCCTCGGCGGTGGACAGCGGCCAGTGGGACCTGTGGCCCGGCTTCTTCACCGAGGACTGTGTCTACAAGCTGCAGCCGCGCGAGAACCACGAACGCGGCTTTCCGCTGGCCACGCTGTCCTTCGAGAGCCAGGCCATGCTGCGCGACCGCGTCTACGGCATCAAGGAGACGCTGTTCCACGACCCGTACTACCAGCGCCATGTGGTCGGCGCGCCGCTGGTGCGCCGCGTGGACGGGCAGGGCGCGCTGCACTGCGAGGCCAACTACGCGGTGTTCCGCACCAAGCTCGACGGGCCCAGCACCGTGTTCAACGTGGGCCGCTACCTCGACGTGGTGGTGCGCACCCCACAGGGCCTGAAGTTCGCGCAGCGCCTGTGTGTGTACGACAGCGAAATGATCCCCAACGCCATCATCTACCCGATATGACCCGGAACAGGCAGGAGCCCGATCCCCACGGCGGCCCGCTGCGGCGGTTCAATGACCCGACCTACGTGCCGCTGTGCCGCCACCTGGCCGAGGTGCGCGAGAACATCGACGCGCTGGACGAAAAGATCGTGGCCCTGCTCGCCGAGCGGGGCCGCTATGTGAAGGACGCGGCGCGTTTCAAGCGCGACGCCTTCCAGGTGTCGGCGCCGGCGCGCCAGCAGGAGGTGATCGACAAGGTCATCGCCCTGGCCGAGCGGCACGGCGCCTACCCCGAGGTGGTGGAGGCCTGCTACCGCGCGCTGATTGCGGGCTTCATCGCCCGTGAACAGCGGGACTTCACCGAGATGAGCGACGTCGAACCAGGAGACAAGACATGACACGATTCAACAGGACATGCGCCGCGCTGCTCGCCGGCCTCGCGCTGGGCGGCTTCGCCGCGCTGGCCCAGGCGCAAGCGCCCGATTGGCCGCAGCGCCCCGTGCGCGTGGTGGTGCCCTACGGCCCCGGTTCCTCACCCGACATCCTGGCGCGCATCGTCAATGAGCGCCTGAGCGCGCGCCTGGGCCAGAGCTTCATCGTGGAAAACCGGCCCGGTGCCGGCGGCAACGCGGGCACCGAGCACGTGGCCAAAGCCACGCCCGACGGGCAGACCTTTCTGCTGTCGGTCAACGCGCCCTTGGTCTACAACACCATCCTCTTCAAGAACCTGCGCTACGACCCGTTTCGCGAACTGACGCCCGTCACGCTGGCCGTGAGCTCGCCCAACGTCTGCGCCGCTTCCATCGGCATGGGCGTGGATTCGGTGAAGGGCTGGCTGGATGCCATGCGCGCGAAGCCGGGCCAGTTCAACTTCGCCTCCACCGGCAATGGCTCCATCTCCCACCTGGGCGTGGAGCTGCTCAAGGCGAAGACCAACTCCTTCGCGGTGCACATCCCCTATGCCTCGTCGAGCCAGGCCGTCACCGCCATGCTGCAGGGCGACGTGCACTTCGCCTGCCTGCCGGGCGCCACGGTGATGCCGCAGGCCAAGGCCGGCAAGCTCAAGGTGCTGGCCATCACCTCAGCCGAACGCTCGGCGCTGCTGCCCGACGTGCCTACGCTCAAGGAGTCCGGTGTGCCCGACATCCAGGCCGCGCCCTGGTTTGCCTACATGGCACCGGCCGGCACGCCGCCGGCCATCGTGCAACGCATGAACCAGGCCCTGGTGGCCGTGCTGCGCGAGCCCGAGGTGGTGGAGAAGCTCAAGGGCCAGTACTTCGATGTCATCGCCAGCACGCCCGAGGAGCTGGGGCGTTTCATGCGCGAGGAAGAGGCGCGTTGGCGCCCGGTGATCCAGCGCGCCGGCCTGCGGCCCGATTGATGTCACGGAGGCGAACACCATGACCACCACCCAATGGACCGACGTGGCCGCCGAGGCCGAGCTGTTCGAGGGCGCGGGCATTCCCGTCGCCCCCGTGGGGCACGACATCGCCTTGTTCGCGATCGATGGCGAGGTCTTCGCCACCGACAACGTCTGCACGCACGGCCACGCCAAGCTGTGCGACGGCTTTCTGGAGGGGCATGAGATCGAGTGCCCCTTTCACCAGGGCCGCTTCGACGTGCGCAGCGGCGCACCCACCTGCGCGCCGGCGACCGAGGCGCTGCGGACCTGGCCGGTGAAGGTGGAGGGCGGGCGGGTCTATCTGGCCCTGGGCTGACGCCAGCGGGGTGCACGCGCAACTTGCGCCGCGTCAACATGGGCGGGGTGCGCGCCTCCTAGGATGAATTCGAGGGTTCATCGCCACGGTTTGATGGTGATGCCTTCGATTCAACCCCACTGGAGGCATCTCATGGAAAGAACGATCAAAGGCACCGTCTTGCTCGCCGGCCTGCTGGGCGCCCTGGCCGCACAGGCGCAGGCGCCGCAGGCCAGCGTCGATCTGGGCAAGCTGGAGTTCACCGACAACTGCGCTGCGTGTCACGGCGTGGACGGCAAGGGCAACGGCCCGCTCGGTGGCCTGTTGCAGAAGAGCCCGCCGGATCTGTCGCAACTGGCGAAGAAGAACGGTGGTGTATTGCCGGTCAACCGCATGTACGCGGTGATCGAAGGCACGGCCGCCATACCCAGCCACGGCGTGCGCGACATGCCGATCTGGGGGCGCGAGTACCGCATCGAAGAGGGGCAGCGTCTGCGCGAAGCGCGCGGTCTTTACGAACCGGCCGAGGTGGTGCGCGCGCGCATCCTGACGCTGATCGAGTACATCAGCCGCCTGCAGACGCCTTGAGCCTTCGCGGGCTCAGCGCCGTTGCAGCAGCATCGCGTCGCCATAGCTGAAGAAGCGGTAGCGTTGGGCGATGGCGTGGGCGTAGAGCGCCATCACGCGCTCGTATCCTGCGAAGGCACTCACCAGCATCATCAGCGTGCTCCTGGGCAGGTGGAAGTTGGTGATGAGCCGGTCCACCACCTGGAAGCGGAATCCCGGCGTGATGAAGATCTGCGTGTCGCCCTCGGTGTGGCCGAAGGCGGCCCAGCTCTCCAGCGTGCGCACGGTGGTGGTGCCCACCGCCACCACGCGAGCGCCGCGCGCGCGGCAGGCCTCGATCGCGGCGATGGTGGGCTCGGGCACGCGGTACCACTCCGCGTGCATGGTGTGCTCGGCGATGTTCTCAGTCTTCACGGGCTGGAAGGTGCCCGCGCCCACGTGCAGCGTGACCTCGGCCATGTGCACGCCGCGCGCGCGCAGCGCGGCCAGCAGGGCCTCGTCGAAGTGCAGCGCGGCAGTGGGCGCGGCCACGGCACCGGGGTGTTTGGCGAACACGGTCTGGTAGCGGCGCTCGTCCTCGGCGGTGTCGCCGTGTTCGATGTAGGGCGGCAGCGGCACATGGCCGTGCGCGGCCATGAGGGCGTGGGGTTCGCCGCTGAAGCGGAAGCGGAACAGGGTGCCGTCGTCGTCGGGCCAGCGGCCCAGCAGTTCGGCGGTGAAGCCGCCGTCCATTTCCACCACCGCGCCCACCAGGGGCTTCTTGCTAACCTTCATGTGCGCCACCACCTCGTGGTTCTGCAGCACGCGCTCCACCAGCAGCTCCAGAGCGCCGCCCGTGGCCTTGCGGCCGAACAGGCGCGCCTTGATGACCTGGGTGTCGTTGAAGACCAGCAGGTCGCCGGGGTTCAGCAGGTCGGGCAGTTCGCGGAACACGCGGTCCACCGGCGCGGTGGCGCTGCCATCGAGCAGGCGCGAGCCGCTGCGTTCGGGCGCGGGGTGCTGGGCGATGAGTTCGGGGGGCAGAGCGAAGTCGAAGTCGCTCAGGGTGAAGGCGCGGGGGGCTGATGAAATTGTCATGTCGCTTGAGGGCCGGACGGACCCGTTCCAAGGAGGGGGAGAAAGTGTGAAAGGCGAAGGCAGAATTGTCCCATGGCCGAACCCGCCAGCACCGCTGCCCCCACCAAAGCCCTGTCCGCGCCCCAGAAGGCCATGCACAAGCTGGGCCTGCGGCGTGACATCGACCTGGCGCTGCACCTGCCGCTGCGCTACGAGGATGAGACCCGCATCGTGGCACTGCGCGACGCGCGCGACGGCACGGTGGTGCAGATCGAGGGCACGGTCACGCACAGCGAGGTGCAGTTTCGCGGCCGGCGCCAGTTGCTGGTGACGCTGGACGACGGCAGCGACACCTGCACCCTGCGCTTCTTCAGCTTTTACCCTTCGCACCAGAAGACGCTGGCGGTGGGCGCGCGCATCCGCGCGCGCGGCGAACTCAAGGGTGGATTCGCGGGGTACACCATGCTGCACCCCTCGTTCAAGGCGGCGGGGGGGGAACTGCCGAACGCACTCACGCCCATCTACCCCACCAGCGCGCAACTGCCGCAGGTCTATCTGCGCAAGGCCGTGGTGAGCGCGCTGGCGCGCGCCGACCTGCGCGAGACCCTGCCGCCCGAGTTGCTGGCCTCGCTGGAGCGCGTGGCGCGCGTGAGCCCCACGCTGCGCGAGTGTCTGCAGCACTTGCATCACCCGGCGCCCAACGCGTCCCTGGCCGCGCTGGAGGACGGCAGCCACCCCGCGTGGCAGCGCCTCAAGGCCGAGGAGCTGCTGGCGCAGCAGCTCTCCCAGGCCGTCTCCAAGCGCGAGCGCGACGCCCTGCGCGCGCCCGCGCTGCCGCTGCGCCGTGAGGGCCTGCACGAACAACTGTTGGCGGTGCTGCCCTTCGCGCTGACGGCCGCGCAGCGCCGCGTGGGCGAGGAGATCGCGCACGACCTGGGGCGCCAGGTGCCCATGCACCGGTTGCTGCAGGGTGACGTCGGGTCGGGCAAGACGGTGGTGGCGGCGCTGGCGGCGGCCATTGCCATCGACGCGGGCTGGCAGTGCGCGCTGATGGCGCCGACGGAGATTCTGGCCGAGCAGCACTTTCGCAAGCTCATCGGCTGGCTGGAGCCGCTGCTGGCGCCGCTGGGCAAGCGCGTGGCCTGGCTCACCGGTAGCCAGAAAAAGAAACAACGCACGGAGATGCTCGAACTCATCGCCAGCGGCGAGGCCGCGCTGGTGGTGGGCACGCACGCGGTGATCCAGGAGCAGGTGCAATTCCAGCGTCTGGCGCTGGCGCTCATCGACGAACAGCACCGCTTCGGCGTGGCACAGCGGCTGGCGCTGCGCGGCAAGACCACGGCGGGGCTGGAGCCGCACCTGCTGATGATGACGGCCACGCCCATCCCGCGCACCCTGGCCATGAGCTACTACGCCGATCTGGACGTCTCCACCATCGACGAGCTGCCGCCCGGGCGCACGCCCATCGTGACCAAGGTGGTGAGCGACGCGCGCCGCGCCGAGGTGGTGGAACGCATCCGCGGTCAGATCGGGGAAGGTCGGCAGGTGTACTGGGTGTGCCCCTTGATCGAAGAGAGCGAGGCCCTGGACCTGAGCAACGCCACCGCCACTCACGCCGAGCTGTCGCAGGCCTTGCCGGGTGTGCTGGTGGGCCTGCTGCACTCACGCATGGCGGTGGCCGAAAAGAAGGCGGTGATGTCGCTGTTCGAGCAGGGGCAGATGGGCGTTCTGGTGTCCACCACGGTGATCGAGGTGGGCGTGGACGTGCCCAATGCCTCGCTGATGGTGATCGAGCACGCCGAGCGCTTCGGCCTGTCGCAACTGCATCAGTTGCGCGGGCGCGTGGGGCGCGGCGCGGCAGCCTCGGCCTGCGTGCTGATGTACTCGCCGCCCGAAGGGGGGCGCCTGGGCGAGACGGCGCGCGAGCGATTGAAGGCCATGGTCGAGACCCACGACGGCTTCGAGATCGCGCGGCGCGACCTGGAAATCCGCGGCCCGGGTGAGTTCCTGGGGGCGCGCCAGTCGGGCGCGCCGCTGCTGCGCTTCGCCGACCTGGCCACCGACACCCACCTGCTCGACTGGGCCCGCGAGGCCGCGCACGCCATGCTGGAACACCACCCGCGCGAGGCCGAGCAGCACCTGGCGCGCTGGCTGGGCAGCAAGGCCGAATACCTTAAAGCCTGAAAGCCAGCGCTGGGACGACCGCTCAAGGCGCGGCGGGCAGGCGCTCGAGGGACGGGTCGCGCTTCATCGTGTACGGGTATCCCTCCGGATCACCGCCGAAGCTGAAGTCGCCTTCATAGATCCGATCGTCCTCTGTCCGCATCAACTGAAGCCTTGTGCCATTGGCATTCCGGATCTCGAACTTGTCGGCGTCCCGGCCGTCGATGAATTTCGTGCCCAAGAATGCCGCCTCCGAGGTGAGGGACTGCTGTATCTCTTCGGGGGCGCCGTTGCAGGTGGGGTTGCCGTAGACGCGTTTCGTGCTGATCATCGTGAGCACGCCAGGACGTGCCGGCACGATCTCGATGACTGTCCGGTCCGAGCGACCGCTGGACACCCATTGAGAAACGATGGTGTCCGGCTCCTGCACCATCACTTCGCCAATCCAGTAGATCCGTCCCGGGATCGTGATGAAGGTCTCGGTGAGGATCTCGTCGCACGGTCCCGCCCATTGACCGAGGTAGACCGCCACGGGGTCGTCGGCGGGAGGAGACGCAGGCGGCGAGGATGGGGCGGAAGGCGCGCCGATCGGTGCGGCTGTCGTCGGATCTTCTTCGACGCAGTCTCCACCACCGCCGCAGGCCGTCAGACCGAGGACAAGTGGCAGAAGAAAGGCCAGGACATGGCGCGATGGCGCGCGCAGGGCGGAGACGGCGTTGGGCATCGGAGCGATCGGTGAACGGGGGCGTAGCGCGATGCTGTCGCACCGTGCAGCGCCATGCCATGCCGCCAATGCACGAATTCGCCCCGGCCAATTGACCGATGGCGGGGGGGCTGTCGCACAATAGCCCGCATGACGCTCACCGAACTCAAGTACATCGTGGCCGTGGCCCGCGAGAAGCACTTCGGCAAGGCGGCCGAGGCCTGCTTCGTCTCGCAGCCCACGCTGTCGGTGGCGATCAAGAAGCTCGAGGAAGAACTCGAACTGAAGATCTTCGAGCGCAACGCCAGCGAGATCGCCGTCACGCCCCTGGGCGAGGACATCGTGCGCCAGGCCCAGACGGTGCTGGAGCAGGCCGCCGCCATCAAGGAGATCGCCAAGCGCGGCAAGGATCCGCTGGCCGGCCCGCTCAAGCTGGGCGTGATCTACACCATCGGCCCCTACCTGCTGCCGGAGCTGGTGCGCCAGGTGATCGACCGCACGCCGCAGATGCCGCTGGTGCTGCAGGAGAACTTCACCACCAAGCTGCTGGAGCAGTTGCGCCTGGGTGAGATCGACTGCGCCGTGCTGGCCGAACCCTTCCCCGACACCAACCTGGCCATCGCGCCGCTGTACGACGAGCCCTTCATGGCCGCCGTGCCGCACACCCACCCGCTGGCCAACCAGAGCCACATCACGGCCGAGGAGCTCAAGCGCGAGACCATGCTGCTGCTGGGCACGGGCCATTGTTTTCGCGACCACGTGCTGGAGGTATGCCCCGAGTTCGCGCGGTTCTCCAACGACACCGAGGGCATCCGCAAGAGCTTCGAGGGCTCCTCGCTGGAGACCATCAAGCACATGGTGGCCGCCGGCATGGGCGTGACGCTGGTGCCACGCCTGTCGGTGCCGCGCTCGGCGCTCAATGGCGCGGTGTCGGCTCGCGACGACCTGGGCGATTCGCCCTACGTGCGCTACCTGCCGTTCGAGGGCGAGGCGCCCACGCGTCGCGTGGTGCTGGCCTGGCGGCGCAGCTTCACGCGCTACGAGGCCATCGCCGAATTGCGCAATGCCATCTACGCCTGCGAACTGCCGGGCGTGAAGAGGCTGTCGTGACCACGATTGCACCGGCGCCGCACGCGCCCTCGCGCCTCTCTCTCTGGCTCGATCTGATCCGCTGGAACCGGCCCGCTGGCTGGCTGTTGTTGCTGTGGCCGACGCTGTCGGCGCTGTGGGTGGCCGCGGGTGGTTTTCCGGGCTGGCATTTGTTGCTGGTGTTCACGCTGGGCACGATCCTGATGCGCAGCGCGGGTTGCTGCGTGAACGACGTGGCAGACCGCGACTTCGACCGTCACGTCAAGCGCACGGCGCAGCGGCCGGTGACGTCGGGCCAGGTGTCGGTGAAGGAGGCGCTGGCGGTGGGCGCAGTGCTGGCGCTCGCCGCGTTCGCGCTGGTGCTCACCACCAACGCGCTGACCATCGCGCTGTCCTTCGCCGCGCTGGCGATCACGCTGGCCTATCCGTTCGCCAAGCGCGTGCTGTCGATGCCGCAGGCGGTGCTGGGTGTGGCCTTCAGCTTCGGCATCCCCATGGCCTTTGCGGCCGTGCAGGGCGCGGTGCCGGCGCTGGCCTGGGTGCTGTTGCTGGGCAACCTGTTCTGGGTGCTGGCCTACGACACCGAGTACGCCATGGTCGACCGCGACGACGACCTGCGCATCGGCATGAAGACCTCGGCGATCACGCTCGGCCGCGCCGACGTGGCGGCGGTGACGGCGTTCTACCTGCTGCACCTGGCGATCTGGACGGTGGTGCTGTGGCCGCAACTGCGGCAGACGGTGTGGCTGGCCGCGCTGGCGGTGGCGCTGGGCCAGGTGGTGTGGCACTTCACGTTGATCCGCACGCGCTCGCGCGAGGGCTGCTTCGCGGCGTTTCGCGCGAACCACTGGCTGGGGTTCACGCTGTTTGTCGGGGTGGCGCTCAGCTTGGTCTGAGTGCGCGGCGTTTCTGTCGCGGTGTTTCGCATGCCTGCGGACGCGATGGGCGAGCCGGCGTGATGCTGAGGATGAGCGTCTGGCTACGCTCGCGAGGTGCCGCGCAGGACGTGGCTTACTTGCCGAATTCGCGGCCCAATTCCTCGGCGCGTTTCTGCGCGGCCTGCAGCGCCGCCTCGAACGAAGCCTTCATCCCCGCCGCGTCCATCGCCGTCAGCGCCGCGTAGGTGGTGCCGCCCTTGGACGTGACGCGCTCGCGCAGCACCTGCGGCGGCTCGTTCGAGCGCTGCGCCAATGTGGAGGCGCCGACGAAGGTGCCGATGGCCAGTTGCAGCGCCGTCTCGGCCGGCAGGCCCATGCGCGCGCCCGCGTCGCGCATGGCTTCGAGGAAGTAGAAGACGTAGGCCGGGCCCGAGCCGGAGATCGCGGTCACGGCATCGAGGTCGCGCTCGGTGGCCACCCAGACCAGCTCGCCCGTGGTGCGCACCACGCGCTCGACCAGCGCGCGGTCGTCGGCCGAGGCGCCGTCGCGCGCGAACAGGCCTGTCATGCCCAGGCCCACGAGCGCGGGCGTGTTGGGCATGGCGCGCACGATGCGTTGCGTGCCCAGCCAGGCGGCCATGCTTTCGCTGGTAATGCCCGCCGCCACGCTGAGGTGCAGCGCGCCGCCCAGGTGAGGGCCGGCGGCCAGGGCGGCGTCCTTGAAGGTCTGCGGCTTCACGGCCCAGACCACGAGGTCCGAGGGTTTGAGGTCCGCGACCGCGGCACCGAACAGCGTCACGCCGGGGAATTGCTGCGCCAGACGCGCGCGCTGCTCGTCCCAGGGCTCGACGATCTGAATGCCGCTGGCCGCATGGCCCTGGCGCAGCAGGCCGCCGACGATGGCGCTGGCCATGTTGCCGCCGCCGATGAATGTGATGAGGGGGGAGGAGGGCGTGTTCATGCGCGCGATTGTCGCCGCGCGTCGGGCAGGCCAGGCGGTTCTCAGGCAGCGGTTGTCTGGCGAACGGCATGCTCCCAGGCCGCCATCTTCTCGGCCGCCTGCTCGCGCGAAAGCCGGGGCTCGAAGCGGCGTTCGGCGCGCCACTGCGCGCTCAGTTCGTCCGTGCCCTGGTACACGCCGGCGTGCAGGCCCGCCAGGTAGGCCGCGCCGAGCGCGGTGGTCTCCACCACCTCGGGCCGTACCACGGGAATGCCCAGCAGGTCGGCCTGGATCTGCATCAGCAGGTCGTTCACGCTGGCGCCGCCATCGACGCGCAGCTCGCTCACGGGCACGCCGCCGGCGGCCACGGCGTCGCGGCTCATGGCCTGCAGCAGGGCCGCGCTCTGAAAGGCAATGCTTTCCAGCGCGGCGCGCGCGATGTGGGCCATGGTGGTGCCGCGCGTGAGGCCGGTGATGCTGCCGCGCGCCTCGGGCCGCCAATAGGGCGCGCCCAGGCCGGTGAAGGCCGGCACCACCACCACGCCGCCCGCGTCGGGCACGCTCTCGGCCAGGGCCTGCACCTCGCCGCTGGAGTCGATGGCGCGCAGGCCGTCGCGCAGCCACTGCACCACCGCACCGGCGATGAACACGCTGCCCTCCAGCGCGTACTGCGCCGGCCCGGCCGCTTGTGCGCAGGACGTGGTGATGAGGCCGTTCTGGCTGGTCTGGAAGCGCTCGCCGGTGTGCATCAGCATGAAGCAGCCGGTGCCGTAGGTGTTCTTGGCCATGCCGGCCTGGAAGCAGGCTTGGCCGAACAGGGCGCTCTGCTGGTCACCGGCCACGCCGCCGATGGGCAGGGCCGAACCCAGCCAGTCGGCGTGCGCCTGGCCGAAGTCGGCGCTGGAGGGCAGGGTGTCGGGCAGCAGGCTGCGCGGGATGCGCAGCAGTGCCAGCAGTTCATCGTCCCAGTCGCGCGTGTTCACGTTGAACAGCATGGTGCGCGCGGCGTTGCTGTGGTCGGTGACGTGGCGCTGGCCGCGCGTGAGGTGCCAGATCAGCCAGCTGTCGACCGTGCCGAAGGCCAGTTCGCCGCGCTCGGCCTGCGCGCGCACGCCATCGACGTTGTCCAGGATCCACTGCAGCTTGGTGCCAGCGAAGTAGGCGTCGATGCGCAGGCCGGTCTTGCGCTGCACCAGGGCCTCGTGGCCCTGCTCGCGCAGCTTGGCGCAGGCGTCCTCGGCGCGACGGTCTTGCCAGACGATGGCGTTGTAGACGGGCTCACCGGTGCGGCGGTTCCACACCAGGGTGGTCTCGCGCTGGTTGGTGATGCCCACGGCGCGCACGCCGTCGCCGCGCAGGCCGGCCGTGGCCAGCACCTCGCGCGCGGTGGCCAGTTGCGTGTTCCAGAGATTGCGCGGGTCGTGTTCCACCCAACCCGGCTGCGGGTAGATCTGCGGAAACTCGCGCTGGGCCATGGCCACCACGCGGCCCTGGCGGTCGAAGACGATGCTGCGTGAACTGGAGGTGCCTTGGTCGAGGGCCAGCAGGTGGGTTGGGTTCATCGGTCGGTACTTTCAGGAGGCCAGGGCCTCGCGCTCGGCGGTCACCACGCATTCCACGTGGCTCTGCTCGATCAGTGCGTTGAAGGGGTCAGGCGGCGGCGCGTCGGTGAACAGCACGTCGAGCTCATCCAGCCGCGCGAGCTCGACCATGGCGGGTCGGTTGAATTTGCTGTGGTCGGCCGCGAGCCAGACCTGGCGCGACTGCGCCACGATGGCGCGCGCCACCTTCACCTCGCGGTAGTCGAAGTCGCGCAGGGTGCCGTCGGCCTCGATGCCGCTGATGCCGATCAGCCCGATGTCGACCTTGAACTGGTGCATGAAGTCCACCGTGGCCTCGCCCACGATGCCCTGGTCGGCCGCACGAACCTGGCCGCCGGCGACGATGACTTCGCAATCCGGGTTGGTGCTCATGAGCGAGGCGATGTGCAGGTTGTTGGTGATGACGCGCAGGCCGCGGTGGCGCTGCAGCTCGCGTGCCACGGCCTCGATGGTGGTGCCAATGTTCATGATCAGCGAGCAGCCATTGGGCACGCGCGCGGCCACCGCGCGCGCGATGCGCTGCTTGGCCTCGGCCTGCAGGGCCTGGCGCTGGCGGTAGGCGATGTTTTCGGTGGTGGAGCCGGGCAGACGCACACCGCCATGAAAGCGCGCCAGCAAGCCGGCTTCGGCCAGGCGCTGCACGTCTCGGCGCACGGTCTGCAGGGTGACGCCGAAACGTTCGGCCAGGGCTTCGATGGTTTGCGGCCCATGGGCGCGGACCTCGTCGAGCAGTTGGGTGTGGCGGGGGTTGAGGTTCATGAAGGAGCGGGCGGCGGGCGTGTTTCGAACATATCGGAAAACACTGATGGAGTTCTAAGGGTATGTACCGAACATAAAAAGAAAAGAAACGAACAAAGATACGCCGAAACGAAAACACTGCTGCCGCCCTTCGAGCGGGCCGCACACCACACCTCCCTATGCAGCTGTCACTGGAAGCGATCACCAAGTCCGTGGGGCGTTCGGTCCATCTGTACCCGATGAGCCTGTCGCCCGTGCCGGGCGCGGTCACGGTGCTGCTGGGCGCCACGCAGGCGGGCAAGACCAGCCTGATGCGCGTGATGGCGGGGCTGGACACGGCGAGTTCGGACCGCGTGCTGGTGGACGGGCAGGACGTGACGCGCCAATCGGTGCGCATGCGCAACGTGGCCATGGTCTACCAGCAGTTCGTCAACTACCCGTCGATGACGGTGGCGCAAAACATCGCCTCGCCGCTGCGCCTGCGTGGCGAGCGCGATATCGACACCCGCGTGCGCGCGTTGGCCGCGCGGCTGCACATCGAACCCTTTCTTGACCGGCTGCCCGCCGAGCTGTCGGGCGGACAGCAGCAGCGCGTGGCACTGGCGCGCGCGTTGGCCAAGCAGGCGCCGCTGATGCTGTTGGACGAGCCCTTGGTGAACCTTGACTACAAGCTGCGTGAGGAACTGCGCGAAGAGCTGACGCACCTGTTCGCGAGTGGCGACGCCACGGTGGTGTACGCCACCACCGAGCCCGGCGAAGCCCTGCTGCTGGGTGGCCACACGGCGGTGATGGACGCTGGCGAACTGCTGCAGTACGGTCCCACCGCCGAGGTCTTCCACCGCCCGCAGAGCCTGCGCGTGGCGCGCGCCTTCAGCGACCCGCCCATGAACCTGATGGCCGCGCGGCGCAACGCCCAAGGCGGCGTGCGCGTGGCCGACTCGGTGGACTGGCCGCTGGACCTGCCCGCGCAGGCCGACGACGGCTTCGTGCTCGGCATCCGCGCCGGTGGCCTGCGGGCGCGCGCGTTGCCCGGTGACGTGGCGATCGCCTCGCGGGTGGAGTTGGCGGAGATCGCGGGCTCCGACACTTTCGTGCACGTGAGCAGCGACGTGGGCGAGTTGGTGGCTCAGCTCGTGGGCGTGCACAAGTTCGAACTGGGCGCGCGCCTTACGCTGCACCTCAACCCCGACCACCTGTTCGTATTCGACGCGCGCGGCCCGCTGGTGCGCGCGCCGCAAGGAGTGCGCTGATGGCCCTGATCGAACTCGATCTCGCGCACGCCTACGTGCCCAACCCGCGCTCGGATGACGACTACGCGCTGCTGCCGCTGAAGATGGCTTTTCGCGACGGTGGCGCCTACGCTTTGCTGGGGCCCTCGGGCTGTGGCAAGACGACCATGCTCAACATCATCTCGGGGCTGCTCGTGCCGTCGCAGGGCACGGTGCGCTTCGATGGCCGCGACGTCACGCGCGATTCGCCGCAGCGGCGCAACATCGCCCAGGTGTTCCAGTTTCCGGTCATCTACGACACCATGACCGTGGCGCAGAACCTGGCGTTCCCGCTGCGCAATCGCAAGGTGCCCGAGGCCGAGATCCGTCAGCGCGTGGGGCGGATCGCCGAGATGCTGGAACTCAGCGGCGAGCTCGACCACCGCGCCGCCGGCCTGAGCGCCGACCAGAAGCAGAAGATTTCGCTCGGGCGCGGCCTGGTGCGATCGGATGTGTCGGCCGTGCTGTTCGACGAGCCGCTCACGGTGATCGACCCGCACCTGAAGTGGCAACTGCGGCGCAAGCTCAAGCAGATTCACCACGAGCTCAAGCTCACGTTGATCTACGTTACGCACGACCAGGTCGAGGCGCTCACCTTCGCCGACGAGGTGGTGGTGATGTCGCGCGGGCGCGCGGTGCAGAAGGGGGCCGCCGAAGACCTGTTCGAGCGCCCGGCGCACACCTTCGTGGGCCACTTCATCGGCTCGCCGGGCATGAACTTCTTGCCCGCGCAGGCGGTGCGCGGCGGCGTGCTGGTCAACGACCAGCCGCTGGCCTTTCAAGAGGACCGTCGCCTGCCCGAGGGACCGGTCAAGCTGGGCATCCGCCCCGAGTACCTGCGCCTGGGCCAGGCTGGCGACGGCCGCTCGCTGCCCGCGCGCGTGAGCCGGGTGCAGGACATCGGCACCTATTTCCTGCTCACTTGCGAACTTGGGGGACACACGCTCAAGAGCCGGCTGGGCGCCGAGGCCGCTCCACCGGCCGAGGGCGACACCGTGCACCTGCGCCTGCTGGACGCGCACACCTGCTTCTACCGCGACGAACAACTGGTGGAGGGCACCGCATGAACAACCACAAGCCCGTGAACCAGAAGGCCTGGTGGCTGGTGCTGCCGGTCATTCTGTGCGTGGCCTTCTCTGCGGTGTTGCCGCTGATGACGGTGGTGAACTACTCGGTGCAGGACATCATCTCGCCGCAGCGGCGTGTGTTCGTGGGTACCGAATGGTTCGTCATGGTGATGCGCGACACCGAGTTGCACCTGGCACTGTGGCGCCAGATCCAGTTCTCCCTCGCGGTGCTGCTGATCGAGATCCCACTGGGCATCGCGTTGGCGCTGTCCATGCCGGCCGCCGGCTGGCGTGCGTCGGTGGTGTTGGTGATCGTGGCGCTGTCGCTGCTGATTCCCTGGAACGTGGTCGGCACCATCTGGCAGATCTTCGGGCGCAGCGACATCGGACTGCTGGGCCACACCTTGTTGAAGTTGGGCGTGGACTACAGCTATACCGGCAACCCCCAGCACGCCTGGTGGACGGTGCTGATCATGGACGTGTGGCACTGGACGCCGCTGGTGGCCCTGCTGGCCTATGCCGGTCTGCGCAGCATCCCCGACGCCTACTACCAGGCGGCCCGCATCGACGGCGCCAGCCAGTGGGCCGTGTTCCGCTACATCCAGTTGCCCAAGATGCGCGGCGTGCTCATGATCGCCGTGCTGCTGCGCTTCATGGACAGCTTCATGATCTACACCGAGCCCTTCGTGCTCACCGGTGGCGGGCCGGGCAACGCCACCACCTTCCTGTCGCAGTACCTCACCACCAAGGCGGTGGGCCAGTTCGACCTGGGGCCTGCGGCGGCTTTCTCGCTCATCTACTTCTTCATCATCCTGCTGTTCTGCTTCGTGCTCTACAACTGGATGCAGAGTCTGGGCACGTCCGACAAGGAGCAAGGCCATGCGTGACAGCAAGTTCAAGGCACGTTGGCTGTTCCTGGTCGCCTACCTGGTGTTCGCGCTGCTGCCCATCTACTGGATGGTGAACATGAGCTTCAAGACGAATCAGGAAATCCTGTCCTCGTTCACGCTGTGGCCCACCGAGTTCACCTGGGCCAACTACAAGACCATCTTCACCGATCCCTCCTGGTACTCGGGCTACGTCAACAGCCTGATCTACGTCGGCATCAACACGGCCATCTCGCTCACCGTGGCGCTGCCCGCGGCCTACGCCTTCTCGCGCTACCGCTTCCTGGGCGACAAGCACGTCTTTTTCTGGCTGCTGACCAACCGCATGACGCCGCCCGCGGTGTTCCTGCTGCCGTTCTTCCAGCTCTACACCACGCTGGGGCTGATGGACACGCACATCGCCGTGGCGCTGGCGCACCTGCTGTTCAACGTGCCGCTGGCGGTGTGGATTCTGGAGGGCTTCATGAGCGGCATCCCGCGCGAGATCGATGAGACCGCCTACATCGACGGCTACAGCTTCCCGCGCTTCTTCTTCACCATCTTCCTGCCGCTCATCAAGGCCGGCGTGGGCGTGGCGGCGTTCTTCTGCTTCATGTTCAGCTGGGTGGAGTTGCTGCTGGCGCGCACGCTCACCAGTGTCAACGCCAAGCCCATCGTCGCGACGATGACGCGAACCGTGAGCGCCTCGGGGATGGATTGGGCCACGCTGGCGGCGGCCGGCGTGCTCACCATCGTGCCCGGCGCCATCGTCATCTGGTTCGTACGGCACTACATCGCCAAGGGCTTTGCCATGGGGAGGGTGTGATGTTTGCCTGGATGGTCTGGACCCTGCCGGTGGCGGTCTTCTTCACCGTCATCGTGCTGATGCTCATCGGCATGACGGTGTGGGAGATCCGCTCGCCCACGATCGAACGCAAGGGCTTTCTGCCCATGAAGACCACGCGAGGTGACCGGCTCTTCGTCGGCCTGCTCGGCGCGGCCTACATCAACCTCGCCTTCGTCGGCCTGGCCGGATGGATCGCCGAGCGACTTGGCCTCGCGCAGGAGCCGTCGGTGTGGATCGGTTTCGTGATCTCGGTGTTCTGGCTTGCCCTGGTCATGCGCAAGGGCTGAGCAAGTTTTCCAACGACCGGACCGCCGCTTCCCCGGTGCCGTGTCGATCCGCTGGCGGGGAGGCACATCAACATCCAAGGAGACAACATGAAACTGCGACACACGGCGCTCGCTGCGCTCATCGCGACGGGGGCCGCGTTGCCGGCCTGGGCCGACGAGGCCGCCGCCAAGCGATGGATCGACAGCGAGTTCCAGCCATCGACCCTGAGCAAGGCCCAGCAGACGGCCGAGCTCAAGTGGTTCATCGACGCTGCGGCCAAGCTCAAGGCCAAAGGCGTCAAGGAGATCTCGGTGGTCTCCGAAACCATCACCACCCACGAGTACGAGTCCAAGACCCTCGCCCGTGCGTTCAGCGAGATCACCGGCATCACCGTCAAGCACGACCTGATCCAGGAAGGCGACGTGGTCGAGAAGCTGCAGACTTCGATGCAATCGGGCAAGTCCATCTACGACGGCTGGATCAGCGACTCGGACCTCATCGGTACCCACTACCGCTACGGCCAGATCCTCAACCTCACCGACTACATGGCGGGCCCGGGCAAGGACTTCACCAACCCTGGTCTCGACATCAAGGACTTCATCGGCACCAAGTTCACCACCGGACCCGACGGCAAGCTCTACCAGTTGCCCGACCAGCAGTTCGCCAACCTCTATTGGTTCCGCGCCGACCTGTTCGCGCGCCAGGACTTGAAGGACAAGTTCAAGGCCAAGTACGGCTACGACCTGGGCGTGCCGCTGAACTGGAGCGCCTACGAGGACATCGCCGAGTTTTTCACCAACGACGTGAAGACCATCGACGGCAAGCCCATCTACGGGCACATGGACTACGGCAAGAAAGACCCGTCGCTGGGCTGGCGCTTCACCGACGCCTGGCTCTCGATGGCGGGCACCGCCGACATCGGCAACCCCAACGGCCTGCCGATCGACGAGTGGGGTATCCGCGTGGGCGACGACAAGTGCACGCCGGTGGGCGCCAGCGTGTCGCGCGGCGGCGCGGCCAACTCGCCTGCGGCTGTCTACGCACTCACCAAGTACGTGGACTGGATGAAGAAGTACGCGCCCAAGGAAGCCACCGGCATGACCTTCGGCGAGGCTGGCCCCGTGCCCGCGCAGGGTCAGATCGCGCAGCAGATCTTCTGGTACACCGCCTTCACCGCCGACATGACCAAGCCCGGGTTGCCGGTGGTCAATGCCGACGGCACGCCCAAGTGGCGCATGGCGCCCGGCCCCAACGGCCCGTACTGGAAGCAGGGCATGCAGAACGGCTACCAGGACGTGGGCTCGTGGACCTTCTTCAAGAACCACGACGCCAACAGGACGGCCGCGGCCTGGCTGTATGCGCAGTTCATCACCGCCAAGACCACCTCGCTGAAGAAGACCATCGTCGGACTCACGCCGATCCGCGAAAGCGACATCCAGAGCAAGGCCATGACCGACATGGCGCCCAAGCTCGGTGGCCTGGTGGAGTTCTACCGCTCGCCCGCGCGCGTGGCCTGGAGCCCCACTGGCACCAACGTGCCCGACTACCCCAAGCTCGCGCAGCTGTGGTGGCAGAACGTGGCGCAAGCCGTCACGGGTGAGAAGACCCCGCAGCAGGCCATGGACGGCCTGGCTGACCAGATGGACCAGGTGCTGGCCCGCCTGGAGCGCGCCGGCATGGAGCGCTGCGCGCCCAAGCTCAACGCCAAGGGCGACCCCAACAAGTGGCTGAGTGACAAGGCCGCGCCCTGGAAGAAGCTGGCCAACGAGAAGCCCAAGGGCGAAACCATCGCCTACGATCAGCTGCTCAACGCTTGGAAGGCGGGCAAGGTCCGCTGATCGACGCTGCACCGCCCGCTCCCCTGGTTGCCACGGGCACCAGGGGGCTGGTTTCCCGCCCACATGAACCGAGAACAACGCTTCACTGCCCTGGCCGACACGGACCGCTTCGACCTCGTGGTCGTGGGCGGTGGTGCCACCGGCCTGGGCGTGGCGCTCGACGCCAGCCTGCGGGGCTTCTCCGTTGCGTTGTTCGAGTCGCACGACTTCGCGGGTGGCACCTCGTCGCGCGCCACCAAGCTGTTGCACGGTGGGGTGCGCTACCTCGCCCAGGGCAACGTGGCGCTGGTGCGCGAAGCGCTGGCCGAGCGCACCACCATCATGACGATTGCGCCGCATCTGGCGCAGCCGCTGCCCTTCGTGATGCCCAGCCACCAGTGGTGGCAAACGCCGTTCTACGGCATTGGCCTCAAGTTGTACGACCTGCTGGCGGGGCGTGCCGGCCTCGGACCCACCGAATTCCTGGACCGCGCGCGCACGCTGTCCGCCTTGCCCGGCGTGAACCCGCAGGGCCTGCGCGGTGGTGTGCGTTACTGGGACGGCCAATTCGACGATGCCCGCCTGGCCATTGCCCTGGCGCGCACCGCCGAAGCCGCGGGCGCCTTCATGTTCAACCACGCCGAAGTCACCGCCATCGCCCCGGATGGTGATGGCCACCTGGTCACGGTGCGTGATCAAGTGGGCGGCGAGGAGCACCGGGTGCGCGCCCGCTGCGTTGTCAACGCCACCGGTGTGTGGGTCGATGCCATGCGCGAAGCCGCGGGCACGCCCTCGCACATGGTCAGCCCGAGCCAGGGCGTGCATGTGGTCGTCGACCGCGAGTTCCTGGGCGGCGAGCACGCCCTGCTGGTGCCTCGCACGCGGGACGGCCGAGTGCTCTTCGCCGTGCCGTGGCTGGGGAAACTGATCCTGGGCACCACCGACACGCCACGGCAGGACCTCGCACGTGAGCCGCAGCCGTTCGAGCAGGAACTGGCGTTCATTCTTGACGAATCCTCGCGCGCGCTCAGCCGCCCGGTGCGCCGCGCCGACATCCGCAGCGTCTGGGTCGGCCTGAGGCCGCTCGTGGCGGCCCCAAGCGACGGCAGCGGCACCAAGGGTTTGTCGCGGGAGCACACCGTGGTGGTCGATCCGAACGGCCTGGTCACCGTCACCGGCGGCAAGTGGACGACCTACCGCGCCATGGCCGAAGACGTGCTCCAGCGGTGTTTCGACGCCGGGCGCCTGCCCGCGCGTTCCGGTGGGCAAAGCGCCCATCACCGTCTGGTGGGCGCGCCGGCCAGCGCTTCGGTTCCCATCCATGCCGCTCCGGGCTGGCACCTGTATGGCACTGAGGCCGAGCGGATCCAGGGGCTGCCAGGCGCCGATCGAAACCTGGGCCTTGGCCTGCGTGCCGCGATGGTGCGGTTCGCGGCCAGATGTGAGCATGCACTCACTGTTGAAGATGTGTTGGCACGCCGATGGCGCGCACTCTTTCTGGATGCAGCCCAGGCTGAGCGGATGGCGGCCGACGTGGCGGACATCCTGCATGAGGAAGGCGTGGCCGACCCACGCGTCGATGACTTCCTGAACCTCACCCGTCGGTACGCCGCGACCAGCGTTTGACGTCGTCTCGCTCCCATGCCATAATGCGCGGCTTCGCTCCTTTGGAGTGATGTGTCTGGCGCAAGCCATCTGCCCACCGAAGGGTGGCATCCGCCGCGGCAGCAGCCGCTTGCAGTGGATGTCCCTCGACGACGGGCCCAAGACTGATCGCTGTTGGCCGTGGTGGCCTTCACGATTCAAGTTGGGACTTAAATCAAATGATCCAAACGCAATCTCGACTCGATGTTGCTGACAACACGGGTGCCAAGTCCGTGATGTGCATCAAGGTGCTCGGCGGCTCCAAGCGTCGCTACGCCAGCGTGGGCGATGTCATCAAGGTCAGCATCAAGGAAGCAGCGCCGCGTGGCCGCGTCAAAAAGGGCGAGGTCTACAACGCCGTGGTGGTGCGTACCGCCAAAGGCATCCGCCGCCAGGATGGCGCGCTGATCAAGTTCGACGGCAACGCGGCAGTGTTGCTCAACGCCAAGCTGGAGCCCATCGGCACCCGCATCTTCGGCCCGGTCACGCGCGAGCTGCGCACCGAGAAGTTCATGAAGATCGTGTCGCTGGCCCCCGAGGTTCTCTGAGGAAGCCATCATGAACAAGATTCGTACCGGTGACGAAGTCATCGTGATCGCGGGGCGCGACAAGGGCAAACGCGGCAAGGTGCTTTCGCGCACCGACGAGCTGCACGTCGTGGTCGAGGGGGTCAACCTCGTCAAGAAGCACGCCAAGCCCAACCCCATGAAGGGCATTACCGGTGGCATCGTCGAAAAGACCATGCCGATCGACCAGTCCAATGTGGCGATCTTCAACCCCGCGACGGGCAAGGCCGACCGCGTGGGCGTGAAGGCCGTGGATGGCAAGAACGTGCGCGTGTTCAAGTCCAACGGCGAACAAATCAAGGTGGCATGACCATGGCACGACAGCAACAACACTATCGCGAGAAGGTGGTCCCCGAGCTGATCGCCAAGTTCGGCTACAAGTCGCCGATGGAAGTGCCCCGCATCACCAAGATCACGCTCAATATGGGTGTGAGCGAGGCTGTGGCAGACAAGAAGGTGATGGATAACGCCGTGGGCGACCTCACCAAGATCGCAGGCCAGAAGCCCGTCGTGACCAAGGCCAAGAAGGCCATCGCCGGTTTCAAGATCCGCGAACAGCAGGCCATCGGCTGCATGGTCACGCTGCGTGGTGCCCGCATGTACGAATTCCTGGACCGCTTCGTTACCGTGGCCCTGCCCCGAGTGCGCGATTTCCGCGGTATCTCTGGTCGTTCGTTCGACGGTCGTGGCAACTACAACGTCGGCGTCAAGGAGCAGATCATCTTTCCCGAGATCGAGTACGACAAGGTCGATGCCCTGCGCGGCCTGAACATCAGCATCACGACGACCGCCAAGACCGACGACGAGTGCAAGGCACTGCTGGCTGGTTTCCGTTTCCCGTTCAAGAACTGAGGTGGCGCGTGGCTAAACAAGCACTACTCCAACGTGAACTCAAGCGCGAGAAGCTCGCCGCCAAGTTCGCCAAGAAATACAACGAGCTGAAGTCCACCGCCGGCGACGCCAAGAAGTCGGACGAAGAGCGCGACGCGGCTCGCCTCGCCCTGCAGAAGCTGCCCCGCAACGCGAATCCGACTCGTCAGCGCAACCGCTGCGAGATCACCGGTCGCCCGCGCGGCACCTTCAACCACTTCGGCCTGGCCCGCGCCAAGGTCCGTGAAATGGCTTTTGCCGGCGAAATCCCCGGCATCACCAAAGCCAGCTGGTAAGCCTTAGGAGAACCCCACATGAGCATGAGTGATCCTATCGCCGACATGTTGACCCGTGTCCGCAACGCCCAGATGGTCGAAAAGGCCACCGTGGCAATGCCGGCGTCGAAGGTGAAGGCGGCGATTGCCCAGGTCCTGAAGGACGAGGGCTACATCGACGACTTCAAAGTGGTCAACGAGGGCGGCAAGAGCGAGCTGGTCATCACCTTGAAGTACTACGCCGGCCGTCCCGTGATCGAGCGCATCGAGCGCGTGAGCCGTCCCGGACTGCGTGTCTACCGTGGTCGCAACGCCATCCCCCAGGTCCAGAACGGCCTTGGTGTGGCGATCGTGACCACCCCGCGCGGTGTCATGACCGATCGCAAGGCGCGCGCCACCGGTGTCGGTGGTGAAGTGCTGTGCTACGTCGCCTGATGCTGGCATTGAGGAGAGACTGAATGTCACGTATTGGAAAACAGCCGATCACGGTGCCTACCGGGGTCGAGATCGCCGTCAAGGACGGCCTGATCAATGTCAAGGGCGCGAATGGCGCCCTGAGTCTGGCCGTCAACGCGCTGGTCAAGATCGAGATCAACGCTGGCAAGGTGAGCTTTGTGCCGGTCGATGAGTCGCGCGAGGCTAACGCCATGTCGGGCACCATGCGCCAGTTGGTCAACAACATGGTCACCGGTGTCAACAAGGGCTTCGAGAAGAAGCTCAGCCTGGTGGGCGTGGGTTTCAAGGCCCAGGCCCAGGGCGCCAAGCTGAACCTCACGGTGGGCTACTCGCACCCCGTGATCATGGACATGCCCGCTGGCATCAAGGTCGAAACGCCGGCGCCCACGGAAATCGTGATCAAAGGTGCCGATCGCCAACGCGTCGGCCAGATCGCGTCCGAAGTGCGCGCCGTGCGTCCACCCGAGCCCTACAAGGGCAAGGGCATCCGCTACGCGGATGAAAAGGTCGTGATCAAGGAAACCAAGAAGAAATAAGGAGTCCGATCATGCTGACCAAGAAAGAACAACGCCTGCGCCGCGCGCGTCAGACCCGTATCCGCATCGCCCAGCAAGGCGCAGTGCGTCTGACGGTGAATCGCACCAACCTGCACATCTACGCCAGCGTCGTGTCCGCCGACGGTTCGCGCATCCTCGCCTCGGCCTCCACGGCCGAGAAGGAAGTGCGCGCCGAACTCGGGGCTGCCGGCAAGGGCGGCAACGCCGCAGCTGCTGCCGTCATCGGCAAGCGCATCGCCGAAAAGGCCAAGGCCGCCGGTATTGAGAAAGTGGCGTTCGACCGTTCTGGCTTTGCCTACCACGGCCGCGTGAAGGCCCTTGCAGATGCCGCCCGCGAGGCCGGCCTGCAGTTCTGATGAAACGGGATCAACGACATGGCTAAGTTTCAGGCAAACATCAAGAACGAAGCGAACGAAGACGGTCTGCGCGAGAAGATGATCGCGATCAACCGCGTGACCAAGGTGGTCAAGGGTGGTCGCATCCTCGGTTTCGCGGCGCTCACCGTCGTCGGTGACGGCGATGGCCGCGTGGGCATGGGCAAAGGCAAAGCGCGTGAAGTGCCTGTGGCGGTGCAGAAGGCCATGGAGCAGGCTCGCCGCAACATGATCAAGGTGTCGCTCAAGGACGGCTCGCTGCACCACGCGGTGCACGGTGAGCACGGTGCCTCCAACGTGATGATGCTGCCCGCCGTCAAAGGTACTGGCATCATCGCAGGCGGTCCGATGCGCGCCGTTTTCGAAGTGCTGGGAGTGACCGACGTTGTGGCCAAGAGCCACGGCTCGAGCAACCCCTACAACCTGGTGCGTGCCACGCTGGACGCACTCGAGAAGTCCACCACCCCGGCCGAAGTTGCCGCCAAGCGCGGCAAGACGGTCGAGGACATCCTGGGCTGAGAGGAATCACCATGAGCAACACGAATACCGTCAAGGTCCAGCTCGTGCGCAGCCTCATCGGCTGCAAAGAGGATCACCGTGCCACCGCGCGTGGTCTGGGTTTGCGCAAGCTCAATAGCACCAGCGAACTGCAGGACACCCCGGCCGTGCGCGGCATGATCAACAAGATCAGCTACCTGGTCAAAGTCCTCTGATCGGAGACGACGACATGGAACTCAACAACATCAAGCCGGCTGACGGCGCCAAGCACGCCAAGCGGCGCGTCGGCCGTGGCATCGGTTCGGGCCTGGGCAAGACCGCGGGCCGTGGCCATAAGGGCCAGAAATCGCGTGCCGGTGGTTATCACAAGGTCGGCTTCGAAGGCGGCCAGATGCCTCTGCAGCGTCGTCTGCCCAAGCGCGGCTTCAAGTCGGCGCAACTGCAGTTCAACGCCGAAGTGACGCTGGACCAGATCGACGCCATCGAGGCCACCGACATCGACGTGCTCACGCTAAAGCAGTTGGGCCTGGTGCCGCAACTGACCAAGCGGGTGAAGCTGATCAAGTCGGGTGAGCTCAAGCGAGCCGTGACGCTCAAGGATGTGGTGCCGACCGCGGGCGCGAAGGCCGCTGTCGAAGCCGCTGGCGGCAAGATCGCTGCTGCCTGATCACGCCCGTTCGAAAGGACCTCGTGGCAACCGCTTCTCCGTCCCTGGCTAAGACCGGTAAGTTCGGCGACCTGCGTCGCCGGCTGGTTTTCCTGCTGCTGGCGCTGGTGGTGTACCGCATCGGTGCGCACATCCCTGTGCCGGGCATCAATCCGGAACAGCTGCAGCAGCTCTTCCAAGGGCAGCAGGGCGGCATCCTGAGCCTGTTCAACATGTTCTCGGGTGGCGCACTGTCGCGTTTCACCGTGTTCGCGTTGGGCATCATGCCGTACATCTCGGCCTCCATCATCATGCAGCTCATGACGTACGTGGTCCCCACGTTCGAGCAGCTGAAGAAAGAAGGTGAGGCAGGGCGTCGCAAGATCACTCAGTACACGCGTTACGGCACGCTGGGCCTGGCGATCTTTCAAGCCATGGGCATTGCCTTGGCACTGGAAGGCCAGGCGGGGCTCGTGATCGACCCGGGCATGGGATTTCGCCTGACGGCCGTGGTGAGCTTGGTGGCGGGCACGATGTTTTTGATGTGGCTGGGCGAGCAGATCACGGAGCGTGGCTTGGGCAATGGCATCTCGCTACTGATCTTCGCCGGCATCGTGGCCGGGTTGCCGAACGCCATCGGTGGTCTGCTGGAACTGGTCCGCACCGGTGCCATGAACGTGCTCATCGCGTTGTTCATCATCGCGCTGGTGGTTCTTGTCACGTATTTCGTGGTGTTCGTTGAGCGAGGCCAGCGAAAGATCCTGGTGAACTACGCGCGCCGTCAGGTGGGCAATAAAGTCTACGGAGGCCAGTCGTCGCACCTGCCACTCAAGCTGAACATGGCTGGCGTGATCCCCCCGATCTTCGCGTCGTCCATCATCCTGCTGCCCACCACGGTGGTGAGTTGGATCAGCACGGGTGAGTCGACCCGTTGGCTGCGCGACTTGGCCAGTGCCTTGTCCCCAGGGCAACCGATCTACGTGGCGCTCTACGCTGCGGCGATCATCTTTTTCTGCTTCTTCTATACCGCCCTGGTTTTCAACAGTCGGGAAACTGCGGATAACCTGAAGAAGAGTGGCGCGTTCATCCCGGGCATTCGTCCTGGTGATCAAACCGCGCGCCACATCGACAAGATCTTGCTGCGGCTGACCTTTGCCGGCGCGATCTACATCACCGCGGTGTGCCTGCTCCCCGAGTTCCTGATCCTCGAGTACAACGTGCCGTTCTATTTCGGCGGCACCTCCCTCCTGATCATCGTGGTCGTGACCATGGATTTCATGGCGCAGGTGCAAAACTACATGATGTCGCAGCAATATGAGTCGCTGCTGAAAAAGGCGAATTTCAAGACTTCCCTCGGCAACTGAACCATGGCCAAGGACGACGTGATCGAAATGCAGGGTGAGGTGGTCGAAAACCTTCCCAATGCGACCTTTCGCGTCAAGCTCGAAAACGGGCACGTGGTCCTCGGTCACATCTCCGGCAAGATGCGCATGCACTACATCCGCATCCTGCCAGGCGACAAGGTCAAAGTGGAGCTCACGCCCTACGACCTCACGCGTGCCCGCATCGTGTTCCGCGCCAAGTGAAGCGCTTGTTTTGAACGTTTACCGGATTTCTAGGAGAAGAAAATGAGAGTTTCGGCTTCGGTCAAGAAGATGTGCCGCAACTGCAAGATCATCAAGCGCCACGGTGTCGTGCGCGTGATCTGCACCGATCCCCGCCACAAGCAGCGTCAAGGCTGATCGATTCGTCAAGAGGATTCACATGGCCCGTATTGCAGGCATCAACATTCCGCCGCACAAGCACGCCGAAATCGGCTTGACCGCGATCTTTGGCATCGGCCGCACCCGCGCTCGCCAGATCTGCGACGCCTGTGGCATTGCGTACAGCAAGAAGATCAAGGATCTCTCCGATGCGGAGCTCGAGAAGGTGCGTGACCAAGTGGGCACGTTCACCATCGAGGGTGACCTGCGTCGCGAGACCACCATGAACATCAAGCGCCTGATGGACATCGGCTGCTACCGCGGCTTCCGCCATCGCCGCGGCCTGCCGATGCGTGGCCAGCGCACGAAGACCAATGCGCGCACGCGTAAGGGTCCGCGCAAGGCGGCTCAGTCGCTGAAGAAGTAATCGGTTCGAAGGAAAACCATGGCCAAGTCCCCCTCCAGCAGCGCCGCAGCCCGCGTTCGCAAGAAGGTCCGCAAGAACATTGCGGACGGCATTGCTCACGTGCACGCGTCGTTCAACAACACCATCATCACCATCACCGACCGCCAGGGCAATGCGCTGTCGTGGGCATCGTCGGGTGGCCAGGGCTTCAAGGGTTCGCGCAAGTCGACCCCGTTTGCGGCCCAAGTGGCCTCCGAAGTGGCCGGCCGTGCCGCGATGGAACAGGGCATCAAGAACCTCGACGTCGAAATCAAGGGTCCGGGTCCAGGTCGCGAGTCTTCGGTGCGCGCCTTGGGCGCCCTCGGCATCCGAATCACGTCGATTTCCGACGTGACGCCTGTGCCCCACAACGGCTGCCGTCCCCAGAAGCGTCGTCGCATCTGAGACAGCTGTCACCCTGGTTCTGGCTTCGCGCTAGAATGCTGGGTTCTTCGAGCGCCACCGCAGTCACGCTGCGGTGGCATTTTTGCTAAGCCCACCGCCCCCGCCATCGCGGGATGGCTCCCGCAATCACGGCCCGCTGTGGGTTGCGGCAGAAACAAAAGGAAATCAACGTGGCACGTTACCTCGGCCCCAAGGCCAAACTTTCCCGTCGCGAAGCCAGTGACCTGCTGCTCAAGAGCGCGCGCCGCTCAATCAGCGACAAGGCCAAGTTCGACTCCAAGCCCGGCCAGCACGGCCGCACCTCGGGTCAGCGCACCTCCGACTTCGGCGTGCAGCTGCGCGAGAAGCAGAAGGTCAAGCGCACCTATGGCGTGCTGGAGCGCCAGTTCCGTCGCTATTTCGCCGAAGCCGACCGCCGTCGCGGCAACACTGGCGCCAACTTGCTGTTCCTGCTTGAGTCGCGCCTTGACAACGTGGTGTTTCGCATGGGCTTCGCTTCCACCCGCGCCGAAGCGCGCCAGATCGTGTCGCACAAGGCCATCGTCGTGAACGGTCAGCCGGTCAACATTCCGTCTTTCCTGGTGAAGGCCGGTGACGTGGTTGCCGTGCGCGAGAAGTCCAAGAAGCAGGCCCGCGTGATCGAAGCCCTCGAGCTGGCCAAGCAGATCGGTTTCCCCGGCTGGGTTGACGTGTCCGTCGACAAGGTCGAAGGCGTCTTCAAGAAAGCCCCGGATCGCGATGAGTTCGGCTCGGACATCAACGAGTCGCTCATTGTCGAACTCTATTCTCGTTAATACCCCGTCCCCGGTCAGGCACAGCGTACGCTGTGCCTCCCGGGCCATTCCATGCTCCGTCTGCCTTATCGGTGTAACGAGCCGAGGGTACTGAAGGAAGTCTGAATGCTGAATAACCTGCTCAAGCCCAAGTCCATCAACGTCGAGCAACTCTCGGCCAATCGCGCCAAGGTCACCCTGGAGCCCTTCGAGCGTGGCTACGGGCACACCCTCGGCAATGCACTGCGCCGTGTGTTGCTGTCGTCCATGGTGGGGCATGCGCCCACTGAAGTGACCATAGCCGGCGTGGTGCATGAGTACTCCTCCATCGACGGTGTGCAGGAAGACGTAGTCAACCTGCTGCTCAACCTTAAGGGCGTGGTGTTCAAGCTCCACAACCGCGACGAGGTGACATTGAGTCTGCGCAAGGACGGTGAAGGCGTCGTTACGGCGGCCGACATCCAGACGCCGCACGATGTGGAGATCGTCAATCCGGACCACGTCATCGCCACGCTGTCCGCTGGCGCCAAGCTCGACATGCAGATCAAGGTCGAGAAGGGCCGTGGCTACGTGCCGGGCACCCTGCGCCGCGGTGACGAAGTCGCCCGTTCGATCGGCCGAATCGTGCTGGACGCTTCCTTCTCGCCCGTCAAGCGCGTGAGCTACACCGTAGAAAGCGCGCGCGTCGAGCAGCGCACCGACCTCGACAAACTGGTGCTCGAGATCGAGACCAACGGCTCGATCGGTCCCGAAGAAGCCGTGCGCGCCTCGGCCAAGATCCTGGTCGAGCAGTTGGCGGTGTTCGCCCAGCTCGAAGGCGCTGACCTCTTCACCGAGGCACCCCAGCAGCGCAGCTCGCAGCAGTTCGATCCGATCCTTCTGCGTCCGGTGGATGAGCTCGAACTCACCGTGCGTTCTGCGAACTGCCTGAAGGCCGAAAACATCTACTACATCGGTGACCTGATCCAACGCACCGAGAACGAGCTGCTCAAGACCCCGAACCTGGGTCGCAAGTCGCTCAACGAGATCAAGGAAGTGCTGGCCTCGCGTGGCCTCACATTGGGCATGAAGCTCGAGAACTGGCCGCCCGCCGGTCTCGACAAGCACTGATCGTTTTTCAACCCACTGAGCCTTCGGGCCAGACCATGACGAACCGCCGGTACCTGATCCGGCCGGCGGCAAAAGACGGAAAGGAAACACCATGCGTCACGGACACGGACTTCGCAAACTCAACCGAACCAGCGAGCACCGCTTGGCGATGCTGCGCAACATGATGAATTCGCTGCTCACGCACGAAGCCATCAAGACCACACTGCCCAAGGCCAAGGAACTGCGCCGCGTTGTCGAGCCCATGATCACCCTGGCCAAGGAGCCCACGGTGGCCAACCGCCGCCTGGCCTTTAACCGCCTGCGCGATCGCGATGTGGTGGTCAAGCTCTTCAACGAACTCGGCCCGCGTTTCAAGGCCCGTCCGGGCGGCTACACCCGCATTCTCAAGATGGGTTTCCGCGTCGGCGACAACGCACCCATGGCCCTGGTGGAACTGGTTGATCGCGCCGAGCCGGCGGCAGAGGCCGGTGACGCGGACAAAGCGTGATATAATTTTTGGCTTGACGCGGAGTGGAGCAGCCTGGTAGCTCGTTGGGCTCATAACCCAAAGGTCGCAAGTTCAAATCTTGCCTCCGCAACCAACAAAATCAAGCACTTGCTTGTCAATGAGTGTGGATTCCGGCAGCCGATGGCGGAAAACGACCAGATATGGTTGACGGGATCCGGCACTGATGTATAGGTAAGTCCTTGATATCAAACAGAACGGAGTGAGCCGAGAGGTCCACTCCGTTTCTTTTTGGCCGATCCGGGCAAACGAACTTTTCAGTACTTGAGCTCGAACTTTTCAGGCGTTGCTATGACGGCTTGCAAGGCCCGGTACCTCGGACCTTGTCTCTCCAGGTCCGCGCTGAGGCCAGAATGAACTTGCAGGTTCTTCTGGTTGACGGTCTTGCCACTGTCCACAAGTGCCTGGCGAGTCCGCAAGTAGGTTCGAGCTGCATCCAAGTAGACGTTGCCACGGTGAGCCTCCTTGGCTACCTGGTTCTTGGCGACGAGAGCCTTGGCGAGAGCAGGGGCGCTCGCCCGTAGGGCAGGAATCGAGACGCCCAGCGAAGTTGCGACCTTGTTCAAAGTAGGTGTCTCGTCCTGCTCGAGAGCCTCTTTGAGGTGCCGCACCATGTCGACGTCGGTGGTGTTGGAGCGAACATAGGCCCGGCCAAGCCGCCTCCTGAGTTCTTGAGGCGGTACATCGCCCTCAGTGAGGAACAGTTCACCTTTAAGCATTCTGGACAGGTCAACCTTGCCGGCGATGCTCAACTGCGCCAGTGACGCAAAGTTGAAAGTGCCATCGTTCTTGTGCCAGTTGCACATGGTTCCACGGCCAACTCCCGCCGCATCTGCTGCAGCGTTCGAGTTGCCGTTGAACTGATGGTTCACCAACGCCCGAACTCCCTCGCGCACGGACTCGCGGTCGATGCTCGCACACTCCTGCTCGCTGAGCGCGAGCACGTTGGCAAGGCAGGTGGCAATGACAATATCTGACGCCTCGGCTTTCGCAAGCACGGGCTTCTCGCATTGGCGCCCGATACTTCCGCAGTCTGGGCACACCCCAATGGCACGTGGTCTCTCTTGAAGAGCGAGGCGCTTACCAACGTCAGCCCAGCACCCGCTGGTGGCATGAAGCCTTACCCCGTGAGTGATACAACAGTCGACTCCCCTGAGCTCCCACAGAAGGCGCCCGTACGGGAGCTTCTTGGCCTTGAGGTCTTCTTCGAAGCAGAGCGGACAGTATCTGACGTGGCCGGAGTTCGAATGGTTGAGAAGTTTGCAGAAGGAAAGCGTGTGGGCAAATCGAACCAAGGTCGTCATGCCCAGCGACTGGCCTGTCGCCTTCTGGAGCAGGTCCAGGAGTTCGACGTTGACGGAGCTGCCAGAGTAGATGGACCACGAAGGAGTCAGCCAGCAAGGAGCTCTGAGACTCATGTCTGTGGCTGCACCAGTCGCTGGCGGCGCGCGACTCCGGCGTCAATGCCTTCGTTCCGCAGACGGGCGAGCCGCTGTCGGCGCTGGGCCGGGCCTATGTCGGTGGCCTGCTCAAACATGCCTGTGCGGCCTCCAGCTTCACCACCCCCACGGTTAACGGCTACCGACGCCGACGCCCGTTCTCTCTGGCCCCGGATCGGGTGACCTGGGCCGAGGACAACCGCGCCGCCATGGCGCGCGTGATCGCCGCCCCAGAAGACTCAGCCAGCCGTGTGGAAAACCGGGTCGGCGAGCCGGCGGCCAACCCCTACCTGTATCTGGCCTCGCAGCTCTTCTCGGGGATCGATGGCATTCGTCGCCAACTCGATCCCGGCCCTCTGCAGGAAACGCCCTATGCCGCCGACGTTCCGATCCTGCCGCGCAACCTGGCCGAGGCGCTGGACGTGCTGGAGGGCTCCAGCTTCTTCCGCGAAGCCTTCGGCGAAGAGTTCATCCACTACTGGCTGCACCTGCGGCGCAGCGAATGGGCGCGCTTCGTGGCCGCCGAAGGCGCCGACGTGGACATGGCGGGCGACCCCGTCACCGACTGGGAGCATCGCGAGTACTTCGAACTGTTCTGTAAACGTTCCGCGAACCCACCTTGCGCCGTTGATGACGGCGTGTTGAAGATGGTTCTACGCGGCGGGGACGGCGG
>NZ_CCAE010000026.1 GCF_000723405.1 Hydrogenophaga intermedia | reverse complement strand
CCGAATGTACGGGAGCAATCTTCACCTTCGCGCTGTCACGAATTGAGAGGCTGGCATAGGGGGCGTTCATGTACGCGCGTTTATACAGGGCGGGCGTTCGGCCTCAGCGACCGCCGGTCCTCAAGGTACGGCAGGGCGGTCCGAAGAAGCAGGGGTGGCACCGAGGTGCCGGGTCTTCCCCTTCCCATACTCCGACATGAACTGGCTTTCCCATATTTCCGTGCGCGCCAAGCTGGCGCTGTTGCTGGCGTTGTGCGCGTTGGGCATCTTTGCCGTGGCCGTTTCGGCCTTCGTCAGCCTGGACCGTGCGGTGTCCTCAAGTCAGCAACTGGTGCAAACCGAAGTGACGGCCTTGCGCGCGCTGGGCGACGTGCGAGCCGATGTGGGCAACATGCGCCGCTTCGAAAAGGACCTGTTCCTCAACCTGGCCGACGAGGCCGCGCTGGAGCGCTATCACCAGGCCTGGCAGGCCCAGGTCGCGTCCGGGCTGCAGCGCCTGGCTCGGTTGCGCCCCAGGCTGCTGCCGGACGAGCAACTGGCCCTGGACCGCATGGCCACGGGGCTGGGCAAGTACCGCGACGCCGTGAACGGCATCCACACCGGCATAGCGCGCGGCGAGATCAACGACCCCTGGCGCGCCAATCAGGCCATGGAACCTGCCAAGGCAGACGTGCGCGCGGCCGACGAGGCCTTCAACGAGATCAGCGCCGCGGTGAGCGCCCGCGTGGACGGCATGGTGGAGGCCCTGGCCCGCCTGCAACGCCAGGCCGTGCGCGTGACGGTGACGGCCGCTCTGGTGGTGCTGGCCTTGGCGCTGGGTCTGGGGTATGTCATCAGCGGGCGCATTACGCGCCCTTTGGACGACGCGGCGCGCGCCATCGAGCGCGTGGCGGCAGGCGACCTGACGGCCCGGTTGCGCACGCAGGGCCGCGACGAGACGGCGCGCGTGATCACGGGCATCGCGCGCATGCAGGACGGCCTCGCGCGCATCGTAGGGGAGATCCGCCACGGCGTGGGCGGCATGCACGTGGCCAGCGCGGAGATCGCCAAGGGCAACCAGGACCTGAGCGCGCGCACGGAGCAGGCGGCGTCGAACCTGCAGGAAACGGCGGCCAGCATGGAACAACTCACCGGCACGGTGCGCCAGAGCGCGGACTCCGCGCGCCAGGCCAATCAGCTCGCGGCGACCGCCGCCGAGGTGGCCGCGCGCGGCGGCTCGGTGGTCTCGCAGGTGGTCACCACCATGGACGAGATCAATTCGAGCTCGCGCAAGATCAACGACATCATCGGCGTCATCGACGGCATCGCCTTTCAGACCAACATCCTGGCGCTCAACGCGGCGGTGGAGGCGGCGCGCGCGGGTGAACAGGGCCGCGGCTTCGCGGTGGTGGCGGGCGAGGTGCGCAACCTGGCGCAGCGCAGCGCCGAGGCGGCCAAAGAGATCAAGGGTCTGATCGGTGCCAGCGTGGAGCGGGTGGACGCGGGCTCGCGGCTGGTGGCCGACGCGGGGCAGACGATGAGCGAGATCGTGGGCTCGGTGCAGCGGGTGAGCGACATCATCGGGGAGATCACGGCGGCCTCGGGCGAGCAGAGCGAGGGCATCGGCCAGGTGAACGTGGCGGTGAGCCAGCTGGACCAGATGACGCAGCAGAACGCAGCGCTGGTGGAGCAGAGCGCGGCCGCCGCGCAGAGCCTGAAGGAACAGGCCGAGCGCCTGAGCGACGCGGTGGCGGTGTTCCGGTTGGCGCCGCAGGCCGCCTGAACGGCTGCCGCGCGGGGCTCAGGCGAGCGCCAGTGTCAGCGCCGCCAGGGCCGCGGTTTCGGCGCGCAGGACGCGGGCGCCGAGCTGCGTGGGGGCAAAGCCCGCCGTGCGGGCCTGCGCGTCTTCCGCGGCACTCAGGCCACCCTCGGGACCGATCAGCACCGTGAGCGGCGCATCGCCGCCGAGCGTCTGAGGCGCGGGCGCACCACCCTCGGCCAGCGAGAGCACGACGCGCGCGCCCTGCGCCTCGTGCAGGAAGGCGGCGAAGTCGCACACGGGCTCGATGGTGGGCACGCGGTTGCGGCCGCACTGCTCGCACGCGGCCTGCGCAATGGCCCGCCAGTGCGCCTGCTTCTTCGCCGCACGCTCGCCGGAGAGGCGCAGCACGCCGTGCTGCGTGTGCAGCGGCGCGATGCGCGCGACGCCAAGTTCCGTGGCCTTCTCCACCAGCCAGTCCATGCGCTCGTTCGCCGGCATGCCGATGGCCAGCGTCACCTCGCGCGCGGCTTCGCGATCGATGGCCTCGTGTGCCTCCACGCGCACCGCCACGTCGCTGCGGCCCATGCGCCGCACGCGTGCCGTCCACTGGCCGCCCTGGCCATTGAACAGCGTGATCTCGTCACCCGGTTGCAGGCGCAGCACCTGCACGTGGCGCGCGGCGCCGGGTGGCAGCGCGAGCTCGGCCCCGGGGGCCAGCGTGGCGTCGCAGAAAAAGCGTGGCATGTGAGCGGTTCGCCGTGGGTGAAGCGGTCTTACCCGGGGGCACCACGGAACCGGCTTTGCCGGGCCGTGGGTGCCGCCCCCTTCAGGGGGTCGCGCGAAGCGCGGCGGGGGTGCTTCTTCATGTTCTGCCGAAGGCCCAGCCGCTGGCCGACTGAAGGCCTTCCACTTCGTCGATCAGGCGCAGCAGCGGCGCCAGTTCGCGGTAGCGGTGCGCGGTGGCGCGGATGTAGGCGATGAAACGCGGCGCGTCGGCCAGGTACTTGGGCTTGCCGTCGCGCAGCGTCAAGCGCGCGAAGATGCCCGCGACCTTGAGGTGGCGCTGCAGGCCCATCCATTCCACCGCGCGGTAGAAGGCGCCGAAGTCACTGTGCCAGTCCTCGAAGTCCATCAGGCCCAGCTTTCGAGCCTGTTCCCAGTAACGCACGGTGACATCGATGACGAAGTCTTCTTCCCAACTGAGGAAGGCGTCGCGCATGAGGCTGGCGATGTCGTAGGCGATGGGGCCGTGCAGCGCGTCCTGGAAATCGAGCACGCCGAGCTGCGTGGCGGGGGTGTCGCCGCGCTCGCGCAGCACCATCAGGTTGCGTGGCATGAAGTCGCGGTGCACGTACACCGTGGGCATGGCCAGCACGCGCTGCACGATCAGGTCGAAGGTTTTCTGCAAGACCTGTTGCTGGCTGTCGTCCAGCACCAGGCCCTTGTGCTGCGCAAGGTACCAGTCCGGAAAGAGCTGCAGCTCGCGGCGCAGCACGGCCTCGTCGTAGGGTGGCAGCACGCCGGGACGGCTGGCCTGCTGCCACGGCAGCAGCGCGGCCAGGGCGTCGCGGTACAGGCCGGCGTTGGCCTGTGGCTGCGCGGGGTCGATGACGTCGAGCAGGGTCTGCGTGCCCAGGTCGTCGAGCAGCAGGAAGCCCAGCGCCTCGTGCCAGTCCAGCACCTGCGGCACGCGCAGCCCGGCCGTGCGCATCAGGCCCGCGATGCGCACGAAAGGCTCGCTGTTCTCCTTGTCGGGAGGTGCATCCATCACGATCGCGCTGCCGCCGTCCTCGCTGTCCAGCCGCAGATAGCGGCGAAAGCTCGCGTCGGCCGAGGCCGGGCGCAGGCTGGACGGGATCAGGCGGTGCTGGCGCGCCAGCGGCGCGAGCCAGGAGTGGAAGGCCGCCTCGCGCTGCGGGTCGGCCCACGCGACGGCGGTCGGCGACGGGGTCATGGCTGAGGGGAATGGGGTGGGCGGTGCGCCGGGTGCGCGGCAGGCCCCGTGGAATAATCCGGCGGATTCTACAAACGCCTTCAACGCCAGTGTGCGCGGCCCGAACGCCGCCGGGCCCGATCTTGAAACGCCGCACCGACCCGACTCGCTCTCCCGCCCGGTTCGCCATCGCACCGGTGGCCGCGGCGGTGCTGGGCGTCTGCTTCACCCATTCCGCGCAAGCCCAGGCTCAGGACAGCGGCCTCGCGCTGCGCCCCAGTCTGCGCTTGCAGGAGCAACTGCCCGCCGAGGTGCGCAGCCAGACGCCCAGCTTCGTCTCTGGCCAGCGCATCGAAGGCCACACGGGCCAGACCACCACCGTCGAGGGCGAGGCCGAACTGCGCCGCCACGACACCGTCATCCGCGCCGACCGGCTCAGCTTCGACGAGCGCACGCGCGAGGCCCATGCCGAGGGCAATGTGCTCATCAACCGCAGCGGTGACCGCTTCACGGGGCCAGCGCTGCGGCTCAACGTCGACACTTTCAAGGGTTACTTCGAGCAGCCCGAGTTTGAACTGCTCAGCAACAACGGGCGCGGCGACGCCACGCGCATGGACTTCCACGACGAAGACCATTCCACCGCCCACCAGGCCCGCTACAGCACCTGCCCGCGCAATCCGGGCGCCGACTGGATGCCCGCCTGGCTGGTGCGCGCCAACCGCATCGAGTTCGACAATGTGGAAGAGGTGGGCGAGGCCTACGGGGGCGTGCTCGAATTCAAGGGCGTTCCCATCCTCGGCGCGCCTTACTTCACCTTTCCGCTGAGCGACAAGCGCAAGTCGGGCCTGCTGCCGCCGTCGATTGGCCTGGATAGCGTGAGCGGCCTCGAGCTCACGTTGCCCTACTACTTCAACCTGGCGCCCAATTACGACCTCACCGTCTACCCCACGCTCATGTCCAAGCGCGGGATCGACATGGGCGCCGAGTTCCGCTACCTGCAGCCCGACTACACCGGCCGCCTGCGCGGATCCTTCATGCCCTCCGACCGCCTGCGCGGCGAGGACCGCTGGGGCTACACGCTGCAGCACAGCCAGTCGCTTACCGACGCTCTCAACCGCCTGGGCGGACGCGGCGGCGCAGGGCTGGCGCTCAACCTCAACCGCGTGAGCGACGACGACTACTGGCGCGACTTCCCACGCGCCAGCGCCACGCTCACCCAGCGCCTGTTGCCCAGCGACGCGGTCGCGACCTGGAGCCAGGGCAACTGGTATGCGTCGGCCGGGGCCTACACCTGGCAGACGCTGCAAGACATCGACGCGCCGATCACGCCGCCCTACGACCGTGTGCCTTCGCTGGGCCTGACCTACAGCCGCGGCGACCTGGGCTGGGCCGACAAGACCGGTTCGCTCGCGTTGACGATGTACGGTGAGTACACGCGCTTCGAGTCCAACCCCCTGCTCACCGGCCAGAGCAACGGCGAGCGCGCGATGGCCGTGGCGACGCTCAGCCGCCGCTTCCAGACCCCGGGCTGGTTCATCGAACCACGCGCGCGCCTGCACACCACGCAATACAGCTTCGACCAGCCGCTGGCCAACGGCCTGCGCAGCGCCTCGCGCGCCGTGCCGTCCCTGAGCCTGGACAGCGGGCTGGTCTTCGAGCGCGACACCAGCTACTTCGGCCGAGCCTTCCTGCAGACCCTGGAGCCGCGTGCCTTCTTCACCTGGACGCCTTACCGCGACCAGAGCCTCCTGCCCAACTACGACTCGGGTGCGACCGACTTCAACCTCGCGACGATCTACTCCGAGAACGTCTTCACTGGCAACGACCGCATCTCCGACACGCGCGGCGTCACGCTGGGCGTGAGTTCGCGCCTGCTCGACCCCGAGACCGGCGCCGAGATCGTGCGCCTGGGCATCGCGCAGCGCTACCTGCTGAAAGACCAGAACGTCACCCTACCCGGCGGCGAGCCGGTGCAGGAGCGCTTCAGCGACGTGCTGCTGGCCGCGCGCGTGCAGTGGACGCCGCGCTGGCTGTTTGACACCACCTTCCAGTACAACCCCACCACCAACGAATCGGTGCGTACCACGGTGATGGCGCGCTACACGCCCCGGCCCTACCACGTGCTCAGCGCGGCCTGGCGCCTGCAGCGCGGCGCCTCCGAACAATTCGACATCGGCTGGCAATGGCCGCTCAGTGGCATCTTCGGCCCCAGCCCCGATGCCGTGCCAGGCCACGCGCTCGGTCCAGGCCAGTGGTACGGTGTGGGGCGCATCAACTACAGCGTGCCCGACCGCAAGGTCGTCGATCTGGTAGCGGGCTTTGAGTACGATGCCGGTTGCTGGATCGGGCGCGTGGTGCTCGAGCGCCTGCAGCGCAGCGCTGCGTCAGCGAATCAGCGCATCCTGTTCCAGCTCGAATTCTCAGGCTTTACGCGCATCGGTTCCAACCCGCTGCAGACCCTCAGGGACAACGTGCCGCGCTACCAGTACCTGCGCGAAGAGATCAACCCGCCGAGCCGGTTCCAACGTTATGACTGACCGATCCTTTCTGACCGCCATTGCCCTGGGCCTTGCCCTGCTCTGGCCCGCCGCACTGCCGGCGCAGACGCTGCGCACGCCCGGTGGCCTGACCCTGCCCTCGGCCACCGCGCCCGCAGCGGACAACCGCACGGCCGACTACATCGTCGCACTGGTCAATTCCGAGCCTGTCACCAATCACGAAGTACGCCAACGCCTGCGTCAGGTCGAGCAGAACATCGCGCAGCGCAATATCACCAATGCGCCGCCGCGCGCGGTGCTGATGAGACAGGTGCTGGAACAGCTCATCAATGAGCGCGCACAACTGCATCTGGCCCGCGAATCGGGCGTGCGCGTGAGTGATGCCGAGATCGACCAGGCCGAGCAGAACATCGCGGCCCAGAACAGCCTCAGTCAGGAGGAGTTTCGCCGCCGGCTGCGCTCCGAGGGTTACGACCTCAACCGTTTCCGCGACGAACTGCGCCAGCAACTGCTGCTGCAGCGCCTGCGTGAGCGCGAGGTCGATTCGCGTGTGCGCGTGACCGACGCCGACATCGACGAGTTCCAGCGCGAGCAGCGTGGCGCCAGTGGTGCCGAAAACCTCGAACTCAACCTCAGCCACGTGCTGGTGTTGGTGCCGGAGAACGCCAGCGAGGCGGTGGTGGCCGAGCGCCAAGCGCGTGCGCAACGCGTGGCCGATCGCGCGCGCGCGGGTGAGGACTTCGCCGTGCTGGCCCGCGAGTTCTCCGATGCGGCCGAGCGCGCCAACGGCGGCGAATTCGGCTGGCGCGCGGCCTCTCGTCTGCCCGATCTGTTCGTGACGTCCACGCGCAACCTGCCGGCCGGCGCCATCGCGGGCCCGCTGCGCAGTCCCGCGGGCTTTCACGTGCTCAAGGTGAACGACAAGCGTCAGGCCGGCATGCCCTCGATGAGTGTGACGCAGACGCGCGCCAGTCATATTCTGCTGCGGCCCAGCGCGCAGCTCACGCCGGAGGCCGCCATTGCGCGCCTGAGCGACTTCCGCCAGCGCATCACGGCCGGTACCGCCAGCTTCGAAGCATTGGCGCGCGAAAACAGCCAGGACGGCTCGGCCGCCAACGGTGGCAGCCTGGGTTGGGCCCTGCCTGGTCAGTTCGTGCCCGAGTTCGAAGACACGATGAGTCGCCTGCGCCCGGGCGAGGTGTCCGAGCCCATCGTCTCGCGCTTCGGCGTGCACCTCATTCGCGTCGACGAACGACGCAACGTGCAGCTCGACGAGAAGCAGCAGCGCGAGCGCCTGCGCATGGTCGTGCGTGAGCAGAAGCTGCGGGAGGCCACGGAGCTTTGGGCGCGCGATGTGCGTTCACGCGCCTACGTCGAGATGCGCGAAGACCCCCAGCCGTGAAGCACATCGCGCGCAAGCGCTTCGGGCAGCACTTCCTCACCGACCCAGGCGTCATCGATGCCATCGTGCGTGCGATCGACCCGCGCGCGGCTCAGCCCATGGTCGAGATCGGCCCGGGTCTCGCCGCACTCACGCAGCCGCTGGTCGAGCGGCTTGGCCGGCTGACAGTGATCGAACTCGATCGCGATCTCGCGGCCCGGCTGCGGGCGCATGGGCAACTCGACGTGGTCGAGTCCGATGTGCTCAAGGTCGATTTCACGGCCTTGCGGGCAACGGCCTCAGGTCCGTTGCGGGTCGTGGGCAACCTGCCCTACAACATCTCCTCGCCCATCCTCTTCCACCTGCTCGACCACGTCGCTGTGGTGCAGGACCAGCATTTCATGCTGCAGAAGGAGGTGATCGACCGCATGGTCGCCGCGCCCGCTACGGCCGACTATGGGCGCCTGTCGGTGATGCTGCAGTGGCGCTACGCCATGGAGAACGTGCTCTTCGTGCCGCCCGAGGCCTTTGATCCGCCGCCGCGGGTTGACAGCGCTGTGGTGCGCATGGTGCCGCTGCCGCAACCGCCGGTCATTGACGTGAAGCACCTGAGCGAGCTCGTGCAGGTGGCCTTCAGTCAGCGCCGCAAGCTGCTGCGGCACACGCTGGGCAAGTGGCTCGAACAACGAAACGCAGCCGGCAACTTCGACCTGCAACGACGCGCAGAACAGGTGCCGGTCAGCGAATACGTCAGCCTGGCGCAATCCACGCAGGCATGAAAAAGCCCCGACAAGTGTCGGGGCTCATCCAGTGGTGCCACGGATTCGGCTTTGCCGGTCCGTCGGCACCGCCCCCTTGAGGGGGTGACGCGCCGTCAGGCGCGGCGCGGGGGTGGGCTCGTCAAGCCGCCGCCAGCCAGTAGCCAGCGTTGAATGGGCTGCTCATGCGCAGCGCCTGCGGGCTCACGTCGAGGATCTTGTCCGTTGGCATGGGCTCCTCGTTCTGCACCTCGATCGGCTCTTCGCCCTTGGGGCTGCGCGCCACCGAGAACGAGTAGAAGCAGCGGAACGGGATCTTGCGGTCGCTCCAGTAGTCAGCCGCGTCGCGGAAGATGTCGAGCAACTGCTCGCGCGCTTCCTTGTCGAACTTGCTGTGCGCCGGGATGTGTTCGAGCACGACGATGAAGCCGGTCTGCGGGCCGGACTTGTGAACCATGTCGGTCATGCAGTCGTACAGCGCGTCGAAGTTCTTGCCGAAGTGCGCGGGCAGCGTGTACTGGGCAGCGATCAGTTCCAGCACGTCCTGCTTGCTCTGCGCCTTGGCCAGGTTGGCGTAGAGGAAGTGGTGGCCGAGATGATCGGCCGCAGCTTGCAGGTCCTTCACGCCGTAGGCGCGAATGGACTGGACGATGTTGGGTCGCACATTACGAAGTGGCGTGTCCATCTCCGCGTCTCTTTCACAGTCAAAGGTTGAAATACCGATCGCTCTTCGGAAGATCACTGCACGATTCGTTTGAAGCTCGAGTAGTGGTCTTCCGTGTAGTAACAAGCATCAGGCGCCACAGGCCGTGTACCGCCACACACAATACGCCGCGCTCCCCGGTGATTCAAACCTGGGGTGGGTACGGTGTATTCCCGGTAATACCCCCGCTCTTCCCTGGGCAGCAGGCCTTCGCGGTTGAAGAAGACAGTGCCGTCTTTCTCGTAGCGAAAAGGCCCGCCCCGATGGATCTGGCCCAGAACCTGCTTGCCCTGCGTTGGCAGGGCCGATACCGACACGGATGCGGCGAGGACAACGGGTTCGGGGCCGCGAGCTTGCACCAAAAAAGTGCTTGCGCTGGCGACCACAGTGGCCGCGACAGCCGCAACAAAGCCGGCTTTGCCCTTGCCCCAGTGCTGGCGAATCCGCCGCAGATCCATGAGGTTGGCTTGCTCCTGATGCGGGTGAACCCGGACCCCTTGGCCTGGGGTTAACCCTGAAACTCAAGCGCGAGAGTGTGCCCTAACCGGCCTTAAAACGCAAGCGATTGCTTAAAAAACAGGCAGCCAACGGGGCGAAAGCGGGCAAAAAAAGTTAGTACCCGCTTTGACTGGATACCCTAGCGGGCAACATTGGCGTCCGCCACCGTCAGGGCTGTCATGTTCACGATGCGGCGCACGGTGGCGCTGGGGGTGAGGATGTGCACGGGCTGGGCGGCGCCAAGCAACACCGGGCCGATGGCAATGTTGCCGCCCGCGGCCGTCTTGAGCAGGTTGTAGGCGATGTTGGCGGCGTCGATGTTGGGCAGGACCAGCAGGTTGGCCACGCCCTTGAGGGTGGAATTGGGCATGAGCGCGGCCCGGGCCACAGGGTCCAGTGCCACGTCACCGTGCATCTCGCCATCCACCTCCAGCCAGGGCGCCTGATCGCGCAGCAGGTCCAGGGTGCGGCGCATCTTCACCGCCGAGGGTTCATTGGACGAGCCGAAGCTGGAGTGCGACAGCAGGGCCGCCTTGGGCTGGATGCCGAAGCGCAGCATCTCCTCGGCCGCCATCACGGTGATCTCGCAGAGCTCCTCGGGCGAGGGGTCGTGGTTCACGTGCGTATCGACCAGGAAGACCTGGCGGCCGGGCAGCATGAGTCCGTTCATGCAGGCATAGACGCGCACGTCCTGCGCGGTGCTGGGGCTGCCGCCGGCGCGCTTGCCGATGACCTGATCGATGTAGTGCAGGTGTCCCTGGGTGGTGCCCCAGGTGCCGCAGATGAGGCCATCGACCTCGCCCTTGTGCAACAGCATGGTGCCGATGAGCGTGAGGCGGCGGCGCATCTCGATCTTGGCGAGCTGCTGCGTGACGCCCTTGCGCTCGGTCATGCGGTGGTAGGTCTGCCAGAAGTCGCGGTAGCGGTGGTCCTGCTCGACGTTGACGATGTCGTAGTCGAGGCCTTCCTTCAGGCGCAGGCCGAATTTCTCGATGCGCTGGGCGATGATGGCCGGGCGGCCGATCAGCGTCGGCCGGGCGAGGCCTTCGTCCACCACGATCTGGCAGGCGCGCAGCACGCGCTCTTCCTCGCCCTCGGCGTAGGCCACGCGCTTGCGCTCGGCCAGCTTGGCGGCCGAGAAGATCGGCCGCATGACGGTGCCGGACGCGAAAACGAAGCCCTGCAGCTTCTCTCGGTAGGCGGCCATGTCCTCGATGGGCCGCAGCGCCACGCCGCTGTCGGCCGCGGCCTGCGCCACAGCTGGGGCGATCTTCATCATCAGCCGCGGATCGAAGGGCTTGGGGATGAGGTACTCGGGGCCGAAGGCCAGCTTCTCACCCGCGTAGGCGGCGGCGACGACCTCGCTCTGCTCGGCCTGAGCCAGCTCGGCGATGGCGTGCACCGAGGCGATCTCCATTTCGTCGGTGATGGTGGTGGCGCCCGAGTCGAGCGCGCCGCGGAAGATGTACGGGAAGCACAGGACGTTGTTGACCTGGTTCGGGTAGTCCGTGCGGCCGGTGGCCATGATCGCGTCGTCGCGCACGGCCTGCACGTCTTCCGGCAGGATCTCCGGGTTGGGGTTGGCCAGCGCCAGGATGAGCGGCTTGGCCGCCATGGACTTGACCATCTCCGGCTTGAGCACGCCGCCGGCCGACAGGCCCAGGAAGATGTCCGCGCCCGCGATGACGTCGGCCAGGGTGCGCGCGCTGGTCTTTTGTGCGAACTGGATCTTGTCCTCGTCCATCAGTTCGGTGCGGCCTTCGTAGACCACGCCAGCCAGATCGGTCACCCAGATGTTCTCGCGCGGCACACCCAGCTTGACCAGCAGGCCCAGGCAGGCGAGGGCGGCGGCGCCTGCGCCGGAGGTCACCAGCTTGACCTTCTTGAGGTCCTTGCCGACCACCTTCAGGCCGTTGAGGATGGCCGCGCCGACCACGATGGCGGTGCCGTGCTGGTCGTCGTGGAAGACCGGGATCTTCATGCGCTCGCGCAGCTTGCGCTCGACGTAGAAGCAGTCTGGTGCCTTGATGTCTTCCAGGTTGATGCCACCGAAGGTGGGCTCCAGCGCGGCGATGACCTCCACCAGCTTGTCGGGGTCTTTCTCGTTGATCTCGATGTCGAACACGTCGATGCCCGAGAACTTCTTGAACAGCACGCCCTTGCCTTCCATCACCGGCTTGGCGGCCAGCGGGCCGATGTCGCCCAGGCCCAGCACGGCCGTGCCGTTGGTGATGACGGCCACCAGATTGCCGCGCGCGGTGTACTTGAAGGCGTTGACCGGATCGGCCACGATCTCCTCGCAGGGCGCCGCTACACCGGGGGAGTACGCCAGGGCCAGATCGCGCTGGTTCGACAGCGGCTTGGTGGCGGCGATGGCCACTTTGCCGGGCAGAGGCTGCTCGTGGTACTGCAGCGCGGCGCGGCGCAGTTCGGCGCGTTTGTCCTCAGGGGTACTGGATGCGGTCATGCATGTCTCCGGCCGTTGGTTTTCTGCCATGCGAAAGGCGGATTCGCATTCTAAGTCGGGCACAGGGAAAACCCGAGCGCGCACACACGGCGTCTCGGGTGAAGGGCTTGTGACTGCGGAGAGGGGAATCGGTTCGCCCGGTGCGCGCCGGGCGAAGGCTCAGGCGCGCTCGACCTGACGGGCCTGTTCGGCGGTCTGCAGCTGCAGGTGGGCCACCACGTGGCCCGGGGCGCATTCGGAGAAGACTGACCGCGCGCAACCTTCGCACTGGCCGCATTGCGTGGCCACGCCGAGTTCGAGCTGGATGTCGTCGAATGCCATGCCGGACCGGGCGCACTGGGCGATGGTCTTGTCACTGACGCGATGGCAAACGCAGACGATCATGGGGTTGGGGGTCGAGAAACTCCTGCAAATGATAATGGATCGCATTCATTGCACAAGCTCCCAAGAAGGCCGCCCGACGGGCGGCTTCTCGCGCGTATCGGAGCGATCCGGCGCCGGGCCGCTCCAAGCCGGATCAGCTCCCTCGCGGGGCAGCGGCGGAGCGTGGGGGCATCAACTCACCGAGCCCATCTGGCTCTGCAGGTAGTTCTGCACGCCGACCTTGTCGAGAAGTTCGATTTGCGTCTCCAGGAAGTCGATGTGCTCCTCGGTGTCGTCGAGGATCGCCTGGAGCAGGTCTCGGGAGACGTAGTCGCGAACGGACTCGCAGTGAGCGATGCCCTCCTTGATGGTGGCTTGTGCGCCTTGCTCCAGGCCGAGGTCGGCGCGCAGCAGTTCGGGCACGTCTTCGCCGATGTGGAGCTTGCCGAGGTCTTGCAGGTTGGGCAGGCCGTCAAGCGTGAAGATGCGGTCCATGAGTTTGTCGGCGTGCTTCATTTCGCCGATCGACTCCTCGTATTCCTTGCCCGCGAGCTTGTCCAGGCCCCAGTGCTTGAGCATGCGGTAGTGCACGAAGTACTGGTTGATGGCGGTCAGCTCGTTCTTCAGTTGCGCTTGCAGGTGCGCAATCACTTTCTCGTCGCCTTTCATGTGAACTCCTTGTCGTTGTTGGTGAGGGCTCGGGGATTGTGGACCGATGAAGTGATGTGGAAAGAAGTTGCTTCTTTGCAAATGAGAATTGTTCTCATATGATGTGGCGTCTGTCACCGCTGGAGCACCCCATGAACCCCCCATTTCCGACCCACGCCGACGAGGAATACAGCCTGCCTCCCGTCGAAGCGCTGCTGGCCGGCACTCTTGCGCTCATGACCGGCTGTGCCCAGCACAGTGGTCCCGTCTGCCAGCGCGAACTGATGGTGGGCAAAGTGGTGAGCAACCTCACCGAGCTGGCGCAGCACCCGGCGTTGTCGCAGCCAATGCGGGTGCTGCTGGGGCGCCTGAGCTCGCGCTGGCTGCTGGAGCTGGGCAGCGCCGCCGCGCCCACGGCGGGCATGATGCCCCTGCCGGAGCACCGCACCCTGCAGTGACGGGCGGGCTCGGCCCCTGCATCAGCCCCGCATCAGCGCCTCGATGGCGTCAGGCGCCACCGGCACGTCGCGGGTGATCAGTTCGCAGCCGGTGTCGGTGACCACGGCGTCGTCCTCGATGCGGATGCCGATGTTCCAGAACCGCTCGGGTACGCCCGCAGCCGGACGGATGTAGAGCCCGGGCTCGATGGTGAGCACCATGCCCGGGCGCAGGATCCGGCTCGGCCGGTCCTTGATGGTCTCGCCCGACAGCGGGTCCAGGCGCTCGCTCACCTGGCCAACCTCGGACGGCTCCACGTAGCTGCCGCAGTCGTGCACGTCCATGCCCAGCCAGTGGCCGGTGCGGTGCATGTAGAAGGCGAAGTAGCTGCGGTTGGCGATCACGTCGTCCACCGTGCCGGCCTTGTCCTTGTCGAGCAGGCCGAGGTCGAGCAGGCCCTGCGCGAGCACCTTCACCGTGGCCTCGTGCGGGCCGACGAAGCGCGCGCCAGCCTTGGTCGCCGCCACGGCGGCGTCCTGGCTCGCCAGCACCAGGTCGTAGACCGCGCGCTGAGGCCCGGTGAAGCGGCCATTGGCGGGGAAGGTGCGCGTGATGTCACTGGCGTAGCCGTCGAGTTCGCAGCCGGCGTCGATGAGCACCAGTTCGCCGTCGCGGATGGGCGCGGCGTCGGCACGGTAGTGCAGGATGCAGGCGTTGGCGCCGGCGGCCACGATGCTGCCGTAGGCCGGGTACTGCGAGCCGCCCTGGCGGAATTCGTGCAGCAGCTCGGCGTCCAGGTGGTATTCGCGCACGTCCTGCCCGGCGCGCAGCATGGCGGCGCTGCGTTGCATGGCGCGGATGTGGGCGCGCGCGCTGATGCGCGAGGCCCGGCGCATGATGTCCAGCTCGTGCGCGTCCTTCACCAGACGCATCTCGTCGAGCAGGGTGCACAGGTCGCGCTGGCCCTCGGGGCACAGGGCGCCGTAGCGCACGCGGGCGCGCACTTTCTGCAACCAGCCATCGATGCGGCCTTCGAGCCCCGCGTGGGTGGCGAAGGGGTACCAGACCACCGCGCGGTTCTCCAGCAGCTTGGGGAGCCGCTGGTCGAGCTCCGCCACGGAAAACGCCTCGTCCACGCCCAGCGCGGACGGCGCGGCCTCGGGGCCCAGGCGAATGCCGTCCCAGATCTCGCGCTCCAGGTCCTTGGGTTGGCAGAAGAGCGTTGTGCGGCCTTCGGCGGTGATCACCAGCCAGGCCTGGGGCTCGGCGAAGCCGCTCAGGTAATAGAAGTAGCTGTCGTGCCGGTAGATGAAGTCGGTGTCGCGGTTGCGCGGGCGCTCCAGCGCGGTGGGCACGATGGCGATGCCACCAGGGCCGAGTTGCGAGGCCAGGCGCGCGCGGCGCTCGGCGTAGAGGCGGAAGTGGGTCGAGGCGTCCATCGCGCCATTGTGGCGGGAAGCGCCAAATCGCGGGGGATCAGCGGGCGTTCAGTTCGGCCAGGCGATCCGGCGTGCCGACGTCGATCCAGGGGCCTTCGTACAGCTCGGCGCTCACCCGACCCGCGTCCATGGCGCGGCGCAGCAGGGGCGCCAGCGGCTCGGCGCGGCCTTGCGGGTTGCCGGGCGGGATGTCGAACCACGGCGCCTCGAACAGTGCCCGGCGGAACAGGCCGATGGTGCTGTAGGTGTAGCGGGGCTGACCATGGGACGCGTCGAGGTTGAGGGCCAGGCCCTCCGGGCTCAGGCCGAAATCGCCGCGCGGATTGTGGTCGGGGTTGGGCACCAGCCACAGGTGGGCCAGCCGGTCGCCGCGCGCAAAGCGCGCCAGCGCGTCGGGGTCGAAGGGGAAGCCTGGCGCGAAGACGTCACCCGCGACCACCCAGAACACCTCGCCCAGCAGCGGCAGCGCGCGCGCGATGCCGCCGGCCGTCTCCAGCGCGTAGCCGAAGTCTTCGCCCTCTGCGGAGTAGGCGATGTCGATGGGCAGGCCCTCGCTGCTGCGCGGGTGCGGGCCGAAGTGCGCGGGGATCTGCTCGCCCAGCCAGGCCGTGTTGATCACCAAGTCGACGCAACCGGCGTCGGCCAGTGCGTCCGCGTGCCATTGCAGCAGCGGTTTGCCCTGCACGACCAGCAGCGGCTTGGGGACCTGGTCGGTCAGCGGTCGCATGCGGTTGCCGCGGCCGGCGGCCAGGACGATGGCGTGAGCGGGGTGGGCCATGGTGGATGGACGAAGCCCTCACTGTAGCCGCCTCGGGGCGCGTCAGTGGTCGGCCAGGGCGAACAGGCCCACCATGCCCATTGCATAGACCAGCAACAACGCCCAACTGTCGAGGCCCATGCCCAGCCATTTGCGGCGCGGGTGCAGCAGCAGGCCGGCCGCCACCACGCCCGTCATCAACAGACCCAGGGCGGTGATGTAGAGCGTCTCCATGCCGGCACCGGGCATCACCGCCTGGCCAGCCAGCGCGGTGGCCAGCACCAGCAGCACGGGCAGCAGGGCGTTGCCGCCGAGGATGTCGCTCACCGCCAGCGCCGGCTCTCCGCGCCACATGGCGGCCAGGCCGGTGGCGACCTCGGGTAGCGCGGTCGAGGCCGCGAGCACGGTGGCGCCGAACAGCACGCCGTCCATGCCCCAGCGCTGCGCCAGGACGTCGCCACTGCGCTCCAGCAGCACGCCGCCGATCAGGGTGACGAGGGCGCCAGCGACGAAGACGAGGGCGGCGCGGCGCAGGCAACCCGCCGGACGCCCCCGCTCCCGCGCCGGGGCGTGGCCCGGCGGCCGCCGCGTGAGCCGGCGCACCAGCAGCAGGCCGCCGAGCCAGGTGAGCAGAATCAGCGCGCCGTCGGGCGTGACGCCGAAGCGGATGGCGTCAGGCGGCAACCAGTGGCCCGCCAGCACCAGGGCCAGCAGCGCCACCACCAGCAGCGCCTCGGCCAGCGCCTGCGGCGAGGCCACGCGAGTGGACAGCGGGGCCGCACCGCGCGGCCCCGCCGCGTCGAACAGCGCCAGCAGCAGGGTCTGGATGGCCACGCCGCCCAGCAGGTTGGCCACCGCCACCTCCACGCGCCCGCCCAGCGCGGCGCTGGCGGTGATGGCGATCTCGGGCAGGTTGGTCACCAGCGCCAGCAACACCAGGCCGCCCATCTCCTCGCCCCAGCCGAAGGCCTGGTCCAGCGCGTCGGTGGCCTGGGTGAGCCTCACGCCGGCCCACCACACTGCCAGCGCCGCGCCAGCGAAGATCGCCAGCAGCGCAGAGGAGGGCAGTTCGGCCATGGGTGGCCATCCTACGGCCACCCACCACGCCCCGCAGCCATGGCCGATACCCCCCGCGCGACCGGCCGGCGCGGGCCCAGTCGCTAAAATCCGGGGTTTTCCCCAGGCTGGGCGGCGCGCGAAGCGCCCACGCCGCGCCCCACCCCACCCGAGGTCTTCATGAGCGACTCCGCTGTCGTCACCGTCTCCCCCCTGGTCATGGCCAACGCCATCCGCGCTCTGGCGATGGACGCCGTGCAGGCCGCCAATTCCGGCCACCCCGGCGCGCCCATGGGCATGGCCGACATGGCCGTCGCGCTGTGGGGCCGCCACTTGCGCCACAACCCCGTCAACCCGCACTGGGCCGACCGCGACCGCTTCGTGCTGTCCAACGGGCACGGCTCCATGCTCATCTATTCGCTGCTGCACCTCACGGGCTATGCCCTGCCGCTGCAGGAGCTGAAGAACTTCCGCCAGTTGCACAGCAAGACCGCCGGCCACCCCGAGGTCGGCATCACCCCCGGCGTGGAAACCACCACCGGCCCGCTGGGCCAGGGCATCAGCAACGCGGTGGGCATGGCGCTGGCCGAGAAGCTGCTCGCCGCCGAGTTCAACCGCCCCGGCCACACCATCGTCGACCACCACACCTACGTGTTCCTGGGCGACGGCTGCCTGATGGAGGGCGTGAGCCACGAGGCCGTGGCCCTGGCCGGCGCCTGGAAGCTCAACAAGCTGATCGCGCTCTACGACGACAACGGCATCTCCATCGATGGCAAGGTCACGCCCTGGTTCATCGACAACACGGCCCTGCGCTTCGTGGCCTGCGGCTGGAACGTCATCGGCCCCATCGACGGCCACGACGTGGACGCGGTGGACCAGGCCATCGCCCAAGCGCGCCAGCACCCCGAGCAGCCCAGCCTGATCATCTGCAAGACGCACATCGGCAAGGGCAGCCCGAACCGCGCCAACACCGCCAAGGCACACGGCGAGCCGCTGGGCGCCGAGGAAATCAAGCTCACGCGCGAGGCCCTGGGCTGGTCGCACGAACCCTTCGTGGTGCCCGACGAGGTCTACGCCGCCTGGGACGCGAAAGCCGCTGGCGGCGACGCCGAGGCCGACTGGCATGTGCGCTTCCGCGCCTACCGCGCCGCCCACCCCGAGCTGGCGGCCGAGTTCGAGCGCCGCATGAAGGGCGATCTGCCGAAGAACTTCGCGCAGGTGGCGGTGGACGCCGCCGTGCAGGCGCACAGCAAGGCCGAAACGGTGGCCAGCCGCAAGGCCAGCCAGCTCGCGCTGGAACAGTTCACCACCGCTCTGCCCGAGCTGCTGGGCGGCAGCGCCGACCTCACCGGCTCCAACCTCACCAACACCAAGTCCACGCCCGCGCTGCGCTTCGACCTGGCCGGCAACCCGGTGCGCGACGAGGCCGGCCGCCTGGGCCGCCACATCAATTACGGCGTGCGCGAATTCGGCATGGCCGCCGTGATGAACGGCGTGTCGCTACACGGTGGCTACATCCCCTACGGTGGCACCTTCCTCACCTTCAGCGACTACTCGCGCAACGCCATCCGCATGGCCGCGCTGATGAAGCAGCGCGTGGTGCACGTGTTCACGCACGACTCCATCGGCCTGGGCGAGGACGGACCCACGCACCAGTCGATCGAGCACGCCGCGAGCCTGCGCCTGATCCCCAACCTGGACGTCTGGCGCCCGGCCGATACGGCCGAGACGGCCGTGGCCTGGGCCGTGGCGCTGGAGAACCGCGACAAGCCCACCGCGCTGCTGCTCTCGCGCCAGAACCTGCCCTACGCGCCCAAGTCCGATCTGGGCGACATCGCCAAGGGCGCCTACGTGTTGGCCGAGCCCGCCGAGGTGGGCCTGAAAAAGAAAGCCCAGGCGGTGATCATCGCCACCGGCTCCGAGGTGCAGCTGGCGCTCAAGGCGCAGGAGCTGCTGGCCAGGGAGCACGGCGTCGCGGTGCGTGTCGTCTCAATGCCCAGCACCACCCGCTTCGATCGTCAGACCCCGGCCTACAAGAAGGCCGTGCTGCCCGCCGGCCTGCCGCGGATCGCGGTCGAGATGGGCGTGACCGACTTCTGGTGGAAATACGGCGTGTCGGCCGTCGTCGGCATCGACAGCTACGGCGAGTCGGCCCCCGCGCCGGTGCTGTTCAAGCACTTCGGCTTCACCGAGCAGAACGTGGCGGACACGGTGCGCGCCGTGCTCGCGCAGCAGTGATTTCTTTCGACATCAAACCCCTGGAGATGACAGCATGACGATCAAGGTCGGTATCAACGGTTTCGGGCGCATCGGGCGCATGGTGTTTCGCGCCGCGATCGCCAACTTCAAGGACATCGAAGTGGTCGCCATCAACGACCTGCTCGAACCCGACTACCTGGCCTACATGCTCAAGTACGACAGCGTGCACGGCCGCTTCGACGGTGACGTGAAGGTCGAGGGCACCAACCTCATCGTCAATGGCAAGAAGATCCGCCTGACCGCCGTGAAAGACCCGGCCGAGCTCAAGTGGAACGAGGTCGGTGCCGACGTGGTGATCGAATCCACCGGCATTTTCCTGGACAAGGCCGGTGCCGAGAAGCACCTGGCCGCGGGCGCGAAGAAGGTCATCATGTCTGCGCCCAGCAAGGACGACACGCCCATGTTCGTCTACGGCGTGAACCATGAGACTTACGCCGGCCAGGCCATCATCAGCAACGCCAGCTGCACCACCAACTGCCTGGCTCCCGTGGCCAAGGTGCTCAACGACAAGTGGGGCATCAAGCGCGGCCTGATGACCACCGTGCACGCGGCCACCGCCACACAGAAAACCGTGGACGGCCCCAGCAACAAGGACTGGCGCGGCGGCCGCGGCATCCTCGAGAACATCATCCCCAGCAGCACCGGTGCCGCCAAGGCCGTGGGCGTGGTGATTCCCCAGCTCAACAAGAAGCTCACCGGCATGTCCTTCCGCGTGCCGACCAGCGACGTGTCCGTGGTGGACCTGACGGTGGAGCTCAACAGCGCCGCCACCTACGCCGAGATCTGCGCCGAGATGAAGGCCCAGAGCGAGGGCAAGCTCAAGGGCGTGCTGGGCTACACCGAGGACAAGGTCGTGGCCACCGATTTCCGCGGCGACGCCCGCACCTCGATCTTCGACGCCGACGCCGGCATCGCGCTCGACGGCACCTTCATCAAGGTGGTGAGCTGGTACGACAACGAGTGGGGCTACTCCAACAAGTGCCTTGAGATGGCGCGCGTGGTGGCCAAGTAAGGCCGGCGTGCCGTTTCGCGGGAGAGGCGCCTTCGGGCGCCTTTTTCATGGCCGCGCTTTCAATGCGCGCTGCTCTTGGAGAACAGGTTGATCACCATCACGCCCGCCAGGATCAGACCCATGCCCAGCAGGGCCGGCAGGTCCAGTGTCTGGCGGTACACGACCCAGCCCAGCAGCGAGATCAGCACGATGCCCACCCCCGACCAGATGGCATACGCGATGCCCGTGGGCATGGTCTTGAGGGTGAGCGAAAGGAAATAGAACGCGATGGCGTAGCCGATCACCACCGCCAGGCTGGGCCAGAGGCGGCTGAAGCCCTCGGAGGCCTTGAGCGCGGTGGTGGCGGCGACCTCGGCCACGATGGCGATGCCGAGGTAGAGGTAGGCGGTGGCGTTCATGACGGGTGGCCGGCGCATCGGGCAAGTGGTGCGCCCGGGCCGGGCATTGTCCCCTGTCCCCGGCGCGGGGGTGGGTGGGCGTCGCGCGCACGACAGCCGGAACCTGCCGGACATTGACGCTAGACCGATCGGTCCAGACAATGCCCCGCATGCCCGCCCCGCCGCCTTTCGAGCCCGCCCGCGAACGCCTGATCGCCGCCATGACGGACGCCCTGCGCCGCCGCGGCCTGCACGGCATTGGCCTGACCGAGTTGCTGCAAGCCGCCCAGGCGCCCAAGGGCGTGATGTACCACCACTTCCCCGGCGGCAAGACGGAGCTGGCCGTCGCTGCCATCGATCAGGTGGTGGTGCGCATGACCGCCGGCCTCGACAAGCTGCTCGCCACCACGCCGGACCCGCTGCAGGCCATGCGCCGCTGGATCGCCGGGGCCACTGCCCGGCTGCAGGACACCGGCTTCGAGGCCGGTTGCCCATTGGCTACGGTGGCGCTCGAATCCCGACCCGAGGACCAGGCCCTGCGCGAGGCCCTGGCGCGTGCCTTCGAACGCGTGCGCGAGCGCATCGCCCAGGGGTTGGTCAACGCGGGCCTGCCCGCCGAGCGCGCGCTGGGCCTGGCCGCGCTGATCGTCGCCGCCTACGAAGGCGGGCTGCTGCAGTCACGCGTCGCGCACAGCGTGGAGCCCATCCAGCGCGCCACCGACACCTTGCTGGCCCTGTTGGCCAGCCCCTCTTCGAACGCCCTTCAGGAGCCTTCGCCATGAACCCGACCGCCCCGGACACCGATGCCGTGCGCATCGAGCCGCTCACCCTCACCGCCGCCGACGGCTACCCGCTGGCGGCCCATCGCTACCGCAGCCCCGTGCCGCCGCGCGCCCATCTGGTGGTCGGCGGTGCCACGGCGGTGCCGCAAGGCTTCTACAAGCGCTTCGCCCAGCACGTCGCGGCACAGGGCGTCGACGTGCTCACGCTCGACTACCGGGGCATCGGCCGCTCCGCGCCCAAGACGCTCAAGGGCTTTCGCATGGACTACCTCGACTGGGGTCGGCTGGACCTGGCCGCCGCCGTGGCTGCCATGCGCCAGCCCGATGTGCCGCTGTGGCTGGTGGGCCACTCCTACGGTGGCCATGCCCTGGGCCTGCTGCCGCACCCCGAGCACGTGGACGCGGCCTACACCTTCGCCACTGGCGCCGGCTGGCACGGCTGGATGCCTCCGCTGGAGCGCTTGCGCGTGCAGCTCATGTGGAACCTCATCGGCCCGGTGGCGACGCGCGTGGCCGGTTACCTGCCCTGGAGCAAGCTCGGCATGGGCGAGGACCTGCCGATCGACGTCTATCGCCAGTGGCGCCACTGGTGCCGCTTCCCGCGCTACTTCTTCGATGACCCGCAGATGCGCGAGGTCACTGCACGCTTCGACGCGGTGCGGTTCCCCATCGTGGCCGTGAATGCGCTCGACGACGCCTGGGCGCCACCGGCCTCGCGCGACGCCTTCATGGCCGGCTACCGCAACGCGCCCGTCAAGGCGGTCACGCTGGACTCGCGCCTCGAAGGTCTGGGGCCGATCGGGCACATGGGCTACTTCCGTCCCCGCGCCCAGCCGCTGTGGAACGAAGCCGTGGCCTGGTTCGACGGCCTGCGCCCGCGACCGGCCGTCTGCTGATCACGTATCAGTTGCAACCGTCTGGGGAAATCCCCCAAGGTGCCGGTCGTCCGGGGGCCAAAACGCCCGCTGGCGCGTGCTACAAACCCCGAATGTTTGCCAACATGTTGCGCGCCGGGGTTCTGGCACTGATCGGTTTGGCGGCGGGCGGGTCGTTCGCCGCGTCGCCCGTGGCCGGGGGCGAGCCGGTGGCCTTCGGCCTCATCGTGGGTTACCGCGATGGCGTCAACCCGCTGAGCCGCGAAGAGACCGACCGTGGTCCCTGGGCCGATCGCCGCGCCCGCATGGCCAGCGCCTGGCAACGCGCCAGCCAGCGCTCGCGCGAGCGCACCGAGCAACTGGCCCGCGACACCGGTGTGCGGGCCCGGTCGGTGGGCGAAGCGGGCCGGGCGGCGTTGTTGCGCTTCGACCGGCCGATGAAGGGCCAGGACCTCGGTGACACGATGCGCCGCGTGCGCCTGCACCCCGATGTGGCCTGGGTTGAGCCCAATGTGCTGGTGCGCCGGCAGGCGACGCCCAACGACATGAGCTATGGCAACCAGTGGTACCTGCGCGGTCCGGGCGACGGCATTCCCGAGCTGGCCGGGCTGAACCTGACGCCTGCCTGGGACGTCACCACCGGCCTCGGCACCACCGTGGTGGCGGTGGTCGACAGCGGCGTGCGGCTGACCCACTCGGATCTGGCCGGCAAGCTCGTGCCTGGTCACGATTTCGTCAGCGAGTTGCACGTGGCCAATGACGGCGATGGTCGCGACGCCGATCCGACCGACCCGGGCGACTGGGTCACGCCCACGGAACGGGACAACAACCCGCTGTTCGCTGGCTGCGACGCGGGCTTCAGTTCCTGGCACGGTACCTTCATCGCTGGGCAGATCGCGGCGTCGACCAACAACGGCCCAGGCGTGGCAGGCATCAACTGGCAGGCGAAGATCCTGCCAGTGCGCGTGTCGGGCAAGTGCGGCGCGCTGGTGTCCGATTTGCTCGATGGCGTGCGCTGGGCTGCGGGTCTGCCCGTGGCGGGTGCGCCGGCCAACCCCAACCCGGCGAAGGTGATCAACCTGAGTTTCAGCGGCAGCAGCGCCTGCAGTGCGGCTTACCAGGAGACCGTGGACGACGTGACTACCGCCGGCGCCTTGCTCGTGGTGGCGGCCGGCAACAACTCGGCACCGCTCACACGCCCGGCCGATTGCGATGGGGTGATGGCCGTGGCCGCCGTGCGTCGCGATGGCGCCAAGGCCGATTACTCCAGCTTCGGAGGCAACGTGGCACTGTCCGCGCCCGGCGGATCACTGGAGAACTTTCCCAACAACCTGCTCTACGCCACCTCGGACTCGGGCTTTACCACGCCGGGCGTTGAAACCTACGGCTACAAGCAGGGCACCAGTTTCTCCGCGCCCCTGGCCGCAGGTGTGGCCAGCCTCATGCTCGAGCGCAACCCGGCCCTCACGCCGCACGCCCTGATCGAGCGCATGCGGGCGGGGGTCCGACCGCACCTGCAGCCCTTGGGGCCGGGGGGGCCGGTCTGCAGCACAGTCAACAACGGCGCCTGCAATTGCACCGCCGCCACCTGTGGTGCGGGCCTGCTCGATGCGAACAGCGCGCTGCAGCTCGCCACCGGGCCGGCCGCAGTGATCCAGCCCATAGGCCAGGTCGTGCCAGGCGCCGTCATCGCGCTCGATGGCCGCTCCAGCGTGGCGCTGGGGGGGGCCACCATCGCCAGCCACCAATGGTCGCTGGAGAGCGGCCCGGCGGTGGTGATCCCGGGCAACACGCAGGCGCTGACCAGCCTTCAGTTGCCCGCCGTGGAAGGCCGCTGGGTGTTCCGCCTCGCGGTCACCGATAGCAACGGCAAGGTCGGCAGCGACGCCGTCGTTGTACGCGCGGTGGCGCCGCCGCCGCCGCCGCCGGCCACCAGCGCCGGTGGCGGTGGTGGTGGCGCCTTCGGTGGTTGGTGGGCGCTGGCGCTGGCGGTCTGGAGTGCCGGCCTGCTGCGGGCGCGTCGCCGACGTTGAACCGCTGCGCCAGGGCTCAGCCGCAGCGCTGAAGGCCGCGGCCCGCCATCGCTGGGCCCAGGCCCTCGATGCGGGTGCGCAGCGTCTCGCCGATGGCCGGCAGGCGCAGCGAATAACTCAGGCTCTCGGCCCGTTCCTGCACCACGCGTGCCGTGCGCACGGTGCGCCGCTCGGCCTGTTGCAGTCCCTCCTGCGCGGCCTCCTCGCTCGAGAAGGTGCCCAACGCGATGCCGGGTGCCAAGCCGCTGGTGTTCACGTCACGGAAGTCGATGCCCAGTCCGCGCAGTTCGGCCTTCTTGCGATTCGCCTGTTCGGCGTTGTCGTAGCGCCCCATGTAGACGATCCAGCGGCCAGGGCTGCGGATCTCGCTGAGTTGCCAGTCGCCGGGGCCCAGCCCGAGCAGGCGCAGCTCGGCACGCAGCAGCTCGGCCTGTTCGGGGGTGAAGCCGCTGGCCTGCCAGCAGGCGCGCGGTTCGTTGGCAGGGGGTGGGCTGGCGGGCGCCGACGCGGATGTCACGGCGGGTGCCGGTGCGGTCGCTGGTGTCGCGCTGGTTGGCGGGGACGGTTCGGTCGTGGGTGTGGAGGCGGGGGCCGGTGCAGGACGCGCTGGCGGCGTGTTCGCGGGGGGCTCGGCGCCGCGCGGCCCATTGAGCAGACGCACGCTCTCCGGTGCGATCTGCTTCGTCAGGCGCTGCGGCTCGCGCGGGTCGCTCGGCGGCGGAAAGCCGATCGCCACGAGGTGGCCTTGGGTCCAGGCGAAGTACAGGCCATTGGCCAGCAGCAGCACTGCTATCGCCCACCTCAGCATGGGCGCACGCTCACTTCCGCGCTGTCCACACGGCGCAACTGGCCGTTCACCCTCACCAGCAGCGCGCCGTCCTCGGCGACGCCGCAGGCGGTGCCTGTGGTGCCGTCGCTCAGGCGCAGCTCGCGGTCCTTCAGCGCGTCGCGCGCCGCGAAGCGCGACGCGAAGGGCGCGAAGCCTTCGGCCGCGAAGCTCTGCACATCGCGCACCAGGGGGGGCACCAGGCGAGGCAGCAACTCGGCGGCGGTCACGCCCATCTCGACCTCGGCCAGGCCGGCCGGCGGCATGGCGCCCATCGGGCCGGCCGGCGCGTTGGCCAGTGCGGCCTCGGCCGGCCGCGCCACGTTGATGCCCACGCCAATCACCACCGATCGTGGTCCCTCGCGCTCATCGGCGTGGCCCGCCGTTTCCACCAGGATGCCGCCGAGCTTGCGGCCCATGAGCCAGAGGTCGTTCGGCCACTTCAACCGCACATCCGCGTGCAACTGCTCGGCCAGGCTCAACCCCACCACGAGCGAGAGGCCCGACCAACTGCGCGGCGCCAGCGACAGACCCAGCGAAAAAGTGAGCGACTGCCCGGCCTGGCTGTGCCAGCCACGACCGAGGCGGCCTCGCCCGGCGGTTTGGCGCTCGGCCACCAGCAGCACCGGATCGAGCGCTGCCGCGCGCGCGCGGCGCATGAGCTCGGTGTTGGTGGAGTCGATCTCCTCGAGCACCTCGACCGTGAAGCCCGGCAGGTCGGGCACCACCGCCTGCCAGATGGCCTCGGCGCCTCCCGCAAGCGAGGCAGTCGTGATCATTCAGGGTTCCATCGCGCATCGCGCAACCCGCGGCGCAGGGGGTGCTTCACGTTCACCCCAGCTTCGTGGCGCGTCCGCCGCGCTTGGGCGCCAGCAGCGTGCCGCGGCACTTCTTGGCGCCGCACCAGCAGGGGTACTGCGCCTTCAGCTTGGGCGTCAGGGGTTCATCGATCACCAGGCCGTAGTCGTAGAACAACTCCTCGCCGGCCTCGATGGCGCGCAGCGAGCGGATGAACACGCGGCCGTCTTCGATGTCGGCCTCGCAATTGGGCTTGCAGCTGTGGTTGATCCAGCGCGCCGAGTTGCCGCCGTACTTGGCGTCGATCACGCGGTCTTCGTCGATGTGGAAGTAGAAGGTGTGGTTGGGGTCGTTCGGGTCGTGCGGGTGGCGCTCCAGTGCTTCCGTCCACGTGATGATCTCGCCCGTGTACTCGATCAGCGTTTCGCCTGGGGCCAGGTCCACCAGCGCGAACACGCCTTTGCCGTGCACGCCCGAGCGACGCGTCTGGATGCGGCGCGCGTCGCTGCTCTTGGCCGGGGAAGGCTTGCGTGCCGATGGTTTGCGAGCGGTTTTCGTCACGTCGAATTTCTTTGGTAAGGTTGTTTTGTGCGGGTGTGCGCGTGGGTGCGCGCACGACAAGCGCGCGCACGTGTGTGTGCGCGCCCGCGTGTATGGGAGCGGATTGTAGAGATGAAAACCCTGGTCATTGCCGAGAAGCCGTCCGTGGCGCAAGACATCGTCCGCGCCCTGACGCCGGTCGCGGGCAAGTTCGACAAGCACGACGATCACTTCGAGAACGATCGGTACGTGGTCACGTCCGCCGTGGGCCACCTGGTGGAGATCGCCGCGCCCGAGCAGTTCGACGTCAAGCGTGGCAAGTGGAGCTTCGCCCACCTGCCGGTGCTGCCGCCGTACTTCGAGCTCAAGCCGATCGACAAGGCGAAGTCGCGTCTGAACGCCGTGGTCAGGCTGGCCAAGCGCAAGGACGTCACCGAACTCATCAACGCCTGCGACGCGGGCCGTGAGGGGGAACTCATCTTCCGCCTGATCGAGCAGTACGCGGGCGGCCTGAAGGGCGGCCAGTACCAGGGCCTGGGCAAGCCGGTGAGCCGCCTGTGGCTGCAGTCCATGACGCCGGCCGCCATCCGCGAGGGCTTCGAGCGACTGCGCAGCGACGCGCAGATGCGCGGCCTGGCCGACGCGGCGCGCAGCCGCTCCGAGGCCGACTGGCTGGTGGGCATCAACGGCACGCGGGCCATGACGGCCTTCAACTCGCGCGACGGCGGCTTCTTCCTCACCACCGTGGGCCGCGTGCAGACGCCCACACTGTCCATCGTCGTGGAGCGCGAGGAGAAGATCCGCGCCCACAGGCCGCGCGACTACTGGGAGATCCACGCCAGCTTCCTGGCCGAGGCCGGCGAGTACCCTGGCAAGTGGTTCAACCCCGATTTCAAGAAGCCCACGGGTGAGGACGCCGACGCCGACCTGCGCGCCGACCGCGTCTGGAGCCTGCAGGAAGCGCAGGCCATCGTGGACGCGGTGCGTGGCAAGGCCGCCAGCGTCAAGGAAGAGAGCAAGCCCACCACCCAGGCCTGCGGCCAGCTCTACGACCTGACCAGCCTGCAGCGCGAGGCCAACGGCCGCTTTGGCTTCTCGGCCAAGACCACGCTGCAGCTTGCGCAGAGCCTCTACGAGCGCCACAAGGCCCTGACCTATCCGCGAACCGATTCACGCGCCCTGCCTGAGGACTACCTGGGCACGGTGAAGGACACCTTCGAGATGCTGGCCGGCAGCGGCATGGGGCACCTGGCGCCGCACGCCAAGACCGCGCTCAGCAACGGCTACATCAAGCCCAGCAAGCGCATCTTCGACAACAGCAAGGTATCGGACCACTTCGCCATCATCCCCACGCTGCAGGCCCCGCACGGCCTCTCCGAGGCCGAGCAGAAGCTCTACGACCTGGTGGTGCGCCGCTTCATCGCAGTGTTCTTCCCCAGCGCCGAGTTCCTGGTCACCACGCGCATCAGTTCCGTGCTCAACCACCACTTCAAGACCGAGGGCAAGGTGCTGGTGAAGCCGGGCTGGATGGCCGTGTACGGCAAGGAGGCCGCCGAGGACGTGGAAGGCGCGCAGGCTGGCGACAAGGGCCAGAACCTGGTGCCCGTGCGCGAAGGCGAAACCGTGCGCACCGAGTCGGTGGAGCACAAGGGCCTGCAGACCCGCCCGCCCGCTCGCTACAGCGAAGCCACGCTGCTGGCCGCCATGGAAGGCGCGGGCAAGCTCATCGACGATGAGGAACTGCGCGAGGCCATGCACGAGAAAGGCCTGGGCACACCAGCCACCCGCGCGGCCACCATCGAAGGCCTGCTGGCCGAGAAGTACATGCTGCGCGAGGGCCGCGAGCTCATCCCCACCGCCAAGGCCTTCCAGCTCATGACGCTGCTGCGCGGCCTGGAGGTGGAGGACCTCTCCAAGCCCGAGCTCACCGGCGAGTGGGAGTACAAGCTCGCGCAGATGGAGCATGGCAAGCTCTCGCGCGACGCCTTCATGGCCGAGATCGCCGCCATGACCGAGCGCCTGGTGAAGAAGGCCAAGGAGTACGACCGCGACACCGTGCCGGGTGACTACGCCACGCTGTCCACGCCCTGCCCCAACTGCGGTGGCGTGGTGAAGGAAAACTACCGCCGCTTCGCCTGCACTGGCGTCAACGGCGCCAGCGAGGGCTGTGGCTTTTCGTTCACCAAGTCGCCCGCGGGCCGCACCTTCGAGACCGCCGAGGCCAATCATTTCCTGCGCGACAAGCGCATCGGCCCGCTGGAGGGCTTCCGCTCCAAGGCGGGTTGGCCCTTCGTGGCCGAGCTCGCGCTCAAGTACAGCGAGGAAGACCGCAACTGGAAGCTCGAGTTCGACTTCGGCGACGACCGCAAGGACGAGGAGACCGGCGAGCTGGTCGACTTCTCCGGCAGCGAGTCCCTGGGCGCCTGCCCCAAGTGTGGCGGCGCGGTGCACGAGCACGGCGCCAACTACGTGTGTGAACGCGCCGTGCCCACCGCGCAGCAGCCCACGCCAAGCTGCGATTTCAAGAGCGGCAAGGTCATCCTGCAGCAGCCCGTGGCGCGCGAGCAGATGAGCAAGCTGCTGGCCACCGGCAAGACCGATCTGCTCGACAAGTTCGTCTCCATGCGCACGCGCCGCTCGTTCAAGGCCTTCCTGGCCTGGGACGCCGAGGCCGGCAAGGTGAACTTCGAGTTCGAGAAGCGCGACAGCAAGTACCCGCCGCGCAAGGGCGCGCCGGCGCGCCCCGCGGCCAAGGCCGCCGCGCCGGCGAAGAAGGCCGCGGCCAAGAAAGCCCCGGCCGCGAAGAAGGCGCCCGCAGAGAAGAAAGCCCCGCGCAAGACCACGGCCGCCACCGGCAAGCAGCCCAGCGCGGCGCTGGCGGCGGTCATCGGCGAAGGGCCGGTGTCGCGGCCCGAGGTGGTCAAGAAGCTGTGGGACTACATCAAGGCCAATGGGCTGCAGGACCCGGCGGACAAACGCCGCGTCAATGCCGACGCCAAGCTGCGCCCCGTATTCGGCAAGGATGCGGTCACCATGTTCGAGATCGCCGGCCTGGTCGGCCATCACCTGAGCTGAATTCACCCCAAACCTGGAGACAGACCCCATGAGCCTCAAGCTCTACTACGCGCCTGGCGCGTGTTCCTTCGTGCCGCACAGCTCGCTCGAACTGGCGGGCGCGACCTTCGAGCCCGCGCTGATCAAGTTGCACAAGGCCGAGCAACGCGCGCCCGAGTACCTGGCCATCAACCCGCGTGGCCAGGTGCCCGTGCTGGTGGACGGCGACGAGGTCATCACGCAGATTCCGGCCATCGTGCTCTACCTCGATGGCAAGTTTCCCGAGGCCGGTCTGCTGCCCGCCTCGGGCGTGGCGCGCACGCGCGCGCTTCAGACCCTGGCCTGGATGAACAACACCGTGCACCCGACCTTCACGCACGTGTTCATGCCGCAGAAATTCACCGCCGATGAGGCCGCGCAGAAGGCTGTCAAGGCGCACGCGGTGGAGGTCTACCGCGGCCTGCTCGGCGAGATCGAGGCGTTGGCACAGAAAGCCAGTCCCTGGCTGAGCGGCGACAAACCCGGCGCGCTCGATGCGTACGCGCTGACGCTGCTGCGCTGGGGCGGCTTCGCCGGCATCGACCCCAACAGCCTGCCCGCCACCTGGGCGCTGGTGCAGCGCTTCGCGGCATTGCCTGCGGTGGCGCGCGCCATTGAGCGCGAGCGCCTGGAGTTGAATGTGTTCAAAGGCTGAGGCGGCGGATCATTCAAGTCCCTGCTTTGCCACGAAGCGCACCGACACGCGCAGTCCCGGGCGCGCGCGTTCCGGGTGGGCGTCCTCCATGTGCACGGTGGCGCCGTGCTGCTGCGCGATCTCCTGCACGATGGCCAGGCCCAGGCCCGAGCCGTCCACGTCGGTGCCCAACGCGCGGTAGAAGGGTTGCATCACCAGAGCGCGTTCGCTCAGCGGGATGCCGGGGCCGTTGTCTTCCACCTGCACGAGCTGCACGCCGCTGAAGCGGTCCACCAGCACACGCGCCGTCACCACGCCCTTGGGCCCGCCGTAGGCCATGGCGTTGTCCACCAGGTTGCGAACCATTTCCTGCAGCAGCGTGGGGTTGCCGGTGAGCTGCAGCTCCTCGGGCACCTCGGTGTCGCCCTCCACGCCCAGGTCCACGCCCAGTTCCAGCGCGCGCGGCACGGTGTCGCGCACCACGGCGGCGACCAGCCGCGCCAGGTCGACGCGCGCGCTGGGCAGGGTTCGCCCCGTCGTCTCGGCGCGCGCCAGGGCGAGCAGCTGGTTCACCGTGTGTGTGGCGCGCGCGCTGGAGCGCGCGATCTGATGCAATGAGCCACGCAGTCCCGCCGGGTCGGACTCGCGCTGAGCCAGTTCGGCTTGCATGCGCAGGCCAGCCAATGGTGTCTTGAGCTGGTGCGCCGCGTCGGCGAGGAAGCGGCGCTGCGTGGTCAGCGACACCTTCAGCCGCGCCAGCAGGTCGTTGATGGACGACACCAGCGGCGCCACCTCCTGCGGGATGTCGGCCTCTTCGATCGGGCTGAGGTCGTCCGGGCGGCGCGCGCGGATGCGCTGCTCCAGGTCCGACAGCGGGCGGATGCCCCGCACCAGTGCCAGCCACACGAGCAGCACCGCCAGCGGCAAGATCACGAACTGCGGGACCATCACGCCCTTGATGATCTCGTTGGCCAGCGTGGAGCGCCGGCCGGTGGTCTCGGCCACCTGCAGCAGCACCGGGCGCAGCGGGTCGGGCCGCGCGAGCCAGGTGTAGGCCACGCGCACCGCGTCGCCGCGCAGCACGTCGTCGCGCTGACGTATGCGGCCGGCCTCGGGCACCTCGTCGGCAGGCGGCGCGGGCAGGTCGAACTCACCGCTGACGAATTGACCCCGTGCGTCGGCGAGTTGGTAGTACACCAGGTCCGAATCATCGGCGCGCAGCAGGTCGCGTGTCTGCGGATCGATCGCGAAGCGCAATGTGCCGTCCTCCACCACCACCAGCTGCGCCAACGCCTGCAGGTTGTATTCCAGCGCCCGGTCGAAGGGCTTGTTGGCGATGCCCTGCGCCACCACCCACGTGAGGGCGAGCGACAGCGGCCACAGCAGCAGCAGGGGCGTGAGCATCCAGTCGAGGATCTCGCCGAACAGGCTGCGCTGCTCGCGCTGGAACAGGCCGAAGGAGATCGGGGTGGTGTTGTGGCGCGCCGCGCGTTCGTCGGGCGCGGGGTGGGTCACACTTTCTCCAGGCAGTAGCCCAGGCCGCGCACCGTGGCGATGCGGATCGGGCCTTTCTCGATCTTCTTGCGCAGGCGGTGGATGTAGACCTCGATCGCGTTGGTGCTGACCTCTTCGCCCCATTCGCACAGGCGCTCGACGAGCTGGTCCTTGCTGACGAGGCGGCCGGCGCGCTGCAGCAGCACCTCGAGCAGGCCCAGCTCGCGCGCCGACAGCTCCACCAGCTTGCCGTCGATGGTGGCCACGCGGCCCGCCTGGTCGTACTCCAGCGGGCCGTGGCGGATGAGGTTGGTGCTGCCGCCCATGCCGCGGCGCGTGAGGGCGCGCACACGCGCCTCCAGCTCCTGCAGCGAGAAGGGTTTGGCCATGTAGTCGTCGGCGCCGACGTCCAGGCCCTTGACGCGCTCTTCCACGCTGTCGGCCGCGGTGAGGATCAGCACCGGCATGGCCGAGCCGCGCGAGCGCAGGCGCTTGAGCACCTCCAGGCCGTGCAGGCGCGGCAGGCCCAGGTCGAGGATGAGCAGGTCGAACTCGTTGTTGGTCATCAGGGCCGCGTCGGCCTCGGTGCCACTGGCCACGTGATCGACCGCCGCACCGGCCGCGCGCAGGCTGCGCAGCAGGCCGTCGGCCAGCACGTGGTCATCCTCGGCGATCAGGATGCGCATGGCTTGTCTCCTCAGGTCGTGGCGCATTGTAGGGACGGCGCCCTGTGGCGAACGGCTGGGTCAGGCCTGTGCGTAGGCCTCCAGACCGATGGCCACCACCGCGGCCACCTCCTCGCCTACCTGGGTGGCGAACTCGGCTTCGGCCCGGGCTACGGCGCGGCGGAAGGCGTCCAGCCAGAGCAAGCCGTCGGGCGTGAAGGCGATGCGCCGCGCCCGCGCATCCAGCGGGTCGTTCTCGCGCTTCACCAGGCCCCAGGCTTCGCATTGCGTGACGAGGTCGCCCATGGCCTGCTTGCTCATGCCGGCGGCTTGCGCGAGTTCGGTCAGCCGGGAGCCTCGCAGCGACAGGTGCCGCGTGATGTGCACGTGCGCCGCGCCCACTTGCTGTCGCGCCGCCAGGTTGGCCAGGGCCAGAGGCACCTCGGCGTCGTGCGCCATCAGGTGGAGCACGCGGGCGTCGAAGCGGCGCAGCGCCTCGCCCAGCAGGCGGCCCAGGTGGCCACCGCGCCAGCGGTCGTCGGGCAAGGAAATCATGGCGGCAAATTGTCAGGCAAACTGACCAAAAATCGACTTGCTCGCCAGCAATACACCGCTACACTGCTGGGCATGCATCCAGTACTGGATGTGATCACAGCCAACGAAGTCAACACACACTCACCGCTCAGGAGCCACCGATGGACGCACCCGTGAAAAACGCCGCCCTCAACAGCGAAAAGGCCAAGGCCCTGCAAGCCGCGCTGGCCCAGATCGAAAAACAGTTCGGCAAGGGCACGATCATGAAGCTCGGCGAGGGCGAGGTGATCGAGGACATCCAGGTCGTCTCCACCGGTTCGCTGGGCCTGGACATTGCGCTCGGCGTCGGTGGCCTGCCGCGGGGCCGCGTCATCGAGATCTACGGCCCGGAATCGTCCGGCAAGACCACGCTCACCCTGCAGGTCATTGCCGAAATGCAACGCCTCAACGGCACCTGCGCCTTCGTCGACGCCGAGCACGCGCTGGACGTGCAGTACGCGCAAAAGCTCGGCGTGAACCTGCCCGAGCTGCTCATCAGCCAGCCCGACACCGGCGAGCAGGCGCTGGAAATCGTCGACTCGCTGGTGCGCTCGGGCGCAGTGGACCTGGTCGTCATCGACTCGGTGGCCGCGCTCACGCCCCGTGCCGAGATCGAGGGGGAAATGGGTGACCAACTGCCCGGTCTGCAGGCCCGCCTGATGAGCCAGGCCCTGCGCAAGCTCACGGCCACCATCAAGAAGACCAACTGCACGGTCATCTTCATCAACCAGATCCGCATGAAGATCGGTGTCATGTTCGGCAGCCCCGAAACCACCACCGGCGGCAACGCGCTCAAGTTCTACGCCTCGGTGCGCCTGGACATCCGCCGCACCGGCACCATCAAGAAGGGCGACGAGGCCATCGGCAACGAGACCAAGGTCAAGGTGGTGAAGAACAAGGTCTCGCCGCCGTTCAAGACGGCCGAGTTCGACATCCTGTTCGGCGAGGGCATCAGCCGCGAGGGCGAGATCCTCGACCTGGGGGTGGTGCACCGTGTGGTCGAGAAGTCCGGTGCCTGGTACGCCTACAACGGCGAGAAGATCGGCCAGGGCCGCGACAACGCTCGCGAGTTCCTGAAGGAGAACACCCAGTTGCGCGTCGAGATCGAAAACAAGGTGCGAGAGGCCCTGGGCGTGCCGCTGCTGGCGGTGGATGGCACTGACGGCGGGGCAGAGGCCGCAGCGCCGGCCAAAGGCCGCAAGTCGAAAGCCAAGGTCGACGCCGCTGACGCCGCTGAAGCCGAAGCGGCCGACGCCTGAGCGCCGTGGGCTTCGAGAAGCCCTCGCTCAAGGGCCGCGCGTTGCGGCTGCTGGCGCAACGCGAGCACTCGCGCGCGGAGCTGCAGCGCAAGCTCGCCGCGCACGAAGAAGCGCCCGGGGAACTCGCGCAGGCGCTCGACGACTTGCAAGCCAAGGGCTTCATCGACGAGCAGCGCGTCATCGAGTCGGTGGTCCACCGCCGCGCCGCGCGGTTGGGGGCCTCGCGTGTGCGGCAGGAACTTCAGGCCAAGGGATTGCCGCCCGAGGCCGTGGCGCTGGCGGTGAGCGAACTGCGTGGCAGCGAGGTGGAGCGGGCGCGCGAGGTGTGGCGCAAGAAGTTCGGCCAGGCGCCGGCGGACGCGGCGCAGCGCGCGAAACAAATGCGCTTTCTGGCCGCGCGCGGTTTTGGTGGCGAGGCGATCCGCCGCGTGGTGGCGGGCGCCGATGGCGACCTCGAGTCGGCTTAAAGCCCCAGCATCAGCTTGAGGTTCTGCACCGCAGCGCCGCTGGCGCCCTTGCCCAGGTTGTCCAGCCGCGCGATCAGCACCGCCTGGCGGTGCGATTCGTTGGCGAACACGCGCAATTCGATCAGATTGGTGTCATTGAGCGCCGTGGCGTCGAGCTTGCCGTCCTCGGTGGGCGGCAGCACCTTCACGAAACCGCCGGCGGCCGCGCTCGCGGCGTAGTGCTTCATCAGCGCGTCGTGCAGGTCGGCGGCCTTGGGCTTGCCGGGCAGGCTGTCCATGTGCAGGGGCAGGTGAACCAGCATGCCCTGGCGGAAATTGCCCACGGCAGGGATGAAGATGGGGCGCTGCTTGAGGCCCGTGAGCGCCATGATTTCGGGCAGGTGTTTGTGCGATAGGCCCAGCGCGTAAGCCTCGAACAGTGGCGCGGTGCCGGCCTCGTGAGCCTCGATCATCGAGCGGCCGCCGCCCGAGTAGCCGCTGACCGATGGCAGCGACAGCGGGAAATCGGTGGGGATCAGACCGGCGTCGACCAACGGCCGGATGAGCGCGATGGCACCCGTGGCGTAGCAGCCGGGGTTGGCCACGCGGTCGGCCTGCTGGACGGCGGTGGCCTGCGTGGCGGTGAGTTCGGGGAAGCCGTATACCCAGCCGGGTGCGGTGCGGTGCGCGGTGGAGGCGTCGATGATGCGCGGCTTCTTGCCGCTCAGGCCGTCGATCATCGCAACCGATTCGCGCGCCGCGTCGTCGTGCAGGCACAGGATCACGAGGTCGGCTTGTGCCATCAACTCGCGTTTGGCCTCAGGGTCCTTGCGGCGCTCGGGCGCGATGCTGAGCAACTGAACGCCGTGCTCCTTCAGGAGTCGCTCGCGGATCTGCAGTCCGGTGGTGCCGGCTTCGCCGTCGATGAAGATCTGGTGGGCCATGCGCGAATCCTGTGGCAATGCGGTTCGGCGGGCCTCGGAACCCCGCCCGCCATGAACCAGTTTGGTGCGATGCACCATGATACAGTCCCCGGTTGCTCCGTCCGTGAGCCCGTCCATCCGCCGCCGCTGCCGCGCCGGACACACGATCCATCCCTGAGAGAGACCTCATGAAGATTCACGAATACCAAGGCAAGGAAATCCTGCGCCAGTTTGGTGTGCCCGTGCCGCGCGGCATTCCCGCGTTCACGGTGCAGGAGGCGGTGGAAGCCGCGCAGAAGCTCGGCGGACCCGTGTGGGTCGTCAAGGCGCAGATCCACGCCGGTGGTCGCGGCAAGGGCGGCGGCGTGAAGGTGGCCAAGAGCATCGATCAGGTGAAAGAGCTGGCCGGCCAGATCCTGGGCATGCAGCTCAAGACCCACCAGACCGGCCCCGAGGGCCAGAAGGTTCGCCGCCTCTACATCGAAGACGGCGCCGACATCCAGAAGGAGTACTACCTCTCCGCCGTGACCGACCGCGGCACGCAGAAGGTGGCTTTCATTGCTTCCAGCGAAGGCGGCATGGACATCGAGGAAGTGGCGCACGCCACGCCCGAGAAGATCGTCAAGGTCTTCGTCGACCCGCTCGTGGGCTTCACCGACGCGCAGGCCAAGGAACTCGCCAAGGGCATCAGCCTGCCGGCCGACTCCGAAGCGCAGTTCGCCGACATCTGCAAGAAGCTCTACAAGTGCTACATGGACACGGACGCTTCTCTGGTCGAGATCAACCCGCTCAACCGCGACGGCAAGGGCAACATCATCGCCCTGGACGCCAAGTTCAACTTTGATTCGAACGCCCTGTTCCGCCATCCCGAGATCGTCGCCCTGCGCGATCTGGATGAGGAAGACCCGGCCGAGATCGAAGCATCCAAGTTCGACCTCGCCTACATCAGCCTGGACGGCAACATCGGCTGCCTGGTGAACGGTGCCGGCCTGGCCATGGCCACCATGGACACCATCAAGCTGTTCGGCGCCGAGCCGGCCAACTTCCTCGACGTGGGCGGCGGCGCCACCCCCGAGAAGGTCACCGAAGCCTTCAAGATCATGCTCAAGAACGACAAGGTGAAGGCCATCCTGGTCAACATCTTCGGCGGCATCATGAAGTGCGACACCATCGCCACGGGCGTCATCACCGCCTGCCGCGCGGTGAACCTGAGCGTGCCGCTGGTGGTGCGCATGAAGGGCACCAACGAAGAACTGGGCAAGAAGATGCTGGCCGAATCCGGCCTGCCCATCATCAGCGCCGACTCCATGGCCGAAGCGGCCCAGAAGGTCGTCGCCGCCGTCAAAGCCTGAGGAGCCAACATGTCGATCTACATCAACAAAGACACCAAGCTCATCACCCAGGGCATCACGGGCAAGACCGGCCAGTTCCACACCGAGAAGTGCCAGGAATACGCCAACGGCAAGCACTGCTTCGCCGCCGGCGTGAACCCCAAGAAGGCCGGCGAGTCGATCTTCAACATCCCGATCTACGCCTCGGTGAAGGAAGCCGCCCAGCAGACCGGCGCCACCGTGTCCGTGATTTACGTGCCGCCCGCGGGCGCCGCCGCCGCCATCTGGGAAGCCGTCGAGGCCGACCTGGACCTGGCGATCTGCATCACCGAAGGCATCCCCGTGCGCGACATGCTGGAAGTGCGCAACAAGATGAAGGCCAAGGAAGCCAAGGGCGGCAAGAAAACGCTGCTGCTGGGTCCCAACTGCCCCGGCCTGATCACGCCCGACGAGATCAAGATCGGCATCATGCCCGGCCACATCCACCGCAAGGGCCGCATCGGCGTGGTCTCCCGCTCGGGTACGCTGACCTATGAAGCCGTGGCGCAGCTCACCGAAATCGGCCTGGGCCAGTCCAGCGCGGTCGGCATTGGTGGTGACCCCATCAACGGCCTCAAGCACATCGACGTCATGAAGGCCTTCAACGACGACCCCGACACCGATGCCGTGATCATGATCGGCGAGATCGGCGGCCCCGACGAGGCCGAGGCCGCGATGTGGTGCAAGGCGAACATGAAAAAACCCGTGGTCGGCTTCATCGCCGGCGTCACGGCGCCCCCCGGCAAGCGCATGGGCCACGCTGGCGCGCTCATCAGCGGCGGTGCCGACACGGCCGACGCCAAGCTGGCCATCATGGAAGAGTGTGGCTTCAAGGTCACGCGCAACCCGTCCGAGATGGGCAAGCTGCTCAAGTCGCTGATCTGAGCGGGTTGAACAGATGTGCAAAAGGCAACGCGCGCGTTGCCTTTTTTTTCGCCTGTTGCGCGCAACGTGACGCTTGTCACCGATGCTGCTTGTCTCGCCCCGGGCGCTTGAAACAAAATGCAACACCTGTCGGGCGGCGCCTGCCGCTTGTCCTTTCAACCCTGCGTGAGGCCGATGATCCTGCGGCTCGCACGTCGTCGCGAGTCTCTTCTGGAGTGCCTCCGTGTCTGCCCGTGAATCTCCCCACACCGTGGGCCGGCCTCGCCTTCGGCGCTCCCAGCCTCTGCGGTCGTCCGCCGACGAACGCGCCTCGATCTGCCCCTCGGTATAACGCCTCGCACATGAATTTCGAGTTTCACGCCCTGACCGACCCGGGTCTTGTCAGGGACAACAACGAAGACTCGGTGGCACTCGACCCCGACAACCGCCTGGCCATCCTTGCCGATGGCATGGGCGGCTACAACGCGGGTGAGGTCGCCAGCGCCATGGCCACCACCTTCATCAAGACGGAACTGGGGCGCTGGATCGCCGAGGGCGGCTTCGAGGCCAGTACGCGCGAGTTGAAGCGGGCCATGGAAATCTGCATCGACAACGCCAACCGGTCGATCTTCAACGCCGCCAACGCCAACCCGCAGTACGCCGGCATGGGCACCACGCTCGTGATGGGCGTGTTTCTCGACGGCCGCGTGATGATCGGCCACGTCGGCGATTCCCGCTGCTATCGCCTGCGCCGGGGTGAGTTCGTGCAGATGACGCGCGACCACTCCCTGCTGCAGGAGCAGATCGACGCCGGCCTGATCTCCATGGAGCAGGCGCAATTTGCCACCCACCGCAACCTGGTGACGCGGGCGCTGGGCGTGGAAGACACCGTGCTGCTCGAAGTCAACGAATACCGCGCCGAGGACGGCGACCTATACCTCTTCTGCTCCGATGGCCTGAACGACATGCTCAGCGATGAACGCATCGCCGCGCTGCTGATCACCGCCGGCACCTTGGAGGAAAAGGCAACGGCCCTGGTCGAAGCCGCCAATGGTGCGGGTGGCCGCGACAATATTTCGGTGATACTGGCGTTTGCCCGCGCTCGAGCCACCCGCCGCGGCCTGCTGTCGCGCATGCTGGGTCAATAATCCGCCCTGATCCCAAACCAAGTCCAACAGGAATCCCGAGGAGTCGGCCATGCCGAAAATGATCGTTTCCATCGACGGCGTCGTCATCAAGGAGGTGCAGCTCACCAAGGACCGCACCACGCTGGGCCGCCGTCCTTATAACGACATCGTCATCGACAACCTGGCCGTCAGTGGCGAACACGCCGTGCTGCAGATGTCGGGCGCCGACGTATTCCTCGAAGACCTCAACAGCACCAACGGCACCTACGTCAACGGCAAGGCGATCAAGAAGCAGCAGTTGCAGGGCGGCGACACGGTCGAGATCGGCAAGTACAAGATCAAGTTCGTCAACGACTCGGCCGACTCCCACGAGAAGACGACCGTCATCAGTGGTGGCGCGGTGGTCTCCGGTGCTGCCGAGGCAGCTGCCGCCGTCAACCTTGGCCCGGCCGCCATCAAGGTCATCAGCGGCTCGGCCGCGGGACGCGAGGTAGCGTTGACCAAGGTCGTCACCACCATCGGCAAGCCGGGGGTGGCGGTGGCCGCCATCACCCGCCGCCCGCACGGGTACGTGGTGGCCATGGTCGAGGGCACGGTCAAGCCCACGGTCAATGGCCAGCCGCTCAGCACCGACGGCATCGATCTCCGCCATGGCGATCTGCTGGAGCTGGCCGGTACGCAGATGCAGTTCGTGCAGCAGTAACGCTTCGCCCTGCAGCGCCCGTCGCCTGGTCCGCCAGTGGTGCTGCATACGCCGACCGGCGCCGAGAAATAAGTCACACCCTGCGCAAACGGCGGGGGGTACGCTCGGAACCCTTGAAATTCTTCCCCCCGCTGCAGATGAGGGTTCGCGTACTCGGCTGTTCCGGCGCCATCGCCCAGGGTTGCCGCACCACCGCTTTCCTGATCGACGACGACACGCTCGTCGACGCCGGCACCGGCGTGGGTGATCTTGGCATCGACGAGATGCTGCGCATCGACCATGTGCTGCTCACGCACGCACACCTCGATCACGTGGCCTCACTTCCGCTGATGCTGGATGCGGTGGCGTCGCGCCGGCTGGCTGATGGCAGGGCTGCGCTGGCGGTGCATGCGTTGCCGGGCACCATTGCCGCGCTCAGGGCGCACATCTTCAACGACGTGATCTGGCCGGATTTTTCGCGGATCCCGTCGGAAGCCGAACCGCTGATGCGCTTCGTGCCGTTTGATGTCGGCGACGTCGTGAAAGTCAACGGCAAGTGCTTCGAGGCCCTGCCCGCCGTGCACACGGTGCCGGCGGTGGGCTTTGCCGTGGCCAGCGAGCGTGGTGGTCAGCACTGGGTGTTCAGCGGTGACACCGGGCGCAACCCGGCCTTCTGGAACCGCGTGAATCAATTGGACGTGGCGCAACTGATCATCGAAACGGCTTTCAGCGATCGCGAAGCCGAGCTGGCGCGCCGCAGCCAGCACCTGGCGCCGGTGCTGCTGGCCGAGGAGTTGCGCCACATCGCGCCGGATAGCCGCTACCCGATCCACATCACCCACACCAAGCCGGCGGAGACCGATCAGATCGCGGACGAGATCCGGCGCATGGGGGTGAATGCGCTGCGCGACATCCGCTGGCTCAGTGCGGGGCAAGTATTCGACGTCTGACAAATTCTGTCGACTCCTCTGGCGGCGACAAAATTTGTTCCTCGGGAAGTAGGCCAAAAGGCAGTAGTTGGTCGTGTCGCGCCCGGTCATCCACCCAGTCGGCACGCTCATCTGTCACAGCAAGCTGGCACGCCATCTGCAGAAGGGGACACGTCTCAACCCCAACCCCCCTTCCGGAGGAGTTCTCAATGAAGCGTGCAATTCAAAAAGGTTTCACCCTGATCGAACTGATGATCGTGGTGGCCATCATCGGCATCCTGGCGGCGGTGGCGCTGCCGGCTTATCAGGATTACACAGTGCGTGCTCGCGTGTCCGAGGGGCTGGTCGGCGCATCTGCGGCGAAGGTCAACGTTCAGGACGTCTTGTCTTCGGGCAACCCCGGTGACGACGCCGCGGGGTACAGTCTCGGGTTCCGTGAAGTCAGCGCGGCGAACGGTAACCAGACTCGCAACGTAGAAGCTCTTTCTATCGCCGCTGCGACTGGTGTGATTACGGTAGACATGCAAGCGGCAGCAGGTGGCGGTACGCTGATCATCACCCCGAATGCTCCGATCGGGAGCCAACTGCCGGACGGCACCAATCCCTTCACTCCGCCCGCAGAGGCTGTGGCATGGCGTTGCCGCGCAGAAAACGCAGTAGCGAACAACTTCCAGGGCGGTGCGGCCGGCACTCTGCCGGCGCGTTTTGCCCCCGCTGAATGCAAGTAAGCTAGGCCAGCGGCTACCGCAAACCTGACGAAAGAAGGAGCGCGCAAGCGCTCCTCTTTTTTTGCCGAGCGTTCCACCATGAGCATGAGCCTGCGCCTCCGAGCCTCCAGCCGAGCGGCCGGAATCCACCTGTTGGTCAGCCTGCTGGTGGCGGGCATCGTGGCGGCACTGGTGTTTCTCGTCTGGTATCCACAAGGGCTCCATCGCCTCACGGGGGGCAGCGCCTTGTTCCTTATCCTGATGGGAGTCGATGTGGTGTGCGGACCTCTCCTGACCCTGGTGCTTTTTAACCCCCATAAGGCCCGTCACTTGTGGCGGATGGATCTGGGGCTGATCGTGATGCTTCAAGCCGGGGCCTTGTTCTACGGCTTGACCCAGGTGGCCACAGCGCGTCCGGTGTACATAGCGTTTGAAGGCGACAGCTTCCGTGTCGTTCAAGCTTTCGACGTCGACGAGACGCGATTGCCCGAGGCTCCGGCGGCGCTGGCCCGGTTGCCACTCACCGGCCCCGAACCCATCGGCGTGCGCATCGCAGAGTCCTCGGATGCCGACTTTCTAGCGAGTCTGCAGTTGTCCCTGAAGGGTGAGCATTCCGCCTTCCGTCCCGGCCGATGGCTTCCTTACGGTGACCGGGTGGATGCCGTCAAGGCTGCCCTTAAGCCGATCGATCGACTTCAAAAGCGCAACGCCGATGGCCGCCAGTATGTCGATCGCGCCCTTGGTAAGTTGGGCGTTTCTCCTCATCAGGTCGGGTACTTGCCCTTGGTGCGCGATGTCATCACAGACTGGGTGGTCGTGATCGACAGATCGTCAGGGCAACCTCTGGCCTATTGGCCTGTTGATGGCTGGTGATTGCTGCGCTCGCTTGCCGGACATGCAAGTTTCCTCAGAACAAGTCCTGCAATCTCAGCCTGTGTACCAGTCAGCGCATAGCAAGGCCCGAGGGGTGCTGATTCTGGGCGCGGTTTTGGTCGCATTTCCATGGTTGTGGCCGCTGAACCTTGGCCCGATGCCTCAGATGCTGCCCAATCTGGTCGCCTGGAGCTGCGGTGCGCTACTCCTGGGCCTCTGGTGGTGGCTGCGCGACGGGTTCGACAAAGTGTTGGCCGCCGGCGTACTGCTTGCCGCCACGCTGAATGCGCTAATCGCCCTCCTGCAGTACTTCGATTGGGAGTCGATGTTCGTTCCCTGGATTGCGTCCTCCAGACCCGGTGAGGCGTTTGGCAATGTGCAGCAACGCAATTTGTTGGCGTCGCTTTTGTGCATGGGTCTGGTGTCGCTGGACTATTTGGTCCGACGTGATCGCATGTGGCATTCGCTCCGATGGAGCCTTGGGGCTATCTTGATACTCGCACTGGCGGCCACGAGTTCACGGACCGGCTTCATGCACATCATGCTGCTGACGGTGCTGACGGTATTCTGGCGCCGCGACGAAGGACGGCGGATCTGGCTCCAGGCAGGGGCCTTGCTGTTGGCCTATCTCTTGGCCTCTGTCCTCATGCCCATGCTGCTGCATTGGGCGACTGGCTTGCGCATAGACGATCTTATGGCGCGCTTTCTCACTGACTATCAATGTGCAAGTCGGCGTGTCATCTGGTCCAACATGCTGGAGCTGGCTGCATTGCGACCTTTAACAGGCTGGGGCGCCGGTGAACTCTTGTTTGCGCACTACATCACTGACTATGAGGGGCCGCGGGCATGCATCAAGTTGGCTCACGCGCACAACCTGTTCCTGCATTGGGCGGTGATCTGGGGGTGGCCACTCACGGCGCTGTTGACCGCAGCCATGATCCTTGCGTTGACTCATTGCAGACCCTGGGCCGCCAAGTGCTCGCGGGGGCGATTCGCATGGGCCCTGCTCGCGCTCATGGGGGCACACAGTCTCGTCGAGTTTCCGATGTGGTACGGGTGGTTTCAGGTCGTGGCCTTGTGTGCGGGCGTGCTTCTGGTGCAGTCGAATATGAAGAGGCGGACATCAGATGCTTCGGGGTACACCACTTCAAGTCGCTGGCGGCTGCCCGTGTTGCTGACTGGCTCCGCTGCGTTGCTGACGGCGTTCGGACTGATCGCCATGGACTATTTCAAAGCCAGCCAACCGTATCTCCCGTTGCACATGCGGCCCGAGTACTACCGGGTGGACACGTTGAAGCGCATTCAGGACACGGTGCTATTCCAATCGCATGTCATCGTTGCAGGCGTAGTCTCAACGCCTGTCACGCCCTCAAATGCTCAGGTGATGCTCGCCGCCGCACAAGAGGCGCTGCACACCGCCCCGGACTCGCGGATCATCCGCCAACTCCTGATTGCAGCCTCATTCCTGGGACGAGACGACCTCGTGGCGCTTCACACCAGGCAATACGCAGCCGCTTGGCCGAACGAATATCGCGAATGGCAGGCCATGAACGGCTTGGCACCTGAAAAGTAATCGCGACAAGTCGGCGGACTCAATCACCCAAATACACCCCGCTCTTGCCCCCTCGCTTTTCCCGCAACTGTACGCTTTGGACCACCATCCCCCGATCCACCGCCTTGCACATGTCGTAGATCGTCAGCAGGGCCACCGACGCCGCAGTCAGCGCCTCCATCTCCACCCCCGTCTGCCCCATGCATTCCGCCGTCGCCGTGCACAGCACGCTGTGATCGGCGGCGTCCACCATGAACTCCACCGCCACCCGCGTCAGTGCAATCGGGTGGCACAGCGGGATCAGGTCGCTGGTCTTCTTGGCGGCCATGATGCCGGCCAGTCGAGCCACGCCCAGCACGTCGCCCTTTTTTGCAGTGCCCGATTCGATCAGCGCCAGAGTCGCCGGCTGCATCGTGATCCGGCCTTCGGCGATGGCAACACGGTGAGTGCTTGCTTTCGCCCCCACGTCCACCATGTGCGCCTGCCCTTGCGCGTCGAAATGGGTCAGCGGGCTGCCGGACGGGGCCTGGGATGAAGAGGACTTGGACACGTTCTTGACGCCTGTTAACGCCGCTTCATGGCGGCTTTGCGCGTTCGCGCGGTGAACCGGTGGGGTGTTGGGGGCATCATACGGCCATGCTTTCGACCTCTGCGGGCCTCCGCCGGCCTCCGCGATTGGCGCTTTCCCTGCTGGCGCTCGCCCTGGCTTGGCCAGCGACGACTGTGCAGGCCCAGAGCGATGGCGCCGCCCGCGCCGCGGCGCAGCGCCCGGGCGCCAACGCCCAGGGCAATCCCGGCGGCAACCTTTCCCTCCCCAGCCTCGGAGACGGCGAGGGTCTCACCGTCTCCGCCGAGCGCCGCCTGGGCGACCGCATCGCCCGCAGCATCTACCAGGACCCGGACTACCTCGACGACCCCATGCTCGTCGACTACCTCCAACTCCTGTGGCAGCCCTTGCTGGCCGCCGCCAAGCAGCGCGGCGAGGTGCCGCCCGAACTGGCCGAGCGCCTCGCCTGGGAGCTCATGATCTCGCGCGAGCGCAGCGTCAACGCCTTCGCGCTGCCTGGTGGCTACCTGGGGGTCAACCTGGGCCTGCTCGCGGTGACCGAGCGTCCCGAGGAGTTGGCCTCGGTGATGGCGCATGAACTCAGCCACGTCTCGCAGCGCCACATCGCGCGAATGATGTCGAACGAGCAGCGACTGGCACCCTGGATGATCGGCGCCATGATCCTGGGCGCGTTGGCGGCCGGCTCCAACCCACAGGCGGCGGGCGCCGCCATCGCGGGCGGTTCGGCGGTGGCGGCACAACAGTCGCTGAAGTTCTCGCGTGACATGGAGCGCGAGGCCGACCGAGTGGGCTTCGGCGTGCTCACCGGGGCAGGCTTCGATGGCCAGGGCTTCGTGAGCATGTTCGACAAGCTGGCGCAGGCCTCGCGGCTGAACGACGACGGTGCCTTCCCCTATCTGCGCAGCCACCCGCTGACGGGCGAGCGCATCGCCGACATGCAGTCGCGCCTGCCTTCGGCCGCCGCCGGTGTGGGCCCGCGCGCGGACGCGCCGGTGCGGCCTGCGGGCCTGCCCTCGGCCGCAATGCACGCGTTGGCCTCGGCGCGCGCGCGGGTACTGGCCGAGCGCAACAGCACGCGCTGGTCCAACTGGGTGCAGATCGCGGCCGGGTCCGCGGCGAAGCCTGGTGAGCTGTATGCGGGCGCCCTGTCCGCGCAACGCCTGGGCCAGCACGATCGCGCGGCCGAACTGGCCCAGCGCCTGCGCACCGCCGTGGCCGGCAGCGACGCGCGCGCGATGGCCGATGCCCTGATGTTGGAGTTGCTGATGTCGCCCGGCGCGCCCGCCAACGCGGCGCTGTTGGCCGAGTTGCGCGACGCGGCGTTGGCCTCCGGCTCGCGCGGTCCGCTGCTGCTGGGCGCGCAGGCCGCCGTCGCCAGCGGCGAAGCCGAGCGCGCCGCCTCGCGTCTGCAGGTCTGGGTGGTGGACCACCCGCGCGACGCGCAGGCCTGGCAGATCCTGGCTCGCGCGCACCAGAACCGCGGCCGCACCCTGCGCGCGGTGCGCGCCGAGGCCGAGGCACGAGCCGCGCATTTCGATTGGGATGGCGCACTGGAGCGCCTGAAGGCCGCGCAGGCCCTGCCGCCCGCGCAGCGCAACGCCGACCCGATCGAGCTGGCCATCGTGGACAGCCGCCGCCGGGACGTGGAAGACCGCCTGCGCGAGGCAATGCGCGAAGAAGACAAGCGCTGAGCGCGCCTTGCCAGGTAATGTGTGCCGCCAGTCAGGCCGGCTGCAGGCGCTGCGCGGGTCTGGCTCAGCCCAGCCGCAGGCTGCGCAGCGCCGCGTCCACCACCAGCATGATCACCGAGTAGATGATGGAGCCCAACATGGCCGCCCAGAAGCCGGCCACGTAAAAGCCGTCGAGCACACTGGCCGCGGCCCAGAACAACAGTGCGTTGATGACGAACAGGAACAGCCCGAAGGTCACCAGCGTCACCGGCAGCGTCAGCAGCACCAGCACCGGGCGCAGCAGCATGTAGAAGAGGCCGATCACCGCGGCGGCGATGAGCGCCGACGGGAAGCTGCGCACTTCCACGCCGCCATACAGCCACGCCACCAGCAGCAGCGCGCAAGCCGCCAACACCCAGCGCAGGATCAGCCGCATGGTGACCTCAGGCTTTCTCGGCCGCGTCAGCGCGTTGCGCCACGCGCCGGTTGTGCAGGTAGCCCAGGGCCAACACCACCACGATGGTGAGTGCCACGAAGCCCCAGTAAGCGGCCATCTGCGCGAACTCGGGACCTTTGAACCAGGGCGCCAGCAGCGCCTCGTTCACCACCATCTTGCCGGCGGTGAAGGCCAGCACACCGGCGCCGATGTACATGATGGCCGGGTACTTCTCGACGAGCTTGAGGATCAGCGTGCTGCCGAACACCACGATGGGGATGCTGATGAGCAGGCCGATGACCACCAGGTCGAAGGCGCCGCGCGCTGCACCCGCCACGCCCAGCACGTTGTCGATGCCCATTACCGCGTCCGCGATGATGATGGTCTTCATGGCGCCCCAGAAGGTGGTGGCCGCCGGGCCGTGCTCGTCACCATCGCCTTCGTCTTCGGCGATCAGCTTGTAGGCGATCCACATGAGCGCGATACCGCCGATGGCCATGAGCCCGGGGATCTTCAGCAGCCACACCACCACCAGCGTCATGGCCGAGCGCACGACGATGGCCCCGACCGTGCCCCAGACGATGGCCTTCTTCTGGTGTTCCTTGGGCAGGTTGCGGGCGGCCAATGCGATCACGATGGCGTTGTCGCCGGCGAGCACGAGGTCAATGAGGATGATGGCCAGCAATGCGGACCACCAGGCAGCGGACATGAATTCCATGGTGAAACGGGGCTCCAGAAGCGATGAGGTCTGAAGGTCTTGCCCGGCAGCACGTGACCGTGTTGCCCAACGCGCCGGGTGCCGCGCCGCGGACACCGTACTGACGACGCGTTGACCGGCGCGGCAAGGCGCCAGAAGGAGCCGCCACCGCGCCCGGGAGCTACTCCCCTTCCGCGAAACCGTGGATTGTATGCGGCGAGGCCAGCCGCCCGCCAGCCGGGCTCACCGGGGAATTGCGTACGCGGTATCCCTCACCCGGCACTGCCTGTGAGCATGCCTACACTGTTCGGGCCGACCGGCGGGCGTTCCGGTGGTCGATCCCCGCTCACTGGAAAGCCCCACCATGGAATTGCTGTCGAGTCCCCAGTTCTGGCTGGGCCTGGGCCAGATCATCTGGATCAACATCATTCTGTCGGGCGACAACGCCGTGGTGATCGCGCTGGCCGCGCGAGGGCTCGGGCCGCGGCAGCAGAAGCAGGCGATCTTCTGGGGCACGGCGGCGGCGGTGCTGCTGCGCGTGGTGCTGACCGTGGTGGCCGTCAAGCTCATGCAGATGCCCTGGCTGCAACTGGTGGGCGGCCTGCTGCTGCTGTGGATCGGCGTGCAACTGCTCAACGGCGGTGACGATGAGGCGTCCGGGGGACCCGCCAACGGTGGCCTGCTCGCCGCCATCCGCACCATCCTCGTGGCCGATCTGGTGATGAGCCTGGACAACGTGATCGGCGTGGCCGCCGCCGCCAACGGCAACATTCCTTTGCTGGTGATCGGGCTGGCCATCGCCATTCCCATCGTGATCTTTGGCAGCACGCTGATGATCCGGATCATGGGCCGCTTCCCCGCCATCGTGACCCTGGGTGCTGCACTGATCGGCTGGGTGGGGGGCGAAACCCTGGTCTCCGACAAGATGATCGAGCCCTGGATTCCGCACCACTCCGTGGGCTTCTATGCCGCGGCTGCGCTGGGCGCGCTGCTGGTGGTGGCCATGGGCAAGTACCTGCAGCGCCGCAACAAGGCGGACTGAGCACCCGGCCGCGCGCGGGGCGTCGCCCCGATGCGCCGGGATGGGGCTCGAGGGCGTCATATCATCGCCCTCCCATGGCCGGCATCCACATCACCGACATCGAAGCGGCCATCAACTGGTGGCGCGAACGTTCTCCCTCGCCCGACGGCGTCTCGTTGCCCGCGCCCACCCGCGCATTAGCCGAGGTTTATGCCCAGCTGGTCTTCTTCCACGAGGCCGAGGCCGACGAGCACAGCATGCCCCCCAAGGCGCGCGAGGCCTGGCTGGCCTGGTACGCCACCACGCCCGATACGCCCTGTATCGCCATCTGCTCCACCAGCCAGGGCGACGACGTATGCAAGGGCTGCGGCCGCCTGTTCGCGGAAGTGCAGCGCTGGACGGAGATGACGCCCGGCGAGAAGCGCCACACCTGGCGACGCATCACCATCGAAGGCGACGCCTGGCGTTTCAACCGCTACCGAGAGCGGGCGGCGTAGGGGCGATCCGCCTTGGGGCGGAGCGTGGGGGCAAGGTCAGGCGCGCCGCGCGAGTTCGGTCGCCTTGCCCGTGTAGCTCGCGGGCGTCATCGCCAGCAAGCGGTCCTTCTCGGCCTGCGGAATCTCCAGGCTGCGGATCAACGCGTGCATGGCCTCGGCCGTGACGGTCTTGCCGCGCGTCACTTCCTTGAGCTTCTCGTAGGCGCCGGAGACGCCGAAGCGCCGCATCACCGTCTGGATGGGCTCGGCGAGCACCTCCCAGGAGGCATCGAGGTCGGCGGCGAGCGCCTCCTCGTTCAGCTCGAGCTTGCCCAGGCCCACGCCCAGCGCGTGGTAGGCCAGCACCGCATAGCCCAGGGCCACGCCCATGTTGCGCAGCACGGTGGAGTCGGTCAGGTCGCGCTGCCAGCGGCTCACGGGCAGCTTCTCGCTCAGGTGACGCAGCAAGGCGTTGGCCAGGCCCAGGTTGCCCTCGGCGTTCTCGAAGTCGATCGGGTTGACCTTGTGCGGCATGGTCGATGAGCCGATCTCGCCCGCCTTGAGCTTTTGCTTGAAGTAGCCCAGGCTCACGTAGCCCCAGATGTCGCGCGCGATGTCGACCAGGATGGTGTTGGTGCGCGCCACCGCGTCGAACAGCTCGGCCATGTAGTCGTGCGGCTCGATCTGGATGCTGTAGGGCTGGAACGTCAGGCCCAGGCCCAGCGGTTCGGGCGTCTCCACCACCTTGCGGCTGAAGGCTTCCCAGTCGAAGTCGGGCCAGGCCGCGAGGTGGGCGTTGTAGTTGCCCACCGCGCCGTTCATCTTGCCCAGCAGCTTCACGCCGGCGACGCGCTCGCGCGCGGCGCTCAGGCGCACCACCACGTTGGCCAGCTCCTTGCCCACGGTGGTGGGGCTGGCCGTCTGGCCGTGGGTGCGGCTGAGCATGGGCACGGCCGCGAAGCCGTGCGCCATCTCGCGCAGCTTGTCGATGACCGCGTCCAGTGCGGGCAGCAGCACCTGCTCGCGCGCGCCCTTGAGTTGCAGTGCGTGGCTGGTGTTGTTGATGTCCTCGCTGGTGCAGGCGAAGTGCACGAACTCGGCCGCGCGCTCCAGCTCGGGGCGGGCCTCGAACTTCGACTTGATCCAGTACTCGACGGCCTTGACGTCGTGGTTGGTGGTTTTTTCGATGGCCTTGATGGCTTCGCCATCGGCCTCGCTGAAGTTCTTCACCAGGCCCAGCAAGTAAGTGCGTGCACCGGGCGACAGCGGCTTGAACTCGTCGAAGCCCGCGTCGGACAGGGCGATGAACCAGGCGACTTCGACCTGCACGCGCCGGTGCATGTAGCCCAGTTCGCTCATGAAGGGACGCAGCGGCGCCAGGCGCCCGGCGTAGCGGCCGTCCAGCGGCGACAGGGCGGTGATCGGGGAGAGGTCGGCGCTCGTGGGCGCGGCGGGAGCAGGGGTCTGGCGCATCCCGGAATTGTAGGAGTGCGCCTGTCCAGGGGCACAGGGGGCCGGGCGCGTCAGGCGAAAGGCCCAGGCCGCTGGCTAAAATCGCCGACCATTCCCTAGCCCCACAGACCATGAAACTCATCGGAGCCGTCACCAGCCCCTACGTGCGCAAAGTGCGCATCGTCATGGCCGAGAAGAAGCTGGACTACCAGTTCGTGCTGGAAGACGTGTGGTCGGACGACACCACCATCGGCGCATCCAACCCGCTGCACAAGGTGCCCTGCCTGGTCATGGAAGGCGGCGAGGCGGTGTTCGACTCCCGCGTGATCGTCGAGTACCTCGACGGCCTGTCGCCGGTGGGCAAGCTCATACCGCCTTCGGGGCGCGAGCGCGCCGAGGTCAAGACCTGGGAGGCCCTGGCCGATGGCGTGCTCGACGCCGCCGTGCTCGCGCGGCTGGAGTCCACCTGGCCGCACCGCACGGCCGAGCAGCGCAGCCAGGCCTGGATCGACCGCCAGATGGTCAAGATCCACGCGGCGCTCAAATCCATGAGCCAGGGCCTGGGGGACAAGCCCTTCTGCTCGGGCATCCACTTCAGCCTGTCCGACGTGGCCGTAGGCTGTGCCCTGGGCTATCTGGACTTCCGTTTCCCCGCCATCGACTGGCGTGGTGACTTCCCCAACCTGGCCCGGCTGAACGACAAGCTCGTGCAGCGCCAGAGCTTCATCGACTCCCTGCCCAGCGCCTGAGAGGGATGAGGGGCCGGGGCTTCAGGCCAGCACCCCCGGCAGCGCCTGGCGCAGGGCGCGCTGGTCGCTGATGCGGGGCACCAGGTCGAAGCGGTCGATCAGCGCACGCGCCGCGTGCAGGCCCGCCTTCAGTCCGTCTTCGTGAAAGCCATCGCCGCACCAGGCACCGGCGTACCAGGTGTGGTGCCCGCCCTGCAGCGCGGGCAGCTGGGCCTGGGCGCGGATCGCCGCGAGGTCGAACACCGGGTGCGCCAGGTCGAAGGTGCCCAGGACCCGCTCGGGTGCGATGGCGCGCGGGGTGCCGAACGACACCAGCACCGGCTGCGCCACTGGCAGCGGCTGCGTGCGGTTGAGCAGGCAGTGCAGGCCGCCGGGTTCGCAATTCCACGCCGCCCAGGCGTCGCGTGCGGCCGGCAGCACCGAGGTGTCGGTGTGCAGCACCGCGCGCCGCGGCTGGAAGCGGATGGCGCCGAGCGTGGCGCGCTCCTCTTCACCCGCTTCTTCGCCCAGCAGGCCCAGCGCCTGATCGGCGTGGCAGGCCAGCACCACGGCGTCGAAGCGCTCGACCTGCGAACCGGTGACGATGCGCACCCCCTGCGCGTCGCGCGCGACATGGTGCACGGGCGTGGACCGGCGAGCGTCGCCAATGCCCGCCACGATGGCCTGCACGAAGGGGCGCGCACCGCCCATCACCGTGAACCAACGTGACCGCCCGCCCACGCGCAAGGGTGTGTGTTGCCGCAGAAAGCGCGACGCGGCCAGCAGGGGCGCGAGCAGCACCTCGTCGGGCGAACACCCCCAGAAACCCGTGAGCAGTGGCAGCAGACAGTCGTCGCGAAACCCGCTCGAGAAGTGGTGTTCGCGCAGGTAGTCACCCAGTGGTTGCAATAGGGGCGTGTCGGGCCCCGTCTCGGCGTGCTGCCGGGTCAGGACGGCGCAGGCGTGCTTGAAGCGCCGGGCGTCGGCCAGCATGCGCCAGAAGCGCGGGCTGGCGAGGTGGCGCCGTTGAGAGAACACGCCGGCCAGATTCGCGCTGCCCCAGGCCAGCCCGGTGCCGCGCACCTGCACCGAAAACGAGCCGTCCGATGCCGCCAGTGGCACGCCCAGCTGCGTGAACAGCGCCAGCAGATTGGGGCTGGTGCGCTCGTCCAGCACCAGGAAGCCCGCGTCCAGGCCGACATTCAATGGCGCGCCGCTCGCGTCGGGCAGCGCCACGTCCAGCGTGCGCGTGTGGCCGCCGAATACATCGTCGGCTTCGAACAGCGTGACGTCGGCCAGGCCCTGCAGCGTGTGCGCAGCCGCCAGCCCGGCGATCCCGGAGCCGACGATGGCCACGCGCACCTGGTGGCGGCGGGCGGGGGTAGCGCTGGGGGTCATGCGCACCCCCGGGGCAATGCCGCCGGGCGGGCCCGGCGGTGGGGTGGACAAGAAACTGCGAAGCGCCCCGACGCGAACAAGGGAGGGAGGGAGGAGGAGGAGAAGCGCCTCGGGATTGCATCCGGAACCCAGGGGCCCGGAAGGCTTCGCAGTGAAAAACGGTGTTCGGGTCGCTCCCTCGCCGATACGCGGGGTTGGAGCGCGAGCCGGTGCGGGAAGTTCCGCAGGAAATGTGATTCGGTTTCAGTGCGGTTCATGGGGCAATCCGGGTGCCCGTTATACCCCCGCCTACAATATTGCGCGTTTTGCCTGTCGTTGAGAGAAGACCATGCTGTATCCCGAATTGTTCAAACAACTGGAGTCCGTCCGCTGGGACATGGACAAGGACATCCCGTGGGCGCAGTTCGACGCCAGCCGGCTGAGCGACGAGCAGGCCCAGACGATCAAGATGAACGCCATCACCGAGTGGGCGGCGCTGCCGGCCACCGAGATGTTCCTGCGCGACAACCGCGACGACTCCGACTTCTCGGCCTTCATGTCGATCTGGTTCTTCGAGGAACAGAAGCATTCACTGGTGCTGATGGAGTACCTGCGGCGTTTCCGCCCCGAACTCGTGCCCACCGAGCAGGAGCTGCACGAGATCCGCTTCGAGTTCGATCCCGCGCCGGCGTTGGAAACCCTGATGCTGCACTTCTGCGGCGAGATCCGCCTCAACCACTGGTACCGCCGCGCGTCCGAGTGGCACAGCGAGCCGGTGATCAAGCACATCTACACCACGCTCAGCCAGGACGAGGCACGCCACGGGGGCGCCTACCTGCGCTACATGAAGCGCGCCATCGGCAAGTTCGGCAATGAGGCGCGCGCCGCGTTCGCCAAGGTGGGCGTGCTCATGGCCAGCGCGCGGCGCACCGCACAGGCCCTGCACCCCACCAACCTGCACGTCAACAAGGCGCTCTTTCCCAAGGACACCATCCAGAGCCGCCTGCCCAACCCCGAGTGGCTGGAGCACTGGCTCGACCAGCAGATCAACTTCGACGCCGTGTGGGAAAGCAAGGTGGTCGATCGCATCCTGCACAACCTGAGCCTGCTCATGGACGGCCGTTTCAAGACCGTTCAGGAACTCAATCGCTTCCGCAAGTCGCTCGGCCCCGCGCCCGCGGCGGCCTGACGGCCCTCAGCCCACGGCGCGCCGCGCGCGCCAGCGGTTCCAGCCCGCACCCAGCGCGCCGAACAGCGCCCCCCAGGCCGCGCCGCCGAGGTGAGCGGCCTGCACCACCGACATCTGATTGCCCGGGTCCCACACCACCGGGCGCGCCCAGCCCTGCTCCAGCCAGAGCTTGAGCAGCAGGCCGGCCATGAGCAGCGTGCCCCAGGGGCGCAGCGCGCGCGGGCCGGCCAGCAGCAGTTGCATCGCGAGTACCGCCACACCTGCGTGCAACACCCCCGACAGGCCTACCGCGTAGCCGATAAGGGGCCACAGCAGCAGGCTCAACTGCATGAGCGGCCAGCTCAGCGCCCAGGCCAGCGTGGCTGCGCGCGTGGGGCGCAGCCACCAGCCGGCGGCGGTGAGTGCGCCCAGTGCGAGCTGGTTGCCCACCAGGTGCGGCGTGTTCAGGTGCACCCAGGCGCTGGTCCACAGCGTCCAGGGTGCCTGCTTCCATTCGGCCGAGCGCCAGACCAGGGCCTGTACCGCCGCCTCCTGCGACCACCACAGCACCATGCTGGCCACGCCGTGCAAGGCGCACAGCGCGAGCCAGCTGCGCGAGCCTCTCATGTGGGTGGGACAGGGGGGCCCAGCACCTGGGCCCACAGCGCGCGCACGGCGTCGGACTCGGCCTGCAGCTCGGCCGGATCGACCTGTGTGGACGTTTCATCCAGGCGCGCGCGGTGCTGCACCTGGCGCAGCCGGCGGTAGGCCAGCGCGGCGGCCTCGCCCATGCCCGCGGGCAGCAAACCCGCGGCCTCGGCGCGGCGCAGCAGGTTGATGTTGCCGGTGTTGGCGCGCAACTCGGGGTGTTCGCGCGAGTGCAGCAGCACCAGGTACTGCACCACGAACTCCACATCGACCATGCCGCCCGGGCTGTGCTTGACGTCGAAGCGTCCGCTGCGCAGCGTCTGCGCCGAGCGCACCTTCTCGCGCATGGAGACGATCTCATCGGCCAGCGCGGCAGCGTCGCGCGGCGCGGTGATGACGGCCTCGCGCACGGCGTCGAAACGCCCGGCCAGGCCGGCGCTGCCGAGCACGAAGCGCGCGCGCGTCATGGCCTGGTGCTCCCAGGTCCAGGCGGTGTTGCTGCCGCGCTGGGTCTGGTATTTCTCGAAAGCCTCGAAGCTGGTGACGAGCAGGCCCGAGTTGCCGTTGGGCCGCAGCGCGGTGTCGATCTCGAACAGGTCGCCCTCGCCCGTCTTCACCTGCAGCCAGTTGATCATCTTGCGCACGAAGCCGGCGTAGATTTCGCTCGCGTTCTCGTGCTCGTCTTCGTAGACGAAAACGATGTCCAGGTCGCTGCCGTAGCCCAGCTCCTTGCCGCCCAGCTTGCCGTAGCCGATGATGGCGAAGGCCGGCGTCTCCCGATGGCGGTTCTTCAGCCGTTCCCAGCACCAGCGCGCCGTCAGGCGCAGCACCGAGTCGGCCAGGGCCGACAGGTCGTCGGCCACCTGCTCCACCGTGAGCACGCCCTCCACGTCGCGCGCCAGGGTGCGGAAGGTCTCGGCGTGGTGGGCGCGGCGCAGCAGGTTGAGCAGGGTTTCCTCGTCGTCCTCGCCGGTGGTACGCAGCGACGCGCGCCGCGTCTCGCACTCGGCCTCGAAGGCCTCGGCGTCGAAGCGCTCGGCCATCAACTGCTGGCTGGCCAGCTCGTCGATGACGCCCGGGTGCTGCATGAGGTAGCGCGCCGGCCACTTGGCCGCGCCCAGCAGGCGCAGCAGGCGCTCGTGCACCGAGGGGCGCTCCTGCAGCAGCGCCAGATAGCTCTCGCGGCGCAGCAGCGGCTCGATCCAGTCGACCATGCGCAGCGCGGCCGTCTCACTCACGCGGCCTTCGTCGATCCACGCGCCGGTGCGCTGCACCAGGCGCACCAGGCGCGCGCGGGTGTCCTCGCGCAGGGCCAATACGCGCGGGTGCTCGGCCCAGGCCTGCACACGCTCGGCCAGCGTGGCGGGCAACTGGGGCAGCACGGCGCCCAGGTCGTCCTCGGCGGCGCGCGGCGCACCGCCGTTGCAGCCCTTGCCCTTGCAGGCGCCCGGGCTGCCGCCGAGCAGGGTGTCGAACTCCTCGGCCACCAGTTCGCGGTGCGCGTCCAACGCGTGCAGGAAGGCGCAGGTATTGGCAAAACCCAGCGTGGCCGCCATCCAGGCCAGGTCGTCGTCGCGCTCGGGCAGCACATGTGTCTGCTGGTCGTCCAGGTACTGGATGCGGTGCTCCACCTGGCGCAGGAATACGTAGGCCTCGGCCAGCGCCTGCGCCTTCTCGGGTGGCATCAGGCCGGCCTTGGCCACGCGCTGCAGCGCGTCCAGCGTGGGGCGCGTGCGCAGTTCGGGGAACTGGCCGCCGCGCACCACCTGCAGCAACTGCACGGTGAACTCGATCTCGCGGATACCGCCGCGCGAGAGCTTCACGTCGTTGGCACGGCCCGGGTTGCCGGCGGCGCGGCGCGCTGCGTGCTCGCGGATCTGGCGGTGCAGCACGCGCAGCGACTCGAACACGCCGTAGTCGAGGTAGCGGCGGAACACGAAGGGCAGCACGGTGCCGCGCAGCGCGGCCATGCCGTCCTTGTCGGCCAGCGCACTGGCCGGCGCGATCACGCGGCTCTTGAGCCAGGCGAAGCGCTCCCACTCGCGGCCCTGGACGAGGAAGTATTCCTCCAGCGCGCCCAGCGAGACCACGCTGGGGCCGGAGTTGCCGTTGGGCCGCAGCGCCAGGTCGACCCGGAACACGTTGCCGTGCTCGGTGGTCTCGCCCACCGTGTTGTAGAGGTGCTTGACCGCCTTGGCGAAGTACTCGTGGTGGCTGATGCGGTTTCGGCCCTCGGCGTTGCCCGCGGTCTCGCCGTCGAGGTCGTAGACGTAGATGAGGTCGATGTCGCTGGACACGTTGAGCTCGCGCGCGCCCAGCTTGCCCATGCCGATGACCCAGAGCTGCGCGCGGTCGCCGTTGGCGCACAGTGGCGCGCCGTGAAGGGCATCCAGCTCCGCGAAGGCCAGACCGCAGGCCTGGTCGAGCGCCAACTCGGCCAACTCGGTCACCGCGCCGGTGACCGTCTTGAGCGAGGCGCCAGCCTCGCAGTCGATGACCGCCAGGCGCTCCAGCACGAGCTGGCGCAGTACGCGCAGGGCGGCCGGCAGCGGCAGGCCTTGGGCCACGAGCGCATCCAGGCAGGTGCGCATGGCGGCCTTGTCGGGCGCGCCGGGCGGCAGGCAGGCCAGCTCGGCCGCGTAGCGGCGGCGAACGCGCTGTACGAAGCGGGAATGGTCGGCCTGACGGGTGGCCGGGGTCGAAGCGGCGGTGGTGGTGTTCACAATCGTTGACAAGCCGTGCTCAGCACCACTGGAACCTGTGTGGTGTCCCACCCTCATAATTTGCGGTGGACATGAACCGATCTCTTGACGCCAGCGCCTTGCGCGCCAAAGGCGATGCACCGGCCGGCCGAGGGCTGCGGCTGTGGGCACGCGCCCTGCGCATGCTGTTGTGGCTGCTGGCGGGCCTGTGGGGCGTATTCATCCTGACCTGGCTCGTTTTGCAGGCGTGGATTGTGCCAAGGATCGAAACCTGGCGCCCTGACCTGGAACGCTGGGCCACACACGCGGTCGGGATACCGGTCACCATCGGCGCCATCCGGGCCATCGAGGGCCCGAAACTGGCCGGCGTGCTGCCGCCGCTGGTGCCCTCCTTCGAGCTCAGCGACGTGCGGCTGCACGACGCCCAGGGGCGCAGTGCGCTGCGGTTGCCGCTGGTGCGCACCGCCGTGTCGGTGCAGTCGCTGTGGCACGGCGGCTTCGAACAACTGCTGATCGACAACCCGAGCCTGGACGTTCGCCGGCGCGCCGATGGCCGGGTCGAGATCGCGGGCATCGACGTCTCGGGTGACGACAGCGGCAACCACGCCGCGGCCGACTGGTTCTTCGACCAGCCCGAGTTCGTGGTGCGCGGCGGCACCGTGCGCTGGATCGACGAGCGCCGTCAGCAGCCGCCGGTGCTGCTGCGCGAGCTGGACATCGTGGCGCGCAACGGTGCGCGCACGCACGAGCTGCGCCTGGACGCCACGCCCGAGCCCGAGTGGGGCGAGCGCTTCAGCTTGCGCGCGCGCCTGCGCGAACCGCTGCTGCAACTGCCCCTCAACGCGCCGGCCCGCCAGGCACCCTGGGACGACTGGAGCGGCGAGCTTTACGCCGAGTTCGCGCGTGCCGACGTCTCGCGCCTGCGCGCCCACGTGGATCTGAGCGACCAGGGCGTGAGTTTGCGCAGTGGCGAAGGTGCCCTGCGCGCCTGGGCGCGCGTGCAGCAAGGTCAGGTGCAAGGCCTCACGCTGGACATGGCCTTGCAGGACGTCGACCTGCAACTCGCGCCCGACCTGCCCGACCTGGCCCTGGCGCAGGCGCGCGGCCGGCTGGAGGCGCAGTGGTCCGACCGTGGCATGAGCCTCGGTTCGGACGATCTGGCGTTCACCACGCGCGAGGGCCTGGACTGGGCCGGCGCCCGCGTGCGCGTGGAACACACGCTGGCGCGCGAGCGCCAGGGCGCGCGCACGGTGGTGCAGGCGCAGGCGGTGGATCTGCAGACCGTGGCGGCGATCGCCGAGCGGCTGCCCCTGCCCGCCGACGCGCGCAGCTGGCTCGCCCGTCTGCAGCCGCGCGGGCGGCTCGACACGCTCGACCTGACGTGGCAGGCGCGCGGCAGCGGTCCCATGGCCGAGCACGTGGTGGCGCGTGCCAAGGGCCGCGTGAGTGATCTCGCCCTGGCCGGCGAGCCCAGCGGCAAACGCTCGCGCAGCGGACGTTTCCCCTTGCCGGGGCGGCCCGGCGTGGAGGGCGCCGACGTCGATTTCACCCTCGACGAGAACGGCGGCCAGGCCAGCGTGGCGTTGCGCGAGGGCGCCTTCGTCTTCCCCGACGTGTTCGAGGAGCCGCGCATCGCGCTCGACCGCTTCGACGGCCGCGTGCGCTGGACGGTCAAGGGCGATCGCCTCGACATCCAGCTCGACCAGGCCTCGCTGGCCAACGAGCACGCCGAAGGCACGTTGCAGGCGCGCTGGCACACCGGCGATCCCGCGGCCCAGCCCGCGCAGCCGCGTCTGCCCGGCGTGCTCGATCTGAGCGCCCAGCTCACGCGCGCCGACGGCACGGCCGTGCACCGCTACCTGCCGATGGCGGTGCCCGAGAATGCGCGCCGCTACGTGCGCGAGGCCGCGCGGGCCGGCGGGTCGCGCCAGGCGAGCTTTCGCGTCCAGGGCCTGGTGGACGACATCCCCTTCGACGAGCCGCACCACAGCGCTGGCACTTTCCGCGTCGAGGCGGCGCTGGAGGGCGTGGACTTCGACTACCTGCCCGCCTTCCTGCAGGAGGGTGGCGAGGCGCGCTGGCCCGGCGTGCGCGGCGCCAGTGCGCGCTTCGTGCTCGACCGCGGCGATATCCGCATCAGCGAGGTGCGCGGCGGCGTCGAGGGCGCGCCGGGTGTCGCGCTCGACCAGGGCGGGGTGGACATTGAAGGCCTCTCGCACGACACGCAGGTGCGCGTGCGCACCCACGCCAAGGGCCCCGCGGCCGAGTTGCTGGGTTTCGTCCAGCGCTCACCGGTGAACACCTTCACCCAGGGCGCGCTGGCGTCGGCCCAGGCCAGCGGGCCGGGCGAGACCACGGTGCAGATCGAGTTGCCACTCAAGCACCTCAAGGACACCCGGGTGAGTGGCAAGGTCAAGCTCGATGGCACCGACTTGCGCCTCGTTCCCGGCGCGCCGCTGCTCGCGCGCACGCACGCCACGCTCGACTTCACCAACCAGGGCTTCGCCTTCACCGGCGCGCGCAGCCAGGTGCTGGGCGGCGAGCTGCTGTTCGACGGCAGCCTGCGCGCCGAGGCCCCAGGCCGCCCGGTGGCGCGGTTCCGTGGCAGCGGCACGGCCAGCGCCGCCGGCCTGCGCGAGGGCGGGTTCGGCCCCGTGTCGAATCTGTTCGCGCACGCCAGCGGCAGCGCCCGCTACAACGCCAGCCTGGGCTTTCGCGGCGGCGTGCCCGAACTGCGCATCGACAGCAACCTGCAGGGCCTGGCACTGAACCTGCCCGCCCCCCTGGCCAAGCCCGCCGAGGCCGCATGGCCCCTGCGCCTGGAAAGCGCCGTGCAGGGCGTACAGGGCGACAAGGCCGTCAGCGACCGGATCACCCTGCAACTCGGCCCGGCCGCGCAGCCGCTGGTGGACCTCATCGCCGAGCGCGACCTGCGTGGCGAGTCGGCGCGCCTGGTGCGCGGTAGCCTGGCCGTGGGCGAGCGCGCCGCCTTGCCGCCCCAGGGCCTGCACGCCCAGTTGCGCGTGGGCGAACTCGACCTCGACGCCTGGCGGGCCCTTCTGCGCGACAGCGGCACCGATGCCGTGGCCGTCGCCGGCGAAGGTTTGCCGCTGGCGGTGTCGCTTCGCGCCGATGCGGCGCTCGTCGACGGGCGCCGCTTCCAGCGCGTGGTCGTCGGCGCCTCGCGCGAGGGCGCGGTCTGGCGCGCCAACGTCGATGCCAACGAACTCAACGGCTACGTCGAATTTCGGCCGGCTGGTGCGGCCGGCGCGGGCAGTCTGTATGCGCGATTGGCGCGCCTGACGCTCTCGCCCGCTGCGCCGCGCGAGGCCGAGGCCTTGCTGCAACAACCCAGCAGCGTGCCCGCACTCGACATCGCCGTCGACGACCTGCAGTGGGACGGGCGCTCGCTCGGGCGCGTGGAGATCGACGCCGTCAACCGCGGCGGGCCCACGCGCGTGGGCGAATGGCGGCTCAACGCCTTGCGCGCCACCTTGCCTGACGCGCGGCTCAGCGCCTCGGGCAACTGGGCGCCGCTGGGTGGCGGCGAAGGCGGCCCGCGGCGCACCGCCCTGCAGTTCCGCCTGGACGTCGACGACAGCGGCGCGCTGCTGAACCGCTTTGGCAAGGAAGGCCTGGTGCGCGGCGGCAAGGGACGGCTGGAGGGCCAGATCGGCTGGCTCGGCACGCCCTTCGCGATCGACTACCCCACGCTGGCCGGGACCCTGAAGCTGGACGTCGCGCGCGGCCAGTTCCTCAAGGCCGATCCGGGCGCGGGCCGCCTGCTGGGTGTGCTGAGCCTGCAGGCCCTGCCGCGCCGCCTGACGCTCGATTTCCGCGACGTCTTCTCCGAAGGCTTCGCCTTCGACTTCGTGCGCGGCGACGCGCGCATCGACCAGGGTGTCATCCGCAGCAACAACCTGCAGATGAAGGGCGTGAACGCCGCGGTGCTGATGGAAGGCACGGCCGACCTCGCGCACGAGACGCAGGACCTCAAGGTGGTGGTGGTGCCCGAACTCAACGCCGGCACGGCCTCCCTCATCGCCACCGCCATCAACCCGGCGGTGGGCCTGGGCACCTTCCTCGCGCAGTTCCTGCTGCGCCAGCCGCTGCAGAGCGCGGCCACGCAGGAATTCCGCGTCAGCGGCGGCTGGGCCGACCCGCAGGTGGAGAAGGTCGCCAAGCCAAGCCCACCGCCCACGCCGGGTTCCACCCTGCAGTAAGCTCGCCGGCTTGCCCCCCGGGGTGTTGCCCCGGGCCGTTCGCACGCTCCCTTTTCCGCCGGAGGATTGACCGCATGAAAGTCGCCGCCATCCAGATGGTCTCGGGCATCAGCCTGGACGCCAACCTCAGCGAAGCCCTGCGCCTGCTGCGCCAGGCCGCCGCCGCCGGGGCCGAACTCGCGGTGCTGCCCGAGTACTTCTGCTTCATGGGCGCCAAGGACGAGGACAAGCTCGTCATCGCCGAGACCGAGGGCCTGGGCCGCGTGCAGGACTTCCTCGCCGACGCCGCGCGCGACCTGAAGATGTGCGTCGTGGGCGGCACCCTGCCCATGGCCACCGCCGACCCCTCGCACGCCGCCAACGCCTCGCTCAGCTTCGACGCCAAGGGCCACCGCCTGAGCCGCTACGACAAGATCCATCTCTTCCGCTACGACAACGGCCGCGAGCGCTACGACGAAGCGGCCGTTCTGCAGGCCGGCGACACGCCCACCCATTTCGAACTGCGCGACCGCAACGGTGAGAACTGGCGAATTGGCCAGAGCGTCTGCTACGACCTGCGCTTCGCCGAGCTCTACCGCATGCTCGCGGCCGACGTGCTGCTGGTGCCTGCGGCCTTCACCTACACCACCGGCTCGGCGCACTGGGAGGTGCTGCTGCGCGCCCGCGCCATCGAGAACCAGGCCTTCGTCATCGCCAGCGCGCAAGGCGGCGTGCACGAGAACGGCCGGCGCACCTGGGGCCACAGCATGGTGATCGACCCCTGGGGCCAGGTGATGGCCCTGCACGCCGAAGGCCCGGGCGTCGCGCTGGCCGACATCGACATGGCGCGCATCCGCCAGGTGCGCGAACAACTCCCCTGCCTGGAGCACCGCGTTCTCTGCTGAACGCGCTGCCGCGCCCGTGAGCCGCGCCCTCAAGCCGCCCCGCTGGCCCCTGTGGGGCGCGCTGCTGCTGCTGGTGGGCGCGCTGCTCGCGGTGCTGATCTTCCTCGCCGCCGAGTACGAGGTCGGGCGCGACCAGGCCGCGCTCGACCAGGACGCCACCACCGTCGTCGGCGAGATCCGCAGCGCCCTGCTGCGCAACGTGCAGACCCTGCAGTCCCTCAACGCCTTCTCGCCTACCCCGGCGAGCTGGGACGCCCCCGCGGCGGAGTTGCTGGCGCAGCGGCGTGAGCTCGTGCGCCTCGAATGGCGCGACACCGACATGCGCGTGCTCGCACAACGTCTCTCCGCCTACCGACCCGACGTGTTCGACCTGCTGCCGCGCGGCCAGGCCCTGCCCGAAGTGCGCCAGGCCTGCGATGCCGCGCAGCGCCTGTCGGGCCCGGCCTACTCCGCCAGTTACTTCTGGCCCAAGCGCGACGGCCGCGGCCTGGAGGTGATGGAACTGTGCTTGCCGCTGAGCGAGGCCGGCGAGTCGCGCGGCTTCCTCATCGCCACCTACTCGTTGCCCGCCATGCTGGCCGAACTCACCGACGCGGTCACGCTGCGCGGGCGCGGCCTGAGCTTCGTGGAGAGCGACGGCGCGCGCCTGGCCGTGCACAGCGTGGTGCCCGTGCAGCGGCGCACGCTCAGCGCGCACGCCCTGCTCGACCTGCCCGGCCACACCCTGCTGCTGCAACTGGAGAGCCCGCGCCGCGCGCTCGGCCTGTTCCCCAACGTGCTCACCGGCGTGGTGGGCGCGCTCTCGCTGGCGCTGCTGGCCGTGCTGTACCTGCTGGCGCGCGACATGCGCCGGCGCCAGCGCGCCGAGCAGCGCGCGGCCGATGCCCTGGCCTTTCGCAAGGCCATGGAAGACTCGCTCGTCACCGGCCTGCGCGCGCGCGACATGAGCGGGCGCATCACCTACGTGAACCCCGCCTTCTGCCAGATGGTGGGCCTGACGGCCGAACAACTGGTGGGCAGCGGCATGCCCGCGCCCTGGTGGCCGCCCGAGCTGGTGGACGAGTACCAGCAGCGTCAGGCCGTGCGCCTGGCCGGGCAGGTCCTGCCGCGCGAGGGCTACGAATCGGTGTTCCAGCGCAGCGACGGCACGCGCTTTCCGGTGCTCATCATCGAGGCCCCGCTGATCGACGCCCAGGGCGTGCAGACCGGCTACATGAGCGCCATCATCGACCTCACCGAACAGCGCCGCATCGAGGAGCTCAACCGCGCCTCGCAAGACAAGCTGCAGGCCACTGCGCGCCTGGCCACGGTGGGCGAGATGGCCTCCCTCATCAGCCACGAACTCAACCAGCCGCTGGCGGCCATCGCCAGCTACGCCAGCGGCACGCTCAACCTGCTGCACCAGGGCGGTGGCAGAGGCGAAGGCGACAGCGACGGCGACGACGGCGTGTCCGACGACATCGAACGCGCCATCCGGCGCATCGGCGAGCAGGCCGAGCGCGCGGGCCGCGTGATCCGTGGCGTGGCCGACTTCGTGCGCCGCCGCGACCAGGTGCGCGAGGCGGTGGAGCCGCACCTGCTGATCGAGGGCATTTCCACGCTGCTCACGCTGCAGGCCAAGAAGCGCGGCATCCGCCTGCAGGTGGACATCGCGCCGGGCACGCCGCGCGTGTGGTGCGACCGCACCATGGTCGAGCAGGTGCTGCTCAACCTCGCGCGCAACGGCATGCAGGCCATGCCGCTGGGCGACCCGGGCACCGCCAGCGGCCTGCGCGTGCTGCGCATCGCCATGGCGCCCGTGATGGGCGAGGCCGGCGAGCCGGGCGAGGGGCGCTGCGCGCGCTGGGTGCGCATGGACGTGACCGACCACGGACAGGGCCTGCCGCCCGAGGTGGCCGAGCGTCTGTTCACGCCCTTCTTCACCACCAAGGCCGAGGGCATGGGTCTGGGCCTGAGCCTGTGCCGCACGGTGGTGGAGCAGCACGGTGGCGCGCTGGACTTCGAGCCCGCGCAGCCGCGCGGCACGCGCTTCTCGTTCACCCTGCCCGTGGCCGAGGCGAGCGCGGCAAGGCCGGTCGAGACGCACGCCTTCTGAGGGCCCGCGGGCCGCCCTCCTATGATTCGCGCATGACCGAATTCCCCGACGCGAAGATCTACCTCGTGGACGACGACGTCGGCGTGCGCGAGGCCCTGGCCTGGCTGCTGCGCACGCGCCGGCTCATCAGCGACGGCTTCGACAGCGCCGAGGACTTCCTGGCCGGCGCCGCCATCGCGCGGCAGGAGCCCGACGTGCCCTGCTGCGTGCTGCTGGATGTGCGCATGTCCGGCATGAGCGGCCTGGCCCTGTTCGAGAAGCTGCGCCTGCTGCCCTGGCAGGCGGCCATGCCCATCATCTTCCTGTCGGGCCACGCCGACGTGGCCACCGCCGTGGCGGCGGTCAAGCGCGGCGCCTTCGACTTCTGCGAAAAGCCGTTCTCCGACAACGCCCTGGTCGACCGCGTCGAGCAGGCGCTGCGGCAGTCGGCCGCGCAACTGGCCGAGCGCGCCGTGCGGCGCGAGTTGCAGCAGCGCCTGGACAGCCTGACCGAGCGCGAGCGCGACGTGATGAATCTGGTGGTGGCGGGCCTGCCCAACAAGCTCGTGGCGGACCAGTTGCAGATCAGCGTGCGCACGGTCGAGGTCCACCGCTCGCGCGTGTTCGACAAGATGGGCGTGAAGTCGGCGGTGGAACTGGCCAACCGCCTGCGCGGGCTATGAGCGCCGCGCCGGGCCGCCCCAAGCAAGCTCGCTCCCGCTTGGCGGGACAGCGCGCAGCGCGAAGGGTGCACCAGTGCCGGCGGGGAACGATCAGCGCGCCGGCGGGTCCTGTTCCGGGGCCTGCTGCTTGTCGCGCTCGACCGCCTCGGGCAGTTCTCCCTTGCGCCGGCCCGAGAACATGGTCCACCACACGATGAACACCAACAGGAGCAGCGCGCCCAGCGCTTCGAGCAGCAAGAGAGTCATGGCGGACGGAATCGGCGAAATGAAAAGAGTGGCGCGTTGGGCCGTGGCGGCGGGCATTGTAGGCAGCCTGGCGGCCTGCGCGGTGGGCCCACGGGTGGTGCTGGAACCGGCCCCGGAAGTTCCCGCGCCCGGCGCAGCCGAGCCCGCGGCCAGGCAGCACAGCAAGAGCCGCTGGGTGCCCGTGGCCTGGAACGCCCTGCCCGGCTGGGGCCAGGACGGCCTGCACGATGCCTGGAACGCGCTGATCCAGGGCTGCGAGCGGCCGGCGGCCGGCTTCGAGGCCGTGTGCGCCGAGGCGCGGCCGCTGGCCTTCGCCGACGCGCCGCGCCAGCAGGCCTGGATGCAGGAACGCCTGCAGCCCTACCGCGTGCTCGAGGCCGACGGGCGCGAGCCCGAGGGCCTGCTCACCGGCTACTACGAGCCCATCATGGACGCCACGCGCGAGCCCACGGCGACGAACCGCGTGCCGCTGCACGCGGTGCCGGCGGGATTGGCGGCGGGCCAGCGCTGGTACACACGCCAGCAGATCGACACCCTGCCCGAGGCACAGGCCGCGCTGCGCGGGCGCGCCATCGCCTGGCTGGCCGACCCGATCGACGCGCTGATCCTGCAGATCCAGGGCTCGGGGCGCGTGAACATCACCGAGCCCGATGGCCGGGTGCGCCAGGTGCGCCTGGCCTTTGCGGCGCACAACGGCCACACCTACCAGAGCGTGGGCCGCTGGCTGCTCGACCAGGGCGCGATCCGCGAGGCCTCGTGGGAGTCCATCAAGGCCTGGGCGCGGCAGAACCCGGAGCGTCTGAACGAGATGCTCTGGAGCAACCCGCGCACGGTGTTCTTCCGCGAGGAACCGATGACGCCGCTGACCGCGGCCTTCGGCCCGCGCGGCGCGCAGGGTGTGCCGCTCACGCCGGGGCGCTCCATCGCGGTCGACCCTCAGAGCATTCCTTACGGCACGCCGGTGTGGTTGGCCACGCAGGGGCCCGCGCTGGCGACCAACCGCCTGGTGCTGGCGCAGGACACGGGCGGTGCCATCGTGGGCGCGGTGCGCGCCGATCTCTTCACGGGCTGGGGTGGCTGGAACGACGAGGCCTACCGGCAGGCGGCCACGCTCAAGCAGCCGCTGCGGTTGTGGGTGTTGTGGCCGCGCTGATCTTCATGTGTCGGTTTCGGGTGCGGCGGGTGGGCGGGCCGAGGGCCCGGGGTACGGTGCGGCGGGCTTCACTGCGCTGCCCCTCGCTGCGCGAGGGGTACGC
>NZ_CCAE010000025.1 GCF_000723405.1 Hydrogenophaga intermedia | reverse complement strand
CCCGGGCCCGGGGGGGCGGCGGGGGGGGGGCGCCGTCCGCGGGGGGGGGCGCGGGGGGGGGGGGGCGGCCGGCGCTTCGCCGGGATCGGCGGCGCGCAAGGCCTCGGCGGGCGTGCCCGCCAGCAAGGGGGTGGCCGACAAGGCCACGCAAAGCGGCAACAGCCGCAAGCGGTGCTTCATGTTCATCTCCTGAGGGTTCGCGAACGGCGTGCGCGCAGCCCGCAGGGGCATGCGCGGACGCACCACGGGTGCGAGCGCTCAGGCGATGGGGGGTTTGTGGTGTTGGCGCGGGGCCAGGCTGGCGAAGCGTTCGACGCGCAGCACCTGTGGCCCGGGGGCCAACTGCCCGCGCGGCGAATCGGTGGTGCCCGCCTGCAGTGCCGGGCCGTTGCAGAGGTCGCAGGCGAGGTGCTGATGCCCGGCACCGTCGTCGTGAGCGGCATCGCCATGCATGTCGGCGTGCGCGGCCTCGGCCGGGGCGGGAGGAACTGCTTCCCCGGCATGCGGGCAAGGGTTGGCTGCGCTGGACTGCTGGACGGGATGGCCATCGGCAGCATGCAGCATGGACAGGGCCATGGCGTCGCCCACCCAGCCGCGCATGGGCAGCAGGGCAATCAGCAGGGCGATCCAGAGGGCGCGCATGGGTGTGGATGATAAGGAAAGCGCGTCCCGGGTTCCCGGCTCATGAAGGGCAGTTGAGCACCACCGCCTGAACGGGCCGCGTAAGCGTGGGGTCGGTGACCACGAAGGCGACGCGGTGCGGTTCCCGCAGCGGCAGGTGCCAGCGCTCGGTGTGCGGCTGCGCGCCGCGCCAGGGCACCACCGGCTGGTAGTGCGCCACCACGTGGTCGTGGCGCAGCTGTTCACCCGCGTTTTCGCCGGCGGTGACGCGGTTGCTCACGTCATCGAGCAGCACCGCCCAGTAGCCGGCCAGTTCACCCTGGCCGCCCGCCACCTCCGCCAGCAGATCACCCCCCTCGCGCCAGACGCGCAGCGCGGGCGCCGGGCCCGGCAGAGGCTGCAGTTGCGCGACCGACTGACCTGGCCAGCCTCGGTGGTCGCGGCCGTTGAGCACGACCTGCGGCGTGTAGACCTGGCGCGCGCCCAGGCGCTCGGCCAGGCGGTACTGCCGTGCGGTGGTGGCGGCCGTGGCGAACGGGTCGCGCCAGCCAAGGTGGTTCCAGTAGTTCACGTGAAAGGACAGCGCCACCACGTCGTCGTGGCCGCGCAGGCCGCTGAGCCAGCGGTCGGCCGGCGGGCAGGAGCTGCAGCCTTCCGAGGTGTAGAGCTCGACGATGGCGGGCGCCTGCGCGCCGCGCTGAGCCTGGCAACGCAGGTCGGCGGCCCAGGCGGCCCCGGCCGTCGCGGCCAGCCCGGCGATCAAGGCAATGCGGCAGAGTGGGAACATGGTGACCTCCGCAAAAAGGGGTCGGTCGCGGTGGCGCCCGCGTGCCTTACGCCTGCCGCTCCGTGGTGCGACGGGCGGCTGTGACGGGTTATCGAGACCCGCTCAGGCGACCGCCAGTTGTGCCGCTGCCTTATCGATCCAGAACTGCAGGCTGTCGTGCAGTTCGCGTGAGCTGAAGGAACAGCTCTCGCCGTCGAACAGCGCAGAGGACTCGAGGCGGTCGAGCAACTGGCCCAGCACCTCGCCAAAGCGCGGGGGCAGGGCGGCGATGAGTTCGCCCTGGTCGCGCAGGCGCGCGCTGGCCTCGGCGGGTGAGAGGGTCGCGCCGCGCAGGCCGTCGAGGGCATCGGTCACGGGTTGCAGCAGTGGATGGGGCATGTCATTCAGTTCTGGCGGGCCGGCGCGGTGTCGACGGTCGGCGGCAGGGCCATGCCGCGCTGTTCCATCACGACGCGCAGGCGCTCCGGATGGTCGGTGATGATGCCATCGACGCCCCAGTCGATCAGGCGTTCCATGTCAGGCACCTCATTCACCGTCCAGGGGATGACGCGCAAGCCTTCCTCGCGCGCGCGCTCGATCAGCTTGCGATCGATGTCATTGAAGTTGGGCGACCACAGGCGAGCGCCGGCGGTGGCCAACAGCGCGGGGGCGTCTTTGAAATCGGCCTCGCGCAGGCCCCCGCTCCAGGCGCCGGTGCGCAGGGTGTTGAAGCGCGGCCGCTGCGCGCTCAGGAAGGCCAGTGGTACCTCGGGCGCCAGGCGCTGGGCGATCTTGAGCAGGCTCCAGTCGAAGCCCTGCAGGCTGGTGCGCGAGGCCATGCCCTGGGTGCGAAGGACATCGAGCACGGCACGGACGAAGGCCTCGGGGTCGGGCGACTCTTGCGGCCGTTCAGGGTTGCGCTTGAGCTCGATGTTGAAGCGCACGTGGTCGGCACGCTGGCGCTTGACCAGGTCGAGCACTGCCGCCAGCGTGGGAATGCGCTCGCCATCCACGGCTACCTGCTGCGGGAAGTCGCGTGCGTAGCGGCTCGACGGGTTGATGCGGCCGACGTCGAGCGCGGCGATCTGCGCGAGCGTGAGCGTGTGAAAAGGCTGGCCGCGCGACTGCAGCCAGCGCCCGCTCGGGTCGCGCGTGATGTCGGGGTTGGCCGTGGTGTCGTGCGACACGATGGGCACGCCCTCGGCACTCAGCACCACGTCCAGCTCCAGGGTACTGACGCCGATGGCCAGCGCGCGCTGGAAGCCGTAGAGCGTGTTCTCAGGCGCCAGCGCGCGGGCGCCGCGGTGCCCCTGCACGTCGAAGGCCAGCGCCGCGCCCGCGCACCACAGCGACAGGCCCATGGCCGTGGTGCAGCTCCAGCGCAGCCAGGTCAACCGCCGGGCGGCGGGGAGGGGTTGCAGCGACATGGCGGTCTCCTTGTCGGGCCCGCTGGGCGCGGGCGCCGTGTCGCGCGCATTGTGTCAGCGCGCCATGACCGCCTCAAGTCAATGGCCGAGGATCTTGGACAGGAAGTCCTTGCTGCGCTCGTTCTGCGGGTTGTTGAAGAATTCCTCGGGCGTGTTCTGCTCGACGATCTGGCCCTGGTCCATGAAGATCACGCGGTCGGCCACGGCCTTGGCGAAGCCCATCTCGTGCGTCACGCACAGCATGGTGATGCCCATGTTGGCCAACTCGATCATGACGTCGAGCACCTCCTTGATCATCTCGGGATCGAGCGCGGAGGTGGGCTCATCGAACAGCATGATCTTGGGCGTGAGGCACAGGGCGCGCGCGATGGCCACGCGCTGCTGCTGGCCGCCGGAGAGCTGCAGCGGGAACTTGCTGGCCTGCTCGGCGATGCGCACGCGCTTCAACTGCTGCATCGCGCGCTCCTCCGCCTCCTTCTTGGGCATCTTGCCCACCCACATGGGCGAGAGCGTGAGGTTCTCGAGCACGGTGAGGTGCGGGAACAGGTTGAACTGCTGGAACACCATGCCCACGTTCTTGCGCACCTGGTCGATGGCCTTGATGTCGTCCTTGAGTTCGACGCCATCGACCTCGATGACACCTTGCTGGTGTTCCTCGAGCCGGTTGATGCAGCGGATCAGCGTGGACTTGCCTGAGCCCGAGGGGCCGCAGATCACGATGCGTTCACCCTTGGCGACGCTGAGGTCGATGTCGCGCAGCACGTGGAAGTCGTTGCCGTACCACTTGTTGACTTTGTCGAAACGGATGATGGCTTGTTGTTCAGGCATGTTGTGCTTTCAGCGCGCCTTGCTGGCGGCAAGCTGTTTTTCCACCCACAGGCTGTAGCGCGACATGGCGAAGCAGCCGGTGAAATAAATGAGGGTGATGAAGAAGTACGCCTCGAGCTTGAACGGGCGCCACTGGACGTCGGAGTTCAGTGCCAGCGCGAGTGCGCCGGTGAGTTCGTAGAGCGAGACGATGGTGACCAGCGAGGTGTCCTTGAACAGGGAGATGAAGGTGTTCATGATGCTGGGGACCACCATGGACAGCGCCTGCGGCAGCACGATGAGTCTCTGCGTCTGCCAGTAGCCCAGGCCCAGCGAGTCGGCCGCTTCGAACTGACCCTTGGGCACGGCCTGCAGGCCACCACGCACCGTCTCGGCCATGTAGGCCGCGATGAACAGCGTGAGGCCCGCGACCACGCGCACCAGCACGTCCACGGTGACGCCGCGCGGCACGAACAGCGGAAACATGAACGAGGCCATGAACAGCACCGAGATCAGTGGCACGCCGCGCACGAGCTCGACGTAGAGCACGCTGATGGTGCGAATCGCGGGCAGCTTCGCGCGCCGGCCCAGGGCGACCAGCACGGCGAGCGGGAAGGCCAGGAACAGCGAGAGCACCGCGAGCATGAGGGTGAGCGGCAGGCCACCCCATAGCTCGGTGCGCACGTTGGACAGACCGAACACGCCGCCACCCATGAGCACGAAGAAGCCCGCCAGTGACGCCACCCAGATCAGCGCCAGCCAGCGTGTCCAGAAGACGCGCATGCAACTGATCACGAGCGTGAAGATGATCAGCAGCGTGGCCAGCAGCGGGCGCCATTGCTCGTCGAAAGGGTAGCGGCCGAACAGGATGACGCGGTACTTCTCGGCGACCACCCCCCAGCAGGCGCCCACGCCACGCGCAGCCTGGCAGGCGTCGGCGTCGGGCCGGAACACGGCCCCGACGATCACCCATTGCCAGAGCTTGGGCACGGCCCACAGCAGCACCCCGCCGACGATGAGCGTGGCGAGCGTGGATTTCCAGTCGGCGAAGAGGTTGCGGCGCGCCCAGGCCAGGGCACCGGATTGGCGCACCGGAGAAGGCCGGGGCGCGATGGGTTGGAACTGTGCATTCATGGCGATCAACGCTCCCGGATCGCCATGCGGCGGTTGTACCAGTTCATCACCAGCGAGGTGGTGATCGAGGTGCTGAGGTAGACCAGCATGATGATGGCGATGCACTCCACCGCGCGGCCGCTCTGGTTGATGGTGGTGTTGGCGATGGACACCACGTCGGGGTAGCCAACCACCACGGCGAGCGAGGAGTTCTTGGTGAGGTTGAGGTACTGGTTGGTCAGCGGCGGGATGATCACGCGCATGGCCTGGGGCAGCACCACGAGCTTCATCTTCTGGCGCGGGTTCAGGCCCAGCGCGGACGCGGCCTCGTCCTGCCCGCGGCTGACGGACTGGATGCCGCCGCGCACCACCTCGGCCACGAAGGACGCGGTGTAGGTGGTCAGGCCGATCAGCAGAGCCAGGAATTCGGGCGTGAGTGCCAGGCCGCCATCGACCATGAAGGGCAGTTGTTCGGGGATGCTCCATTCGCGGGGCATGCCGGCCACCACCCAGCCCACCACGGCGAACACCAGCAGCATGGCCAGCGGCGCCCAGAAGCGGTCACCGTCCTGGCCGGTGGCTTCGAAGCGCTTTTGCACCCGGCGGCGCCACAGCACACCAGCGATCACCCCCACGGCCAGCCCGCCGATGACCTGGCCCACCCCGGCCGTGGGCCAGGGGAAGGACAGGCCACCCTTGCTCAGGAACAGCAGGCCGCCCATGGACATGGCCTCGTTCGATGCGGGCAGCAGCTCGATGAAGACCAGGTACCACATGAGCAGTTGCAGCAGCAAGGGCACGTTGCGAAAGGCCTCGACGTAGCCGTAGCACAGGCCGCGCACCAGCGCGTTGCGCGAGAAGCGGCCCACGCCCAGCGACACGCCGAGAATCGTGGTGAGCACGATGCCCGCGAGTGCCACCTTGACCGTGTTGAGCACGCCCACCCAGATGGCCTTGCCGTAGCTCTGGCTGGGGTCGTAGGTGATGAGGGTTTCGCCGATGTCGAATCCGGCGCTGGCGCCGAGAAAGTCGAAGCCACTCTGGATGCCGCGGGCCTGCATGTTGGCCTGGGTGTTGTGCGCCAGGTACCAGAGGCCCAGGCCCAGCAGGGCCAGCGCCACGACCTGGTAGATCACGCCGCGCGTCGCCCGGCTGTTGAGCGACCATTGCCGGGAAGGGGGTGGAGGGGATGCGGGTGTCGTCAACGGGGACCTCGCCACGAATGCGATGGGGACACGAACAACGCCCGCAGCGACGGGCATCGCTGCGGGCGGGGGACTGGCCGGGCCGTCAGGGTGGCCCGGCGTGGATCAGCGGATTGGCGGGGCGTACAGCACGCCGCCCTTCGTCCACAGGTTGTTGACGCCGCGCGGCAAGGCGATGGCGGTCTTGGGACCGACGTGGCGCTCGAACTGTTCGCCATAGTTGCCCACGGCCTTGATGGCGCGGTACGCCCATTCCTTGTCCAGGCCCAGCAGCTTGCCGGTGTCTTCGTTGCCCATGCCCAGCAGGCGCATGACGGAAGGGTTGGTGCTGGAGCCTTTGAGTTGGTCGACGTTGGCTTGCGTCACACCGTATTCCTCGGCTTCGATGAGCGCAAATCCCACCCATTTGACGATGGCCGCGAAGTCCTCGTCGCCGCGGCGCACGGCCGGGCCCAGGGGCTCTTTGGAGATCAGCTCGGGCAGGATCACGTGGTCGTCGGGCTTGGCCATGTCCTTGGCGCGCGAGGACGCGAGGCCCGAGGCGTCGGTGGTGTAGGCCTGGCAGCGGCCCGAGGAGTAGGCGGCGAGCGCGGCTTCGAGCTTCTCGAACACCACGGGCTTGATGCCCAGGTTGTTGGCGCGCGAGTAGTCGGTGAGGTTGAGTTCGGTGGTGGTGCCCGACTGCACGCAGACCGTGGCGCCCTTGAGCTGCTTGGCGCTCTTGACGTTGAGCTTCTTGGGCACCATGAAGCCCTGGCCGTCGTAGAAGTTGACGCCGACGAACGTGAGGCCCAGCGAGGCGTCGCGGGTGAGTGTCCAGGTGGTGTTGCGCGCCAGCACATCGATCTCGCCGGACTGCAGGGCGGTGAAGCGCTGCTGCGCCGTCAGCGGCACGTAGCGCACCTTGTCGGGGTTGCCCAGGACGGCGGCCGCCACCGAGCGGCAGAGGTCCACGTCCATGCCGGTCCACTTGCCCTGGCTGTCGGCCGCCGAGAAGCCGGGGAGGCCGGTGTTGACGCCGCAGTTGAGTTCGCCCCGTTTCTTGACGGCATCCAGGTCTTTGCCCGCGTGGGCCGGCGCGGCAAGGAGCGCTGCCGTGGAGGCCAGGGTCAGGGCGGTCAGCTTCAGGGCGTTGAGTTTCATCGGGGGTACTCCGTAGGTCGGTGGTGTTGTCGAGCACGTACGCGCGGGCACCTGTTCGGTGCGACGCCCGTAAGCGGGGCAATGTAGTCCTGGCCTTTTGGGCCAGGGATCGGGGTTTACGTGGGAGGCTTATGCAAAAGCTTTATTGAACAATCCGATCGGTTCGGCCCGAGGGCCCAACGCAGTATTCGTGCCATACAAGAACCACCACACCGGAGACCCGCCGACATGAGCCACCAGGAGCCACCGGTGCGCGCGCACCACCGCGTCTGGCCCCGGCGACTGCCCCACGCGCTTCGCCCGCCGCAGACCTCGCTGTGGGAGAACCTGGCGGTAAGCGCCCGGCGTTACCCGGACAAGGCCGCGCTGGTGTTCTTCGACCGCGTCACCACGTACGCCGGGCTGCACGAGCAGGCCGAGCGCCTGGCCGCGCACCTGCGCGCGCAGGGCGTGCGCGATGGCGATCGCGTGATCCTGTTCCTGCAGAACTGTCCGCAGTGGATCGTGGCCTGTTATGCGGTGCTGCGAGCCAATGCCGTGGTCGTGCCGGTCAATCCCATGAACAAGGCCGATGAGCTGGGGCACTACATCACCGACGCGGACGCGCGCGTGGCTGTGTGCGCGGCCGATCTCGCCGGCGAGCTCTTGAAGGCGAACGCGGAAGTCTCCGAAGCGCAACGCCTGCGCCACCTGGTGGTGACGCACTACGCGGACGCCATCGGCCCGATGGATGATCCGGACGCCGTGGCTGGCATGCCCCGGCCTGGCAGGGTTGGCTGGGCACGCGGCACGAACGGCCCGCGCTGCCCGGCGGCGGCGTGGCCACCTGGGCCGAGGCCCTGGCCAGCACCGCGCCGCTGCCCGAGCACAACCGCGGCCCCGACGACCTGGCCGTGCTGCCCTACACCAGCGGCACCACCGGCCTGCCCAAGGGCTGCATCCACCCGCACCGCACGCTGATGCACAACGCGGTGGCCGGTAGCCTGTGGGGGGACAGTTCGCCGGAGACGGTGGCGCTGCTGGTGGTGCCGCTGTTCCACATCACCGGCATGGTCGCGGGCATGCACACGGCCATCTACGCCGGCTCCACCCTGGTGCTGATGCCGCGCTGGGACCGCGAGCTCGCCGGGCGACTGATCTCGCGCTGGCGCGTCACGCACTGGACCAACATCCCGACCATGGTGATCGACCTGCTGGCCAGCCCCAGCTTCGACCAGTACGACCTGTCCAGCCTGGTCTACATCGGTGGCGGCGGCGCGGCCATGCCGCAAGCCGTGGCGCAGCGCCTGCTCGATCTGTTCGGCCTGCGCTTCGTCGAGGGCTATGGCCTGACTGAAACGGCCGCGCCCTCGCACAGCAACCCGCCCGACGACCCCAAGCAGCAGTGCCTGGGCATTCCCTTCATGAGCACCGACGCGCGCGTGGTCGACCCCGAGACGCTGCGCGAACTGCCGCAGGGCGAGACGGGCGAGATCGTGATCCACGGCCCCATGGTGTTCGATGGCTACTGGAAGCGCCCCGAGGCCACGGCCGCGGCCTTCATCGAGATCGACGGCAAGCGCTTCTTCCGCTCGGGCGACCTGGGCCGCGTGGACGAGGACGGCTACTTCTTCATCACCGACCGCCTGAAACGCATGATCAACGCGAGCGGCTTCAAGGTCTGGCCGGCGGAGGTGGAGGCGCTGATGTTCAAGCACCCCGGCATCGCCGAGGCCTGCGTGATCGCCACCCGCGACGCCTACCGGGGCGAGAGCGTGAAGGCCGTGGTGGTGCTGCGCGCCGATGCCAAAGGCAAGACCGGGGAGGCCGACATCCTGGCCTGGTGCCGCGAGCACATGGCCGCGTACAAATGCCCGCGGGAGGTCGAGTTCGTGGACGCCCTGCCCAAGAGCGGCAGCGGCAAGGTGATGTGGCGCTGGCTGCAGGAGCGCGAGGCCGAACGGGCCGGGCAGGCCGCCGGGGCCGAACCCGCCCGGGCACAATGACCGCATGCCGTCGTTCGCCGCCGCCTTTCGCCGCCTGTGGCAGCCGCGCAAGGGCCTGTTCTGGCTCATGCTCGGCTTCCAGGCGTTGTCCAGCGCCCTGGTGCTGTTCATCCAGATCCACGAACCCCCAGCCGGGCTGCGCCTCGTGCTGGGGCTGCTGGCGTTGACCAACGCCCTCATCTCGTGGTGGCTGCTGGCGCGTCTGTGGGGCGAGGGTGCCGCTCCAGGGGCGGGCGTTGCAGCCCGTGCCAACGTCGATCGATGACAGGGAGCGTCACACAACATGACGGTTTTGTGCTGGAATGGCGGCCGCCGGCAATCGATGTGCCCACAACCAGTTCAATGAACGCACCCGTCCAGGCATGAAGCAGTTCCTATCGACGCTTTTCGACACCGTCGCCCAGCGGCTGCAGGGCGAAAGCCGGCACGACGACGATCCCTACCGCCTGGCGCGCGTGCGCAAGGCCATGCTGGCGCTGCTGGGCGAGGGCGGTGGCTGGGAGGCCGAGCAACTGCGCCACCGGGTGCTGGTGGCCGAATCGGCCCGCGCGTTGTGGTTCATGCGGCCGGATGTGCTGCACTGGCTCTGTCGCGATCTCGACGAGCGCGCTGCCATGGACAGCATCATGAAACTGCAGCCCTTGTTCGACGGGCTGGTGGAGCCGGCCCTGCTGGGCTCTGCCGCCGGGCGGCGCGATCGCCGCCGCCCGCAGCGCGGCGCCTGATCAGCTCGCCCCGCCGGGGCGATCCGGCGCCACGGTGGCGCGGTAGGCGTGCCAACTCGCGTGACCGATGACCGGCCCGCTCACCAGCAATCCCAGAAACCACGGCAGCATCGACAGCGCCACCAGTGCGCTGACGAGCAGGCCCCAGAACAGCATCACGCCCGGGTTCTGCAGGCAGGCCCGGATGCTCGTGAGTCCTGCGGAGATGGCGTCGGTGCCACGGTCCAGGATCATGGGGATGCTCACCACGCTGGTCACGAAGATCAGCCCCGCGAACACGGCGCCCACCAGCGTCCAGGTGATCAGGAACTCCAGGTGCTGGCCGCGCAGCATCTGCGCCACCAGGTTCTGCGTGTCCGGCAGCGTGGTGAAGCTGACCGCGAAAACCACCAGCGAGGCACGCCCCCAGAGCATTTCGAGCACCAGCAGCACGCCAGCGAAGAGCGCCATGGTGCCCTTGGTGGGCCGCCAGGCGCCCAGCGAACGGCCCAGCGAGGGCTTCTCGCCGCGCTGCAGCGCGCGGCTGGCGTCGTACAGGCCCAGGCACAGGAAGGGGCCCATCAGCAGGAAGCCCGCCGATAGCGCGAGCACATAGGCTGGCGCTGCGCGGAAGACACCCAGCAGCGCATGACCCATGGCGCAGAAACAGGCTCCATAGAACAGGCCAATGCCCGGGCAGCGAAGGAAGTCGCCCCAGCCCGCGCGCAGCCAGCGCAGCGGATCGCCGGGGCGCAGGTCCGCGATGGGCAGCTCCAGTGCCGAGGGCGCGCGCGGGGCGTCGCCGGCGGACGGCGCCTCGGGCGGCTGGGGATCGGCAGCGGCGTTCATGACGGCATTGGGCCACCGGCGCTGGCATTCCCCGATGCGGGCTTTCCCCGAGGCGCGCCTCTACACTCGTGCGCCTGAGCGCCGCCGGGCCGTTCCCAAGGCGCTCGGCCCCGCAGTGCACCGCACGGAGAACCCATTGAGCGCCGCCGAGTTTTCGCCCCCCTACCTGTCACCCAACGCCATCGACACCGCGCTGCGCGAGCGCGGCGCGGGCCTGCTCAGTGGCGAGGACACCGCCACCTGGATCGGCGTGCCGCTGGCCGAGTTGCGCGCTCTGGAGCCGCATTGGGACCGCCTGGCGCCCGACGCCTACCTGAAGGACGGCGGCCGCTACCGCCTGCGCCGCCACAGTTGCTTCGTGGTGGACGGCGCGCGCGTGGAACAGGTGCCGCACCGCGCTCACTGGCAGCCGGTGGAATACAACGCCCTGCACGGCGGCATGCAGCGCTGGTTCGAGCCCATGGAGGCCGCGATGGCCCAGGCGCCGGCCTGGACACGCCTGCTGCAGCGACTGGGCGCGGCGGCCAGCGCCCTGCGTGGTGAACAGGCCTGGGCGGTCGAGGCCCACCCCTTCCGCATCGACACCACCGACGGCATCGGCCGCCCCACGCCCGAGGGCGCCCACCGCGACGGCGTGGACCTGGTGGCGGTGTTCCTGGTGAGGCGCCACGCCATCAAGGGCGGTGAAAGCCGCGTCTTCGAGGCCAATGGCCCCAGCGGCCAGCGCTTCACCCTGCGCGACCCCTGGTCGCTGCTGCTGCTCGACGATGAGCGCGTGATCCACGAAAGCACGCCCATCCAGCCCGACCCGGCCGATGGTCACGGCTGGCGCGACACGCTGGTGGTGACGCTGCGCGCAGGGGGTTTTCAGGGGGACTGAGGTTCAGGCCGTGAGCCGTCGCGCACGATCCGCACCACATCCCCCGGGCGCAGCACGCCACCCTCCAGCACCCGTGCCGTGAGCCCGCCGTGCCCCCGCATGGCGTTGTAGCCGCCAGGGCCCAGCACGTACTCCATGCGCGAGCAGGGCGCGCAGTCGCCCGTGGCCTCCAGCACCACGGATTCGCCGATTCGGATGTGCATCACCACGTCCTCGAACAGACCGCGCGCGGCCAGCAGGTTCACGCCCGAGACGACGAGGTTGCGGCGCAGCCAGGCCGGCTGCAGGTCGCGCCGGGTGAGGGCGGCGATCACCGGCAGGTGCTCCGCCTGGATCAGCGTCACTTGCCGCAGGCCGCCGTGGCGCGCGGCGCTGTGGTCGCCGGCCAGGCCCCGTCCTGCCACGGCCTCGACCTCGCTCACGGCCACGGCGTCCAGGCGCCGGGCGGGGCGAAGGAGGATGGTGTCGAGCCGGCCCGTGGCGGGCACCACGGACGTGAGGGTGCGCAGATCGGGCACGCGGTCAGACGCCGCCGGTGGGGTGCGTCGGGTCCACCCACAGCACCGTCTCGGGTTTTTCCACCGGTTCGATGTCCAGGTTGACCGCCACCGCCTGGCCGTCGCTGCGGCACAGCACGCACTCCAGCACCTCGGTGGGGCTGGCGTTGATCTCCTGGTGCGGGACGTAAGGCGGCACGTAGATGAAATCGCCCGGGCCGGCCTCGGCGGTGAATTCCAGTTGGTCGCCCCAGCGCATGCGCGCGCGGCCCTTCACCACGTAGATGACGCTTTCCAGGTGCCCGTGGTGGTGGGCGCCGGTCTTGGCGTTGGCGTGGATGGTGACGGTGCCGGCCCACAGCTTCTGCGCGCCCACGCGGGCGAAGTTGATCGCGGCCTTGCGGTCCATGCCCGGGGTGGAGGGCACGTTGCCGTCGAGCTGGTTGCCGGGGATCACGCGCACGCCGTTGTGCTTCCAGGGCGCGTCGCTGTGGGGGTGGTCGTGGCTGTGCTCGTGCTCGTCGTGCGGGTGATCGTGGTCGTGGGCCATGCGCGCTCCAGAGGGACAAGACACCAGTGTGCCAGCGCCTTCCCCTCGCTGGTCCGACAATTGCGGGTTTTCCCGAAGCTCCGGAGCCCCACGTGCCATTGCCCACCCCCGCTGCGCGCCAGCCCATGCACACCCGCCGCGTCAACTACCAGGGCTTTCGCCGCGACGACGGCCTGTGGGAGATCGAAGGCGAACTGCACGACAGCAAGCCCTTCGATATCGACATCCGCGGCGAGGGCCGCTGGGCCGCCCACGAGCCGATCCACCACATGTGGATCCGCGTGACCTACGACGAGGCCATGGTGATCCGCGACATCGCCGTCGCCATGGATGCCTTCCCGCACGAACCCTGCCCGGGCATCCTGCCCAACATGCAGCGCATGGTGGGCGAGGTGCTGGGCAAGGGCTGGCGCCACACCATCCAGCGCCACCTGGGCAACACCGAAGGCTGCACCCACCTGCGTGAGCTGCTCTACAACCTGGCGACGGCCGCCATGCAGACGCGCGCCGGCGCCTTTTCGCCGCGCGACGATGGCCGCCCGCCGCCGCACCTGGGCCAGTGCGTGTCCTGGGATTTCGACGGCCCGGTGGTGGAGAAGGTCTATCCCATGTTCTTCGGCTGGCGCCCGCCGGCGGCTGCCAAAAGCAACTGATGCGGCACGCCCGCCGCGACGTGCCATGGACAAGCTCGACGACCTGATCGCCTTCCTGCGCGTGGTCGACGCCGGCGGCTTCTCGGCGGCCGAGCGCAGCACGGGCATCCCGAAGTCGAGCCTGAGCCGGCGCATCGCCGCGCTGGAGCGCCAGCTCGGCGTGCGCCTGGTGCAGCGCTCGTCGCACGCCTTTCACCTCACCGATGTCGGCGAGCGGGTCTATCGTCACGCGCGCGCCATGGCGGACGAGGCCGACGCCGTGCAGGCCACGGTGAGTGAAGCCTTGGCCGAGCCGAGCGGCCTGATCCGCGTGAGCTCGTCCCTGCTGCAGGGCGAGCTCTTCCTGGCCGCCTGGCTGGGCGACTTCATGGGCCTGTACCCGAAGGTGCGGGTGTCGCTCGACCTGTCGAACCACTACGTCGACATGCTGGCCGAGCGCATCGACCTGGCCATCCGTGTCTCTGGTGCGCCGCTGGCGGCGGCGGACATCGTGGCGAAGCCGATCGGCACCGGCAGGATGGTGCTGGTGGCCAGCGCGCCAGCGGTGGCGCGCCATGGCGCACCCGCCACGCTGGCCGATCTGGACCGCTGGCCGCTCGTGGCGCAGGGCCAGGCCGAGACGGTTCGCCCCTGGGTCTTTCGGCTGCCCGATGGGCGCGAGGTGACGCACCTGCCCCAGCCCCGCTTCGTCAGCAACAACCTGCTGGCCTTGCGCGAAGCGGTGCTCGCGGGGGCCGGCATGGCACAGATCCCCCTGGAGGCCTGCCGCGACGCGCTGCGCGATGGCGCCTTGATCGAACTGCTGCCCGATCTCGCGCCACCGCCGTCCACCGTGTACGCGATCTACCCCAGCAGGCGCGGGCTGAGCTTTGCGGTGCGCACCCTGATCGACTTTCTGGAAGCGCGATTCCGCGACATGGCCTGAACGCGTTGCAGATCTGGAACGCCGCGTTGCGCGGCCGACGGCTACCCCTGCCGAAGGGCGCTGGCTATCGTTTTCTTCCCATCACACACGGAAGGAAGCGTTCATGAAGTTGTCTGGAAAAGTCGCCATCGTCACCGGCGGTTCGCGCGGCATCGGTGCGGCCATCGCGCGCCGGCTCGCGGGCGAAGGCGCGCAAGTGGCCCTGTTCTATCGCAGCAACGCCGAGGCGGCCGACGCCACGGTGCGCGCCATCGAGGCCGCGGGCGGCCAGGCGGCGGCGTTCAAGGCCGACGTGGCGGACGAGGTCGCGGTGCGTCTGGCCGTGCGCGAGGTGGTGAACCACTTCGGGCGCGTCGATGCGCTGGTCAACAACGCCGGCATCTTCGAAGCCGAACCCGTCGGTGAGATCAGCCGCGAGTCGTTCCACCGGCAGTTCGCTGTCAACGCCTGGAGCGTGCTCGCCAGCACCCAGGCGGCGCTCGAGCACTTTCCCGCCGCGGGCGGCGCCATCGTGAACGTCTCCAGCAGTCTCGCGGTGCGTCCGGAGCCCCAGACCGTCAGCTACTCCGCCAGCAAGGCGGCGGTGGACAGCCTCACGCTGGGCTGCGCGATCGAGTTGGGCGCGCGCGGCATCCGCGTCAACGCGGTGGCGCCTGCGATCACCCGCACCGACATGACGGCCGACATCCCGGCCGAGCAGTTGAGAGAGGAAACGCGCCTGACCCCGCTGGGCCGCCTGGCGGAGCCGGGCGACATCGCCGACGTGGTGGCGTTCCTCTGCTCGGACGACGCGCGCTGGATCACCGGGCGCAGCCTCCTGGTGGACGGGGGCCGGATGTAGCCGGCCCCGTGGCATGCCCTGCGCGACGGCGCTGGCCGCCTGTGCACAGGGCTTTGGCGTTGGCGTTGGCGTTTCGCGCCGCCCCCAGGCAAATGGCGCCCTTCGGTTGGCGATTCGTCGCAAGGGCGTCGTCTTCACGGGCTGCCCTGCCTAAGGTGCGCACCACCGAACCCATGCAGGAACCGCCCATGACCACACCCATCCTCTTGCTCATCTTGTTGACGGCGCCGTACCTCTTCGCGCGGCTGCTCGCGTCGGCTGGCCGCAGCGGCCCCGACCCGAACGCCGCCGCGGCCGTCGGCCTTGGCCTGGTTTTCCTCTTCACCGCCAGCGGGCATTTTGTTCAGACCGAGCCGATGGTGCAGATGCTGCCGGCCTGGGTGCCGGGCAGAGTGCCGCTGGTCTACCTGACCGGCGTGCTGGAAATCGCCATCGCCATCGGCTTCTTCATCCCCCGGCTGCGCCGGCTGGCCGGCCTGAGCGCCGTGGCGGTGCTGATCCTGTTCTTCCCGGCCAACATCCATGCGGCCCTGAATCAGGTGCCGATGGGTGGCCATGCGTGGGGGCCTGTCTACCTGCTGGTGCGGGCGCCCGTGCAACTGATCCTGGTCGCGTGGGCGTGGTGGTTCACGCAAAGGCGAGCCGTCAAGCGGGGTTCTCCGCTTGGGCGGCGCGCTGGCGCAGCTCGGTCTTGAGCACCTTGCCGTAGTGGTTCTTGGGCAGGGCGTCCACGAACACGTAGCGCTTGGGCCGCTTGAAGCGCGCGATGTGCGCCAGGCAGTGCGCGTCGAGCGCGGCGGCATCGCCCGCCTGGCCCGGTGCGGCCACCACGAAGGCCACCACGACCTCGCCCCACTCGGGGTCGGGCGCGCCCACCACGGCCACTTCGGCCACGCCGGGCGCGGTGAGCAGCACCTCCTCCACCTCTCGCGGGTAGATGTTGGAGCCGCCGCTGATGAGCAGGTCCTTGCTGCGGTCCTTGAGCGTGAGGAAGCCGTGCGCGTCCATCGAGCCCATGTCGCCGGTCCAGAGCCATCCCTCGCGCACCGCCGCGGCCGTGGCCTCGGGGTTGCGCCAATAGCCGGCCATCACGGTGTCGCCGCGCACCAGAACCTCGCCCACCTCGCCGGGTGGCAGCGCTTGCCCATCGGCACCGGCCACGCGCACCTGCACCGGCGTCTGCGCCACGCCCACCGAGGCCAGGCGCGCCGCGTGGTCCGGGTGCGCGGCGTCGGCGATGTGTTGCCGAGAGAGCGCGGTGCCCACCATGGGCGTCTCGCCCTGGCCGTAGATCTGCACGAAGCGCGGACCCATCACGCGCAGTGCGCGCTGGATGTCGGCCAGGTACATGGGCGCGCCGCCGTAGACGATGGTCTTGAAGGCACGCGCCGCCTCGGCCGGCCCCAGGCCCTCGGCCTCGGCGTGGTCCACCAGGCGCTTGACGATGGTGGGCGCCGCGAAGGTGGACAGGGGCCCCAGCGCCTGGCCGAGCGCGAACAGCTCGCCCGGATCCACACCGCCCGAGGCCGGCACCACGTGGCGCGCACCGGCCATGAGGTGCGGAATGGCGTACAGGCCGCAGCCGTGCGACATCGGCGCGGCGTAGACGATGGCGTCGCCACGGTCCACCGGGTCCACGTCGACGAAGTAGCACAGGCCCATGGTCATGAGGTTGCGGTGCGTGAGCATCACGCCCTTGGGCCGGCCGGTGGTGCCGCTGGTGTAGAACAGCCAGGCCAGGTCATCCGGTGCGTTGTCGTACGGATCGGGCAGGGCGCCCTGGTCCAGCGGCGCCAGCAGCGCGTCGGCCTCGGGCGATTCGATGTCGATCTGCCGGTCGAGCCCGGCCAGTGGCTGCGGCGCCAGCTCGCGCGTGACGAAGGCCCATCGCGCCTGCGCGTTGTCGATGATCCATTCCACCTCGGCCGGGTGCAGCTTGGCGTTGACCGGCACCACCGCCAACCCGGCCCACCACGCGCCCCACAGGATCTCCAGGTAGCGCGGGTGGTTGCGCATGAACACCACCACACGGTCGCCGGGTTGCAGCCCGGCCGCGCTCAGCCGCTGCGCCAGCGCCGCGCTGCGCTGCGCCCACTGCGCGTGCGTGGCCCAGCGCTCGGTGCCGTTGAAAAGGGCGGGGGTGTCGGGCGAGATGCGGGCCTGGCGGGCCAGCAGGTGGGCAAGAGACATGGTGTGGGCGCAGCCGCGTGACAACGATGGCCCGGACCATAGCGCGCGCCCGAGCTTCTGCCCATACCTTGTGAATACCGCCCCGCCAGGTCCGACACCCTTGGCCGGCGCGGTGCGCATGGGCCACTGCATCTGAAAAATCCCTTAAGCCGCGCCGCCGGCGCGCTTTTCCTCCACCGGAGCGTTGACGCGCCTGGGCCCGCTGTCGTGCAATCGCTTCACCCGACGAGGAGGGGTACATGACGACGAACAATCACCGCACGCGCTGGCTGCGCGTGCTCGGCATTGGCCTCGGCAGCTTGGTGCTGCTGGCCGCCGCCATCCTGGCCACTGGCATCTTCCTGGCCGAACGCAAACAGCAACGCCGCGTGGACGTGGCCGCGCAGGCCGTGCCCTACAAGAGCGACGCGGCCGCGCTGGAACGCGGGCGCTACCTCTACGCGTCGCGCGGCTGCGTGGACTGCCACGGCGCCAACGGCGCCGGCCGCACCTTTGTGGACGACGGAGCGCTCACCATCGCCGGCCCCAACATCACCACCGGCCCCGGTGGTGCGGTGGCCGCCTACCAGCCGGTGGACTGGGTGCGCGCCATCCGCCACGGCGTCACGCCGCAAGGCCGCGCGCTGATGGTGATGCCCAGCGAGGACTACAACCGCTTCACCGACGACGACCTGGCCGCGCTGGTGGCACACATCCGCTCACTGCCGCCGCAGACGGGGCAGGGCGCGGTGGTGAAGCTGCCGCTGCCGGTACGCGTGCTCTATGGTTTCGGCGTGGTCCCGGACGCGGCTTCGCGCATCGACCACACGCTGCCGCCGCAGCAGCCGGTGCCCGAGGGCGTGACGCTGGCGCACGGCGAGTACGTGGCCAATATGTGCATCGGCTGCCACCGCGAAGGCCTGGTCGGGGGCAAGATCCCCGGCGGCCCGCCCGACTGGCCGCCGGCCTCGCGCCTCGCCCCGGGCGAAGGCAGCGTGATGGGGCGCTACGCCGACGCCGACGCGCTGATCACCCTGTTTCGCAGCGGCAAGCGCCCGGACGGGTCGGCTGTGCAGGTCATGCCGTTCGAGTCGCTGCGGGAGATGAGCGAGACCGACCTGCGGGCGCTGCACCTGTATCTGAAGGCGTTGCCTGGCCAGGGTTGAGGGCCGCAGAAACGGTTGCCGGTCGTTTCACACCCGAACCACCACGGAGGGTGTCGGTTGCCCGGAGTCGTCCAACTGATAGGCGTAGGCTTCCTTCATCTTGACGTTGGCGCTGTCCGTGTAAATGAGCAAGCGACGGCCGTCCGTTCGGGTCTTCACCAGGCCGAACGCGGCGCGGCTGAAGCCGTGAAAAGCCCCGCGTTTCCTGGCCACCTGGGGATCGACGTTCTGCACCAGCTTTTCATACGTGAAGAACGCCACCAGCTCGGTCACGAAGATCAGGGGTTCGGCGACCCTCGAATGCTTTCCCAGGGCGCCCATCAGGGTGGCGCGCGGGTGAATGTATTCCTTACGTGCGTTCTCGTCGCCGCTTGAGACCACGCTCACCACCGGAGATATCGCTTGCACGAAGGCGCCGGAAAAATCGGCGGATCCATGGTGCGGCACCTTGAACACTTCCGATCGAAGATTGACCGTTCCCTTGTTGTGCTCCCGCGCGAGAAAGCGGCTGGCCTCATCGTTGAGGTCACCGGAGAAGAGGTAGCTGAAACCACCGTAGTTCAGCTTGAACACGATGGAGTGCCCGTTGATCGTATGAGACGCCGAGAAGCCCTTGCTGTCCAGATCCTCTTGCGCCAGGGATTCATGTCCCATTCGGGGGCCCTTGGGCGGGTCTCCCAGGAATTTCAGCCCCGTCTTGCCCGCGACCGTTTCCGTGATGGGGCCCAGGACCTCGATGTTCAGGCTGCCCTGGTTGAAAAAGGAAAAGGCCTTGGTGTCGCCGAGTTCCAAGCGGCGGAACACGATCTTGCGCCGCTTGTTGTAGGCCGCCAAGGCCTTCTTCCACTTCAGGAAGGGCGCGTTCATGTCCGCATCGGGAACCTTCAGCAGATCCGTCTCCAGTCCCACGAGGTAGAGGCTGTCGCCGAGCTTTGCGGTGGGGCCGAGCAACTCCTTCTCGGGCACCCTTTTCTTGTTCCTGGTGCCGGGCCGCTTCACGATGCCGTTGTGGTAGACGCGGTGCGGGCGAATGAACAGCCGCTTCTTCGGCTCGGGGTGTGTTTCGGAGTCGAAGATCCGGGGCAGGCCTTCGAAGTGGTCTGCGTCACCGTGCGTGACCAGAATGCAGTCGACGTCTTTGGGCTTGGCGGCGCTGGTGCCTCTGAAGCGGCCGGCCAGGTAGCGCGCGAACAACTGGTTGTCGCCACCATCGACGAGGATGAGTTTTCCGTCCGGCGTTTCGATGACCGCACCGTCGCCCTGTTGCACGTCGATGAAGTTGACGCGCAGCACCTCGTTGTTGGCCGCCTTGATGACGACGTCGGCGGGTTTGAAGCCGCTGGACCGGGTGGGCACGATGAAGCCCGGGAGCTTGTTCGGTGTGATGGAGCCGTCCAGCGCTGCCTCGTAGACGACGGTCTCGATTTCAACTGCCGAAGAGGTGATTTTCTTGACGGAGACCTCGTCCCCCCAACCGAGCGTTCGCAGAAACTTCTTGCGCCCGGCGTCGGCCCACACGTCCACCAGGTCCACGTTCACCACGCACCTTGTCGCCACGGCCATCTCCTGTGCGCCAATGCCATCGGGAGTTCTTGCCGTTTGCCTTCGGCGCGAAAGGACGGCGCAGAAGTATGCGAGCGCACTCAGGGCAAAGACCATCCCCCAGTCTGGGGATGGGCGCTCGCCGATGCCTGGGTCCGGTGTTCGCGCGCGCCGATCAGGCGAGCACCGCTCCGTACACCAGCCCCCGCATCACCCCCCGGTAGTGAATCCGCTGGTTCGGCGCCTGCGCCATGAAGATGGCGAACAGCCCCAGCGACGGGTCGACGAAGAAGTGCGTGCCCCCGATGCCGCTCCAGTGGTAGGTGCCCAGTGAGCCGGGCACGCTGGCCTCGCCCGGCGCGGTGCGCACCGCAAAGCCCAGGCCGAAGCCGTGGCCCGGTGGCAGCAAGGGGTTGTCCGCATGGGGCACGCTGGTGCCCAGGTGGTCGGCCGTCATGAAGGCCAGGGTGTGCGGTGAGAGCAGGCGCTGGCCGTCCAGTTCGCCGCCGTTGAGCAGGCACTGCAGGAAGCGCGCGTAGTCGTGCGCGGTGGACATGAGCCCGCCGCCGCCCATCTCCAGCTTCGGCACCTCGCGCGGGTCGTGCATGGGCATCTGCACGCCGCCATCGGGGTCGTGCTCGAAGGCCTCGGCGATGCGGTGGTGCTGCGCGGGCGGCACGTGAAAAGCCGTCTCGTGCATGCCCAGGGGCAGCAGGACAGTCTCGCGCAGGTGCTCGGCCAGGGTCTGGCCGGTGATGACCTCGATCACGCGGCCCAGCACGTCGGTGGCGCGGCTGTAGGCCCAGGCCGTGCCGGGTTGGTGCGCCAGCGGCAGCGCGGCCAGGCGCTCGCACAACTCGGCGTTGGTCTGGTCGCGGCTCACCAGGCCGGCCTGCGAGTAGAGCGCGTTGACGTGGCCGTTGCCGGTGAACTCATACGTCAGGCCGGCGGTGTGGCGCAGCAGATCCTGCACGGTGGCGGGCCGCGTGGCGGGCACCAGCACCACCCCGTGCGGGCCGGGCACGGCCACGCGCTGGTTCATGAAGCCGGGGACGTACTGGCCCACCGGGTCGCTCAGTTGCAGCCGGCCTTGCTCCACCAGCATCATGGCCGCCACCGAGACGATGGGCTTGGTCATGGAGTAGATGCGGAAGATCGCATCCGTGCCCATGGGCGCGTCGCGCGCCGGGTCGAGGCGGCCGACCGCGGCGTCGAGCACCACACGCCCATGCCGCGCGATGAGCACCGCGGCGCCGGGCAGGCGGCCGCGGTCCACGTCGCGCTGCAGCGCCTGAACGATGCGCTGCGTGCGTTCGGGGCTCAGTCCCAGCTCCGCCGGCTCGGCGGTCGGCAGTCCGTGCATGCGGGCCTCCGGTGCGCGATCAGGAACGTTCGAAGATGGCGGCGATGCCCTGGCCACCGCCGATGCACATGGTGACCAGCGCGAAGCGGCCCTGGCAGCGGTCGAGCTCGTGGATGGCCTTGACCGTGATCAGCGCGCCGGTGGCGCCGATGGGGTGGCCCAGCGAGATGCCCGAGCCATTGGGGTTGACCTTGGCCGGGTCGAGCCCCAGATCGCGAATGACGGCGCAGGCCTGGGCCGCGAAGGCCTCGTTCGCCTCGATGACGTCGATATCGTTCAGGCTCAGGCCGGTCTTCTTGAGCACGGCCTGCGTGGCCGGCACGGGGCCGATGCCCATGTACTTCGGGTCCACGCCTGCGTGCGCATAACCCACCAGCCGCGCGATGGGGTTGATACCACGCGCCTTGACCTCTTCGCCGCTCATCAACACCACGGCCGCCGCGGCGTCGTTGATGCCGGAGGCGTTGCCGGCGGTGACGGTGCCGTTCTCCTTCGCGAACACGGGCTTGAGTTTGGCCATGTCCTCCACCGTGGCGTTGGGGCGGAAATGCTCGTCGGTGCCGAAGGCCACCTCGCCCTTGCGGCTCTTGAGCATCACGGGAACGATCTGGTCCTTGAAGTAGCCCGCTTCCACGGCGTGCTGCGCGCGGCGGTGGCTTTCGGCGGCCAGTTTGTCCTGCTCTTCGCGGCTGATGCCCCACTTGGCGGCGATGTTCTCGGCCGTGACGCCCATGTGGATCTTGTGGAAGGGGTCGTGCAGGGCGCCGACCATCATGTCGATCAGCGTCACGTCGCCCATGCGCGCGCCGAAGCGGGTGTTGAGGCTGGCGTAGGGCGCGCGGCTCATGTTCTCGGCGCCGGCGCCGATGGCGATCTCGGTGTCGCCGAGCAGGATGCCCTGCGCGGCCGAGACGATGGCCTGCAGGCCCGAGCCGCAGAGGCGGTTGACGTTGAAGGCCGGGGTGCCCTGGGCGCAGCCGCCGTCGAGCGCGGCCACCCGCGAGAGGTACATGTCGCGTGGCTCGGTGTTGACCACGTGGCCGAACACCACGTGGCCCACGTCGGCGCCGTCGACGTGCGCACGCGCGAGCGATTCGCGCACCACCAGTGCGCCCAGCGCGGTGGGGGGCGTGTCTTTCAGGCTGCCGCCGAAGGTACCGATGGCGGTGCGCACCGCGCTGACGACGAAGACGTCTCGACTCATGTGAACTCCAGGGATCGAAGGGGGAAGGGGAAACGGGGCATGGTAGCGCGGGCCCGTGTCAGAAGGTCTGGCGCGCCAGCACGCGCAGGCGCTCACCCTCGGGCCGCGTCACGAAGACCTCGCCCATGGCCAGGTACTCACCGGTCAGCGCGGTGATGTTCACCTGGTGCGTGACGAGCATCCAGTTGCCGGGCGCGCGCAGCGATTGCACGGCGGCCAGCACCTCGCGGGTCTGCGTCTCGCGTGCCTGTGCCCCACCGAAGAACGAGTTGATGGGCGCCCACACCACGTGCCGGCCGAAGGCCAGTTGCGCGGTGTCCACGCAGCGGCACCAGGCGCTGCTGCGCACCTCGTCGAGGCGGATGCCCTCGCGCCGGAACGCCTCGCCGACGCGTCGGGCCTGCTCACGGCCTTCGGCGCTCAGGTTGCGCTGCGTGGTGCATTCGCCCAGCCGGAAATCGGGCGGGTCGCCCACACCCGGCTCGGTCGTGGCATGGCGCATCAGGACCACGTTGCCGCCCTCGCGCAGGCGGGCCCAGAACTCGCCGGGCTGGGCGCGAACGCCGCCCGCGGCCAGCACGGCGGAGGCGGCGATGAAGCGGCGTCGTTGCAGCATCGGGGCCTCCCGTGGGTGGCGCTCAGGCGTCGCGCACGTCGGCCACGGGGTTCTGGCCGAAGTCCGAGCGGTCCAGCCAGGCGAGCACGCGCGTGGCCGCGTCCTCGGGGCTGCTGAGCATGCCTTTCTCGCGCAGATCGACAAAGCGCTGGCGGTCGGGGAAGGCGCCCGCTTCGCTGCCGCGCAGGTGGATCTGCATGTCGGTGTCGATCACGCCCGGCGCGAGCGACACGAGCTTGGCGCCATGGGGCTGGTGCAGTTCCTCCAGCGCGCAGCAGCGCGTGAAGTGGTCCAGCCCGGCCTTGGCCGCGCAGTACGGCGCCTGCGAGGCCATGGCGTTGCGGCCCAGCCCGGAGGAGATGTTGAGCACGCGGCGCGGGCCTTTCCAGCCGGCCTTCACCCAGGCGCGTGTGGCGCCCAGGAACGCGGCCGTGAGGTGCATGGGCGCTTCCAGCCCCACGCGCAGGGCATTGGTGAGTTGGTCGGGCGGGCAGTCGGGCAGCGGCACGATGGCGGGCAGCACGCCCGCGTTGTTGATCAGCGTGGCGCTGGCGATCTCTTTCGGATTGAGGCCCCCGAGCCAGTTCGCCAGGCGATCGCGCGCGCCAACCGTGTCGGCCAGGTCCTGCGACCACTGCGTGAGCGGCGCGCCCAGGCGCTCGGCCTCGGCCTGCAGCTCATCGCTGATCTGGCGCGACAGGCACAGCAACACGTGGTTGGGCGAGAGCAGTTGCCGGGCCATGGCCTGGCCCATGCCGCGCGAGGCGCCGGTGAGGATGGTGAGGTGGGGGTGGTCATTCGGTGTGTCTCGTCGGGTCGGTCGTTGGGGTTCAGAAGGGGCAGGGGCTGTGCAGCTCGAGTGTGTCGCCGCTGACGGGGTGCGGCAAGGTAAGCCAGCCCGCGTGCAGCAGCAGCCGTTCGGCCATGGCGCGCTGCGCCTCGCTGGCGTAGAGCGGGTCGCCCACGATGGGGTGGCCGATGGCCTGCAGGTGCACGCGCAACTGGTGGGTGCGCCCGGTCACGGGCTCCAGTTCTAAGCGCGTGCCGATGTCCCCGTGCGCGCCTTGGTCATCGGCCGCCAGTCGCCAGCGGGTCAGGCTGGGCTTGCCCATCTCGTGGTGCACGATGCTGCGCGGCCGGTTCATCCAGTCGATCATGAGCGGCAGGTCGATGGTCTGCCAGCCGTTGCCCTCATCGGGGTTGGCCAGGCGGCCGGCCCCCACGGCGGTGTAGCGCTTGTGCACGCGGCGCTTCTCGAAGGCCATGGACAGGGCGCGCTGCATCGCCAGGCCGCGCGCCATCAGCACCAGGCCCGATGTGGCCATGTCCAGGCGGTGGACGATGAGCGCGTCGGGCCAGCGCACCTGGGCGCGCGCGCTCAGGCAGTCCTGCTTGTCCGGGCCGCGGCCGGGCACGGCCAGCAGGCCCGCGGGTTTGTCGAGCACGATCAGGGCATCGTCCTCGTACACGAGGTTCAGCGCGTCCACGGCGGTGTTCATGGCCACGATTGTCCCCGCCGCCGGGCGGCGCCCCGCCGCCACGGGACAATACGGCCCATGCTGCTGCTCGCTCCCATGGAAGGCCTGCTCGACGCCACGCTGCGCGACGTGCTCACGCGCCTGGGCGGCGTGGACCGTTGCACGAGCGAATTCATCCGCGTCACCAACACCCTGCTGCCTGAGCGCGCCTTCATCCGCGTGGTGCCCGAGTTGCTGAACGGCGGGCGCACCGTGGCGGGTGTGCCGGTGCGCCCGCAGTTGCTGGGCTCCGACCCCACGCTGCTGGCGGAGAACGCGGCGCGCCTGGCCACGCTGCAGCCACCGGGCATCGACCTGAACTTCGGCTGCCCGGCCAAGACCGTGAACAACAGCCGGGGCGGCGCCATCCTGCTCGACGAACCCGAGCTGGTGGGCCGCATCGTGGCGGCGGTGCGGCGCGCGGTGCCGGCGCACATCCCCGTGTCGGCCAAGATGCGCCTGGGTTACATGGACGACGCGCGCGCCGAGGACAACGCGCTGGCCATCACCGACGCGGGCGCCAGCGAACTCGTGATCCACGCGCGCACCAAGGCCCAGGGCTACAAGCCGCCCGCGCACTGGGAGCGCATCGCGCGGGTGGCGCAGGCGCTGCCCGCGCAACGGCCGGTGCTGATTGCCAACGGCGAGATCTGGAACGCGGACGACGCGCGGCGCTGCCGGGACGTGACGGGTTGCGAGCACCTGATGATCGGCCGCGGTCAGATCACCGACCCGGGCCTGGCGATGGCCATCCGCGGCGAGGGCGAGGTGCCGTGGCAGGGCGTGGTGCCGCTGCTGCCGCTGTTCTGGGCCCGCGTGAGCGCGCGCGTGGAGCGGCGCCACCGCGCGGGGCGGCTCAAGCAGTGGCTCAACTACCTGCGCCACCGCTACCCGCAGGCGCAGACCGCGTTCGATGAGCTGCGCCTACACCACGATCCCGAGGCGATCGAGGCCTGGATCGCCCGGGCCCAGGCCGCCTGGGGATGCCCCGACGAGGCGTCTGCAGAATCCGCGCAGCCGTGTTAACTTCCGGCCCCCGCTTCGCAAGAGTGTCCTTATGTCTGCACTGCAACAACGGCTGGCCGCCCTGGGCCCCGAGCGCCTGCGCGGTATGCGCCGTGGCCTCGAGAAGGAGAGCCTGCGGTCGCAGCCCGATGGCAAGCTGGCGCTCACCCCGCACCCGGCGGCACTGGGCAGCGCGCTGACGCACCCCCACATCACCACCGACTACAGCGAGTCGCAGCTCGAACTCATCACCGGCGTGCACGCCAGTGTCGAGAGCTGCCTGGGCGAACTCACCGAGGTCCACCAGTTCGTGTTGCGCGCCTTGCAGGCGCAGGGCGACGAGCGGCTCTGGGTGTCGAGCATGCCCTGTGGCCTGCCCACCGACGAGACCATTCCGCTCGGGCGCTACGGCTCGTCCAACGTCGGCCGCGCCAAGAGCGTCTACCGCATGGGCCTGGGCCACCGCTACGGCAGGCGCATGCAGACCATCTCGGGCATCCACTACAACTGGTCCCTGCCCGGCGTGGACAACGAGGGCTACTTCGCGCTCATCCGCAACTTCCGCCGCCACGCGTTTCTGCTGCTCACGCTGTTCGGCGCCTCGCCGGCGGTGTGTTCGAGCTTCGTCGAAGGCCGCAACCACGAGTTGCAAAAGCTCGGCGCCAGCGGCACGCTGTACATGCCGCACGGCACCTCGCTGCGCATGGGGCGCCTGGGTTACCAGAGCGAGGCGCAGGCCACGCTGGCCGTGAGCTACAACGGCCTGGAAGGCTACGCTGCCTCGCTGCACGACGCGCTCACGCGGCCCTGGCCCGCCTATGAGACCGTGGGCATCCGCAACCCGGGCGGCGACTACAACCAGCTCGCCACCACGCTGCTGCAGATCGAGAACGAGTTCTACGGCACCATCCGCCCCAAGCGCGTGATCTTCCCGGGTGAGCGCCCGCTGCACGCGCTGCGCGAGCGCGGTGTCGAGTACATCGAGGTGCGCCTGCTCGACCTCAACCCCTTCGAGCCCATCGGCATCGATGCGATGACGCTGCGCTTCCTCGATGTGTTCCTGCTGCACTGCCTGCTGGCCGACAGCCCGCCCGACACGCCGAGCGAAATCCGCGAACTCGCGCAGAACCAGCACCTCACAGCCGCGCGCGGCCGCGAGCCCGGGCTGGAGCTGCTGCGCCGTGGCGCGCCCGTGACGCTCGCCGACTGGGGTCAGGAAATCATCGAGCAGTTGCAGCCCATTGCCGACGCGCTGGACGAGCTGGATGGCACCGACGCGCACGCGCTGGCCGTGGCGCACGCGCGCAGCACCTTGCGCCAACCCGATCTGCTGCCCTCGGCGCGCGTGCTGCGCGCCATGTCGGCGCACCACGACGACTCCTTCATCGCCTTCGCACGCGGGCAGTCGGCGCTCACGCACCGGCACCTGCTGGGCCTGCCCTGGAGCGACGCCCAGCAGGCGCGCTTCGAGGCGCTGGCGAAACGTTCGGTGGACGATCAGCGCGCCATCGAGGCGGCCGACACCCTGCCCTTCGAGGTGTATCGGCAGGAGTACGTGTCGGCCGATCGCCTGGGGCACCCGCGCGTGGCGGCGGTGGGCAAGGGGCAGGCGCTGGCGGCCTAATAGCGATAGTGGTCGGCCCTGAGGTCATAGAAGGTGGAATCACCGTCTGAGGACCCTGTCCCGCTGTCAGTGGATTCAAGCTCTTTCGTATCGGAGTCCGACGAGCTTGAAAAACCCGACGGCGTGCGCGGCTGCGGTGCCCGGGCAGGTGGGACATGGGTGCCCCTGAGGGACGGCGGGCAGGACAGCGAGCGAAGGCGCATGGGATGGCGGTGGAGTAGGTAGGGAGACGTCTGGCAAGCGCCAAACCCTCCCTGAGTGCGCCACCCCAAGGCCCCGTTCCGGCCCCGCCATGAAGAAACGCTGAGGCGCCCTCAGGCCTCGCCGCCGAACTTCTTCACCAGGTTGGCGATGTACTTGTCGACGAGTTTTTCGAACTCGGCTTCCACCACCGGCGCCACCACCATCTTCATCAGGCTGGGCAGCGGCACGTCCACCGTGCCCTCGATGGCGAGCTCGATGGCGGTGGACTTCTTCTGGTCGGCGATCTTCCAGTGGCCGCCCACCAGGGCGTTGCCCACGCCCTTGACGGGCGTCCACTTCACCGTGCCGGTGCCCTTGGCCTCGTCCCACTTGCTGGTGTACTTGCTCGCGTACACGGTCTGGATGTTGACCTGCGCCGTGCCGACCTTCTCCATCTCCCACTGGTAGCTGCCGCCACCCAGGTCGGTGAGCTTTTCGACCTTGGGGAAAAACGCCACCGACGCGGGCACGTCGGACAGCAGCTTGAACACATCGGCCGCCTTGGCCTTGACGGCGAATTCGTAGCCGAGGTCGATCTTGACGGTGATGGCCATGCTTGCCTTTCGCTGGGAGGGGGTAAGGACGGGGCATTCTAGGCAGGCGAGCCCCGATCGGGGGGCGGACTTGTACCAAGGCACAATGCGCGTCCTTCCGCCCCCCTCAGCCCTTGTTCCCCGTCCCCCATGAGCGTCCAGTGGTTTCCCGGTCACATGCACCTCACGCGCCAGGCCATCGCCGAGCGCGTGAAGGCCATCGACGTGGTGATCGAGATGCTGGACGCGCGCCTGCCGGGCTCCAGCGCCAACCCGCTGCTGAGCGAGCTCACGAAGAAGCGGCCGTCGCTGAAGGTGCTGAACAAGCAGGACTTGGCCGACCCGGAACGCACCGCGCTCTGGCTCGCGCACTACAACGCTTTGCCCGCCACCCGCGCCATCCCGCTGGACGCCAGCGTGACCGCACCGGCGCGCGCCTTGATCGCGGCCTGCCGCGAACTCGCGCCCAACCGCGGCGGCATGGTCAAGCCGCTGCGCGTGCTGATCTGCGGCATCCCCAACGTGGGCAAGAGCACGCTCATCAACACCCTGGTGGGCAAACGCTCCGCCAAGACCGGCGACGAGGCCGGCGTGACGCGCACCGAGCAGCGCCTGCTGCTGGCCGACGACTTCTACCTCTACGACACGCCGGGCATGCTGTGGCCGAACATCATCGTGCCGCAGAGCGGGTACAACCTTGCTGCGAGCGGGGCCGTGGGGCGCAACGCCTACGACGACGAAGAGGTGGCGCTGGAGTTGCTGGACACGCTCAAGGCCAGTTACCCGGCGCTGCTGCTGGCGCGTTATGGCTTTGCTTTCAGCGCCGAAGCGCTGGCCGATGTGCCCGCCGAAGAATTGCTCGAAACCATCGGCCGCCAGCGCGGCGCGCTGGTGAGCGGCGGGCGTGTGGATGCGCAGAAGGCGGCGGAGCTGGTGATCGGCGACTTTCGCGCCACCTTGATCGGACGCATCACGTTGGAGACGCCGGTGCAGTACCTGGAGTGGCTGCGCGCGGGCAAGGCGGCGCATGCGCAGAGGCAGCAGGAGCGTGAGCGGGAACGGCCTGCGCGCAGGCCGCGGCGGCGCTGAACCGCAGGCCTTTGCACGAGGTCCGCAAAGCAAGGCCAACCCAGCCCAGGGTGGCCTTGTCGTTCCAGGGCGCACACCTGAGTGCCTTGGGGAACGGAGACTTTGTCACCAGTCGCAAGCAACCAGCCACTGTTGGCGATCCGTGCTCCACCTCACGCGCTCGCTGGCCCACAGGCCGTAGTACATCGTTTCGCTGCGCGCGGCTTCGAAGTTGCGTGTTTCGCTCAGTTCTACCCATGCTGGCAGCCAAGGGGCTTGCGATTCGACATACACCCTCGACAACATCAATCGCCGCCAATAGTCGCCTCCCGGGTTGGGGCCCGTCCTGAGCGCATACCCCGGCACATAGCCCATGGGGTAATACACCACACCGTCGCTGTTCGTGATCAAGGTGCCCCCGACGCTGTTGTCGGCTCCCGCATTCTTGATGGGCCAATTCCAGATTTCGTCGTCGCAGGCTGAGATGCCGAAGACCCGCGGTGGGAGATAGAACAGCAGCGTGGGTTTGGCCTTTGCCACGATGACTTGGCCTGTGACGGTTTCACCCGTGCTGGTCTTGGCCAGGATGGTGGCCGTTCCGGCGTTGAGGATGTGGATCGTCGTGCCGTCCTTGATTTCGAACACGTCCTGTTGGGCATTCCCGTACTCGAAGGTGACATTGCCCACGACGCCCGTGGGGCGCGGGATGAGGAAGTCTGGATCGCCATACGTGGCGTGGATGGCTGCGAAGCTTCGGTCCTGGGCCGACTTCACCGTCACGGTGGCTTCGACGAAGGCCTCGCGGAAGTTGTCGGCGGCGCTCTGGGTCGCGCGGATAGTGGCTGGCATGCCGGGCGGTGTTGGAGCCACCGGCACAATCTGGCCATTGACGATCCTAGCGACCTCGGGCTGCCCCGGCGCTTGGACGATCTCATAGCGCCAAGTGCCCGAGGCGTTGAGCGAAGCGGGTGTAGACAGTGTGCGAGGGAGCGAATCCATGCCGATTTCAATGTCGGGGAAGCTTTGCAGCCTGGGGTTAGCGCCGGTCACCGTCATCACGACGCTGTCGTAGTCGAGCACCGCCGGGCCGCCGCCCGCAACCACGTAGCAGGTGATCACCGTGGTGCCGACACCCGCGGTTTCCCAATGGTCCTTGTCGAACCCTTCAGAGCCGGTGGCGATGCCCACGCCGCGCAACACGGCCGTGTTGCTGGACCTGAAGTGGGTGCAGCGATTGCCGTCGGTGATTTCCGCGCCGCTGTCGTCATAGGACTTGGGCATCACCGGCTTGTCGCCGTAGACCACGCTCAGCGGCGCCCCCAGATTGAACCGCTTCGGGATGCCTGAGGCATCGACCTCGAACTCACGAACCAGAGCGGGGATGGTCCAACCCGAAGAGATGGCTTCAGCGAACGGCCCCGACACAGTGGACAGCACGAAGCGATACGTACCTGTAGTGGCCTGATCCGTGACCCGAAAGCTCATGCTCCCGTCGGTTCCCACGCGGCTTGGGGGCGTGTGCGTGGCGAGCGGGATGGCGGGGGAAGCGAATGCCGGATCGCTGGCCGCGACGTGGCCCGCCACCGCACCCCTGACGAAGTTGACGCGATAGCCGATGTCAAAGCCGTTGCCGGGCTTGAGCAGCGACGTGGGCGACACGGTGATCTGGACGCCGGGCGGGCCATCGTTGATGGTGACGGGAACGGTGATCTCGCGCGCCGCCCAGGGACCGACTGCGGCTTTGGAAACCTTGACGTTCACCGTGCCCGGGCCCTTGACCCACAGCTGACCCGTCATCGGATTGATTTCGGCGATCTCGTCGTTCTGGATCGGATCAGGAATGCTGAAGACGATGGGCCCGGGGGCGTTCGAGCTGGCGCGCAGCGTGGTTTCGAAGGTGGTGGACGGCAGTGGTGGCACGGGGTCTACCGTCAGCGTGGGCTGGCCCGCGACCACCGTCCACGTGGCCTTGGCCACCACGATGCCTCCGGCATTCCTGGCCTCAAGCTCTGTCGTCCCCAACTGGCCCTTGAGCGACACCTGGGGCGAGCCGCTGGTGCCCACGATGGTGGCCACGCCGGGTGTGCCGCTGGTGTAGGTGACCGACTGACCGCCCAGTTGGGCCGGCAGATCGATGGGCGTCGTGGTGTACGGAATCTCCTGGTTGTTCAGGCCCGGAACCGCCGTCACCTCGAACTCGGCCTCCACGGTCCCGCTGTCGTAGATGCCCAAGGGCTTTTGCGTGGCCACGATGGTGGTCTTGCCCACCGCCTTGACCGTGATCAGGCCTTGCGGCGTGATGCTGGCCACGGTGGTGGCGGTGTCCTTGAGGCTGTAGACGATGGCCGCGCCCTGGACGTTGGAGGTGGGCGCCGTGATCTGGAAGGCCGGCATGCCATACATCACCGGGGCCAGTTGCCATGGCTGGAAGGTGACGGGCTGGCCTTTCACCTTGATGGTGTAGCTGGCGCTGGCCGCCGGGTAGGGCGGTGAAGCGGCCTGGTCTGCCGTGATGGTGGCCTCGCCCGCGAGCACGCCGCTGACCTGGCCCGTCTGGGCGTTGACTGTGGCCACCGCCGTGTCGCTGCTGCGGTACGTGACGGCGCCCGGGCTCAGGCGCGCGGTGGCGGTCTGCGTGAACTGCTGGTTGACGGCCACCTCGGCCTTGGCCTGCGCGAACGACAACTGCTTCACGGTGGTGATCACCAGATTGTTGATGCTCACACCGCCCGCCGCCCACACGAGGGGCATGCCGATGAGGAGCAGCAGCAGCCATCGCCAGGGCCGCTTGAGCAGGGGAAGGAAGAACGGCGTCATCGAGGGGGCAGAGAAGAGGTTGTTGGCGCGCATGTCAGTACCCCACCGCGTTGAAGTCCACGAGGGTCAGGCTGGCGTCGGACATCACGACCACGACGGAGACGGGCGTGGTGGCGCCGGCGCCCGGGTTGGGGAAGCGGCGAATGCCGAGGTAGAGCGAACCGTCCTGCACCCAGATCAGCGGCCTGCCATCGCTGCCCAGGTTGTTCGAGAGCACTCCGTTGAGGGTGACCTGTGCCACGGCCACTGCGGGCACGGGCAACTTGATGATCAGCGCCTCCGGTGTGGCGCTCACGGTGGCGCCGCCCAGGCCGGCCTTGTCCAGGCTGGCCAGCAGCACGGGCACGGCGGTCAGGTCGACCTTGGCGAGCACGCGCGTGGGCAGTTCGCGCGGGCGCTGGTACACCTCGTCGAGGCGGCGGACACCGGCGGTCTGGCGCTGGCTCAGGGTGGTGCAGCGTGGGGTGCGACCATCCAGGGGGACCTCAAGGCCCAGCATCAGGCTGGTGCGCGCCTTCATGCCCGTGGCGCCGGCATCGTGCGCCAGCGTGAGGTTCCACTTGCCACGGCGCACGCCGAACGAGAGCCTGTCGCCCGCCACGCCCGTGTTGGCGTTGCCGTCGATCTGCCAGCAGCCCGGCAGCGCGTGGGTGTAGCCCAGGCCCGTGGTGGTGCGGCTGTCCTTTTCGCCGGAGCCGTCCTGGAAGCGGTAGCGCACCCTTTCGCGGCCCAGGGTGAACTTGAACTCGGCGTTGGCCCAGAGGGCGACGCCCATGCCCAGGTTGAAGCCCTGCAGGCGGCCGGGGGCGATTTCGCGGGGATCGACGAGGAAGCGGATGAGGGTGGGGGTTTCCTCCACCATCACGGCGTCCGGCACGTCAGGTTTGCGCGCGCGCGCCGTGTAGGCGCTGGCGTTGAGTTGCGTGAGCCACGATCCCTGATCGAAGCGCTTGATCACCCGCAGCAGGGCAGAGGTCTGGTCGACCGCCACCTCATCGGGGCCCGAATGGAACCGGTAGGTGTCGGTGTCGCGCAGCCAGCCCAGTGACAGGCCCAGGTGGAGGTCTTTCGTGGGCGAGTACAGGCCGTTGAGCATGAACTCCTGGTGCTCGGTGCCCGCGGACACGTTGGCGCCAAGGGCCCAGGTGTCGCCGAGCAGGCGCGCGTAGTCGATGTCGATGCGCGTGCCGCCACCAGCGCCCCAGTCACGCCCGAGCCGGGCGCCGATGCGGGCGTCGCGCGATTCGCTGCGGTACTGGGCGCCCGATTCGTTGAGGCTCAGGTCCCCTGCCTGGAGGTTCGGGCGGGTTTGATTGGCCTGGCCAGGGCGCCGGTCCGGCATGGTCGGGCTGCCGTCGGCCGGGGCCTGGGGCGTGGCTGGCGACGAGCCGGCTGGCGTGGGAAGGGACTGGGCGAGGCAGGGCGCGATGGCCAGCGGAGCCGCGAGGGCGGCCAATGCCCACCGGGCGAGCGGGGTGCGAGGCATGGAGCGGTCGAAGGATGGTTGGTGAAGCGCCCCACGCGTGAACGCGATGGGGGGTGCTCACCGAGTGTCATCCGAATGACCTACTTTACAGATGCCTCCATTGCACTAATTCATTACGTCTTATCGGCGGTCGGGCCCGGTCGTGCCTATTGACCGCTGAGCCCGACAAAGCTGGCGAGTTGCGCCGTGGGCATGGCCCCGGCCACGGTGCGCGCGCCGCCGCCCTGCGGGTCGCGCGCCACGATGAAGGGCACAGACTCCGCGCCCAGGCGATTGAGCAGCGCCGTGTTGTGCTTGATGGCGGCCTCGACGTCGGCGGGGATGCTGGCCGAGGCGGCGGTGCCGCCCTGGCCGGCGGTGAGGCTTTTCTCATGCGCCGACATGGCCTCGGCGGGGTTGGCCGCGCCCAGGATGGCCGCGCCCTGCGGCAGGCTCTTGGCATTGAGCAGGGCCACCGGCAGCCACACGAAGCGCGCCTGGCGCAGCAGCGGCTGGGACGACTCCCACAGCGCGGCGCAGTGCGGGCACTGCGGGTCGAACAGGACGTAGACGGTGTTGGCGGCCATCATGGCGCCCACGGTGAAGCCCTTGCCTTCGGCGGCGAGCACCTGAAGGGCCTGGGAGCGGTCGATGGGCGGGGCCGGTGGCGCGGCGTCGGGCTCGCGCGAGCAGGCGGACAAAAGGTGCATGGCCGCGAGGGCGGCCATGGAGGAGAGGGCGTGGCGGCGTTGCATGCCGCGATGATAGGACGCCCCGATGACGCTCAATTGAGGATGGCGTGGGCGATCAGACCGGTGGCCGCCGCGATCAGCAGGAACTCGCCGTTGACCTGCACCCAGTGGTGGCCGCGCGGCGGCTGGTACAGGCGCGGGTGGTGCTGCACTACCACGTAGCGTCCGCCGCGGTATTCGCGCGGCAGGTATTGGCCGCGGTGCCAGCGCGGGCCGCGGTTGTCGTAGTAGTGGTGTCGGTTCACTATGCGCACGTCGCGGTGGACATGGCGGTGCACGTCGCGTTGGACGTGGCGCGGACCGCGGTCGTAGACATGACGCTCGACGTGGCGCTCGACGCGCGGGCCGTCGTGCCGATGTCCGCGGCGGTGGTCGTCGCGGGCGAACGAGGCCGTGCTCACGGCCAGCGTGGCGGCGGCGACGGCGATCGAGATCAACGAACGGGCTTTCATGGCTGTCTCCTTTCGGGAGGTGTTGGTGAGCCTTCATCGTGCTCACGCCATGTATCGCGCCGGTAAACGCGGCGCAGCGCCATCGCAAAGATCGTTGCCGGGCTTGCAGCGGGCTTTGGCTCAGGGCAGCTCGGCGTGGCCGGACGGCGGCCCCGAATGCTGCGCGTGCATCTTGGCCGCGATGTACTCGCCGTGCGTGACGTGCAGCAGCCCCGCCACCTTGCGGATGACCGCGTTCTCGTGCACGTCCAGGTGCTCGTCGGCGTACGCCACCTCCCACATGGCCTCCACCATGGCCACCTTCTGGGCGTGCGTGAAGCGTTCGTTCAGCAGGCTCGTGAAGCGCTGGTAGTCGTAGGCGGTGCGCGCGGTTTCGTGGGCCAGTTCGATCAGTCGCTGCAGTTCGTCGTCGCTCAGTTCGAACTTGCGGCGCAGGGCGCGCAGCACGGCGTCGTATTCGTCTTCGTGCACCTCGGGCGCGGCGCGCATCACCTCCACCAGCAACACGGCGGTGGACAGGTGCAGGGTGTGGTCGCCGGGCGGGGTATCGGCCGGCGACGACAGCTCGCCGGTGAGTTGTTCGATCAGGTCCTTGATGGTTTTGAACATGAAGCCTCCATGACAAGGATGGACACGCTCCGTTGAACGGAGGTTCCGCCGCGCCCGCGCGTCGCGCACGCGACAGGCCACGGTACGCCCGACTCAGGGAAAACGCCAGACCCTCTGGTGTGCGCGGCGCGGCAGGCCTATAACCGCCGCTCGGAACAGCACCCTGCCAGGCCATCGAGCCGCGTTCAGCGGCCTTCCCAGGAGACAAGCCATGACCCCGACTCGCCCGCGCTGCCCGCGGCTGGCGTTCACGCTGGCCTTTTCCTTTGCCCTGTGGCCGATGCTTGCGCAGGCCGACGGCGTAACCGTGCGTTACGACGCCGAGGCCTCGCCTTTCCCCAGCAACCGCTACACCGTGCCCGACTTCGGCAACGCCACGCTGCGCCGCGTGAACCTGCCCAAGCCCGATTGCGCCATCCGGCCCAGCGACTGCGCCGACATCGACGTCATCAACACGCTCGACGGTTTCTCTACGCAACCGCGCATCACCGTGCCCTTCACCGGTGACATCGACCCCGCGTCGGTGAACAGCGACAGCATCTACCTCGTCAACCTGGGCGACGTGCTCACCCTGCGCGGCTTTGGCCAGCGGGTGGGCATCAACCAGGTGGTGTGGGACCCGGCGAGCAAGACCCTGGCCTTCGAGTCCGACGAGCTGCTGCAGGAGCGCTCGCGCTACCTGCTGGTGGTCACCAACGCCGTGCGCGACGCCAGCGGCAAGAAGTTGAAGAACGCCGACTTCCTGGGCGGGCGCGACGCCCACCTGCGCGAACTGCGCGACGCGCTGCCCATGGCGCGCGGTGGCGGGCGCGCGGTGGTGGCGGCCTCGCTGTTCACCACGCAGACGGCCACGGGCGACCTGCTCAAGATCCAGCGCCGCATCAAGGCCGGCACGCCCGCGCCCATGAACTTCATGGTAGGCAACGGCGGTGCCGTGCGCGCGCTGTTCCCCGTGGCGGGCCTGCAGGGCATCCAGTTCAACCGCCAGACCGGCACCGCGCCCACGTTCACGGCGGGCTTCCTGCCCACGCCCGCCTTGCAGGTGATGCCGGGCGCCGTGGGCCACGTGGCCTACGCGCGCTTCGATTCGCCCGAGTACCAGAACGCCGCCAAGGTGATCCCGCCGACGGACACGCTCACGGGCAACCCGCGCCCCTTGGGCCGCCAGGCGCTGACGGCCCAGTTCTTCCTGCCCGCGAGCCCCAGGCCGGCCGGCGGCTGGCCGGTGGCCATCTTCGGCCACGGCTTCACCGACAGCATGTACGGCGCCCCGTGGACGGTGGCCTCGGTGCTGGCGTCACAGGGCATCGCCACGCTGTCCATCAACGTGGTGGGCCACGGCGGCGGGGCGCAGGGCTACCTCAACGTGCTGCCCACGGCGGGCGCGCCGGTGCAGATCCCCGCTGGCGGGCGCGGCATCGACCAGGACGGTAACGGCAGCATCGACAGCACCGAAGGTGTGAACGCCGCCGCGCCGCAGACCATCGTCAGCAGCCGAGACGGCCTGCGCCAGACCGTCATCGATCTCATGCAACTGGTGCGCCAGGTGGAGGTGGGCGTCGACGTGGACGGCGACGGCTCGCGCGACCTCGACCCCGCGCGCATCTACTACGCGGGCCAGTCCTTCGGCGGCATCTACGGCACCATCCTGCTGGGCGTGGAGCGCAACATCAAGGCCGGCGTGCCCAACGTGCCCGGCGGCTCCATCACCGAGATCGCGCGCCTCAGCCCGTCGTTTCGCATCCTCACGGGCCTGAGCCTGGCCACGCGCCAGCCCGTGCTGCTGAACCTGCCGCCCACGCCCGAGCTGCCGGTGCCGCTCAACTTCAACGAGAACCTGCCCCTGCGCGACCAGCCGCCGCTGGTGAACACCGTTCCTGGCGCCATGGCCATCGCCGAGCTGCTGGACCGCAACGAGTGGGTGCAACAGTCGGGCAACCCGGTGTCCTACGCCGAGCTGATCCGCCGCGACCCGCCCCTGGGCCACGCGGCGAAGCCCGTCATCGTGCAGTTCGCCAAGGGAGACGTGACCGTGCCCAACCCCACCAGCAGCGCCATCGTGCGCGCGGGCGGCTTGAAGGACCGCGTCACCTACTACCGCAACGACCTGGCCTTTGCTGGCAACCCGGGCATTCCGAAGAACCCGCACACCTTCCTCACCAACATCGGCGTCGCGGCGGCCGCGCCGCTGGCGGTGGCGGCGCAGACGCAGATCGCGGTGTTCTTCGCCAGCCATGGTGCGACGGTGATCGATCCGGACGCGGGCGGGCCGCTGTTCGAGGTGCCGATTCAAGGCGACTTGCCAGAAGGTCTGAACTTCATCCCCTGACGCAACGGTGGCGCGGGGCGGCGGTACAGTCGCCGCCTTATGTCCCACGCCGTCTTCCGCCTGCGCGCCGCGCGCATGGCCGCCAGTGTCAAGCCTTTCGTGGCGCGCGGTGGCGCGGCCATTCGGTGCGAACGTTGCCGGCTCCTGCGGGCTTACTGCGTCTGCGATCTGCAGCCCCACGCGGACACGCGCGCGGGTGTCTGCCTCCTCATGGGCGACACAGAAGCATTCAAGCCCAGCAACACCGGCTGGCTGATCGCAGACGTGGTGGCCGACACCTGGGCCTTCGGCTGGTCGCGCACCGTCATCGACCCCGCGCTCATCGCGCTGCTCAATGACCCGCAATGGCAGCCCTGCGTGGTGTTCCCCGGCGAGTTCGTGGACCCGGCGCGCGTGATCGCCGCGCCGCCGCAGCCCGAGCCCGCCACGGCCAGCGCACCCGCGCGCCGCCCGCTGTTCGTGCTGCTCGACGGCACCTGGTCCGAGGCGCGCAAGATGTTCAACAAGAGCCGCTACCTCGACCCCTTCCCGGTGCTGAGCCTGCACCCCGACCATCCCTCCAGCTACCGCCTGCGCCGCGCGGCGCGCGACGACCATTTCTGCACCGCCGAGGTGGCGGCCTTGTGCCTGGCGCTGGCCGGCGAGCCGCGTGCGGCCGAGGCCCTGTCGTCCTGGCTCGGCGTGTTCACCGAGCACTACCTCAAGGGCAAGCAGAACCAGCCGGTGGACCACGAAGACCCGGTGCACCAGCGGCTGCGCGCGCTCGCGCCCGTCGCGGCACCTTAGCCGCAGCGCACCAGCGCGTTGCCGCCCGGCGCGGTCACGTCGGTTCGCCGCTCCAGCACCTCGGCCGGTGGGCCCGCGTCCTTCGACCCGGCTTCGGCGCCCGCGCGCAGACGAACAACGTCGCCGGGTGCCAGGCGCAGGCGGTCCGGCGCGGTCGCCACCCAGACCGGCGCATACCAATCGCCACCGTCCAGCACCTTGAGCTGACAGCCCAGGCGCAGCACGCGGCCGGCCGCCAGGTCGCTGTCGCGCAGCGCGTCCAGGCGGCGCAGGCCGGCCGCAGCGAAGTCGAAGGCCCAGGCCGGCACGGGGCCGCGCAGTGTCACCCGCCACTGCCCGGCCGGTGCGCCCGGCACCTGGCAGCGCGTGCCCGGGTGGGGGCCCAGGGCCGTGGCGCCGGCCTCGCCCAGCGCCGTGGCGGTGCCCGCGTAGACGCCGTGCAGCCGCGCCGGCACGCCGCCATCCGGGGCCGGCCAGGCCGCGCCCAGTCCGTGCACGTCCGCCACGGTGCCCCTGGACAGACGCACGCCAGGCGGCAGCAGCACCGTCACCGTGTGCCAGCGCATGCCCGAAGGCTGAGCGACGTCGGGCACACCGCACTCGCCTTCGACCAGCCGACCCTCGTCGAGCTCGCGCCGCGTCACACCGGCGCGCAGGGCCGCGTACAGCTCGGGGTGGCCGTCGCGCAGGGCGTTGCGGTCCGTCACCACGTCCAGCACCTGGGCCTGCGTCTCGCTCCCGGCGCGGGGCGCGGTTTCGCAGGCGGCCAGGGCGGCGCACAAGGCCAGCGTCATGAAGCGCCAGACCGCTGTGGTTCGGTCGCGGGCTGGCGCGGAGGGGGTCATGCGCATCGGGTCATCCATCGGTGGCGTGCCAGGAAAGGGCGGTAGCGCTGCGCCACGGCCAGCGGGTCCTCCATCATCGGCAAATGTCCCAGGCGGTCCAGCACCTGGATGTCCGCGTCGGGACGGTGCCAGCGCAGCGTGCGCGCGCCCGATACGTGGAACACCCGGTCGCGCCGGCCCCACAGCGTCAACAGCGGCGCGCGCACCCGCGCGAGGCGGCCCTCCAGCAGGTAGCGGTCGGCCACATGTTCCTTCCACAGGCGGTGATTCGACGGCGCACGCCGGATCGCGTCTTCGCGCGCCACGCGCAGGACGGGCCAGGGCAACCAGGGCCGCCGAGCGAACAGGCGCTCCAGCAGGGCGTCGAACTCCGCCGCGTCGTGTGCGATCAGCGGCGCCTGCCCCGCGTCGATCAGGCGGTCCGTCTCGCTGGCTTGCGGCGAGCGCAGGCCGTGCGGCGCGCCGATGAAGGCCAGGGAAGCCACGCGCCCAGGGTATTCGCTGGCCAGCAGCGCGCCCAGTACACCGCCCATGGAGCTGCCCGCCACGTGTGCGCGCTGCAGGCCAATGGCGTCCATGAAGGCGCGCAGGCGCTCCACCTGCTCGGCGTAGCCATAGCGCTGGTCGTCGTGCCGGTCGCTGGCGCCGAAGCCGGGCAGGTCGGGCACGATCACGCGGTGATGCGGCGTGAGCCGCCGCGCCAGATCGACCCAGTGGTCCTTCTCCGCGAAGATGCCGTGCAGCAAGAGCACCGGCTCGCCGCGCCCGCCTTCCAGATAATGCAGCGCGTGCCCGGCCACGCGGACCTGGCGTTCGCCCAGGCCCGCCAGCCGGCGGTTCATGTTCACCAGTGGAGCCTTGAGCAGATGGGACAGGCCCTTGCCTGCAGCGTTGATCAACCCGGCCTGTGGGGCCAGGCCCAGCGCCCAATGGTGGGCGGTACGAATCGACACCTCGTTCTCCTGTCGTGTGGTGGGATGGAGCCGTCACGGTATCGGTGGAGCGCGCGAGCGTCTTGGAGGTTTGGGCTGTGTTGAGCGGCAACGCGCTCACCCTGTGCGCCGACAAGGCGCTCTACCTTGGCGAGATCCCCGCCACCGGCTGGCACCGCCACGCCGCGCCGGTGCTGCTGCTGGGTTTGTCGGGGCGGTTTCGCCTGCTGTTGCCGGCGGGGCGCGTCGAGACCTGCCACAGCGCCTTGGTCGACGCCGGCGTGGAGCACGTGTTCGATCCGCAGGGCGAACGCGTCGCGCTGATGTACCTGGAACCCGACGCGCCCGAGGTGCGGCGCCTGCGGCCGGTGTTCGCGCGCCAGGGCCCGGTGATCGGCGAGCCGGTGCCGCGCTCGGTGAGCCGCTGGCACACCGAGCAGCGCCTGCACAGCTTCGACCTGCCCGCGCTGCTGGGGCGCGCGGGCCTGCCCGAGCTGCAGCCGGTGGACCCGCGCGTGCTGCGCAGCCTGCAGCGCCTGCGCGAAGCGGGCGAGGGCGTGCCCGATCGCGACGCGCTGGCGCGTTCGGCGCACCTGTCGGCCTCCCGCTTCAACCACTTGTTCAGCGACGAACTGGGGGTGAGCTTTCGCAGCTACCGCATCTGGACCCAGGTGCGCCGGGCCATGGCGGCCTACCGGCCCGACGGCAGCCTCACCGAGGCCGCGCTGGATGGTGCCTTCGCCGACTCGGCCCACTTCAGCCGAATGTTCCGCCACACCTTCGGCATGACGCCCTCCAGCGTGCTGCGCCCGCTGCGCGCGGTGAACCTGCTCGGCTGAGCACGCGCTTCAGATCACGTGCTCAGGCCACGAAGCGGTAGCCGATGCCGGTCTCGGTGAGCAGGTGCTTCGGCATCGCCGGGTTCTGCTCGATCTTCTTGCGCAGGTTGGCCATGTGCACGCGCACGTAGTGCGTGTCCTCTCGGTGGCCGGGGCCCCACACGGCCTGCAGCAGTTGCGCGTGGGTGATCACGCGCTCGGGCTGGCTGGCCAGGTGGGTGAGCAGCTTGTATTCGATGGGCGTGAGCCGCAGAGGCTCGCCCGCGCGCTGCACCTGGTGGCGCGCCAGGTCGATGGCCACCTCTCCGAAGTGGATGACCGATTCCCCGGCGGGCGTCTGCGCCAGGTGCCGGCGCAATTGCGCGCGCACGCGCGCCATCAGCTCACCCGATCCGAAGGGCTTGACGAGGTAGTCGTCGGCGCCCGCGTCCAGCGCCTCGATCTTGCTGGCCTCGGCGCTGCGCGCCGACAGCACGATCACCGGCACCGCCGACCACTGGCGCAGGTCGCGGATCAGGTCCACGCCGTCGCCATCGGGCAGGCCCAGGTCCAGCACCACCAGGTCGGGGCGGCGCGTGCCGGCCTCGATCAGGCCGCGCTGCAGGGTGGCGGCTTCGTGCACCTCGTGGCCTTCGGCCTGCAGGGTGAGCCGCACGAAACGGCGGATATCGGCCTCGTCTTCGACGACCAGGATCTGCGGGGCGTGTGTGCTCATTGCGTCGAATTGTCGGCCGGCGGCGTGCCGCGCGGCAGGGTGATCTCGATGCGCGCGCCTTCCACGCGGCCGTCGCGCTCGCGGTTGCGGCCCTCGATGCGTCCGCCGTGTGCTTCGACGATGGCGCGGCCGATGGCCAGGCCCAGGCCCACACCGGGCGTGGCGCTTTCGCGCGCGCCGCGCTCGAACTTCTCGAAGATCCGCGCTTCCTGGCCGCGCGGCAAGCCGGGGCCGTGGTCGTCCACGCACAGGCGCACCGACTCGGCGTCGGCCGCAGCCCACAGCCGGATGGCCGAGCCCGCCGGTGTGTACTTGGCGGCGTTCTCCAGCAGGTTCACCAGCACGCGCTCCATCAGCACGGCATCGAACTGCAGCAGCGGCAGATCGGCCGGCAGATGCACGTCGATCGCTCGGCCGTGCAGCGCATCGCCGCACGCCGCCAGCGCGCTGCCCACCACCTCTTCCAGCGGCTGCCACGCGCGCTGCAACGGCACCGCGCCGGCCTGCAGGCGCGCCATGTCCAGCAGGTTGGTCACCAGCGCCGCCATGCGCCGCGCCGACTGCGCGATGGCCTCGGCCAGCTCGGCCTGCGCGGGCGCCAGCGGCGGCGGCGTGAGGCGCAGCGCGTCGCCCAGGCCCACCAGCGAGGCCAGTGGCGTGCGCAGGTCGTGCGAGATGGCGGCCAGCAGCGAGTTGCGCAGGCGCTCCGACTCGATCTGCACCGTGCTGTGCTGCGCCACCTCGATGTAGTGGATGCGCTCGAGCGAGATGGCCAGCAGCGACGCGCAGGCCTGCAGCGCCCGGCGCTGCTCGGTGTCCAGGGCCTGGCGTTGGCCGGTGCCCGGTGCGACTGTGGCGCCAGGGTCGATCACCAGCGCGCCGCGTGTGCGCATCGGCGCCTTCAGCGGCACCACCAGCGTGGCGCTCGCGGGCAGGGTGTCGGTGCCACGGCCGGCGGGCTCGCCGCGCTCGAAGGCCCATTGCGTCACGGCCATGTCCACCGGCGCCTGCCCGCCGGGCAGGGCCTGCAGCCGGTCATGTTCGTCGGCGGCCAGCAAGGTGCTGCGCATGCCGAACTCGGCCTGCACGAAGCGCGCACCGATGTCGGCCACCTGCTCGGGCAGCAGCGCGGCCGACAGGTCGCGCGACATGTCGTGCAGCGCGCGCACGCGCCGTTCGCGCCGCGTGGCGGCGTCAGCCTGCTGGCGCAGCACCGCCGTGAGCTGCCCGATGGCCAAGGCCACCACCAGCATCACGGCGAAGGTGACGAGGTACTCCACGTCGCTTACCGCGAGCGTGAAGCGCGGCGGCACGAAGAAGAAGTCGAACAGCGCCACGCCCAGGAAGGCCGCCAGCACCGCAGGGCCGCGCCCGAACCGCAGCGCGATGCCCACCACCACGAGCAGGAAGATCATGACGATGTTGCTGAGCTCCAGCACCGGGATGAGCGGCGTGGCCAGCAAGGCCGTGAGCCCACAGGCCACGGTGGCGGCCACGTAGCCGGGCCAGCGCGGCCCGCGCGGCACCTCCCCGGGCGCGTGCGCGGGTTCGCTGCGTTCGCGCTGGCCGTGCGGCTCGGCCACGTGCAGCAGCTCCAGCTCGCCCGCCTGCGCGGCGATGCGCTCGGCCATGGGCCGCGCCCAGGGCCAGGCGCGGCGCGATCGGCCCAGCACCAGGCGCGTGAGGTTGTGCTCGCGCGCGTGGCGCACCAGCGCGGCGGCGGGGTCGCGGTCGCTGAAGCTGCTCACGCTGGCGCCCAGCGATTCGGCCAGGTCCAGCGCCTTCTGCGTGGCCGCATCGGGCTCGTGCGAGAGCGCCTGCACGTGCACCGCGTGCCAGGGCACGTCGAGTTGCGCGGCCATGCGCGCGGCGCTGCGCACCACCTTGTCGGCCGAGGCGCCTGGCCCCACGCAGGCCAGCAGCGATTCGCGGTTGGGCCACACCGGGCGCACCGCGCCCGCCTGGCGGAAGGCGCGCACCTCGTCGTCCACGCGGTCGGCGGTGCGGCGCAGGGCCAGTTCGCGCAGCGCCAGCAGGTTGCCCTTGCGAAAGAAGTTCGCGGCGGCGCGTTCGGCGCGCTGGTCGTCGCCCTCCCGCGTGGGCAGGTAGACCTTGCCGCTGTGCAGGCGCTCCAGCAGCTCGTCGGGCGGCAGGTCCACCACCACCACCTCGTCGGCCTCGTCGAACAGGCGGTCGGGCACCGTCTCCCACACGCGCACGCCCGTGATGCCGCTGACCACGTCGTTAAGGCTCTCGAGGTGTTGCACGTTCATCGTGGTCCACACATCGACCCCGGTGGCCAGCAGTTCCTCCGCGTCCTGCCAGCGCTTGGGGTGGCGCGATCCGGGCGCGTTGCTGTGGGCGAGTTCGTCGAGCAGCACCAGGGCCCCGGGGTGCGCCGCGCCGAAGGCCAGCGCCGCGTCGAGGTCGAACTCGTGCAGTGCATGGCCTTTGTGCGGCACGCTGCGCAAAGGCAGGCGCGGCAGCCCCTGCGTCAGCGCCTGCGTCTCGGGCCGGCCATGGGTTTCCACCACGCCGATGGTGACGGCCGTGCCCTCCGCCTGGGCGGCGCGTGCGGCCGAGAGCATGGCGTAGGTCTTGCCCACGCCCGCGGACGCGCCGAAAAAGATCTTCAGTCGCCCGCGCCGCGCCCGGTCCTCGTCGGCCTGCACCTGCGCGAGCAGGATGTCGGGATCGGGGCGCTGCGGGGTGTCGTTCATGGCGCCCGCATCATCGCACCGGCTTCGCGGCGGCATCGATGGCGAGGTTGAGTTCCAGCACGTTCACGCGCGGCTCGCCCAGGCCGGGGATCAGCGGGCGCTGGGCCTGGCGATCCACCAGAGCCTGCACCTTGTCCGGCGCCAGGCCGCGCGCACGCGCCACGCGATCGATCTGGTACTGCGCCGCCGCCAGGCTGATGTGCGGGTCCAGCCCGCTGCCCGAGGCCGTGACCAGGTCCACCGGCACGGGTGCGGTGTTGCCCGGGTCGGCCGCGCGCAGCGCCGCGACGCGTTCCCGCACGGCGTCCTGCAGCGCCTGGCTGGTGGGGCCGAGGTTTGAGCCCCCCGACGCCGCGGCGTTGTAGGCCGCGGGCCCGGTGGCCGAGGGCCGGCCCCAGAAGTGGCCCGGTTCGGTGAAGGTCTGCCCGATCAGCGCGGAGCCCACGGGCTTGCCGTCGCGTTCGATCAGGCTGCCATTGGCCTGGTGCGGAAACAGCGTCTGCGCCGTGCCGGTGAGCAGCAGCGGGTAGAGCAGGCCGGTGACCACGCTGAGCAGCAGGAACAGCAGCACGGCGGCGCGCAGCGTGCTGCCCAGGCCTTCGCGGTTGGTGGGGGTGTTGTCGCTTGTCATGGGAACTCCGTGGGATCAGGCCAGGCCCAGGCCGGCGATCACGAGATCGATGGCCTTGATGCCGATGAAGGGAACGATCACGCCACCCAGGCCGTAGACCGCCAGGTTGCGCCGCAGCAGCGGGCCCGCGCCCACGGCGCGGTAGCGCACGCCGCGCAGCGCCACGGGGATCAGCGCCACGATGACCAGCGCGTTGAACACCACCGCCGAGACGATGGCCGAGGCCGGGCTCGCCAGCTGCATCACGTTGAGCGCCTGCAACTGCGGGTAGGTGGTGACGAAGGCCGCCGGCACGATGGCGAAGTACTTCGCCACGTCGTTGGCGATGCTGAAGGTGGTCAAGGCGCCGCGCGTCATCAGCAACTGCTTGCCGGTCTCCACGATCTCGATCAGCTTGGTGGGGTTGCTGTCCAGGTCCACCATGTTGCCGGCCTCTTTGGCGGCCTGTGTGCCGGTGTTCATGGCCACGGCCACGTCGGCCTGCGCCAGCGCGGGCGCGTCGTTGGTGCCGTCGCCCGTCATGGCCACCAGGCGGCCACGTTGCTGGTGCTCGCGGATGAGCGCCAGCTTGGCCTCGGGCGTGGCCTCGGCGAGGAAGTCGTCCACGCCGGCCTCGGCCGCGATGGCCGCCGCCGTGAGGCGGTTGTCGCCCGTCACCATCACGGTCTGGATGCCCATGCGGCGCAACTCGGCGAAGCGCTCCTTGATGCCGCCCTTGACGATGTCCTTCAACTCCACCACGCCCAGCACGCGCGCGTTGTCGGCCACCACCAGCGGCGTGCTGCCGCGCCGCGCGGCGTCGTCCACCAGGGTCTGCACGGCCGTGGGCCACACACCGCTGATGGCTTCCACGTGGCGGCGGATCGCATCAGCCGCGCCCTTGCGGATCTGGCGGCCCTCGGCAAGGTCCACGCCGCTCATGCGCGTTTGCGCCGTGAACGCGACGAAGTGCGCACCCATGGACTGCAGTTCGCGTTCCCGCAACTGGTGCCGCTGCTTGGCCAGCACCACGATGCTGCGGCCCTCGGGCGTTTCATCGGCCAGCGAGGCGAGCTGCGCGGCGTCGGCGAGATCGCGCTCGCTCACACCCGGCGCGGGCAGGAAAGCCGCCGCCTGCCGGTTGCCCAGCGTGATGGTGCCGGTCTTGTCGAGCAACAGCACGTCCACGTCGCCAGCCGCCTCCACCGCGCGGCCCGAGGTGGCGATCACGTTGGCCTGCATCAGCCGGCTCATGCCCGCCACGCCGATGGCCGAGAGCAGACCCGCGATGGTGGTGGGGATCAGGCAAACCAGCAGCGCCACCAGCACCACCAGGCTCACGGGTTCGCCCCCACCAACGGTCGCGCCCGCCTGCGCGCTGAAGGTCGAGAAGGGCAGCAGCGTCACCACCACGCCAAGGAACACGAGGGTCAGCGCCACCAGCAGGATCGTCAACGCGATCTCGTTGGGCGTCTTCTGGCGCCGCGCGTTCTCCACCATCGCGATCATGCGGTCCACAAAAGTCTCGCCGGGGTTCACGCTCACGCGCGCCACCACCGCGTCGGACAGCACGCGTGTTCCACCCGTGACGGCCGAGAAATCGCCGCCCGACTCGCGAATCACCGGTGCCGACTCGCCCGTGATCGCGCTTTCGTCCACCGAGGCCACGCCGTCGATCACCTCACCGTCGGCGGGCACCGTATCGCCGGCCTCGATCAGCACCACGTCGCCCTTGCGCAGCGACTCGGCCTCGATCGGCAGCCAGCGCATGGCCGTGCGCGGCGTGCCGGGCTTGAAGGCGCCGTCCAGCTTCTTCGCCCAGGTCTTGCGTTTGAGCCCGCGCAGGCTGGCTGCCTGCGCCTGGCTGCGGCCCTCGGCCAGCGCCTCGGCGAAGTTGGCGAACAGCACCGTGAACCACAGCCACAGCGCCACCGCGAGCGTGAAGCCGTCGGGCCGCGCGAAGCACAGCGCGGTGGTGAAGGCGCTGCCCACGTAGACGACGAACATCACGGGGTTGCGGATCTGCGCGCGCGGGTCGAGCTTGCGCAGCGCGCCGATCAGGGCCGGCCGCACCAGGGCCGGGTCGAACAGGGAAAGGCTTTGTCTTGTCATGGTCGGGCGCCTCATTTCGCCCACAGCATCAGGTGCTCGACGACTGGGCCCAGGGCCAGTGCGGGCACGTAATTGAGCAGACCCACCAGCAGCACCGTGCCCACCAGCAGACCGATGAACAGCGGCCCGTGCGTGGCCAGGCTGCCCGCGCTGGCCTCGGCGCGCGGCTTGGCTGCGAACGAACCGGCCAGGGCCAGCACCGGCAGGATCACGCCGAAGCGGCCCACCGCCATGGCGATGGCCAGCAGCACGTTGTAGAAGGGCGTGTTGGCCGACAGGCCCGCGAAGGCGCTGCCGTTGTTGTTGGCGGCCGAGGACAGCGCGTACAGCACCTCGGTGAACCCGTGCGGGCCCGCGTCCTGAATGCCCGCGCGACCGGCCTCGGTCATCACGGCGATGGCCGTGCCCAGCAGCACCAGCAGCGGCGTCACCAGGATCGCGATCGACACCATCTGCATCTCGAAGGGCTCGATCTTCTTGCCCAGGTATGCCGGTGTGCGGCCGATCATCAAGCCCGCCACGAACACCGCCAGCAAGGCGAACACCAGCATGCCGTACAGACCGGAACCCACGCCACCGAACACCACCTCGCCCAGTTGCATCAGCGCCGTGGGCACCATGCCGCCCAGCGGCGTGAAGCTGTCGTGCATGGCATTCACCGCGCCGCAACTGGCGGCCGTGGTGATCACCGCGAACAGCGAGGACGCCGCGATGCCGAAGCGCACCTCCTTGCCCTCCATGTTGCCGCCCGATTGCAGGGCGCTGGCGGCCTGGTCGGCGCCGAGCGCGGCCAAAGCCGGGTTGCCCTGCTGCTCGAAGCTGGTGGCGGCCACCACGGCGGCCACGAAGATCAGCGCCATCGCGGCCAGCACGGCCCAGCCCTGGCGCCTGTCGCCCACCACGCGGCCGAAGGTGAAGCACAGGCCGGCGGGGATGGCGAATATCGCAAGCATCTGCAGCGCGTTGCTCCACTCGCTCGGGTTCTCGAACGGGTGCGCCGAGTTGGCGTTGAAGAAGCCGCCGCCGTTGGTGCCCAGCATCTTGATGGCCAGTTGCGAGGCCGTGGGCCCCATGGCCAGCGTCTGATCGCCCACGCCCGCTTGCAGCGGCGTCAGCGTGAGGTAGGGCGAGAGGTTCTGCACCACGCCCAAGCCCACGAAGGCCAGCGCGAGCACGATTGAAATCGGCAGCAGCACCCACAGGGTGATGCGCGTGAGGTCCACCCACACGTTGCCCACCGCGCGCGCCGAGTGCCGCGCGAAGCCGCGCATCAGCGCCATCACCACCACGATGCCCGTGGCCGCCGACAGGAAGTTCTGCACCGTCAGGCCCAGCATCTGCGTCAGGTACTCCCGAATCGTCAACAGGCTTCGTTTCTGTCATCTGACGACACGCACGCATTCGAAGAGATGCTTGGGCAGATGGACGTCGCCAACGTTTCGTTGGCGACGCCTCGCGGACGGGGCGAAGCGGACGGCGAAGGGTCGCTGGGGCTGACGTTCGACGCTGAAGTCGCTACGCACCCGGATACGGACACGTCCTGGAGACTCGCGGGTCGCCCATCTATCGATCCGGCGCGCACCAACCGCATGGCGCAGGCGAGAGAACCCAATGCCGTTCGGATGGACAAAGCCGCGGATGGCTACGCAAAGGCCTGGGGAAGTTTTGTCAAGAAATGCCTGGTGCCGGTAGATGGCGTGCATGGCCTGAGCAACCATCAACGTTTGGTCAAGGACTGGTGGACCGGCTTGTTGCCCAAGGCATCCTACGATCCCGCTACACACAATGCCGATGCCGACATGCCCCTTGCCTATCTGGAGCCCGGCGATTTCGTGAAAGTGTTCGTGACCGAATGGCCTCGCAAGCTGGAGGAGCGTCGTCAAGAGCTCAAGGATCTCCTCTTACAGAAAGACCGCCTGAAGAACCGGGGAGCAGACGCTCACCAGCGGATCAATGTCCTCATCCAACAGGCCGCCAACAGCCTGCAACAGGACCTCGATCGCTACAGCGCGCAAGTCAATGCGCTGGCGACACGTCTGATTGACCAGAAAGGTTTTCCTGGCGGAGTGCCTGCCAGCTTCTCGCTTGCCACGTCAGATGCCGGCAAAAGCCTGCAGGCTTTGGGCGAGGCGTTGAAAGCGCCCATGGCGCGCGCCTACCGCTTGGTACAGGACGCTCGCGAGCGCTCGGTCCTGGCGAGCTAACGCCTCACCGCCCCCTCGCCCCCAGCTTGCGATAAATCGTCGCCCGACTGATCCCCAGCGCCCGCGCGGCTTCCTGCACGTTGCCGCGCGCGTCGTCCACCGCCTTGCGGATGGCGGCGGTTTCCAGGTCTTTCAGTGGCACGGCCTGCGCCACGGCGGCGCTGGTGCGCGTGGCGTGCCGGTCCAACTGGGCCAGCACCTGCAGCCGCAGGCCCGACCACAGCGGCAACTCCAGCGCGCCGCCATGCACCGCGGCCGTGTCGAACAACGACTCGACCGGCGCCGCGAAGTGCAGGCTGGCGTGGCCGGCGGGTGAGCCTGGGGCCACGCCCAGCATGTCGGCCGCAGGCCGGTTCAGCCCGGTGATGTTCCCGTCCGCGTCCAGGCCGATCAGGCCGTCGCTGTCGTCGCCCAGCACGCGGCCAGGCCAGTTCATGCGCAGCAGCAGGTGGTGGGGGCGCGCCAGCGCCAGTGCGTTCTCGATGCTGCGCGCCGATTGCGACACCAGGTGCTTGAGCGCGGGCTGCTCGGCCACGTTCACGCCGGTCAGGTCCAGCATGCCCACGCACTGGCCGTCCGGGTCCCAGATGGGCGCGCCCGCGCAGCTGTAGACGCTGGTGGCGTCGAAGAAGTGTTCGCCCCGGTGCAGCCACACGGGCTGCAGGTCGGTCAGCGCCGAGCCGATGGCGGTGGTGCCCACGGCGCGCTCCGACAGGTCCACCCCCACGCGCGCGATGCGCGCCACGCTCGGGTCGTGCCGGTCGATGGGGCCATTCACATCGATGACCACGCCCTGCGCGTCGGTGAGGATGGCGAAGTAGCGCGTGTGCGCCATGGCGCGCGCCAGCGATCGGATGACGGGCGCGGCGGCCCGCAGCAGCGGCTGGCTGGCCTCCAGCGCGCGTTGCGCCTGGGCGCTGCTCACGGGGTCGAAGCTGACTTCGCGCCGAGGCTCCAGGCCCAGTTGCAGGCAGCGCCGCCAGGAGCGCGCCACCCAGGGGGCCAGGCGGGGCCCGGCGTCGGGGTCGCGCGCCTCCAGCACGGCGCGGCGCGCCTGCTCGATCAGGGCCAGGCGGTCGGTGGGCGAAGCGGCTGGGCTGATGGGCATGGGGTGCATTGAATCAGCCTGCCGCGGGTCGATCAAGCCTTGTTCATGCCGCAGTGCGGCAAGGCCTCGGTGGCCGGCAATTCAACGCGCCAACCGGTGGCTTTTGCGAGGCGTGGCAGGTCCTCCGGCGTGTCCAGGTCGCGCACATGGGCCTCGTCCGATGTGTTCCACAACGCGACAACCTCGGGTTGGCGCTGGCGCCAGGCGCGCAGGCCACCGGCCTGGTTGCGCAGCAGCGCGCAGGCCAGGCCGTCGAGCACGGCCGGGTGGCCGGGCTGGCCGCTCACCATCGGCACCAGCACGTGGCGCCCGCGCTCGCGTGCGTCGAAGGCGTCCACGGCCGCCAGGATCTGCGGCGCGCCGAGCAGGGGCAGGTCGCCCAGCAGCACCAGCAGACGTTCGGGCATGGCCGTGAGGCTGCGCAGCCCCACGCGCAGCGAGTCGGCGGGTTCGTCGCCGGGCTCGGGGTTGCGCAGCAGCACGGGGCGGCGCTCGGACGGCAGGGTGGCCACGTGCGCGGCGACGGCGTCCGCGTGGTGGCCCACCACCAGGCGCACGTCGTGCACGTCGGCCTCGGCCAGTGCGTCCAGCAGCCGCTCCAGCAGCGTGCGGCCGTCCACGCGGATGAGGCACTTGGGCACCCCGCCCAAGCGGCTGCCCGCGCCGGCCGCCAGCACCAGCGCGACGGTGTCGCTCCAAACCCTCACGTTTCTTCGCGCACGAAACAGACCGCCGCCGCGTCGTTCGGCGTTACGTCGAGCTGGTCCTTGGCCGGGCCCACCGCCAGGTCGCGCGGCAGCGGCACGCCGTTCTTCACGGCCAGCACCTCGGCCATCACGCTCACGGCGATCTCCGCCGGCGTCTTGCTGCCGATGTAGATGCCGATGGGCCCACGCAGCTTGGCCAGGCTCTCCTCGGTCTGATCGAAGTGCTCGATCAGCCGCGCGTGCCGCGCCATCTGGTTGCGCCGCGAGCCGATGGCACCGATGTAGAAGGACTCGGTCTCCAGCGCCTCCAGCAGCGCCAGGTCGTCCAGCTTCGGGTCGTGCGTGAGGGCGACGATGGCCGTGCGCCGGTCGGCGCGGAACTCGCGCACCACGTCGTCGGGCATCTCGGTGGTCAACGTCACGCCGGGCACCTGCCAGGCGCCGCGGTACTCCTCGCGCGGGTCGCACACGGTGACTGAAAAACCGCTGAACAGCGCCATGGTCGCCAGGTACTCGGTGAGCTGACCGGCGCCGATCATGAGCAGCCGATACTCGGGCCCGAAGGCGTTGTGCAGCGCGCCGTCGTGTTCGCGCAGGGCCTCGGGCTGGTCAATGTCGGTGAGGGTCACGCGGCCGGTGGCCACGTCGGTGCTGCGCAGGACCATGCGGCCCGCGCTCAGGCGCTCCACCAGCTCACCCAGCGTGGCGGCGTCGGGGTTGAACTCCAGCAGCAGCTCCAGCGTGCCGCCGCAGGGCAGGCCGAAGCGGTGGGCCTCGTCCGCGCTCACGCCGTAGCGGGTTTTCTGGGGCGGGCCGTCGGCCAATACGTCGCGAAAGCGGTGGATCAGGTCGTCCTCGATGCAGCCGCCCGAGACGGAGCCGACCACGGCACCGCCCTCGCACAGCGCCATGATGGAGCCCACCGGGCGCGGCGAGCTGCCCCAGGTGCGGGTGACGGTGGCCAGCAGCGTGGCCTTGCCCGCGCGCCGCCAGTCCAGCAGCGTGCGCAGCACGAACAGATCGAGGTTTTCCATGGTGAGCGATCAGCCCCAGGCGAGGCTGAAAAAGATGATGAGCGCAATGATGAATGTGCCGCCAAACGCCAGCGCCGGCCAGGCCCAGCCGGGCATGGGGCCCGACGGCCCGCCGGCCCCGGCCGTCACCGGCACCGCCACGCGTGCGGCCGCGGCCTCGGGGTGGCGGCGCAGCAATTCTTCCTCGAAGCGGCGGAAAAAGTCGTCGGCCATGGATTTGGCCGCACCGTCGATAAGGCGTTGCCCCAGCTGGGCGATCTTGCCGCCCACGGTGGACTTCACCGTGTACGTCAGCTCGCTGCCCCCGGGCGCGGGGTCCAGCGTCACGGTGGATTCGCCTTTGCCGAAGCCGGCCACGCCGCCCTGGGCTTCGAACGTGAGCTTGTAGCTGCGCGGGGGCGTTACCTCACTGAGCTGCACGCGCCCGGTGAACTTGGCCGACACCGGCCCCACCTTGATGGCCGCGCCCACGGCGTAGGCGTCGTCGCCCAGGGGCTCGAACTTGTCGCAGCCCGGCACGCAGGCCTTGAGCACGGCCGGGTCGTTGAGGGCGTCCCAGGCCTTGACCTGGTCGACGGGGAGGAGGCGGTGGCCTTGCATGTCCATAAGAGTCTCCTTCGGAGGTTCGATTCAACGCTTCGAGCGCCAGACCCGCAACCAAGAGGTACCGCGGAACCGGCTTTGCCGGGCCGCAGGTGCCGCCCCCTGGAGGGGGTCGCGCGAAGCGCGGCGGGGGTGTTTCATGTTTTCAGCAGTTCGGCCAGGGCCTGGGCGAGCTGTTCCAGCCGTTCCAGGTTGTGCACGGCCAGCATGCCGTGCGCGTGGCGGTGCAGCACGCTCGCGCCTTGCGCCAGCGGCTCATAACCCGCGTACCGCAGCAGCGGGTTGAGCCACAGCACCTGGCGGCTGTGGCGCCGCAGCCAGAGCAGTTCGGTGTCCAGCAGCGCCGGGTCGCCGGTGTCCAGGCCGTCGGTGATGAGCAGCACCACCGTGCGCCGGCCCACCAGGCAGCGCGCGTGCTTCTCGCGCAATTCGGCAAGCGACATGCCCAGCCGCGTGCCGCCCGCGAAATCCGCGATGGCGGCGTTGCTCAGCGCGAGCATGGTGTCGGCGTCGCTCTGCTTCCAGGCGGCACGCAGATCGGTGAGGCGGGTGCCGAAAGCGAAGGCCGAGCGCGGCGCGCCGCGCGTGGCCTGGTGCAGAAACGCCAGCAGCAAGCGCGCGTAGCGCTCCATGGAGCCGGACACGTCCACCAGCACCAGCAGCGGCAGCGGCTGGCGGCGGCGCTGGCGGCGCGGCGGCGCGATCAGCTCGCCGTCGTGCCGCCGCGCCTGCTGCAGCGCGCGGCCCCAGTGAATGCGGTGGCCGCGCTGGCCGGGCCGGTCGCGTCGGCTGGGCACCTCGGGCAAGGGCAGGGCGATCTCGCGCGCCAGGGTTTCGACCAGGCGGAACTCGCTGGCCGACAGCCCCGCGAAATCCGCGTGGCGCAGGCGCTGCAGGTCGCTCGCGGTCATGGCGGCGTCGAAGCGCAGTTCGGTCTCGCTCGGTGCGCGCTGCTTGGCCACCGCGCCGGCCACGGTCAGCGCTTCTTGCGCGCGCGCGCTGCGCGCGGCGGGCTTGGCGGTGGGCGACTTGGGCAGCATCTGCGACAGCAGTTGCTTTTCCAGCTCGGGGTTGCGAAAGAAGGCCGCGAAGAGTTCATCGAACACCTCGACGTCCTGCGGGCGGCTCACCAGCACCGCGCCCAGCGCCGCCTGCAGGTCGTCGCGCCGTTCCAGGCCCACCAGTTGCGTGGCGGTGATGGCGCTGGCGATGCGCGCGCTGTCCACCGGCACGCCGGCGCGGCGCAGGGCGCGGCCGAAGGCGGTGATCTGGTCCGGGAATTTCCCCGTTCTGGCGTCGCCGAGTTGCATGGCGATCCTCAGACTTCCGGTGCCAACAGCTGATCGATCATCGGCAACAGCGCGGCCACGTCCTCGCGCTGCTTGAACAGAATGCCCGCGGTGTCCTGAATCACCTCCGGGTCGAGCGTGAGTGTGTCCAGCGCCACCAGGGCCTTGGCCCATTCCACGCTCTCGGCAATGCCGGGGCTGCGCTGGAAGGCGTTGCTGAAGGGCTGCGCGCGCAGCCGCTCCACGAAGCGCGCGATCTGCTCGGTGAGCGCGGCGCTGGCTTGCGGCACCTGGCCGCGCACGATGGCGAGCTCGCGCTCGCGGTCGGGGTGATCGAGCCACTGGTACAGGCAGCGCCGCTTCACCGCGTCGTTCAGATCGCGCGTGCGGTTGCTCGTCAATATCGTCAGCGGCGCCGCCATCGCGGTGATGGTGCCCAGCTCGGGGATGCTCACCTGGTATTCGCCCAGGTACTCCAGCAGAAACGCCTCGAAGGGCTCGTCCGCGCGGTCCACCTCGTCGATCAGCAACACCGCGCCCGGCGGCGGCGTCTGCAGCGCCTGCAGCAGCGGGCGGCGGATCAGGTAACGCTCCTGGTACACCTCGCGCTCGATCTGCTCCGGCGTGGCGGTGTTCTGCGCCGCGCGCATGTGCAGCAGCTGCGCGGTGTGGTTCCACTCGTACAGCGCCTCGCGTTGCTCCATGCCGTCGTAGCACTGCAAGCGCAGCAAGGGGCGCTGCAGCACGCGCGACAAGGCCTTGGCCAGCTCCGTCTTGCCCACGCCGGGTTCGCCCTCCAGCAGCAACGGGCGCTGCAGGCGAATGGCCAGGAACACGGCCGTGGCCAGCGCGCGCGGGGCGTGGTAGCCCACGCCGCGCAGCGCGGCCAGCAAGCCGTCGATGTCGCGCGGTTCGGTCGTCGTGGCGGCGGCTTCAGGCATCAGCCATTGGCCGCAGCCACCGCGCGCTGCGTCTGCACGCGAATGAGCTGCGCGCGGTACTCGGCGCTGGCGTGCAGGTCGCTGTTGAGCTGGCCCGCGTCAACCGCCACACCCTGCACGGCCTCGGGCGTGAAGCTCTTGGTGAGCGCCGCCTCCAGCCCCGCGTGGCGGAACACGCCGTTGCCCGCACCGGTGATGGCCACGCGCGCGCCGCCGTCGGTGAGCGCCACGAACACGCCCACCAGCGCAAAGCGCGAGGCCGGCTGGCGGAACTTGGCGTACGCCGCTTTCTTCGGGATGGGGAAGCGGATCGCGGTGATCAGCTCGCCGCTGTCCAGCGCGGTGCTGTACATGCCCTGGAAGAAGTCGTCGGCCTTGATCTCGCGCTTGTCCGTGACGATGGTGGCGCCCAGCGCCAGCACCGCGCTGGGGTAGCACGCGGCCGGGTCGTTGTTGGCCACCGATCCGCCCATCGTGCCCATCGCGCGCACCTGCCTGTCGCCAATGCCACCGGCCAGCGCGGCCAGCGCGGGAATGGACGATTTCACGTCCGCGCTGTTGGCCACCTCTTCATGGCGCGTCATGGCGCCGATGACGAGGCTGTTGCCCTCGCGGCGGATGCCGCGCAGCTCGGCCACACCGCCCAGGTCCACCAGCGCGCCGGGTTGCGCCAGGCGTTGCTTCAGCGACGCGATCAGCGTCTGCCCGCCCGCCAGCGCCTGCGCGCCGCCGCCGGCCAGCCGCTTCGCATCGGCCAGGGTCTTGGGTTGTTCAAGGGTGAAGGCATACATGGTCTTGTCTCCTTGAATGAATCACTTCTTGGCCGATTGAATGGCCTGCCACACGCGCGAGGGCGAGGCCGGCATGTCGATGTCCTTCACGCCCAGCGGCGCCAGGGCGTCCAGCACGGCGTTGATGACCGCCGGCGGCGAGCCGATGGCCCCGGCCTCGCCGCAGCCCTTGGTGCCCAGCGGGTTGGTGGTGCAGGGTGTGCACACGTGGCCCAGGGTGAAGCTGGGCACGTCGTCGGCGCGCGGCATGGCGTAGTCCATGAAGGAGCCGGTGACGAGCTGGCCCGTTTCCCGGTCGTACACGCAGTGCTCCAGCAGCGCCTGGCCAATGCCCTGCACCAGCCCGCCGTGCACCTGGCCCTCCACGATCATCGGGTTGATGATGGTGCCGAAGTCGTCCACCGCGGTGAAGCGGTCCACGCGCGTCTCGCCCGTCTCGGGGTTCACCTCCACCTCGGCGATGTAAGTGCCGCCGGGGAAGGTGAAGTTGGTCGGGTCGTAGAAGGCCGTTTCGTTCAGGCCCGGCTCCAGCTTGTCCAGCGGGTAGTTGTGCGGCACGTAGGCCGTGAGCGCCACCTGGCCGAAGGCGATCTTCTTGTCCGTGCCCTTCACCGTGAACTCGCCGTTGGCGAAGTCGATGTCGGCATCGCTGGCCTCCAGCAGGTGCGCGGCGATCTTCTTGGCCTTGGCCTCGATCTTGTCCAGCGCCCGCATGATGGCCGCGCCGCCCACCGAGATGGAACGCGAGCCATACGTGCCCATGCCGAACGGCACGCGGCCCGTGTCGCCGTGCACGATGTCCACCTGCGACGGATCGATGCCCAGCCGCGACGCCACCACCTGCGCGAACGTCGTCTCATGCCCCTGGCCGTGGCTGTGCGAACCGGTGAACACCGTGACGCTGCCCGTGGGGTGCACGCGCACCTCTCCGCATTCGAACAGGCCCGCGCGCGCGCCCAGGGCGCCTGCGATGTTCGACGGCGCCAGGCCGCAGGCCTCGATGTAGCTGCTGTAGCCAATGCCGCGCCGCAGGCCCTTCGCCTCGCTCGCCGCGCGCCGCTTGGCAAAGCCCGCCACGTCGGCCAGCTCGTTCGCCTTGTCCATGCACGCGTTGAAATCGCCCGTGTCGTACTGCAGCGCCACCGGCGTCTGGTACGGGAACTGGGTGATGAAGTTGCGGCGGCGGATCTCGTCCTGGCTCAGGTTCATCTCCCACGCCGCGCGGCTGACGATGCGCTCCAGCAGGTAGGTGGCCTCGGGCCGGCCCGCGCCGCGGTACGCGTCCACGGGCGAGGTGTTGGTGAACCACGCGTCCACCTCCACGTAGATCTGCGGCGTGGTGTACTGCCCCGCCAGCAGCGTGGCGTACAGGATGGTGGGCACCGCCGTGGAGAAGGTGGACAGGTAGGCGCCCAGGTTCGCGTCCGTGTGCACGCGGAAGCCCAGGAACTTGCCGTCCTTGTCCATCGCCAGCTCGGCGTGCGTCACGTGGTCGCGGCCGTGCGCGTCGCACAAGAAGGCCTCGCTGCGTTCGCACGTCCACTTCACCGCGCAGTTCAGCTTCTTCGCCGCCCAGGTCACGGCCACGTCCTCCGCGTACAGGAAGATCTTGGCGCCGAAGCCGCCCCCCACGTCCGGCGCGATCACGCGCACCTTGTGCTCGGGCAGGCCCATCACGAAGGCCGTCATCAGCAGCCGCTCCACGTGCGGGTTCTGGTTGGCCACGTACAGCGTGTACTCGTCGTTCGCGCGGTTGTAGTTGCCAATGCAGGCGCGCGGCTCGATGGGGTTGGGCGCCAGCCGGTTGTTCACCAGGTCGATCTTGGTGACGTGCGCCGCGCCGGCAAAGGTGGCGTCCACCGCCGCCTTGTCGCCAATGGCCCACTTGTAGCAGTGGTTGTCGGGCGCAATGTCGTGCAGCGCCGTGCCCTTGGCCGCGTCGCGCACGTCCACCACGGCGGCCAGCGGCTCGTAGTCCACCTCCACCAGTTCGGCCGCGTTCTTGGCGTGTTCCACCGTGTCGGCGATGACGATGGCCACGTGGTCGCCCACGTAACGCACCTTGCCCTGCGCCAGCACCGGGTGCGGCGGCTCCTTCATCGGCTGGCCGTCGGTGCTGGTGATGAGCCAGCCGCAGGGCAGGCCGGCGATCTTGTCGTTGGCCACGTCCTGCCCGTCGAACACGCCCACCACGCCCGGCGCCGCCAGCGCGGCGGCCTTGTTGATGGAGCGGATGTTGGCGTGCGGATGCGGCGAGCGCACGAACACCGCGTGCTGCATGTTCGCGAGCTGAATGTCGTCGGTGTACTGGCCGGCGCCGGTGAGGAAACGGTAGTCCTCCTTGCGGCGCAGCGGCTCACCGATGTGGGGGAGTTTGGCGAAATCGATGGCACCCATGATCGCGCTCCTTATTTCATGGCGGCAGCGCCTTGCTGCACGGCCTTGACGATGTTGTGGTACCCCGTGCAGCGGCACAGGTTGCCTTCCAGCTGCTCGCGGATCTGCGCCTCATTGGCGCCGGGGTGGCGCTGGCACAGGTCCACCGCGCTCATCACCATGCCCGGTGTGCAGAAGCCGCACTGCAGGCCATGGCACTCCTTGAAGGCGGCCTGCATGGGGTGCATGGTCCCGTCGGCGGCGGCCATGCCTTCGATGGTGGTGACCGAGCGCCCGGCCACCTGGGCCAGCAGCACGTTGCACGACTTCACGGCCTTGCCGTCCACGTGCACGGTGCAGGCGCCGCATTGCGCGGTGTCGCAGCCCACGTGGGTGCCGGTGAGGCGCAGGTGTTCTCTAAGCGCGTGCACCAGCAGCGTGTTGGGTGCCGCGTCCACGGCCACGCTTCGGCCGTTGACCTTCAGTTCTACGGGCATGGTTGTCTCCTGGGTTCGTGGGGAAGCCGGGGACAGTGGAGCACTCGGGGTCTGAAGGGGAGGGGTGGGTTAACCCTCGAAAGGCGGCGCGCGGGGGAAGTGTTCTCAAATTGAGACGGGTGGTGCGGTGCAGCAGGAATCAGAGTTCGGAAATGCTTTTTCTGCATCAAAGCGGTCCAAGCCGCTGATCGAGGAGGGAACACTCACTGGCTTCAGGGAGTTCGCCCATGTTTATTACCTCCAACGGTTCCGCCTCATTCCGCCATCCTTCCATCGCTCCGCACAAGCAGAAGCACTGGACAGTTGTCACCTGCGCTTTGGAGGGGCCTTGGTATCTGGTGGTTTACGAGGTGACCTGCCGCAAGGGGCGGAGGGTGTCGCAGACATCCCTGGTGGGCTGTGAGGAGGCGTTGGTGGACATGCTCGGCGAGATTGCGGTGGCCGACATGAAAGGCATTGGCCGCCTCGATCGGCACCACGGGCCTAACCCCGGTTGGGGTCTCAAATGGATTGATACCTTGTGGAAGCCTACACGTGGTGAGGCGCGGAAGGTCGGTCCGTTGCTGTTCAGATTCGACGCAGAGCCGTTTGTGCGCGATGTGCTTCTGCGGCCTGTGGAGGAGTGGCCTGGGCGGCGCCTTTTATATCGTGCGGTTGACAATGATGAGCGCGGGTCGATCGCGACGGAGTTCCAGTAGGCTGCAGCGCGGCGGGTGCAGTCATATAGCCATTCCACCGATTTCACTCTTTCGGCCGTCTTCCGGTCACTGACTCGTTCGGACTTGACTCGACGAACGGCCTGTCCGAGGCGCACGACTACGGTGGTCGATCATCTTGAGGAAGAAGTCGCCATCCAAGAGCTTAGCCTTTTCCTCGTCGACCAAATCAGAGAAGTAAATGTGGTTGAAGACGACTTTGGCTTTGATGATCCTCGTATAGACCCCGACGTTCAGGACCATTTCACTTGCCGCCACTCGTGGCGACGAGAGCTTGTCCGACTGAATCTGTGCTTGGTTGAGCAAGTACAGCCTCGTCGTCAGGATGAAGCGAAGATCCTTGTTGTTTCGAAGTCGGTCCAGGAAAACTGGCAGACGCTGATCCACCTTGCCCAACAGTTCGTTGGTCAGACTAATCTGACCCAGGAAATCATCGAGGAAGATAAGCCGCTTTTCGCCGGCTGTGCTCACGGCCATTGCCTCCTGCAGGTCGTCCACAACGAAGACCTTCCAGTTCTGCTCCATGTGAAGCCAGAGCAGCATTCGGCCAAGAGTGGTCTTTCCGACGCCAGGCTCGCCTGCAATGATCAGCGCGCCACGATCCACCAGAATCTTCTCTGCCTCAGCCACACTGGCGTTGTGCACGAACTTGGGAACAAGTTGCTTGATGCGGGCCAACTCGGCATCGGTCCGGTTGTAGACCGCGCTGTGCAAGATTCGCTCAAGGACTTCCGTGCTAGTTAGCCAAAGCTTGAAATGCTGACGCAGCACGCGAGGATGAATGCCCAACAGATTGTTCAGATCCTCGCGGCCTATGCACCAACCTCCGTCAGGGAATGCATCTGGCACGCCAAGCAATCTCACATCCACACTCACGTTCAGCCGCTGAAGTTCGGCCGAAAGCTCCCTCAGCGGCCAGTCGGGATCAGGATCCGGAGATGGCGGCGGAAACTTGAATCTTTTGTCCCACTGAATGATCATGGTTTGGCCTTTTGGTCCTTCAGGCACCCGTATCGGATGAGTCGTCTGCGCGCGCGTGGCCTGCCTTGACTTCTGGAATCGTTGCCCGCATCTGCACGTCACCTTCCGGTTGATTGAATGCCGGCGCGCTCTTCTCTTTCAACTGTGCAGGTTCCGATCATCCGCATGCAACTGCCGGTTGTTCTCATCGGTGTTGAACGCCGCACCCGCGGTGGCATTGCCACCTGCCACGCCCGATAGTGCCGCTAGCCCACCGGCCAAGCCCAGCCCCGCCACTTCCTGCGCAACCAGTGCGTCCACTCCCGCGTCTTGCAGCGCCGTCTGCATCTGGTGCTGCAAGGCATTGAGCCCCGGCTCTGCCTGGCTGGCGCCGCCCGCGCCAGCGCACCTCCCGCGCCGCCGCTCAGAGAACGCCGCGAGATGATGGAGGAGGCCCAGCGCCGGGGCTGGGTGGTGGTCGACAGTTAGGGGCAGGTGGAAAAGGGCGTGAAAGCCCTCAAGCCCCAGCGCCCAACAGCAGCACCTCGTGCACGGTGCTGGCGTGGTCGCCCCCCACGCGCGTGCCGCCGCCGAACACGTGAATGCGGTCGCCCACGGTGGCCGCGCCCAGGCCGTGGCGCGGCGTGGGCAGGGGCGGCAGGGCGCTCCAGCGGTCGCTCGCCGGGTCGTACACCCAGGCATCGGCGAAGACCTTCTGTTCGGGCACCCACTGCTCGCCACCGAAGACATACAGGCGCCCACCGTGCGCCGTGGCGGCCAGGCCGCCTTGCGCTTGCGGCATGGGGGCGCGTGTGGTCCAGCGGTCGGCGGCGGGGTCGTACACCTCCAGGCTCGGCACGTTCACCTGGCGCAGCGAGCCATCTGCCTGCTTCAAGGCCTGGCGCCCGCCCACCACGTAGAGGCGGCCGTCGATGACGGCGGCGGCGGCGCTGTTGCGCGCGGTGGGTGCGTCGGCGATGGGCGACCAACGCGCGCTGGCGGGATCGAACACCAGGCCGCGCGCGGTGTCGGCGTGCTGGTTGAAATGCCGCGCGGCCTCGTGTTCGCGCACGCGCCCACCCACCAGGTAGAGCCGGCCCGCAACGCCGGCGAACACGCCCTCGGCGCAGGCGTAGGGCAGGGGAACGCCCTCGCTCCAGCGGTTGGCGGCGGGGTCGTACACATAGGTCGACGCCTGGGCGCGCCAGTTGGGGAAGCCACCACTGAAGCCGCCCACGCCGTGGATGAACCCACCGGCCGCGGCCAGCGCGATGTGGTGGCGCGCCTCGGGCAGCGTGGCCAGGCGCGTCCAGCGGTCGGTCGCGGGGTCGTAGGACTCGACGTGCGCGGAGTAGCCGGTGTTCGGGTTGAGCAGGCCGCCGGCCACGTAGATGCGGCCGTTCAAGACCTCGGGGTAGAGCTCCTGCCGCGCGAGCGAGGGCGCGGCGGCGGTGGTCCAGCGCGGCGCGGTGGCCGGGGCCTGCGCCAGCGCGGGCTTCAGAAGGGGCGCTGCCGCCAGGGCGGCGGCGAGCCGCAAAGTGTCGCGTCGTTGCATGGTCGGGCCTGGTGTGTTGCGGTGGGGCGCATGCTAGGCAAGCCACCGCAAAAGACCAGACGCGCAGGGCCGAACAGATTGATCGGCCTGAACGAACAATGCCGCGTGAGGCAGCGGGCGCGCCCAACGCTCGGGCAGGAACGTGCTTTGCTGGCGATGCCCTTTCCAGCTCGAAGGGAGACCGCCATGCCCACCGCCGCGCCACCGCATGTCCCATCGCCTCCACCGCCGCCGCTGACGCAACACGGGCTCACTTTGCTGCTGGTGGTGCTGTTGGCCGTGGCCGCCCTGGTGCTGTTCGCGGGCGGTGGCTGGCTGCTGATGCTGGGCGGCACGCCCTACTACGTGCTGTCGGGCGCGGCGTTGGGCTTCGTGGCGCTGCTGCTGGTGCAGGCGCAGCCCATGGCCTTGTGGGTGTACGCGGGGTTCGTGTTGGCCACGCTGCTGTGGTCGCTGTGGGAGGTGGGCCTGGCCTGGTGGGGCCTGGCCGCGCGCGGTGATGTGTTCTTCGTGCTGGGCCTGCTGATGCTGCTGCCCGCCGTGGCGCGGCGCCTGAGTCACGACCCGCAGGTGCGCGGCACGGCACCGTCAATGGGCTGGCGCGGCGGGCGCGGCGCGCTGGCCGGCGTGCTGGTGCTGTACCTGGGCGTGGCTGTCGCGTCCTGGGTGGTGGACCCCTTCACAACCCGGGGCAGCTTGCCCGGGCCGCGCGGTTCGCTGGCGCAGGGCAATGGCGTGCCGGCGGGCGAGTGGCACGCCTATGGCCGCACGGGCCACGGCCAACGCTACGCGCCGCTGGCGCAGATCACGCCCGAGAACGTGGGGCAACTGGAGGAAGCCTGGCACTTCCGCACCGGCGACCTGCGCGGCCAGCCCGGTGACCCCCAGGAAACCACCTTCGAGGTGACGCCGCTGAAGGTGGGCGATCACCTGTTCCTGTGCACGCCGCACCAGCAGGTCATCGCACTGGACGCAACGACGGGTGAGGAGCTGTGGCGCTTCGACCCGAAGATTCGCTCGGGACTGGCGCTGCAGCACCTCACCTGCCGGGGGCTGTCGTACTGGTCGGGCCAGGGCGGCTCGGCGGCCGAGAGCGTGGCGCCCGCCACCCCGGGCGAGGCCCCGGTGGCCGCCGGCGGCAAGCCGCCCGCGGCACCGGCGCTCAGCGGCCCCGAGTTGCCCGTTGCCGCGCAGGACAGCCCCGCCACCGACAACTGCCCCGCCATGCTGTACATGCCCACGGCCGACGGCCGCGTGATCGCGCTGGACCCGCGCAGTGGTGAGGTGTGCAGCAGCTTCGGCGAGGGCACGGGCCAGATCAACCTGTGGCGCGGCATGCCGAACGTGAAGCTGGGCGGCTACTACTCCACCTCGCCGGTGGTGGCCACGCAGCGCGTGCTGGTGGTGGGCGGCACGGTGCTGGACAACGTGTCGGTCAACGAGCCATCCGGCGTGGTGCGCGGCTACGACGTGCGCACCGGCGCGCTGCTGTGGGCCTGGGACCCGGCGCGTCCCGACGACCAAACGCCCCTGCAGCCGGGGCAAACGTACTCGGCCAGCTCGCCCAATGTGTGGTCGATCATGAGCGTGGACGAGGCGCTGGGCCTGGTGTACTTGCCGCTGGGCAACCCGCCGCCGGACCAGTGGGGCGGCAAGCGCAGCCCGCAGGTGGAGCGCGTGGGTTCGTCCGTGGTGGCGCTGGAGCTGGCCACGGGCCGGCTGCGCTGGGTGTTCCAGACGGTGCACCACGACCTGTGGGATTACGACGTGCCTTCGCAGCCCACGCTGGTGGACTTGAACATTCAGGGCGCCAGCGTGCCCGCGCTGGTGCAGCCCACCAAGCAGGGCGAGCTGTTCGTGCTGGACCGCCGCACCGGCAAGCCCGTGCACCCCGTGCGCGAGGTGCCCGTGCCGCAAGGCGCGGCCGAGGGCGACCGCACCGCGCCCACGCAGCCCGTCTCGTCCATTTCCTTCGAGCCTGAGCCCTTGCACGGCGCGGCCATGTGGGGCGCCACGCCGTTCGACCAACTGGGCTGCCGCATCGCCTTGAAGCGGCTGCGCTACGAAGGGCGCTACACGCCGCCGTCCACCGAGGGCTCGCTGGTCTACCCCGGCAACTTCGGCGTCTTCAACTGGGGCGGCATCGCGGTGGACCCGGTGCGCCAGGTGGCCTTCACCACGCCGGCCTACCTGGCGTTCACCTCACAACTGGTGCCCCGGCCGGACGACACCGCGCTGATGGTGCAGGGCGACAACCAGCCCAAGGACGACCTGCCCGCGCTCAACGAGAACTTCGGCGCTCCCTTCGCCGTGAAGATGGGCGCGTTCACCTCGCCCCTGGGCCTGCCCTGCCAGGCGCCGCCCTGGGGCTACGTGGCGGGGGTGGACCTCGTCAGCGGCGAGGTCGTCTGGCAGCACCGCAACGCCACCGTGCGCGACCTGGCGCCCGTGCCCCTGCCGTTCAAGATGGGCGTGCCCAGCCTGGGTGGGCCGCTCATCACGCAGGGCGGTGTGGCCTTCCTCTCGGGCACGCTGGACGACTACCTGCGCGCCTACGACCTGAGCACGGGCGAGACGCTGTGGCAAAGCCGCCTGCCGGCGGGCGGCCAGGCCACGCCCATGAGCTACCTCGGGCGCGATGGGCGCCAGTACGTGGTGGTGGCGGCGGGCGGGCATGGCTCGCTGGGCACCAAGGCGGGGGACTCGGTGATCGCGTACGCCTTGCCCAGGTGATGGGGCGGTGAGTTGACGTGCCTCAAGGCCCGCTCACGCGCGTGCGCTAAGGTCGGGTTCAAGCCTTGAACCCATCGAAAGAACACCACCCATGAGCGACACCGTCAGCATCACCGTCACCCGCCAGCAGGGCTACCAGTTCCTCGTCGATTTCGGTTCGGCCATGCCGGCGCTCAACGCCGACCTGCCCGCGCCGCTGGGCCAGGGCGCCGGGCCGTCACCCGAGCACCTGCTGCTGGCGGCCGTGGCCAACTGCCTCGGCGCCAGCCTGCTGTTCGCGCTGCAGAAGTACAAGCAGGACCCGGGAACGCTGAGCGCCACTGCCACCGCCACCATCGGCCGCAACGAAGACAAGCGCCTGCGCGTGACGGGCGTGGACGTGGCGCTGAGCCTGGGCAAGCCCGCCGCCGAACTGGAGCACCTGGAGCGCGTGCTCGCGCAGTTCGAGGATTTCTGTACCGTCACGCAGAGCGTGCGCGCCGGCATGGACGTGCGCCTGAGCGTGAGCGACGCCACCGGACAGCGCCTGGGCGGTTGACCGTCCCGTCGCTTCAGTGCTGCAGGTAGCCCTGCAGGATGTGGGTTTCGACGGCGTTGGCGGCCTGGTAGAGGGTTCGCATGCGCCGCATTCTGGTAGCCCGCGCATCCCCCATTCGTCCATTCGCCGTCGTCCGCGCCGTCGAAAACCGGGACATGCTCGCCGGGCCCCAACCACCGGATCGAGTTCACCCATGAACGACAAAGACCTGTTGCTCGGCCCCGTGCTGTCCTTTCGCGGCAGTGCCGGCGGCCTGTGGAAAGTCACCGCCCTCATCGGCCTGAAAGAGGCCGCGCCCATCCCCACGATGGAGCTGGACGGCAAGCCCTGCCCCAAGCCGCGCGAACTGCTGCTCGCCAATGGCGAGCGCTACCTGCGCTACGACCTGTCGTGCCGCTTGCTGAAGACCGAGCGCATGGTCGGCTACGGCATCGTGGGCGGGCCGCGGTGGGCGCTGACCGTGCCCGCCAAAGGCGAGGCGCCACGCATGGCCTACGTGTCCTGCAATGGCTTCTCGGACCCGGCGGTGATGCGCAAGCTGGTGCGCACCTCCAACGCCGTGTGGGAGGACCTGCTCTTCAGCCACGACAAATCGCTGCGCGTGCCGCTGCCCTCGGGCGAGCCCAAGCTGCTCGACAAGGAACAGCTCTGGCACGAGCGCCGCATCCACGACAAGCAGTTGCAGCGCTTCAACCTCATGCTCATGGGCGGCGACCAGATCTACTTCGATTCGATCTGGGAGGAGATCGAGGCGCTGCGCCAGTGGGTGGCGCTGCCGCGCGCGGAGCAACTGAGCTTCAAGGTGACGGCCGCATTGGAGAAGAAGATCGAGGCCTACTACTTCGGCTTGTACCAGCAGCGCTGGCTGCCCAAGGACCGCGGCGCCTGGTCGTCGAAGACGCCTTCGCTGGACGCCGCGTCGGCCATGGCGCGCATCCCCACCATCATGATGTGGGACGACCACGACATCTTCGACGGTTGGGGCTCCTACAGCTGCGAGATGCAGCACAGCCCGCTGTTCCAGACGCTGTTCCGCCATGCGCGACGTGCCTTCTGGGTGTTCCAGATGCAGCACGCGCTGGCGGACCTGCCCGAACTCATCGACGTGACGCCAGCCGGCTTCTCGAAGCAAGACCCCTTGCTCGAACCGATCAACTGGAGCCGGGCATTGTCGAAGGACCCGCTGGCGCTGCCCCTGCTCGACGGGCAACCGGGTTTCACTTCGGCCTTTGCGCTCGGGCCGCTCGCCGTCGTCGCAGCCGACCTGCGCACCGAGCGCTCGCGCAACCAGGTCATGGGCACGGACACCTGGCGGGGAATCAAGGCCTGGCTGGGCACGCTGCCCGGCGGCGATCTGCCCGCAGACAAGGCCTGCCGGCACCTGCTGTTCATGTCCTCCGTGCCCGTGGTGCACCCCAAGCTGTCGTTGGCCGAGCTGCTGCTGGACAAGTTCGGCGCGGACCACGTGACCGACAGCAACGCCGACGACCTGAAGGACCACTGGTCGCACGACGACCACGAGGGCGAACGCAAGCGGCTGCTGGAGGTGTTCTCGTCGCTGGCCAAGGACAAGAAGATCCGCGTCTCGCTCGTCTCGGGCGATGTGCACGTGGCGGCCTGGGGCACCGCCTACCGCAAGGACCTGCCGGCCTCCGACACCTGGTCGCAGATGCACCAGTTCACGTCATCGGCGGTGGTGCACCCTTCGCTCATGGGCGTGATGGAGCGCCTGTTTCTGTCCTGGTTGAACTCGAGTGCGAAGCACCCGCAGAACATCGACGTGCAGTACGTTGCCGAGATGATGACCTTCCCGGGCCACGACAAGCACGTGATGGCGGCGCGCAACTGGCTGGCGCTGGAGCTGGACGAAGGCTCGCCCGAGGGCTGCAAGCTGTGGGCGACCTGGCGATGCGAGACGGAGAGCAGCTTCTCCAACCACCTGCTGGCGGTGGCGCCGGTGCAGTGAGGCGCGGCGGGCCGTCTCAGTCAGCTTTCTTCTCCGGGGGGGCGTTGTCCATCAGGGCCTTGAGCGTGCGCCTGGACACCTGGGCCTGGTAGTCGGCCCACTCGCTGGCGTCCAGTGCCTGCTTGGCTGCAACGGTGACCGAGTCGCCCAGGTCGTCGCAGAACTTGAAGGCGCGCTCCATGCCGGCGGGGCTCATGTTCGGCGCGCGGAACGCCGCCTGGATCACCGGGATGTCGGCTGTTGCGATGCCCATGCCGGTCACGCCCGCGGTCTCCAGCGCATGGCGGCGCGCCACCAGATTGCGCATCCACCCGAAGACGGCGCCCGCGCGCTCGCTGTCGGTGGACTTGAAGTACTCATCGGTGAGGGTCTTCGTCGTGCGGTTGAACAGCACGTCGCAGGCGCCGCCGATCTGCTGCAGGCTTTTCAGTCCCTTGAACTCCGCCGGCAGGTCCGGCGGCTTGAAGTCGAGCTTGCCCTGGGTCTGGGCCTGGGCGGTGGACGCCAGCACGATCAGGGCGGCAGCGAGGACGGGAGCGGCGCGTAGGGGCTTCATGCGGGGCTTGGAGCGGTTGATATATCCCCTGACAGTACACTGCCCCGGCCCTTGAAACGGGTGATGTTTTTCATGAACCTGTACGAAGTCATCCGCTGGGGCAACGACGCCGACGACCCCTTCACCGGCGGCCCCGATGGCGCCGACACCTGCTTCCTGGTGCGCGCCGGCTCGGTGGAGCAGGCCGCCGAGCTGGTGGACGCGGATCTGCGCAAGCTCAAGCCCCAACGCGCGGCGGCCTTCGTGGAAGCGGTGTACCTGCTGGGCACCGAACAGAGCACGGAGGGCACACCGCGCCTGCTGCGCGGGCCGTATGTGCAGCACGCGCACCGCCATGGGTGGCGCCATTGGTATCGGGACGAGGAGGGCGGGGCCTGGGTCGAGCGGCCCGACACGCGCGCGGGCGACGGTCAATCCGAAACCGCTTGACGTTCCCCGGGGGCTCCTGCACGGTGTCGGACCTTGCCGACACACGGACCGCGCGCCGTCCTGCACGCCACGCCCTTCTTGTGGGACAGCATGGACGGTCCCACTTCCAAAGAGGCGCACTGATGGCTTCCGCCGCCCCGCTCAAAGACGCCAGGCAACTTGCCGAGCACGCGAAGACGCCTTTTCCCGGCGCCTCGCCGGAGTACGAGGCCGCGCGCCGGGCCCTGCTGGCAGAGGAGATCGAACTGCGGCGGCACAGCACGCGGGTGGTGGCGCAGCGCCGCGCACTGCCCCCGGGCCCGGTGATCGAGAAGGCGTACAAGTTCAAGGACGAGCACGGCTTTGACGCCGAACTGATCGACCTGTTCGGTGACAAGGACACGCTCGTCGCCTACTTCTGGATGTATGGCCCGCAGCGGCAGCGCCCTTGCCCGATGTGCACCAACCTGATCGGCGCGCTCAACGGCAATGCCCGCGACATCCGCCAGCGGGTGGCCTTCAAGGTCCTGGGCCGCTCGCCGGTTGGCCGGCAGTATGAGTTCGCCAATGAACGGGGCTGGCGCGACATCCAGTTCGTGCAAACCGTGGGCGACGACTACGCCCGCGACCTGGGCCTGTTGAATCCCGATGGCAGCGAGAACCCCGCGCTGACGGTGTTTCGCAAGGACGGCGACAAGGTGCGCCTTTTCTGGGCCAGCCAGATGACCAAGGACATGGCCGACCCCGGTCAGGACCCGCGCGATTCGCCCGACCTGGCGCCGCTGTGGTCGGTGCTGGACCTGACGCCCGAGGGGCGCGGCGAGAACTGGTACCCCAAGCTGCAGTACTGAACGGCGGCCGCCTTCAGACCCCGCCAAAATCCCTTCTCAGCGTCGGCAACCCCACACCCGCCGCATCGAAGCCCCCGTCCACCGCCAGCACCTGTCCGGTGATGTAGCTCGCCTCCGGTGAGCACAGGAAGCCGATGCCGTTGGCGATTTCTTCCTCGGAGCCGTAGCGCGCCAGCGGCACGGCCGCGTGGTAGTCGGCGCGGATCTCGGGTGTGTGCACCTGCTTGGCCATGGCCGTTTCCACCGGGCCGGGCGCGATGGCGTTGCTGCGGATGCCCAGGCCCGCCAGTTCCACCGCCTGCTGCCTGGTGAAGTGGATGAGCGCGGCCTTGCTGGTGCCATAGGCCACGCGCAGGGTGCTGGCGCGCAGGCCCGAGATGGAGGCGATGTTGACGATGGCGCCGCCGCGTTTGCGCATCACGGGCACCACCGCCTGGCTGCAGAGGAAGGCGCCGTCGAGGTTGGTGGCCATCACGTGGCGCCACTCTTCGAAGCTGGTCTGCACCAGGGGCTTGAAGACCGCCACGCCCGCGTTGTTCACCAGCGCGTCGATGCGTTCCCATTCGGTGTCCACCATCGCCACCATGGCCTCCACCTGCACGGGGTTGGAGACGTCGCAGGGCAGGGCGATGGCGCGGCCGGGCGCTTCCCATTCGAGTTGATCGCGCGCGGCGTTCAGCGCGGGCGCGTCCTTGTCGATGATGGCCACGCGCCACTGGCGCTGGAGAAACCAGCGCGCCGTGGCCAGGCCGATGCCGCGCGCCGCGCCGGTGACGATGGCCACCTTGTGTTCCCGTCCGTCCTCCACCATGCGAGGCACTCCTGTCAGCTCAGTTGCGGCTCTGATCGACCAGCTTGTTCTTGGCGATCCAGGGCATCATGGCGCGAAGCTGCGCGCCCACCACCT
>NZ_CCAE010000024.1 GCF_000723405.1 Hydrogenophaga intermedia | reverse complement strand
CGCCCCCCGAGTTCAACACAGGGGGGTGCGCGGGCGCCGTCAGATTTGTATAAGAGACGGGGGGTGTGGTGGGGGTGGGTGGGGCGAGCGCATCGGGGTCCGCCATGACCGTCGGTGTACCGCCACCACAAGCGACGAGCAGGCAAATGGCGCCCGGCAGGGCTACTCGGATCGCGCGGTGGAACAAGGGAGACGGGCGCATCATGGTAGACGTTGAAGGACGGTGAGCAGGGATCACGATTGAGCCAGATACCCCGTTCGGTGTTGAATACATCCAGTGCAGTATTTGTATGCCTACGGGCGTATGCGAGGCGGATGACGTACAGTCCCTTTTCCGTATGCATGCCGCCCATATGTCCCCCACGCCCGCCCGGCAACGGCCCGTGATCGAGGTCGATGTCGTGATGCGGCGCGAGCCCGTGCAGGGCGCCATGGCGCGCTGGCAGCCCTGGCGCTGGGTGCTGGCCGATGTGATGCTGCACGCCGCCCCCGACGAAGCCGCGCTGCTGGAGCCCGATGAGGCGCACGCGCCGCAGGCGGTGGAGCCCATCGCCGCCGGTTCGGCGGCCGAAGGCAGCGAGCACTGGCTGCACCCGCGCTTTCGCGTCGAGCTGTTTCGCGACGACGCCGAGGGCTACATGCTCAACCTGCAAAGCCCCAGCCCCTGCTTCTGGGTGATGTGGCGCACCGATGGCGAGGCCGCCGCCGACGGCGAACCCATGGCCGTGCCGCTGATCGTCACGCTGAGTTACCACGACGCGGGCCGCTGGCTCGACGCGCAGGAGCGCGTGGACCAGGTGCCCGCGCCGCCCGAGGTGGTGGACTGGTTGCGCGCTTTCGTGGACGTGAGTTACGTGCCCGAACCCAAGAAGCGCAAACGCCCCGAGAGCTTTCGCCCGCTGACCGACCGCTTCGGCCAGCCCGTGCGCGTGAGCACGGACAAGCGCCGCGGCGGCCCCGAAGGACATTGAGATGGCGAACGGGAACGACGGCTTCCTCTCGCGCTGGTCGCGCCGCAAGCTGGCGGTGCGCGAAGGTCAGGCGCTGCCGGCCGAACCGGTGGTCCGCTCCGAACCCGCGGCCGACGCGGCAACGGTGCCGAGCGAAGCCCCTGTCACCCCAGCGGCGAACGCGCCCATTGAACGCTCGGACGCCGCGGCGCGCGAGTCCCGCCCACCACCCACGCTGGAAGACGTGGCCCAACTCACCCCTGAGGCTGACTTCAGCCGCTTCGTCGCACGCGACGTCTCCAGCGAGGTGCGCAACGCCGCCGTGAAAAAGCTCTTCGCCGATCCGCGCTTCAATGTGATGGACGGCCTGGACACCTACATCGACGACTACAGCCTGCCCAGCCCGCTGTCCCAGGCCGACATGGCCAAGATGGTGGGCGCGCGTTTCCTCAAGCTCGTGGACGATCCGGACGAAGAGAAGGTGTCCGCAGCGCCCACGTCCACGTCCACGCCCGCCACCGACCCCCCCACACCGAGCGACGGACCCACCGCCGCCGACCCCGGCGAATCCGTCGCCGACACGCCCCCCACGCACGATGACCACGCTGATCTGCAACTGCAACCAGACCATGCCCCTGGACCCGAAGGCCCTGGGCGCGGCGCTGGATGAAGAACTGACGACGCACACCACGCTGTGCCGGCGCGACGCGCCCGCCTTCCAGCGCGCCAGCCGCAGCGGCGACGAGCTGGTGGTGGCCTGCACGCAGGAAAGCCGGCTGTTCACCGAGCTCTCACAACAGACCGAGGGCGCGGTGCCGCTGGACGTGCGGCCCATCCGCTTCGTGAACATCCGCGAGACCGGCGGCTGGGGCCGTGAAGCGAAAGCCGCCACGCCCAAGATGGCCGCGCTGCTGGCGGCCGCGCGCCTGCCCGACCCGGAGCCCGTACCCACGGTGACCTACAGGAGCGAGGGACGCCTGCTCATCGTCGGCCCGCTCGATGAGGCGGAGCGCTTCGCCGAACGCGTGGCCGACGTGCTGGACGTCACCCTGTTTGCACAGGGTGGGCGCGGCCAGCAGGCGCGCAACTGGCCCGTGCTGGGCGGGCAGTTCGGCGCCATCAAGGGTTGGCTGGGCGCCTTCGAGGCCGAGTGGTCTGCCAGCAACCCCATCGACCTGGACCTGTGCACGCGCTGCAATGCCTGCGTGGCCGCCTGCCCGGAAGGCGCCATCGGGCTCGACTACCAGATCGACCTCGACCGCTGCCGCGATCACCGCGCCTGCGTGAAGGCCTGCGAGGCCGTGGGAGCGATCAACTTCCAGCGCGATGCCGTCGCGCAGAGCGAGCGCTTTGACCTCGTGCTGGACCTGCGCGACACACCCGCATTCACGCAGCACGCGCACCCGCAGGGCTACTTCCACCTGCCTGGTGGGCTGCGCCACGACAAGGGCGTCGAGACCCTCATTCGCCTGCGCGACATGGTGGGCGAGTTCGAGAAGCCGAAGTTCTTCACGTACAACCACAAGCTCTGCGCGCACGGGCGCAACGAGACCGTGGGTTGCGATGCCTGCATCACCGTGTGTTCCGCGCTGGCGATCCGCAGCGAGGTGGAACGCCAGCAGATCGCCGTGAACCCGAACCTGTGCGTGGGCTGCGGCGCCTGCACCACGGTGTGCCCCACGGGGGCGCTGGCCTACGCCACGCCGCGCGCCAGCGAGCAGGGCGCGAAGCTGCGCACGGTCTTGTCCACCTACGCCAAGGCCGGCGGGAAGGACGCCGCCCTGCTGCTGCACAGCCAGACCGCCGGCACCGAACTGATCGATGCCCTGGGCCGCGAGGCCATGCTGCGGCCCAAGGCCATCAAAGGCGTGCCCGCGCGCGTGATCCCGCTGCCGCTGTGGCACACCGCTTCGGCGGGCCTGGACCTGTGGCTCAGCGCCTTCGCGTACGGCGCTTCGCAGGTCTGGGTGCTGATGACCGACGAAGAGGCGCCGCAGTACCGCGACGCGCTGCGCGAGCAGATGGCGGTGGCGCAGGCGATCGTGAGCGGCCTGGGCTATTCGGGCACGCACTTTCGCCTGATCGAGGCACGCGACGTGGCCAAGCTGGACGTGCAGCTCGCCTCGCCGCCTGCCCAGGGCGTGCAGCGCCGGGCCAGCTATGCGGTGCAGCGCGAGAAGCGCGCGACCATGGAGCTTGCGCTCGACCACCTGCTGCAGGACAGCGCCGCGCACCCGCGCGCAGTGGAGGCGGTGGCGTTGCCGGCGGCCTCGCTGTTCGGCACGGTGACCGTGAACAAGGACGCCTGCACCCTGTGCCTGAGCTGCGTGAGCGCCTGCCCGGCCAATGCGCTGCTCGACAACGCCGAGCGCCCGCAGTTGCGCTTCGTCGAGAAGAACTGCGTGCAGTGCGGCCTGTGCGTCACCACCTGCCCCGAGGACGCCATCACCCTGCAGCCGCGCCTGCTGCTCACCGAGCAGCGCCGCCAGCCGCGCGTGCTCAACGAAGCCAAGCCCTACGCCTGCGTGCGCTGCGGCAAGCCCTTCGGCACGCTCAAGGGCGTGGAGCTGATGCTGGGCAAGCTGGCCGGCCATTCCATGTTCCAGGGTGAGGCGCTGGAACGCCTGAAGATGTGCGGCGACTGCCGCGTGGTGGACATCTACACCAACCCGAACGAAACGCGCATCACCGATCACTGAGACCAGTCACCGCACACGCCATGATGGAACGCATCCCCGTCTCCTCCACGCTCGACGAAGAAACCGCGCGCGCCGAGGTCTATGGCCTGCTGGCCGCCCTGTACTACGCGCCGCCCACGGCCGAACTGTTGAGTCAGCTGCGCGTGGCCGCGACCGAGGCGCCCGCGGCCGGCGGTTTCCTGGAAGAACCCTGGCGCCAGGTGGTGGCCGCCGCGCGCGAGCGCACGGACGCACAGATCGCCGAGGAGCACGACGCGCTGTTCGGCGGTGTGGGCAAGCCCGACATCCACCTGTTCGGCTCGCACTACCTCAGCGGCTTCCTCAACGAGAAGCCGCTCGCGCAGTTGCGCACGGACCTGGCCGCGCTGGGCCTGGCGCGCGAGGAGGGCATGCCCGAGACCGAGGACCACGTGGCCTACGTGTTCGAGGTCATGCGTTACCTGATCGCCGGCGACGACGTGGAAGTGGCCAACCTCACGCGCCAGCGCGAGTTCTTTGCGAAGCACGTGCAGAGCTGGGTGCCGCAGCTCTGCGAGACCATCGCGGCCCACCCCAAGGCGCGCTTCTACGCGGCGATCGCGGGGTTCACCCAGGCCTTCATCGGTGTCGAGGCACAGGGCTTCGACATGCTGGCCTGAACAAGCAAATACAGGAGCGGGCATGGCAGGCAAGGGGTACTGGATCGGTCGCGTCGACGTGAACGACCTGGAGCAATACAAACGCTACGTCGAAGCGAACGCGGCGCCGTTTCGCGAGTACGGCGCGAAGTTCCTGGTGCGCGGCGGGCGTTTCGAGTGCGTGGAGGGCGACAGCCGCTCGCGCAACGTCGTGATCGAGTTCCCCTCGTACGAGCAGGCCATGGCCTGCTACCGCTCGCCGGGCTACCAGGCCGCCATTGAACTGCGGGCGACGGCGTCGGTGATCGACCTGATCGTCATCGAGGGCTACGAGGGGCTGCCGCCCTGAGCGAGGGCCGCGACGCGGCCCTCCGCGCGACGCCTCAATACAGGTAGATCGCGCCCGATTGGGCGTTGTCGTTGTCGGTGGCGTGCGAGCCGTTCCAGCCGCTGGCCGAACTCGCCTCGCCAGATGCACCGACGGCCAAGGTCTGCCCATTGGCCGACAGGGCGAGGCCCGTGCCGAACGTGTCCTGGCCGCCGCTGTTGGGGGCTTTCACGTAGGCAGTCTGGCGCCAGGCGAGGCTCTTGCGCTGGAAGATGTAGGCGGCGCCGACCGCCGATGAGTCGGTGCTGGCCTGGCTGCCGTTGAGGCCATCGGCCCTGCTGGTCTCGTACGGGGCGCCAACGACGAGGGTGTTCCCATCGCCCGATAGCGACACGGCGCGGCCGAACTGGTCGTCCTCACCCGGGTTGGAGGCCTTGAGGTAGGCCTGGTGGGGCCAGTTCACGCCGTCGCGGCGGAACACGTGGACGGCGCCGCTGTTGAAGGCGCTGTTGTCCTGAGGATCGCCGTTCACGCCGGTGGCCGCGCTGGCGTCGCCGCGCGCGCCCACGGCCAGGGTGCCGCCGTCCGCCGACAGCGCCGCGCTGGTGCCGAACTGCAGGTCAATGGCGGCGTGCGGCGCCTTCAGCTCGGCCTGCTCCTGCCAGCCCATGCCGCCGAACATGAAGACGTGCGCAGAGCCGCGGGACAACTCCATGGAGTCGCTGTTGGGGGCGCCCACGGCCAAGAGGTCGCCCGCTGCGTTGAGGGACACGCTCGAGCCGAAGCCCGCGTACGGCCAAGGGAAGTTCGCCTTGAGCGTCACGTATTCGTTCCACTGCGTGCCGTCGTGCGTGAACACATAGACAGCACCGCTGTCGTTGTGGAACTGGCTTTCACGCGGATTGCCCACCATGAGCACGTGGCCCGCAGCGGACATGGCCAGGCTGTGGCCGAACCGCTCGTTCGGGCCCGAGACGGACGCCGCCAGCATCTGCCGTTCGCTCCAGTCGCCGTCGCTGCGCGTGAAGGTGTACACAACACCCTTGGCGTCTCGCCCGGGCGCGCCCACCGCCAGCGCATCGCCGGTGACCGACAGCGCCAGACTCTCGCCGAAGCGATCGCTCATGGTGGGTGTCGAGGCCTTCACGAAGGCCTGCTGTTGCCAGCGCTGGCCCTGGCGCACGAACACGTAGACCACGCCGCTGTTGGGCATGTCGTTCGCGGAGGGGGGTTCTTGCGTGGCGATGCCGGTGACGGCGCTGCTCTCACCGGGGGCGCCGACGGCGAGCGTGCCACCGTCGCTGGACAGGGCCACGCTGTAGCCGAACTCGTCATCGGCCGTGGACACATCCGACTTCAGGAAGCCGATGGCCTGCGCGAGATTGCCCGCGACACTCACGGGCGCGGAGTCGAGGCAGGTGCCGCCCTTGCAGGCCTGCAAGATGTAGCGCGCGTTGACCCGCGCAGGCAGGAACACGGTGTGTTCGTGCGCGGTGGTGTCGGCGGGCAGGGGCTGTGGGGTCAGCGATGTGTAACCCGAGACCCCGTCCGGGTCTTCGAGAAGGCGGTACTCGGTCTCGCCGGCCATGTCGATCCACGTGAAGCGGAAGGTTTTGGCGTTTTGCAGGGTGAGCGCGAGCGCCGGTGCATTGGCCGCCACGGGTGGTGGCGTTGCTGCCGGATCGGCGGAGACGCCCGGCGTCAGGGACGACCCGCCTCCACAGGCGCAGAAGAGGGCGGGGAATGCGATCAGGGCGGAGCGCGTTGCGAAGAGGATCGGGGACTTCATGGGTCATCTCGCTGCAGAACGGAGGGCGCACTGATTGAACGTGGTACCCCTATGGGTCATCCATACCCCCGACGCAGTAGTTCGCGGCCCTCAGCGCCGCCAGAACGCGAAGTGGCGCTGGGGGGGCTCAACGCGGGCCGGGTCGTCCGTCGTTCGTGGGCGCCGCGTCGGGCGCGCGCGGCTCGGTGTACAGCCGCACCGTGAACACCGCGCCCTGCGCGCCCGCGCCGCGATTGGCCGCATCGATACGCCCGCCGTAGCGCTCCACCAGGCCCTGGCTGATCCACAGGCCCAACCCATTGCCGTCGTTCTTCGTGGTGAAGAAAGGGCGGAACAGGCGCTCGCGCGTGGCCTCGCTCAGGCCGGGGCCGCTGTCGATCACCTGCAGTTCGGCGCCGCCCTCCACATCGCGCGTCACCAGCGTGAGGCGCCCGCCATCGGGCATGGCCTGGATGGCGTTGATCAGCAGGTTGATGATGACCTGCTGCAGCTCCTGCCGGTTGATGCCCACGCTGTGCGACGCGCCGCGCTCGCGCTGCACGTCGATGGACGTCTGCGACAGCAGGTGCCCCACCAGCACCAGGCAGTCGTCGAGCGTGCGCTCCAGCGACAGCGACTCCACGTAGCCCGCGTACTCGGTGGGCCGCGCGTACTGCAGCAGCTGCGTGACGATGATGCGCATGCGCTCGACCTGCTGGTCGAGCAGGCGCAGTTCGCCCTTCACCGGATCGGTGGCGCGGCCCAGGGTGTCGCGGATGAGGTCCAGGTTGCCCTGCATCACCGCGATGGGGTTGTTGATCTCGTGCGCAATGCTGGCGGTGAGCTGGCCGATGGCGGCGAGCTTCTCGCTCTTGACGAGTTGTTCTTGCGCGAGCCGCAGCGACTGGTTGCTGGCCTGCAGTTCGCGCGTGCGCTCGGCCACCTTGCGGTCGAGCTCGTCGGCCCAGCGCTGCAGGGCCTGGGTCTTCTCGTCGATGGTGTCGAGCAACTGGTCGAGGTGGCCGGCGAGGGCGCCGAGTTCGTCGCGCGCGGGCAGCGGGCCCACGCGCGCGTGCCCCTGGCCCTGTTCCACGCGCTGCATGGTCAGGTTCATCTGCTGCACGGGCTGGAAGATGCTGCGCGCCCAGCGCAGCGAGAACCAGGCCGAGGCCGCCATCACACCGCCGAAGATGAGGCCGATGAGCGCCAGCATGGCGTAGCGGACGAGGCGAAACGGCGCCTCGGTGAAGCCGACGTAGAGCATGCCGATGCGCGCGCCGCCGGCGTCCACCAGGGGTTCGTAGGCCGACACGTACCAGTCGTTCACCACGAAGGCCAGGTCGAGCCAGGTGCGGCCCTCGCCCAGCACGGTGTTGCGCACCGCCTGGGACACGCGCGTGCCGATGGCGCGGCGGTCCTGGAAGAGGCGCACGTTGGTGGTGATGCGCACGTCCTCCAGAAACAGCGTGGCCGTGCCCTGGCTGCCGAAGGGCAGCGAGCCGCCCGGGTAGACGATGCGGTTGATGTGGTCGATGAAGTCGAGGTTCTGGTTCAGCAGCACACCCCCGCTCAACAGGCCCAGTCGCTGGCCATGCGCGTCCATCACGGGCAGGGTGGCCTGCGCGACCATGGCGCGGTCCTCGGCGCTGCGATGCGTGGGCGTGGCGTTGCGCGTGGGGACCAGCGCGATGTCCAGCCGCGAGCTCAGGTGCGGCGCCAGCGCGTGCAGCGCCGCACGTTCGAGCAGGAGCAGGCCCGCCTTGGCGCGCTCGCGCCGGGCCTGCGTGGAGCGTGTCAGTGCGCTCGGTTGCGCCCGCATGCCGGCCCGCTGGTCCTCCAGGCTGAGGCCGGGCGGCGCGCCGCGCGCAATCGGCTGGCCCAGGTTGTCGTAGAGGACGAGGAAGTCCAGGCCGAGCCGCTCGCGCTCGGCGGCCAGGTGCGCCGAGAGCAGGGCGCGGGCCTCGGGCGTGCCGGGGCGCAGGCCGTCGGCCAGGGCGCGCGAATCGGCCACGCCCTGCGTGCCCGAGCCGATCTCGATCAGCACCTGGTCGAAGTAGCCTTGCGCGACCGCGAGGTCGCTGCGCACCTTGGTGATGAGCAGGCGGTCGTAGGCCTGGTTGCTCCAGATGGCCAGGGCCAGCACCAGCAGCGGAAACGCCACCAGCAGTGGCAGCAGCGCCATGGCCAGCAACTTGTTGCGCACCGAGGTGGCCAGCCACCGCGGTGTGCGCCACAGGGTGTTGCGGTTCAGGCCACGCCCCATTCGGCCACGCGCCGTTCCAGCGTGCGGCGCGACACGCCCAGCAGTTGCGCGGCGCGCGTCTTGTCGCCCTGCACCGAGTCGAGCACGGTCAGGATGTGCATCTTCTCCAGTGCGTGCAGGTCGGTGGGGCGTTCGGTCACCGGCGCCCTGGGTGAACCCGGGTACAGGGCCGACACGTTCAGGCTGCCCAGGATGAGCGAGCGCTCGACGAGGTTGCGCAGCTCGCGCACATTGCCGGGCCAGTCGTACTGGTGCAGGAAGTCCATCTCCTGTTCGCTGATGGCAAGCGGCTCTGCCCCCAGCGTGGGCGTGAGCTGGGCCATGAAGTGCGCCACCAGCGCGGCGATATCGGCCTTGTGTTCGCGCAGCGGGGGCAGCGCGAGCTCGACCACCTGCAGTCGGAAATACAGGTCCTTGCGAAAGCGCCCGGCCTCGACCTCGGCGCTGAGCGAGCGGTTGGTCGCCGCGACGATGCGCAGGTTGACCGGCATGAGCTGCTCGCTGCCCACGGGGCGGATGCGCAGGTCTTCGATGGCGCGCAGCAGCGTGGCCTGGATGGGCAGTGGCAGCTCGGCGATCTCGTCAAGGAAGAGGGTGCCGCCCTGGGCGTAGTGGAATAGGCCGTCGCGCGCGCGTGTGGCACCGGGGAAGGCACCCTTGGCGTGGCCGAAGAGCTCGCTGGCGATGAGTTCGGGCGAGACGGCGGCGCAGTTGACCGGCACGAAGGGCCCTGCCGCGCGCGCACCCAACGCGTGCAACTCGCGCGCCACGAGCTCCTTGCCGGTGCCGGACTCGCCCTGCAGCAGCACGGTGCTGTCGACCGCGGCCACGCGCTCGAGCGAGCCGCGCAGCGCGGCCATGACCGGCGAGTCGCCTACCAGCGAGGCGCGGTGCACGGGGGTGGGGCCAACGGCGCGGCGCAGCACGAAGTTCTCGCGCCGCAGGCGCGCGCGTTCGTGGCACTGCTTGATGGCGTTGAGGATCTGCGGGACGCGAAAGGGCTTGAGGATGAAGTCGGACGCGCCCGCGCGCAGGGCCTCGATGGCGGTGTCGAGATCGGCGAACGCGGTGATGAGGATGACCTCGCCGGTGTAGCCCTGTTCGCGCAGTTCCTTGAGCCATTCCACGCCGCTCTTGCCGGGCAGCGAGATGTCGAGCACCACCAGGTCCACGTGGTGGCCGCGCAGCCATTCGGCGCCTTCCTCGGCGCTGGTGGCGCTCATCACGAAGTGGCAGCGCGGCGCCAGGGTCTTGACGAGGAAGTTGAGCATGCCCTGCTCGTCGTCCACCACCAGGATGGACCAGTTGGGCCAGCCTTCCAGGCTGCGGTCAGGGCTCGGGGTGTTGGGGTTGTCCACCGCCCGGATTCTAGGGAGCGGGCTGCGGGGCACGGACCGGGCACGCCGGTGCTGGTGGGAGCCTGATCGAATCACTCGGACTTTGGCGTCAGCGCGCCGCATCGGGTGCTTCGGGCGCGCGACAAGTTGTCGCAGACGTGCGCGACAGTCTGACGCCAGCGCCGGTGCATGCGCACCAAAGTTCTGCGGGTTTGCCCGCGCTTCGTACCCCCAGCGCATTCACATCGCCACTGCGTTGCGAGGCGTTCTCAATGGCAAGGTTTGGCATGTTTCTGGCTTTGTGGCGGCCCGATGTGAGGGGACTGAGCGGCGCGGCGCGTCACGAGGCGACACCCCTGTCAACATTGACATGCACTCGCTTGCATACCCCAGGGGGTGGAAGTAGATTCGCCCATATGCAAGGAGCCCACACGTGGTGTGTGCGGGCCCTGCGTACCTGGAGACAGTCATGAAAGAGTCCTCCCGCTCCGGCCCGGCCGAGGGCCGTTCGCGCCTGAGCCGACGCACGCTGTTCGCGGGCGCCGGCACCGTCGGCGCCGTGGCCGCGGTGGCCAGCGTGATGCCCGGCGCCAGCAGCGCCCCCGAGACCGCCGCCGCCGAGCCGAAACCGGCGCCCGAGCGCGGCGGTGGCTACACGCTCAGCGAGCACGTCCAGCATTACTACCGCACGACGCGCATCTGACGCGCCGCCGGCGAGAACGATCACCCCACGAACGTCCCGTGTGCTGACAGCCTGTCGCAAGGCAGCGTGCAGCGCCCCAGGAGACTCACCATGTTGCTGACCAAGAAATCTCCCTCCGCTACCGGCCGGGGCGTCCCTGCGCACGCCACTTTTGTGAACGCCCTGCAGCGCGGCCTGTCGTCCGCGCTGCCCACCATGGACCGCCGCGCTTTCCTGCGCCGCTCGGGCCTGGGCGTGGGCGTTGGCCTGGCCGCCGGCCAGCTGGCGCTGGTGAAGAAGGCCAAGGCCGCCGCGCCAGGCGGCTCCATCGACGGCACCGGCAAGATCGAGGTGCGCCGCACGGTGTGCACGCACTGCTCCGTGGGCTGCGCCACCGACGCCATCGTCGAGAACGGCGTGTGGGTGCGCCAGGAGCCGGTGTTCGACTCGCCCATCAACCTGGGCGCGCACTGCGCCAAGGGCGCCTCGCTGCGCGAGCACGGTCACGGCGAGTACCGCCTGCGCTACCCGATGAAGCTGGTCAACGGCAAGTACCAGCGCATCAGCTGGGACGAGGCCTACGACGGCATCGTCAAGAAGATGAAGGCGCTGCGCGAGGCCAGCGGTCCCGATTCGGTGTACTTCGTCGGCTCGTCCAAGCACAGCAACGAGCAGTCGTACCTCATGCGCAAGTTCGTGAGCTTCTGGGGCACGAACAACTGCGATCACCAGGCCCGCATCTGCCACTCCACCACGGTGGCCGGCGTCGCGAACACCTGGGGTTACGGCGCGATGACCAATTCGTACAACGACATGCAGAACAGCAAGTGCGCGTTGTACATCGGCTCCAACGCCGCCGAGGCGCACCCGGTCTCGCTGCTGCACATGCTGCACTCCAAGGAGAACGGCTGCAAGATGATCGTGGTCGACCCGCGCTTCACCCGCACTGCGGCCAAGGCCGACGAGTACGTGCGCATCCGCTCGGGCAGCGACATCCCCTTCCTCTTCGGCCTGCTGTATCACATCTTCAAGAACGGCTGGGAAGACAAGAAGTACATCAACGACCGCGTCTTCGGCATGGAGGCAGTGAAGGCCGACGTGATGGCCAAGTGGACGCCCGACAAGGTGGAAGAGGCCTGCGGCGTCAAGGAAGAGCAGATGTTCCGCGTGGCCGAAATGATGGCCAAGAACCGCCCCTCCACGCTTGTGTGGTGCATGGGCCAGACGCAGCACACCATCGGCAACGCCATGGTGCGTGCCTCGTGCATTGTCCAGCTCGCGCTGGGCAACATTGGTGTGAGCGGCGGTGGCGCCAACATCTTCCGCGGCCACGACAACGTGCAGGGCGCCACCGACGTGGGCCCCAACCCGGATTCGCTGCCCGGCTACTACGGCGTGGCCGCAGGTTCCTGGAAGCACTTCGCCACCGTCTGGGGTGTGGAGTACGACTGGATCAAGTCGCAGTACGCCGAGGGCATGATGGAGAAGCCCGGTATCACGGTGTCGCGCTGGATCGACGGCGTGCTGGAGAAGAACGAGCTCATCGACCAGGGCCCGAACATCCGCGGCATGTTCTTCTGGGGCCACGCACCGAACTCGCAGACGCGCGGCCTGGAGATGAAGAGGGCCATGGACGCGCTGGACCTGCTGGTGGTCGTCGACCCGTACCCTTCGGCCACGGCATCGATGGCGGCGATGCCGAGCGACAAGATCAATCCCGAGCGCGAGGTCTACCTGCTGCCGGCGGCCACGCAGTTCGAGACCAGCGGCTCGGTGACGGCGTCCAACCGCTCCATCCAGTGGCGCGAGATGGTGATCGAGCCGCTGTGGGAGAGCCGCAGCGACCACATGATCATGCATGAGCTGGCCACCAAGCTCGGCTTCGGTGAGCAACTCAGCAAGAACTACAAGATGCAGAAGGTCAAGGGCCGCGACGAGCCGGTGCCCGAGGACATCCTGCGCGAGATCAACCGCTCGGTCTGGACCATCGGCTACACCGGCCAGAGCCCGGAGCGCCTGAAGGCCCACATGCGCAACATGGGCGCCTTCGACATCAAGTCGCTCAAGTGCAAGGGCAAGGTGGTCGACAAGGAAACCGGCTACGACATGACCGGTGACTACTTCGGCCTGCCCTGGCCCTGCTACGGCACGGCCGAGATCAAGCACCCCGGCTCGCCCAACCTGTACAGCACCGAGCGCCACGTCATGGACGGCGGCGGCAACTTCCGCGCCAACTTCGGCGTGGAGCGCGATGGCGTGAGCCTGCTGGCCGAGGACGGCTCGCACTCGCTGGGCGCCGAGATCACCACGGGCTACCCCGAGTTCGACCACGTGCTGCTCAAGAAGCTGGGCTGGTGGGACGACCTGACCGAGGCCGAGAAGAAGGCCGCCGAAGGCAAGAACTGGAAGACCGACCTGTCCGGCGGCATCCAGCGCGTGAGCATGAAGCACGGTTGCCACCCCTTCGGCAATGCCAAGGCGCGCGCGGTGGTGTGGAACTTCCCCGACGCGATTCCGCAGCACCGCGAGCCCATCTACGGCACGCGCCCCGACCTCATCGCCAAGTACCCCAGCCACGACGACCAGAAGAACCGCTGGCGCCTGCCCATCCTCTACAAGTCGCTGCAGGCGAAGAACGTGGAGGAGAAGATGCACGAGAAATTCCCGCTCATCATGACCTCGGGCCGCCTGGTCGAGTACGAGGGTGGTGGCGAGGAAACGCGCTCCAACCCCTGGCTGGCAGAGCTGCAGCAGAACATGTTCGTGGAGATCAACCCGGCCGCGGCCGCGCAACGTGGCGTGCGCCAGGGCGAGCAGGTTTGGGTGACGACGCCAACCGGCGCGCGCATCAAGGTGATGGCGCTGGTGACCGAACGAGTGGGCCCCGACACCGTGTGGCTGCCGTTCCACTTCTCAGGCCACTGGCAGGGCACCGACATGAAGCCCTACTACCCCGATGGCGCCTTCCCGGTGGTGCGTGGCGAGGCCGTCAACACGGCCACGACCTACGGCTACGACATCGTGACGATGATGCAAGAGACCAAAACCACGATCTGCAACGTAGAGAAGGCGTGAGGAGAACACCATGGCACGAATGAAATTCATCTGTGACGCCGAGCGCTGCATCGAGTGCAACGGTTGCGTCACCGCCTGCAAGAACGAGCACGAGGTGCCCTGGGGCGTGAACCGCCGCCGCGTCATCACCCTCAACGACGGCGTGCCGGGCGAGAAGTCGATCTCGGTGGCCTGCATGCACTGCAGCGACGCGCCCTGCATGGCGGTGTGTCCGGTGAACTGCTTCTACCGCACCGACGAGGGTGTGGTGCTGCACGACAAGGACGTGTGCATCGGCTGCGGCTACTGCTCCTACGCCTGCCCCTTCGGCGCGCCGCAGTTCCCCTCGCAGGGCACCTTTGGCGTGCGCGGCAAGATGGACAAGTGCACCTTCTGCGCCGGCGGCCCCGAGGCCCATGGCAGCGAAGCCGAGTTCGACAAATACGGCCGCAACCGCCTGGCCGAAGGCAAGCTGCCGGCCTGCGCCGAGATGTGCTCCACCAAGGCCCTGCTGGCCGGCGACGGCGACACGGTGGCCGACATCTTCCGCACCCGCGTGATCACGCGCGGCAAGGGTGCCGAGGTCTGGGGCTGGGGCACCGCTTACGGCACCGCCGAAGGGAAGAAGTCATGATGCAACGCCTGACCCTTACCACCCTTGCGATGTCGGCCCTGCTGGGCCTGACGGCCTGCGGCGAGAAGCCGCAGGAGATGAACGCCAACGGCGTGAAGCAGGACGACGCGGCCTACAGCGGCGTCGGCCAGAGCCAGTACGTGCAATCGGGCTGGAGCGCTGGCGACAAGGGCAGCTGGGAACAGCAGCTCAAGACCCGCGCGCAATACGGCCAGAACGACTACACGCGCATCGGCGCGCAGACCAAGTGAAGGCGATGGCCATGCACACGCAAATCACACCGCGTTGGCGTGCCTGGCTTGCGGCGCTGTTGCTGGGGATGGGCATGGCCACGGCCTCGGCCCAGGCGCCCAAGCCGGTGCCGGACGACCCCGCACCGGCGCCCCAGCAGGCGGCGCCCGCGCAGCAGGGCGGCATCAAGAGCCAGAACATTTTCGACATCCGTCCCGACGCCGACACCGCGCCCGGTTACCGCGAGCAGACCAACGCCGAGCGGCGCCAGGTGCAACCCGGCAACAACGCCCCCATGTGGCGCGACGTGAGCCAGGGCGTGACCGGCCAGACCATGCTGCCGTATCCCGAATACGGCAACCTGATCCAGGGCTTCGTGCAGTACCCGGGTTCGCGGCTCACCACGGCCGGCGAGGCGTGGCGCCAGGTGCGCAACGACTGGATCATTCCCTACGGCGGCTCGCTGCTGCTGATCGTTCTGGTGGCCATCGCGCTGTTCTATTTCGCCAAGGGTTCGATCAAGCTGCATGGCGCCGAGACGGGCCGCAAGATCGAGCGCTTTACCTACTTCGAGCGCGCGGCGCACTGGGTGAACGCCACCGCTTTCGTGACCCTCGCCATCTCCGGCATCGTGATGGCCTTCGGCAAGTTCTTCCTGCTGCCGATCATGGGCGCCACGCTGTTCGGCTGGCTCACCTACGCGCTCAAGAACCTGCACAACTTCGTGGGCCCGCTGTTCGCGGTGTCGCTGGTGGTGGTGATCTTCACCTTCATCAAGGACAACCTGCCGGCCAGGGAGGACATCAACTGGCTGCTCAAGGGTGGCGGCCTGCTCAGCGGCAAGGAAGTGCCCTCGCACCGCTTCAACGCGGGTGAGAAGGTGGTGTTCTGGGCCGGTGTGTTCTTCTTCGGATTGATCGTGGTGGGCTCCGGCCTGTTCCTCGACAAGTTGCTGCCGGTGGTGGAGTTCACCCGCGCCAACATGCAGGTGGCGCACATGATCCACGCCAGCGCCGCGGCGCTGATGATGGCGCTCTTCATGGGGCACATCTACCTGGGCACCATCGGCATGAAGGGCGCCTACAAGGCCATGAAGACCGGCTACGTTGACGAGACCTGGGCCAAGGAACACCACGAGCTCTGGTACGACGACATCAAGGCCGGCAAGATTCCCGCGCAGCGCTCGGCCGACAAGCCCGAGGGTGCGCCCGGCCGGCCCGCCAAGGCCTGAGCCCCATCAGGAGACCGACGACATGATCCGCAAGACCGCCATCGCCGTGGGCCTGCTGGCCGCAGCCGCCCTGGCCCAGGCCAAACTGCCCGCACCGCCGCCGCCCACGCCGGAAGCAGCCGCCAAGGCCGACGAGGCCAAGGCGCGCGCCGCCTACAACACCAAGGTCGAGGCCTACAAGCTGTGCAAGGCCATGGACAAGGCGGCGGCCAACCACTTCAAGACCACGGCGGGCGCGGGCAAGCAGCCCACCGCCGGCGCGCCGGCCTGCACCGACCCCGGCGCGTTCGCCTACACGCCGCCCAAGCCGGCCGAAGCGGCGGGCGCGCATTCGCCGCCCGAAACGGCCACCAAGCCGCCGAGCAGCCAGGCCCCGGCGGGCGCGCCGACGCCCAAGAAGCCCTGAGGGCGGGCCCGCGTCCGCAGCACCCGATGCCCCCGCGCGGGGCAGCGCCAAAGGCCGCACCCCCGGGTGCCGGCCTTTTTCTTTAGTAGTCTCGCCCCCATGCGCCTGCCCCAACTGACCGAGGCCCGTGCCCCGCTGACCGAATCCATCGACGCCGTGGACGAGTTCGGCCAGCGCCGGGCCATCCACATCCCGGCCGAGCGCGACCTGACGATCTACGTGGACAAGCGCGAGCTGGTGACGCTGATGACGCTGGGCGCGCAGCCCGAGTGGCTGGTGCTGGGCTACCTGCTCAACCAGCGGCTCATCGCCTCGGTGGAGGACATCGAGTCCATCACCGTCGATTGGGACGTGAACGCCGCGAGCGTGAAGACGCGCCACGGCATCGACCGCATCGAGGAGCGCACGGCCAAACGCGTCGTCACCACGGGCTGTGGGCAGGGCAGCGTGTTCGGTGGGCTCATGGACGACCTGGACCGCATCGCCCTGCCCGAGGGCGTGCTGCGTCAGTCGCAGGTCTACGCCATCGTGGACGCGATCCGGGTCAAGGAGAGCACCTACAAGTCGGCCGGGTCGGTGCACGCCTGCGCGCTGTTCCGCGGCACCGAACTCGCGCTGTTCGTGGAGGACGTGGGCCGCCACAACGCGGTGGACACGATCGCGGGTTGGCTCGCGCTCCAACAAGACAGCCCACGCGACACGGGCGGCATGCTGGACAAGGTGTTCTACACCACCGGCCGCCTGACCAGCGAGATGGTCATCAAGAGCGCCCAGATGGGCGTGGCGGGCGTCATCTCACGCAGCGGCATCACGCAGATGGGCCTGCAGGTGGCGCGGCGCGTGGGCCTGTGCGCGGTGGGTCGCGCCACCAACAAGCACTTCCTGTGCTACGCCAACCCCGAGCGCCTGGTGTACGACGCGGTGCCGGCGGCGGTGCCGCAGGCGGCCCGGGCCTGATCGGTCGCCCCGGCGGCGGGCGGATCAGACCGATCAGGCGGGCGGGTCAGGCCGCCTTCAAGGCCAGCCGGCTCGCGTGTTTCCACGCCCGTCGCAGCACGGCCGGCGACCACGACTCTTCAGGAATCAGCAGCACGCCGCGCGAGCGCATCCACTGGCCCAGGTCCACATGGCTGGTGGCCACGGTGAGCGGAATGGCCAGCAGCAGCGGCAGGGCCACGGGCGCCAGCCACAGCAGGGCGGCGGCGTTGAGCAGCGCCACGCCCAGGCCCATGAGGGCGATGACGATGGTCATGGGTGCCAGGCGCTGGGCCGCGTCGCGCCAGCTCACACCATTGGCTTCTCTCGGGGGCGACTTCCACTCCAGCTTCAAGCCGGTGAGCGCGACCAGCACGAACAGCGAGTGCGCCAGCATGCGGATGGGCGCCTGCAGCACGGCCAGCACGGTCTCGGCCACGGCGCTGAGCATCAACGTGCCCGTGCCACCGAACTGGCGCTGCTCGCGCTTGAGGAACACCGCGATCAGGCCCAGGATGCGCGGCATGAACAGCAGGCACAGGGTCCAGATCCACAGGCCGCGCAGTTCGGCGGGCAGGGCGTGCCAGCTCGGCAGCAGGGTGCTGTCGGCCACCCACAGGGCAGTGCCGATGGTGAGGAAGCCCAGCCACAGCGGCGCCGACAAGTAGGACATGGCGCCGATGGCGAACATGCTGCGATGCACGCGGTGGATGCCGGGCTCGGCCATCAGGCGCGCGTTCTGCAGGTTGCCCTGGCACCAGCGGCGGTCGCGCTGCAGTTCGCTCAGCAGGTCGGGCGGTTGTTGCTCGTAGCTGCCCTGCAGGTCGGAGACCAGCCACACCTGGTAGCCGGCGCGGCGCATCAGCGCGGCTTCGACGAAGTCGTGCGACATGATGCCGCCGGACATGCCGCCCGTGCCCTTGATGGGCGCGAGCGCGCAGTGCTTCATGAAGGGCTCGAGGCGGATGATGGCGTTGTGGCCCCAGTAGTGCGATTCGCCGAGCTGCCAGAACTGCATGCCCAGCGTGAACAGGCGGCCGGTGACGCGCGAGGCGAACTGCTGCGAGCGCGCGTGCAGGGTGGCGTGGCCCACGGCCTGGGTCGCGGTCTGGATGATGCCGGCGCGCGGGTGCGCCTCCATCAGCTTGACCATGTCGGCCAGGCAGCGGCCGCTCATGACGCTGTCGGCGTCGAGCACGACCATGTAGCGGTAGTCCTTGCCCCAGCGGCGGCAGAAGTCGGCCACGTTGCCGGCTTTGCGATGGCTGCGGCGCGTGCGCAGGCGGTAGTACACCTCGATGGCGGGCAGGCCGCTGGTGGCGAGTTCGCTGCGCAGGTTTTCCCAGGCGTCGCGCTCGGCGCGCTGGATCTCGGGGTCGTAGCTGTCGGACAGCACGAAGACGTCGAAGACCTTCGACTCGCCGGTGGCGGCGAGCGATTCGCAGGTGGCGCGCAGACCGGCGAAGACGGTGGCGACGTCCTCGTTGCAGATGGGCATGATGATGGCGGTGCGCGCCTCCGGGTTCATCACGTGGTCGCGCACCTCGGCGGCGCGCAGCGTGTGCCGGTCGCCGAAGAGCGAAACCCAGAAGCCCATGAGCGCGGTGACGAAGCCGGTGAGCACCCAGGCCGAGAGCACCACGAACAGCGTGAGCTGGGCCACGCGCAGCAGGCCATTGCCACCTTCAGGCTGCAGTTCCCAGAACATGAGGCCGGCCATCAGCGTCCAGGCCAGGGTGAGCGCGACGAAGATCGCACGGCGCCAGTTGGCCGCGTTCTGCCAGGGCTCCATCGGCTCGCCGGCCTGCGCCGGGCGCTGGCCATACGGCGGCAGCAAGCCGCTGGCCGTGCTCAGCAGGGCGGTGCCGATGCTGTTCCAGAAGCCGCGCCAGGGGCGCGGCGTCATGGACCCACGGTTGATGGGAGGGGCGGTCACCGCGTTCGGGTGACGCTCTTCCCGCAGCAGGCTGCGGGGCTTCATTCGGGCAGTAGAAGTTGCGTCCATGTTTCGCTCACGGTGTGTTGCTGGTGTTGGAGGAAGGCGCGCAGCTCGACCGGTTGGGTCGGGTCGATGCGCTCGACGCGCAGGCTCAGGCGCCAGGTGCGCGTGGCCGGGTTGGGGTAGGCGACGGCTTCGAGCACGCGGCCGTTGGCGTTGGTGCTGACCTTGGGTTCGACGGTGGCGCCAGCGGGCAGCGCGTCCAGTGCAGGGCCGGCGAAGTCGAGCACGAACTTGGGCTGGGCGGCCTGTTCGGCGGCGCTGAGCTTGGTGTAGCCGTAGCCACGGCGGCTCTGCGTCACCCAGCTCGAGGGCGGGCGCTGCTGCTCGTCGCCCTGCCAGGCGAGGTCATAGCGCAGTTCCAGCGGCTGGCCGGGCAACAGCGGCTGCGTCGGCACCCAGTAGGCGACGATGTTGTCGTGCGTCTCGTCGGGCGTGGGCAACTGGACCAGTTCCACTCGGCCGGCGCCCCAGTCGCCCTGGGGCTGCACCCAGGCGCTGGGGCGGCGTTCGTAGCGGGCCTCGACGTCTTCGTAGCTGGCGAAGCGCCGATCGCGCTGCATGAGGCCGAAGCCGCGCGGGTTGGTGGTGGTGAAGGAGCTCACCGCGATGGACTTGGGCCGCTGCAGCGGGCGCCACATCCACTCGCCTTCGCCGGTGACGAGCATCAGGCCGTCGGAGTCGTGCACCTCGGGGCGGAAGTCGCCGGGCAGGGGCTGGTTCTCGCCCGACAGGAACATGCTGGTGAGCGGTGCGATGCCCAGGGTGGCCACCGGCCCGGCGCCCTCGCGCGCGAACAGGCGCAGGCGCACGCTCATGGTGGTGGTGAAGCCGGGGCGGATGACGAACTCGTAGGCGCCCGTGACGCGCTGCGATTCGAGCAGGGCCATGACCGTGAGCTCACGCGCGTCGGCGGTGGGGCGGCGCAGCCAGAACTCGCTGAAGCGCGGGAATTCCTCGCCCTTGCCGCCCACGGTGTCGATGGCCAGGCCGCGCGCCGACAGGCCGTAGCCCTGCTGCGCGCCCAGGGCACGGAAGTAGCTGGCACCGAGGAAGACGGCCAGCTCGTCCTTGTAGGCGATGTTGTTGAGCGGGTAGTGCAGGCGAAAACCCGCATGGCCGAGGTCGCCCCAGCCGCTGGTGTCGAAGCTGTTCTTGCCGAAGTGGAAGTCCTCGGCGCGGTAGGAGAGACTTCGCACCTGGCCATCGGGCGCGACCTCGTGAATGCGCACGGGCTGCGTCTGGTACAGGCCGAGGTGGAAGTACTGCGCCTCGAAAGGTAGGTTCAGGTCACGCCAGGTGGAGCGCTCGGTGCGGAAGCGGATGTCGCGCAGCTGGTCGTAGGTGATGTTCGCCAGGGCCGGGGGCAGCTTGTCGCCGCTTTCGCGCCAGGGCTCGGCGGCGCGGGTCTGGGCGAGGTGGGTGAGCTGCTCCCAACTGAAGGCCCGGGCCGGGGAAGACACCAGCGCCAGCGCGGCCAGCAGGCCGCTCAGGCGCCAGGCCGTGGCACGCAGGGGGAGGGGAAAAACCAAAGGCATGCCCTCTCAAGGGCAAGCCCTGTGCCAAAGCTGAAAAGTGCTTTCAGATCAAGGACTTGGCTTCGCCGAAGTCGGCATTTCGGCGGAAGAGGCCGTCGAACTGCGGGTAAACCCTTGAATTTGTCGTCGATCAGCGACGGATGCTGGGGTGGTCTGAAAAATCCCCAATGAAATCAAAGAGTTTTGGCTGTCAGGTATCGGCGACAGCCTCGTCTTCGCCGCTGTCGGGGGCGCCCGATCCGTCGCTCTTGAACAGGCCAGGGGTGAGCGCGTGCTTCTGCAGCAGGCGGTAGAACTCGGTGCGGTTGCGCTGGGCCAGGCGGGCGGCGTCTGCCACGTTGCCGTCGGTCATCTTGAGCAGGTCGACGAGGTAGTCGCGCTCGAAGCGCTGCCGGGCCTCGGTGAAGCTGAGCACCTCCACCGATGGGGTGCGCAGCGCGCGCTGCACCAGAGCCAGCGGCACCAGCGGCGTGGTGGACAGGGCGCAGACCTGCTCCACCACGTTGTAGAGCTGGCGCACGTTGCCGGGCCAGGTGGCCATGGTCAGGGCCTTGAGCGCCTCGGGCGCGAAGCCCGAGCTGCGCTTGCCGTACTTGGCCGCCAGCTTGGCCAGGAAGTGGTTCGCCAGCAGGGGGATGTCCTCGCGCCGCTCGGCCAGCGTGGGCAGGGTGAGCGTGACGACGTTGAGGCGGTAGTACAGGTCCTCGCGGAACTGGCCCTCGGCCATGGCGGCTTCCAGGTCGCGGTGGGTGGCCGAGACGATGCGCACGTCCACCGGCACCGACTGGCTGGAGCCCAGCGGCCGCACCGCGCGTTCCTGCAGCACGCGCAGCAGCTTGACCTGCAGCGCCGGCGGCATGTCGCCGATCTCATCGAGCAGCAGGGTGCCGCCGTCGGCTGCCTGGAACAGGCCCTTGTGGTTGGCCACGGCGTCGGTGAAGGCGCCCTTCATGTGGCCGAACAGTTCGGATTCGAGCAGGGCCTCGGGGATGGCGCCGCAGTTGACGGCCACGAAGGGCTTGCCGGCGCGCGCGCTGGCCTTGTGGATGGCGTGCGCCAGCATCTCCTTGCCGGTGCCCGAATCGCCGCGCAGCAGCACGCTGGCGTCGCTCTGCGCGACCATGCGCGCCTCGGCCAGCAGGTCGTCCATTCGGTTGGAGCGGCTGACGATGTCGCGGCGCCAGGCTTCGTCGGCGCGCCGCGAGGGGCCGGCCGGCGTGCTCAGGGCCAGGGCCTGGGCGATCTTGTCGAGCAGTTCCTTGGCTTCGTAGGGCTTGGTGAGGTAGCCGAACACGCCGCGCGCGGTGGCGTCCACGGCGTCGGGGATGGTGCCGTGCGCGGTGAGCAGGATGACCGGCAGCGAGGGATGGCGCGCGCGCACCTCGGCGAACAGGGCCAGGCCGTCGCGCCCGGGCAGGCGCACGTCGGACAGCACGAGCTGGGGGCGCTCGATCTCGAGCTGGGCCAGCGCGGCCTCGGCCGAGCCCACGGCCGTGACCTGGTAGCCCGCCGAGCCCAGACGCATGGACAGCAGGCGCAGCATGTCCGGGTCGTCGTCGACGACGAGGATGCGGGCGCGGTGGTGCGGGTGTTCGCTCATGCCGGCCTCCCGGTCACGGTGCGCGCGGCGCGGGCGCGGCGGGCGCTGGCGCGCGGTTGTTGATGCTGCGTTCGATGGCGCGCATGGCCTCCAGGCGTTCGTTGAGCTGGTCGATGCGGCGCTGGTGCTCGCGCAATTGCGCGGCCTGCTTGTCCATGGCTTCCTCGAGCTTGCGCTGCTCCATGAAGCGCTGCACGAGCAGGCGCGCCAGCGGCTTGAGCGGCGCGGCCTCGGGCGCCGGGCTGTTCGCCACGCGTTGGGCCAGGCCTAGCGCGCGGGCCGTCTCCACCGGCTGGTTCAGGTGCATCAGCGCGAGCGAGAGCTGCAACTGCCGCTCGGGGACGCCGCCCGGGTCGCCCAGGGCGGCGATCTCCAGGCTCAGTTCGGCGGGTGTGAGCCCGCGTACCCGGTCGGCGTAGCGCAGCAGTTGCGCGGCGGCCTCGCCTTCGGGCGCACTGGCCGGTGCGGCTTGCACCAGTGAGGTGGCCACTTGGGTGGCAGGGGGCGCGGCCACGGGCGCAGGTGTCGGTGCCTGCGGTGGCCGGGGCGTCGCCGCGCTCACGGGGGCCGGGGGCGCGCTGGCCGGTGCAGGCGGCAGGGGCGTGGTGGCGCACGCGCTCAGGGCGCAGGTGGCCAGCCAGAGCCCGACCCGGACATGGGTCTGGTCGAAGCGGGCAGGCGCCGTGGGGCGCGCGGAGTCATGTGGCATGGGGCAGCTCGATGCGGAAGTGGGCGCCCGGGGAGCCGGCGAGCAACTCGACGCGGCCACCGTGGGCGACGATGTATTCATGGACGATGGACAGGCCGATGCCGGTGCCACGCACCGCGCCCTCGGGCTGACGTTCGCCCCGGTAAAAGGGCTCGAAGATGCGGTCGCGGTCCGCCAGGGCCACGCCGGGCCCCTGGTCGACGATGTCGACGCTCACGCGGCCGGGCAGGCTCAGCAGCACCAGGCGGATGGTGCCACCTTGCGGTGAAAAACGGATGGCGTTGAGCAGAAGATTGCCGATGGCCGAAGCCATTTTTTCGCGATCGACCTGCAGCCAGACCGGCTCTCCCTCGACGCTGATTCGCAGGCCATGCGCCAGCCAGTGCAGGCGCTGGGCCTCGACCAGGTCGTCGAGCAGGGCGCGCAGGTCGGTGCGCTCGCGCTTGAGCTGGCGCGCTTCGAAGGCCAGGGCGTTGAAGCGCAGCAGCGCCTCGATCTGCGTTTGCAGCACCTGGGTGTTGTGCTGCAGGATGTTCACCACCTCGGCCTGGTCGGGGTTAAGCGGGCCGGCGATGCCGTCCCCCAGCACGGACACACCCTCGCGCAGCGAGGCCAGGGGCGTCTTCAGCTCGTGCGAGATATGGCGCAGGAAGCGCGCCTTGTCGGCGTCGAGTTCCATCAGGCGCAGACGCAGCCAGTCGAGCTGCTGGCCCACGCGGCGCACGTCGCGCGGACCGACGATGTCGATCGGCTGGTCGAGCCGGTTCTCGCCGAGCGAGACGATGGCGCGCTCCAGCCGCTTGAAGGGTTTGGCCAGCCAGATGCCGAAGCCCAGCGCCATGCCCGCGGCCAGCAGGATGGCGCCGGTGACGATGCGGGTGAGCTGGTCCTGGTTGCGCTGGAAGCGCGCCTGCAGCGCGGCGTTGCGCGCGGCGATGATGGACTGCACCTTCTGTGCGATGGAGGCGCTGTGGCCGTCGAGCTCGCGGAAGGCGCGCGCCACGTCGCGCTCGCGGTCCAGCGCGGTCTCGGGCGGGCCGTCGAGCAGCTCGGCCACCACCTGCATCCGTTCGCGCCAGTTCTGCGCGAACTCGGGCGGCAGTTCGTTGTCCTGCAGGCGCTGCAGGATATTGCGAGCGTCCTCCGCGGCCTCGCTGAAGCGCTGGCGCAACTGGTTGTCGCGCAGCACCAGCGACTGGCGCGCCGCGCGCTCCATGGTGAGGCTGCGTTCGGACAGCGACTGCGCGGCCGTGGACAGGGCGATGGCCTGCTCCGCGCCCTCGCGGCTTTGCTGCAGCAGGGTCTCGAGCGAGAGCAGCGAGCGCACCGCCGCGCCACCGAGCAGTGCCCCGATGAGCAGGAAGGCGACCAGCAGCAGCTGCTGGAAGGAGAGCGAGGAGGGTCGCACGCGCTCCCTTGCCTCAGGCGGCTTCGCGCACCATGACCTCGCCGCGCAGCGAGTGCGGCAGGGCCTGGGTGATGCGCACGTCGAGCATCTGACCGATCAGGCGCGCGCCCTGCGGGCCGCCGTCGAAGTTGACGATGCGGTTGCACTCGGTGCGGCCCATGAGTTCGGGCGCGCCGGTCGGCCCCAGGCGGCGCGCGGCGCCTTCCACCAGGATGCGCTGCACCGTGCCTTCGCGGCTGGCGCTGATGCGGCGCACGTTGGCCTCGATGGTGGCCTGCAGGTGCTGCAGGCGCTTGAGCTTGACCTCGTGCGGCGTGTCGTCGGTGAGGTTGGCTGCGGGTGTGCCTGGGCGCGGGCTGAAGATGAAGGAGAAGCTGCTGTCGAAGCCCACGTCCTCGATCAGTTTCATCATCTTGTTGAAGTCGTCCTCGGTCTCGCCCGGGAAGCCGACGATGAAGTCGCTGCTCATGGAGATATCGGGCCGGATCGCGCGCAGCTTGCGGATCGTGCTCTTGTATTCCATGGCGGTGTAACCGCGCTTCATGGCCATGAGGATGCGGTCGCTGCCGTGCTGCACGGGCAGGTGCAGGTGGTTCACGAGCTTGGGCACCTTCGCGTAGGCCTCGATCAGGCGCGGCGTGAACTCATTGGGGTGGCTGGTGGTGTAGCGAATGCGCTCGATGCCAGGAATCTCGGCCACGTACTCGATGAGCAGGGCGAAGTCGGCGATCTCGGTCGTGTCGCCCATGGCGCCGCGGTAGGCGTTGACGTTCTGGCCCAGCAGCGTCACCTCCTTCACGCCCTGGTCGGCCAAGCCGGCGATCTCCACCAGCACGTCGTCGAAGGGGCGGCTCACTTCCTCGCCGCGCGTGTAGGGCACTACGCAGTAGCTGCAGTACTTGGAGCAGCCTTCCATGATGGAGACGAAGGCCGAGGCGCCGTCCACCTTGGCGGGAGGCAGGTGGTCGAACTTCTCGATTTCGGGGAAGCTGATGTCCACCTGAGGCTTCGCCTGGCGCTCGCGCTGCGCGAGCAGCTCGGGCAGGCGGTGCAGGGTCTGCGGGCCGAAGACCACGTCCACGAAAGGCGCGCGCTGGATGATGGCCTCGCCCTCCTGGCTGGCCACGCAGCCGCCCACGCCGATGAGCACGCCCTTCTGCTTGAGGTGCTTCACGCGGCCGAGGTCGGAGAAGACCTTCTCCTGCGCCTTCTCGCGCACCGAGCAGGTGTTGAAGAGGATCAGGTCGGCCTGCTCGGGGTCGTCGGTGGGCTCATAGCCCTGGGCCGCGCCCAGCACGTCGGCCATCTTGTCCGAGTCGTACTCGTTCATCTGACAACCGAAGGTCTTGATGAACACCTTTTTGTGTGGGATCTGTTCGCTCATGGCATGGCTCCTGCGGGCGCGGTGCGCCCGGTGCGCCCCGTGGCGGGGCGCGTATTCACGTGGGGTCAGTTGGCTTTCGCGGGCAGGGTGGTCGGCGTGGCCGCGCCCTGCTGCGATTCGAATTCGAAGTTGCGTTCGACGCCCAACGTGCGGCGGCGTTCCTTCTTCTCGGCCTCGTTGAGGACCCAGACCTGGGTGACCTGGCCCTGGCGGTCCATGAGGTAGTTGACCGTGAGCTCTCGGTTCACCAGCGCGGCCGACTGTCGTATGCGGTTGCCTTCGTCGAGGATGCGTGCGCCGGGCGTGAAGCGGGTGATCCGATCGTCCATCTCGAGGTACGGCGGCTGCTTGACGGTCATGGTGCCGCGCAAGGCCTGCCTGGGGAACTGGCGCACGCCCGGCTGGGCGCCGATGGCGGGCGCTGGCAGGATCGTGGTGGTGGTCGTCGTGGTGGTGCTGGTGGTGGATGCTTCGGATTGCGCCTGGGCGGCGCCACCGAAGGCCAGCAAGGCCACGATCGTGAGGGGCTTGAGACAGCGGTTCATGGTGTAGATCCAGAGGCTGAACGAAGGGCGCGATTGTCTCACGCGCTCACGTCACCGCCAGCGGATCGGCTCCAGGCTCACGCTGCCGCGCTCGCTGCTCAAGGTGAGCACGCCTTCGAGCACGGTGGCCTGCAACTGCATGCTGCGCTCGGCCAGCGCCGCCAGGGCGGGCGCGGCCTCGGCCGGCAGGCGCCAGACCTGCAATTTGTCCAGCCGCGTGAGCTTGCCTTCGATGCCGCGCCACCAGACCTCGGCCGCGGGTCCGAACGGGTAGACGCGCACCGCGTCGGCCTGGCTGCAGGCCTTGGCCATCGGCTTGTCCTCGGGCTGGCCCACCTCCACCCACAGGCGCTTGCGGCCGGTGAAGTCGGTGAGGTGCAGGTCGGGGTCGTCCGGGTCGGACAGGCCCGCCCCGAAGGCCAGGGTGCCGTCGCCCTTGCAGGTGTCGACCAGTTCGTGCGCGTTCAGGGCCAGCGCGGCCAGGCGGACCATCATGCGCTCGTCGGTCTCGCTGGGGTGGCGGGCCAGGGTGAGGGCGTGGTCGGCGTAATAGCCGTGGTCGATGTCGGCGACCTGCAGGTTCGCCTTGAAGACGGTGGACTTGAGGGCCATGGCGGATCGGGCGGCGGGAATGAAAAAGGCGGGTTCCGTTGCCGGAACCCGCCTCGCGAATCTGGTGGCGATAGGTGGACTTGAACCACCGACATCAGCATTATGAATGCTGCGCTCTAACCAACTGAGCTATATCGCCGAAGCCCGGCATTATATCCCAAGCGCCGGGGCGGTCTGGAAGGCCTCAGACGTTGCGGAAGTCGGGTTTGCGCTTTTCCACGAACGCGGCCATGCCTTCCTTTTGGTCCTGGGTGGCGAACAGGGCGTGGAACATGCGGCGCTCGAACATCACGCCGTCCGACAGGCCGCTTTCGAAGGCGCGGTTGACCGATTCCTTGGCCGCCATCACGGCGAGCTGGGAGAAGTCGCAGATGATGAGCGCGGCGCCCAGGGCCTCGTCCATGAGCTTGTCCAGCGGCACCACGCGGCTCACCAGGCCGGCGCGCTCGGCCTCGGTGGCGTCCATCATGCGGCCGGTGAGCGCCAGGTCCATGGCCTTGGACTTGCCCACGGCGCGCGGCAGGCGCTGCGTGCCGCCGGCACCGGGGATGATGCCCAGCTTGATCTCGGGCTGGCCGAATTTGGCGTTGTCGGCGGCGATGATGAAGTCGCACATCATGGCCAGCTCGCAGCCGCCGCCGAGCGCGAAGCCGCTCACGGCCGCGATCACGGGCTTGCGCACCGAGCGGATGGTTTCCCAGTTGCGGGTGATGTAGTCGCCCTTGTAGACATCAGCGAAGGTGTAGGTCGCCATGGCGCCGATATCGGCGCCCGCGGCGAAGGCCTTCTCGCTGCCGGTGACGATCATGCAGCCGATGTTCTCGTCGGCGTCGAAGGCCTTGAGCGCGGCGCCCAGCTCGTCCATGAGCTGGTTGTTCAGCGCGTTGAGCTGCTTGGGGCGGTTGAGCGTGACGATGCCGACGCGGCCTTCGGTGCGCACGGTGATGCATTCGGGGGCGGTGCTCATGGATCTCCTCGGGGTGGTGGTTCTGTCCAACCAATCACTATAGCCTCAGGGAAAATATTAGCCGACCGATCGGTTGGTTAATGGTAAATTGCCGCCCAGCCACCCAACGAGGAGACACGATGAGCGACACCACCGTGGTGTACGAGGAACGCGGGGCCGTGGCCCTGCTGACCCTGAACCGCCCCGAGGCGCTGAACAGCTTCACCCGCGCCATGCACCGGGACCTGTGGGCCGCGCTGGACCGCGCCGAGGCCAATGCCGCTGTCCGTGCGCTGGTCATCACCGGCGCGGGGCGCGGCTTCTGCGCGGGCGCCGACCTGGCCGAGTTCGATTTCGAGCCCGGCCCGGACCTGGTGCAGCGCGCCGACCCCGGCCCGGTGATCGAGCAGGCCTTCAACCCCACGGCGCGCCGGCTGATGGCGCTGCGCATGCCCACCATCGCGGCCGTCAATGGCGTGGCGGCGGGCGCGGGCGCCTCCATGGCCATGTGCTGCGACATCGCCATCGCCGCGCCCAACGCCAGCTTCATCCAGGCCTTCAGCAAGATCGGCCTGATCCCCGATGCCGGCGGTAGCTGGTTGCTGGTGGAGCGCCTGGGTCTGGCGCGCGCCATGGCTCTGGCCATGACGGGCGACAAGCTGCCGGCCCAGCAGGCGAAGGACTGGGGCATGGTCTGGGACGTGGCCGAGGATTGCGTGGCCAGCGCCCTGGCTCTGGCCGACAAGCTCGCGGCCATGCCTACCAAGGCCTTGGTGGCCACGCGTGGCCTGCTGCGCGACGCCTCCACGCGCAGCTTCACGCAACAACTCGACGCCGAGCGCGACACGCAGTCGGCCCTGGGCAAGACGCACGATTACATCGAGGGCGTGATGGCCTTTCGCGAGAAGCGCCCCGCGCGCTTCAAGGGGGAGTGATGACGCCTGAACAACGCGCCGCCCGTGTGGGCGAATCCATGTTCGCCGTCGACGTGGCAAGCAAGGACACCATGGGCATGGAACTGCTGGCCTGCGGGCCCGGCCGCGCCACCATGCGCATGGCGGTGAAGCCCCTGCACCTCAACGGCCACCAGATCTGCCACGGCGGCTTCATCTTCACGCTGGCCGATTCCACTTTCGCTTTTGCCTGCAACAGCCACAACAAGAACGCCGTGGCCGCCGGCTGCAGCATCGAGTTCCTGCGCCCCGCGCACGCGGGCGACGTGCTCACCTGCGAGGGTGTGGAACAGACGCTGTCGGGCCGCCACGGCATCTACGACATGAAGGTCAGCAACCAGCGCGGCGAGGTGGTGGCGATGTTCCGCGGCAAGAGCGCGCAGATCCCCGGCCATGTGTTTCCCGAAGAGGCCAAGGCATGAACAGTTTTCCGCTTGAACCCATCGAAAAGGCCAGCGTCGACGAATTGCGCGGCCTGCAGCTCAAGCGCCTGCGCGCCACGCTGGCCCACGCCTACGCCAACTCTCCCGTGTACCGGGCCAAGTTCGACGCGGCCGGCGTGCACCCGGACGACTGCCGCTCGCTCGACGACCTGGCGAAGTTTCCCTTCACCACCAAGGCCGACCTGCGCGACAACTACCCCTTCGGCATGTTCGCCGTGCCGCGCGAGCGCTGCGCGCGCATCCACGCCAGCAGCGGCACCACGGGCAAGCCCACGGTGGTGGGCTACACCCAGCGCGACATCGACACCTGGGCGCACGTGGTGGCGCGCAGTATCCGCGCCAGCGGCGCGCGCCCTGGCGACCTGGTGCACGTGAGCTACGGCTACGGCCTGTTCACCGGTGGCCTGGGCGCGCACTACGGCGCCGAAAAGCTGGGCCTGACGGTGGTGCCCTTCGGCGGCGGCCAGACCGAGCGCCAGGTGCAGCTGATGCAGGACTTCCGGCCCGACATCATCATGGTCACGCCGAGCTACATGCTGGCCATCGCCGACGAGTTCGAGCGCCAGGGCCTGGACCCGCGCGAGAGCAGCCTTCGCATCGGCATCTTCGGCGCCGAGCCCTGGACCAACGACATGCGTCTGGCCATCGAGCAGCGCATGGGCATCGACGCGGTGGACATCTACGGCCTCTCCGAGGTGATGGGCCCCGGCGTGGCCAACGAGTGTGTGGAAACCAAGGACGGCCCGACCATCTGGGAGGACCACTTCTACCCCGAGATCATCGACCCCGAGACCGGCGAGGTGCTGCCCGACGGCGAGCTGGGCGAGCTGGTGTTCACCAGCCTCACGAAAGAGGCGCTGCCGATCATCCGCTACCGCACGCGCGACCTGACGCGCCTGCTGCCGGGTACGGCGCGCACCATGCGCCGCATGGAGAAGATCACGGGCCGCAGCGACGACATGATGATCGTGCGCGGCGTGAACGTGTTCCCCACGCAGATCGAGGAACTGATCCTCAAGCGCAGCGCGCTGACCGCGCACTACCAGTGCGTGCTCACGCGCGAGGGCCCCATGGACAGCCTGACCGTGCGCGTGGAGACGCGCCCGGGCCTGTCGCCCGAGGCCGAGGAGGCGCGCGGCGCCGCGCGTGAACTGCAGCACGACGTGAAGACCTTCGTGGGCACCAGCATCGAGGTGGTGCTGATCGCCGAAGGCGGCGTGGAGCGCAGCCAGGGCAAGGCCAAGCGGGTGATCGACCAACGGCCGAGATGAATCGCACGGGCGGGGGCGGGTTTGTGGTGAATTGAGGTCAAACCCGCTGGTCACCCCTGGGGGGTATCGTTACATTCCCGGCGAAAACCTGGGATGTGATGGACAAACAGCTCATCTTCTTCAAGACGGACCAGGGCCGCGAGGCCCTGACCAGCCGCCCCGCCGGCCTCGGCCCGCGCCTGCGTTCCCTGTTGATCATGGTGGACGGCAAGCGCAGCGTGGCCGAGTTCGACAAGCTGCTGGGGGCCGACGCGGCCCCCTTGCTGGAGCAACTGGCCGCGCAGGGCTGGGTGGAGAGCGACGCAGCCACGACGGGCGCTGCGCTCAACGGTGCCGCCGGTGCCGCCGGTGGCGCCGTGTCAGGTGTGCCCGTGCTCACCGATGCCGTGCCCGCCGCGCCGGCACTGCCTTTCGCCGACGCGCGCCGCCTGGTGGTGCGCTTCGTCAACGATCAGCTCGGCCCCATGGGCGAGCCGCTGGCCATGCGCGTCGAGGGCTGCAAGACGCCGGCCGATCTGCAGGCCATCCTGCCGCGCGTGCGCGACGGCCTGCTCAACTTCAAGAACGCCGCGACGGTCGCGCAGTTCGATCAGGACGTGGCCTCGCGCCTGCCCTGAGGCGGCACGGACCACGGTGGCGCTCAGGCGCTCAACCACCCCGCCAAGCGCTGGGCATCGTCCACGCCCAGGCGCAGGGCCTGCTGCTCGGCGGGCCAGTTCAGCGTCAGCCTCAGCATCTGCCGGTCGCGCGAGACCAGGGCCGTGAGCTTCACGCGCTCGCCGCGCAGGGCGTCGACCTCGTCCAGGCGGTGCACGCGCCAGGCCTCCGCCGGTGCGCCGCGCCGCGCGGGCGCAAACTCCACGCCCAGCCACTCGTCACCCGCCGCGAAGCCGGCGGCCTCGGCGGCGCCACCCCGCAACACGGTCTTGATGGTGAGCGCGCCGCCCGCTTCGCCCACGCGCAGGCCCAGGCGCTGGGCGAGCGGCGCGGCGTCGTGCTGCACCTTGGCGCCCAGGGCCTTGAGCAGTCGCTCCGCGGGCAGGTCATCCGTGCCGTGCACCCAGGCGGCGAGTTCACCGTCGTAGGCGCGACCACCGACGCGGCGCAGCGCCGCGCGCACGTCGCTCTCGCGCATGGGGCCGCCCCCGCAGCGGCGCCAGAGCTCGCGCATGAGTTCGTCCAGCGAGCCGCTGCCCTCATCGCGCAGCGTGAGGTCCAGGCACAACGCCACCAGCGCGCCCTTGGTGTAGTAGCTCACGGTGGCGTTGGGCGTGTTCTCGCCGATGCGGTAGTACTTCACCCAGGCGTCGAAGCTGGCCTGGGCCACGCTTTGCAGCAGGCGCCCGGGGGTCTGGTTCACCTGGTTGATGTTCTTGGCCACGAGCTGCAGGTAGGTGGCGTCGTCGATCAGGCCCGCGCGGCGCAGGAACAGGTCGTCGTAGTAGCTGGTGAAGCCTTCGAAGAACCACAACAGCTCGGTGTAGTTTTCGCTGTCGTAGCCGTAGCGCGCGAACTCCTTGGGACGCAGGCGCTTGACGTTCCAGGTGTGGAAGTACTCGTGGCTGATGAGGCCCAGCAGCGTGGTGTAGCCGTCGGTGGCCTTGAGCGCGCGGTCCTTGGCGCCGGCGCGCGGCAGGTCGTTGCGCTGGCAGATGAGGGCCGTGCTGTTGCGGTGCTCGAGGCCGCCGTAGCCGTCGCCGCTGGCGTGCAGCATGAAGACGTAGCGATCGAAGGGCGGGGCGCCGTCGCCGTGCCAGAAAGCGATCTGCGTCTCGCAGATGCGGCGTGTGTCCTCCACCAGTCGTTCGGTGTCGACCCAGCCGCCCGCGCCGGTGAGCACGAAGCGGTGCGGCACGCCACCGGCCACGAACTCGGCGCTGAAGAAGCGGCCGAGCGTGAAGGGGCAATCGGCGAGGTAGTCGTAATCGGCGGCGAGGTAGTCGCCGAAGCCGTCGTCGTCCAGGCCCGTGGCGCCGAGGCCGCTGACCGCCTGCCAGTCGTCAGGCGCGGCGCCGCGCTCGAGCGTCAGCGCGTGGGGTTTGTCTTCGAGGCCGATGGCGCGCAGGCAGGTGCTGGTGGCGTTGAAGAAGCCGCGCGTGGCGTCCAGGAAGGCGGTGCGCACCGAAGCGTCGAAGGCGTAGACCTGGTAGCGCAGTTCCAGCGGCTGGCCTGCGGCGCAGTCGGCCTGCCAGCGGTGTTTGTCGAGCTGCTTGAGCGGCACCTCGTGGCCGCCCTGGCGTGCGCTCAGGCCCTGCAGGTGCTGGGAGAACTCGCGCACCAGGTAGCTGCCCGGAATCCACACCGGCAACGCGAAGCGCTGCCCGGCGGCGGGTTGGTCGACGGTGAGCGTGACCGTGAACAGGTGGCTGTGCGAGTTCTCCACCGCGATGCGGTAGTGAACGGCGGCGGCCGCGTCGCGCGGGGAACGGCGCCCTCGGCTCATTTGGCCTTGGCGCTCTTGAGCAGGGTCTCCAGGCGCTCCGCATCCACCGCGCCCGGCACGCGCGTGCCATCGACGAAGAAGATGGTGGGCGTGCCGTTGATGCGAAGGTCACGCCCCAGGGCCACGTTGCGCTCCACGGCGGCGGTGTCGCAACTGGCGTTCGGGATGGCGGTGCCGCGCACCATCCAGTCGAGGTAGGTCTTGCCCTTGTCCTTGGCGCACCAGAGCGACTGGGCTTTCTTCACCGAATCGGGGCCGAGGATGGGGTACATGAACACGTGGATGGTCACGTCCTCCACATCGGCCAGCGTTTTCTCCAGCCGCTTGCAGTAGCCGCAGTTGGGGTCGCTGAACACGGCGATCTGGCGGGTACCCTTGCCGTGCACCACCTTGAACGAATCCTTCAGGGGCAGGCTGGAGAAATCGACCGCGCTGAGTTTCTGCGTGCGCTGCTCGGTCAGATCCACGCGGTTGCGGGTGTCGAAGATCGAGCCCTGCATCAGGTAGTTGCCCTCGCTGTCCGAGTAGAGGATCTCGGAGCGGTTGATGCGGATCTCCCAGACGCCGGGGAAGGGCGTCTTGCTGACCTCTTCGATGGGCGGCAGGTTGGGCAGGCGCTCGCTCAGGTTCTTGCGGATGGTGGCTTCGTTGGCCGAGGCGGCGAAGGCCAGGCACGCGAGCAGCGGCAGCCATAGGGACTTGAACGAGAGTTTCATGAATGGGCCTCGTGGGAAACCGTGTAGGAAGGGGGCGTGGCGGTTCAGAGCGACAGGCCCATGGCCTGGCGCGCGAACCAGCGCTTGAGCGGGCCGCTGCGGTGAAAGCCGGCGAGCCCGCGGTTGCGCAGCAACTGCACGCGCGGATCGCTCAGGCCGAACAGGGAGAACAGGCCGTCGGTGACGGCGGACATGGCCTGAACGTCGGCCGCGCGGGCGCGTTCGTAGCGTCTGAGCAGTTTGGCGTCGCCGAGTTCGCGCCAGTACTCGCGGGCGTGCAGCACGCGGGCCAGCTCGGCGGCGTCGGCCAGGCCCAGGTTCAGGCCCTGGCCGGCCAGCGGGTGCACGGCGTGGGCGGCGTCGCCGGCCAGGGCCACGGCGCCCTGCGGGGTATGGGTGAACCAGCGCTGCGCGCGGGAGAGCTGCAGTGGCCAGGCCTGCGCCGGGGCCAACGGCGTGAGGGCGCCCAGGGCCTGGGCGCTGCGCGCCTGCACGGCCTCGGCGAAGGCCGCGGGCTCGGCCTTGAGCCATTCGTCGGCCTGCTGCGCCGGCAGCGACCACACCAGGGCGAGTTCGTGGCCGTCGGCGCCGCCCATGGGCAGCAGGGCCAGCACCTCGCCGTGGGCGAACCACTGGCGCGCCACGCCGCCGTGCGGCTGTTCGGCGCGCAGCCGCGCGGCCAGGGCCTTGTGAGGGTAGGCGTGGGTGTCGTAGTCGATGCCCAGGGCCTCCCGGGTGGCGCTGTGGCGGCCCTCGCACACCACCGTCAGGCGGGCGGGCGGGGCCTCGTTGACCCGTTCGACGCCGGCGGCGAAGCCCACCGCGTCGGCCAGGCGCTGTTCCAGCGCGGGCACGTCCACGATCCAGGCCAGGGCCTCGGCGCCCAATTCGCCCGCGTCGAAACCCAGTTGCCCGCCGTCGTCGCCCCAGACCTGCATGGCGCGCACGGGCGTCACGGCGCCGGGCACGGCGTCGGGCCAGGCGCGCAGGGACACGAGCAGCTCGCGCGAGGCCTTGTTCAGGGCGTAGGCGCGCACGTCGTGGGCGCGGGGAGGGGATTCGGGGGCCACCAGGGCCACGCGCAGGCGGTCTTGCGCGAGCAGCAGGGCCAGCGCCTGGCCCACCACGCCGGCGCCGCGGATGGCCACGTCGGCGCGTCGGGGGGAGGATGAACTGGGCATGAGCGGGATTCTAGGAGCGCGGCACAATCCGGCGTTTCGCCGATACCGATACCCCGCATCCATCCCATCAGCCACCATGAGCGACACCGACGACGTCCAGGCCACCATCGAGCAACTCTGGATCTACCCCGTCAAATCCTGCGCCGGGGTGCGCCTGGAAGAAGCCGAGCTGACCGACACCGGCCTGCTCTACGACCGGGCCTGGATGGTGGTCGACCAACAAGGCGAATTCGTGACGCAGCGCGAACTGCCGCGCATGGCGCTGATCCAGCCCAGCTTCAAGTTGGGGCAACTGGTGCTGCGCGCGCCGGGCATGCTGTCGCTGCATCTGGCGCTGGACGCAGCCGAGGACCCGGCCACGGTGCGCGTGTGGAACGACACCGTCGAGGCCTACGACATGGGCGACATCGCGGCCCAGTGGTTCAGCGATTTCCTGGGGCCGGACGCGCCCGATTCGCTCAAACGCCTGCGCCTGGCGCGCTTTGACCCCGAGGTGCGCCGCCCCAGCGACCCGAAGTGGACCGGTGGCCGCGAGGCCGCTACCCAGTTCGCCGACGGCTTCGCGGTGCTGCTGACCAGCGCCGCCTCGCTGGACGAACTCAACGCCCGCCTGGTGGGTGATGGCCACGCGCCGGTGGACCAGCGCCGCGTGCGGCCGAACATCGTGCTCGGCGGCCTGCAGTCGCACGACGAGGACCGCGTGGGCGCGCTGACCATCACCACCGACGACGGCCCGGCCGTGATCGAACCGGTGAAGCCTTGCGCGCGCTGCCCGATCCCCGACGTCGACCCCGATTCCGCGCTGCCCGGCCACGTGGTGGGCGACGCGCTGCGCGGCTACCGCGCGGACCCGCGCGTGGGCGGCGCCATCACTTTCGGCATGAACGCCATCGTGCTGGAAGGCGATGGCCGGATGCTGCGCGTGGGGCAGCGCGTCAGCGGGGACTGGCGCTTCGACTGAGCGGGCCTGGCGCCCCGGTGCCGAACTGGTCGCGGAACTGCGCCGGGGTGAGGCCGGTGTGGGCGCGAAACTGCCGCGTGAAGTGCGGCTGGTCGGCAAAACCGCTGAGGTAACCCACCTCGGCGAGTGAGGTCGCACCGCTGGCGAGATGGTGCGCCGAATGGTTCAGGCGCGCCTGCACGAGCAGGCCACTGAAGTGCGCGCCCTGGTCGGCGAGTCGGCGCTGCAGGGTGCGCGGCGCCAGGCCCATGGCCTGCGACAGGCGCGCGAGCGTCCAGCCACGCGCCGGGTCGGCTTGAAGCAGGTTGAGCGGCGTGTGCGATGCATCGGCGGCCGGCGGCCGCGTGGTGCCACGCCATTCCCATTCCCAGGCGTGCAGTGGCGGGGGCCAGCGCGTGGCGCGCCAGCCATCGTCGAACAGCCAGGACCGCGTACCGCATGGCCGCGCGCGCAGACCCGATATACCCAGCCGCTGCGTCAGCGCCAGCAGCAGGCCGACGACCAGCAGGTCCTCGGCGTCGGTGGGCGGCTCCGCGCGGCGCAGCGACAGGTGGCGCAGGCTCAGCGCCGCTGGCCCGGTGGCGCGCACCTCGACGCGGTGGCGCGAGTGCACGAAGCGCTCCAGCCGCTGCCAGCGTTCCAGCAGATCGAACGGGTCGCGCGCCGGGGCGAAGGCGGTGAGCAGGGGGTCGTCCGGCAGGTCGTGCACGGCTTCGCCCAGGCGCGCGATGACGCCGGGGCCATGCGCCTGCCACACGGCCTGCAGGCGCGCGCGCTTGTCGGGCAGCGCCACGCGGCCCAGGTGGCTGGGCGCGGCGGGGGGTAGTGCCAGGCCCTGGCGGCGCAGGCCCTGGTGCACCACGCGCATCATCGCGGCCGGCGCGAAATCGTCCATGGGCTCAAGTCTGCGCCAGAACGGCCGGGTTGATGGGAAATCGCGTGACCCGGTGGCCGGTGGCGGCGCGCACGGCGTTGGCGATCGCCGCCGCCGCGGCGACGATGATCGTTTCGCCCGCGCCGCCCGGCGCCTCGCCTTCGTCGATCAGCACCACGTCCAGCGGCGGCAGGTCGTGGATGCGGGGGATGGGCGCGCTGGCGAAGCTGTCGCTGCTCACGCCACCCGCGGCCACCTCCAGCGCGTCGCTCAAGGCCATGCCCAAGCCCCACACGAGGTTGCCTTCGCACTGGGCGCGCACCGTGTCGGGGTCGATGAGGTGACCGCTGTCGTGTGCGCAGCCCAGGCGCGTGATCCGCACCGTGCCGTCGGGCGCCACCTGCACGTCGGCCACCACGGCTGCGTGGCTGAGCTGCTTGTAGGTGCCGCAGGCCACGCCGCGTCCACTGCGCGGGCCGCTTGGCGCGGGTGGCGCGGCGGCCACGGCGGCGCGCAGCGTGCGCGCCAGGCGCGCATCGGTGAGGTGGTCGAGGTGGAAGGCGACCGGGTCCAGCCCGGCGGCGTGCGCGCACTCGTCGATGGCGGACTCGATGGCCAGGCCGTTCGGCCCCGCGCCCAGCCCGCGCCAGGGGCCGGTGAACACCGGCAGGCGTACCAGCGCGAAGCGCACGTCGGTGTTCGGCACGCGGTAGGGCAGCGCGGCGCCGCGCGCCACGCCGGGGTCGCCGGCCACGGTGTCGGTGATGCGCTGCAGCCAGGCCGGCACGCCGGCCGAGGTGAACAGGATGTGGCTGCTGGCGAAGTGGTGCTGCCAGTCGACCAGCCGCCCCTCGCGAAGGCGTGCGCGCAGGCGGTGGCTGGAAGGCGGGCGGTGGAAGCCCTGGCGCAACTCCTGCGTGCGGGTCCATTGCACCTTCACGGGCGCGCGCACGGCTTCGCACAGCAACGCGGCCTCAAGTTCCACCGTGCAGATCGTTTTGCCGCCGAAGGCGCCGCCCACGCGGCAGGGGTGCACGCGCACGCGCTGCGCGTCGAGGCCCAGGGTCTGGCTCACCACGTCGCGCTGGTACCAGGCGTCCTGCGAGCCGACCCACAGATCAAGCGTGCCGTCAGCACCCGGCGCGGCTACCGCCGCGCGCGGCTCGATGGCGGCGTGGGCCGCGAAGGGAATGTCGATGCGCAGATCGACGTCCCAGGCCGCGCCTTCGTCCACGCGGCCCGCGTCCAGCACCTCGTGCGGCAGGCGCCCGCGCGCGCGGTGCGTGTCGACGTCGAGCAGCCGCGCGACGCTGGCGCCGTCGTGGCCACCACTCTTACTTTGCCAGCGCACGGACAGGGCGGCCTCGATGCGGTCGAGCGCGCCCGGTGTGCGCGCCACGAGGCCCAGTCCGTGGGCCTGAGCCTGACGCAGGCGCTCGTCGCGCACCAAGGCCACGAAGCCGGGCACGGCGCGGGCGGCGGCGTCGTTCCACTCCACGGGCCGCGACGGGAGTTCGGGCGAGGTCGGTGCGCGCAGCACGCGACCGAACAGCAGGCCGGGAGGCCGAACGTCCGCCACGTACAGCGGGGCGCCGGTGACGATCTCGTGGCCGTGCACGAGCGGCAGTGGCGCCCGCGGCTCAGGGCGGCGGCGGAACGCGCGCAGCGACGACGCCGGCAAGGGTTCGGCCTCGAGTTGCCCCTGCGTGTCGCCGCGCGCCAGGGCCTCGCGCAAGGTGGCGCAGGCCTGGGCCAGGGGCAGCGCGAAGTCGCGCACCGATTCGCTGCCCACGGTGGCGCGCACACGGGCCGTGTCGCCCGTGGTGGGCAGGACGAGTTCGACGCTGCGGGCGTCCACGCCCAGTTCGTCTGCCGCCACTTGCCGCAGCGCCGTTGCGATCTGCTGGCCCATCTCGGCGCGCGGCAGGCGCAGCGTGAAGCGCCCCTGCTCATGGTGGATCCAGCCGAGCGCGTCCTCGTAGCCCGACACCGGCCGCTTGGGAAACACCGGCAACGTGCAGCCCGGCAGGGCGAAGCCCACCACAAGGCCCGTACCCGCCTGCAGGAAGCCACGGCGCTTCATTGCGCGCCCTCGGCCAGCGCGCGGGCCGCGCGGTGCACGGCCGCGCGCACGCGCTGCTGCGTGCCGCAGCGGCACAGGTGCCCGGCCAGCGCGGCGTCGATCTGCGCGTCGCTGGGCACCGGGTGCTCGTGCAGCAGGGCGGCCGCGGCGACGATCTGGCCGGCCTGGCAGTAGCCGCATTGCGGCACGCGCTCGTCGAGCCAGGCCTGCTGGACGGGGTGCAGGCCCTTCCCGGCGCTGGCCAGTCCTTCCACGGTGGTGATGCGTCGGCCGGCGGCGGCGCTGACCGGCAGCAGGCAACTGCGCGCCGGCACGCCGTCCACCAGCACCGTGCAGGCGCCGCACTGGCCCACACCACAGCCGTGCTTGCTGCCCACGAGGCCCAGGTGTTCGCGCAGCACCCAGAGCAGTCGCTCGTCGCGCCAAGCCGGCGCGATGGCCTGGCGCTGTCCGTTGATGTCGAGTTCCATGGCGGGTCTCCCAATCGAGGAGCCCGCATGCTGCGCGCCGGCCGCTCCGCCGTCTTGAACGATCACGCCACGCGTGACGCGTGGCGGGTGCGCCGCCTTAGCGGGCGGCCTGTTCGCTCGCGTAGCGCGCCAGCGTGGCGGCCAGGTCGCCCAGGTCGCGCTGCACAGTGGCGAAGCCGGCGTTGCGCTCGCGCGTGACCTCATCCATGTAGGTCGGTCGGCGGATCTCGATCTGCAGGCTGTGCCGCCGCCGCGCGGGCTGGCCGATGCGTGCGATCAGTTGCACGCCCTTGTACGGGTCGTTGCGGGCCACGGTGTACCCGCGGGCGCGCAGCCCGCTCTCCACCAGATCGACGAAGGCCGGCTCACAGGTGCTGCCGTCGCGGTCGCCCAGCACGAAATCCGCCAGCGGGCGCGGGCTGCGGATGCGCAGGCGCTCGTAGGCGTCGTTGGGCATGGAATGCAGGTTGAGGTGCCAGACCGCCCCGAAGCGCACGGCGGTGTCCTCGATGCAGCGCGTCAGCGCCGCGTGGTAGGGGCGGTAGCAGCGTTCGATGCGCGCGCGCACCTCGGACACCGTGAGCCGGCGGGCATAGATCGGCGTGTCGGCGGCGATGTTGCGCCAGACCAGGCCGTAGCCCAGGCGCGTTTTCTCGCCGGGGTTCAGCGGCTGCGGCCAGGGGCCATCGAGCAGGTCCGCGTCGAGGTCGTCCTCCGTGCGGTTGCAGTCGATGTAGGTGCGCGGAAAGTGGGCGGCCAGCAGGCTGCCGCCCACCGCGGGCACCGCCGCCCACAGCGCGTCCACGTGCGTGTCCTCGCCGCGGCGCAGCAAGGCGCGCGGCACGGCGTGGTCGTAGTCGGCCGGGTAGTCGGTGCCGCTGTGCGGCGAGTCGCACACCAGCGGCACGGGCGCGGTCAGTGGACGGTGCAGCGTGAACGGCGTGTCGAGCGGCATCGATCAGTCCAGCGAGATCTTGGCCATCTTCGCCACGCGCGCGTAGCGCTCCATGGCCTGCTGGATCTGCTGGGCGAATGCCTGCGGCGTGCCCGGAATCAGCGTCGCGCCCGACTCGTCCATCTTCTGGATGAAGGCGGGGATCTTCATGGCCTTGTGCAGGGCGGCATTGAGCCTGGCGACCACCTCGGGCGGCGTGCCCGCCGGCGCCACGACGCCGAACCAGCCGCCCGTGCCCATCTGCGGGAATCCGAGCTCGCCGTACGTGGGCACATCCGGCAGCGAGGGCGAGCGTTTCTCGCTCAGCACCGCCAGTGCGCGCAGCTTGCCGGACTGGATGTTCGTCAGTGCCGACGGCAGGTTGTCGGTAATGGCGGTCACCTGGCCCGAGAGGGCATCCGTCATGGCTTGCCCCGCGCCCTTGTAGGGGATGTGCAGCAACTGGAACTTCGCCAGGGCCATGAAGTGCTCGATGTTGGCGTGGCCCAGCGAGCCCATGCCGGGCGAGGCGAAGCTGTATTTGCCGGGGTTGGCCTGGGCCAGGGCGATGAACTCCTTCATGGTGTTCGCTGGCGTGCTCGGGTGCACCGCGAACACGCTGGGCGTGGTCGCCACGTTGGTGATCGGCGCAAAGTCCTTCACCGGGTCGTAACGCAGCCGGTTGCCGTACACCGCCGGGTTGCTGCCGTGCGTGCTGACCGTGGCCATGCCCAGGGTGTAGCCGTCGGGGGCCGAGCGCGCCACGAATTCCATGCCGGTGGAGCCGCCGGCACCGGCCTTGTTCTCCACCACGATCGACTGGCCCAGTTCGCGGCTGCCGTATTCGGCCACCAGGCGCGCGGCCAGGTCGGTGGAGCCGCCGGGCGCGAAGGGCACGACCAGCTTGATCGGGCGGTTCGGGTAAGGGGCCTGCGCCTGGGCGCTGCCCAGGGCCAGCGCGGCGGTCAGGGTCAGCGCGGCGCGCAGCAGGGTGGGCATGTTCATGGGGTGTCTCCTCCGTCAGCAATGAGGAGCCGCAGCGTAGGGACGAGGGCAGGGGTGGGCAAACGACATTTTCGGCGAGGGTGATGACATGATGTAATCGCCGCCATGCGCATCCTGAGCCCCTCGCTGGTGGAGTTGCACGCCTTCTTGGGGGTGGTCCGGCACGGCAGCTTCCGGCGCGCGGCCGACGAGCTGTGCGTGACACAGGCCGCCGTGAGCCGCGCGGTGGCCCGGCTAGAAAGCCACCTCGGCGTGCGCCTGTTCGATCGCACGGCCAGCGGCGTGCGCCTCACGGCGGCGGGCGGCGAACTGCGTGGCCAGGTGGAGGCGCCAGTGGCGGCGCTGGAAGCCGCCGCGGGCCGTGTGCGCGCCCGGCCCGAGACCCGGCGCCTGCGCCTGTCCGTGGTGCCCAGCCTGGGCAACCTGTGGCTCCTGCCGCGCCTGGAGTCGTTCCGCCAGGCGCACCCGGACATCGACATCGAGTTCCGCCAATACCACCACGACGAAGACTTCACCCGCGCCGACGTGGACCTGTGGCTCGCGCTCAAGACCGGTGCGCGGCGGCGCTGGCCCCGGCAGGTGGCGGCGCAGTACCTCATCGGGCGCGAGATCGTGGCGGTGTGCGCGCCCGCGCTGGCGCAGGGCGTCGAGGGCGCGGACGCGCTGCTGGGCCTGCCCAAGCTCTACCACAGCAACTACCGGGACAACTGGGGGTTGTGGGCCGACGCCGTGGGCGCCCACCTGCCCGCGAACTGGCGCGGCACCGGCTTCGACCTGGTGATGAACCTGATCGAGGCAGCCCGTTCGGGCATGGGCGTGGCGGTGGTCCAGCGCTGCATGGTGCAGAGCGAACTGGCGGCTGGCCGGTTGGTGATGCCGGTGGCGGGCGCCGCCACCACCGACCGGGGCTACTACCTGTGCCGCCTGCGCGCGGCCGCCGACTCGGCGGCCGCGCAGGCCTTCGCAAGCTGGGTGCGCGCGCAGGCCGCCCGAGGCGGGGCCTGAACGCCCGCTTGGTACACGCTCAGTACAATCAGCGTCCCCTTCTCCCGGCGCCAAGGGGAAGGCATCCCCGGCGCGCCACCACCCCCCACCCACGTCATGAGCTTGAAATGCGGCATCGTGGGCCTGCCCAACGTGGGCAAGTCCACGCTCTTCAACGCCCTCACCAAGGCCGGCATCGCGGCCGAGAACTACCCGTTCTGCACCATCGAGCCCAACACGGGCGTGGTCGAGGTGCCCGATCCGCGCCTGGCGCAACTTGCGAAGGTGGTTCAACCGCAGCGCATCGTGCCCGCCATCGTCGAGTTCGTGGACATCGCGGGCCTGGTGGCCGGCGCCAGCAAGGGCGAGGGTCTGGGCAACCAGTTTCTCGCGCACATCCGCGAGACCGACGCCACCGTCAACGTGGTGCGCTGCTTCGAAGACCCGAACGTCATCCACGTGGCTGGCAAGGTCGACCCGATCGCCGACATCGAGGTGATCCAGACCGAACTCTGCCTGGCCGACCTGTCCACGGTCGAGAAGAGCGTGCAGCGCGCGCAGAAGACCGCGCGTGCCGGCGACAAGGAAGCGCAGAAGCTGCTGGTGGTGCTGGAGAAATGCCAGGCCGCCTTGAACGAAGCCAGGCCCGTGCGCACGCTCGACCTCTCCAAGGAAGACCGCGCGCTGATCAAACCCCTGTTCCTCATCACCGCCAAGCCCGCGATGTTCGTGGCCAACGTGGCCGAGGACGGTTTCGAGAACAACCCGCTGCTCGATCGCCTGAAGGCGTACGCCGAGGCCCAGCAGGCGCCAGTGGTGGCCATTTGCGCCAAGCTCGAAGCCGAGATGGCCGAGATGAACGACGAGGACCGCCAGATGTTCCTCGAGGAGATGGGCCTTGAGGAGCCCGGCCTGCACCGCCTCATTCGCGCAGCCTATGGCCTGCTGGGCCTGCAGACCTACTTCACCGCTGGCGAGAAGGAAGTGCGCGCCTGGACCATCCACGTGGGTGACACGGGCCCCCAGGCCGCCGGTGTGATCCACACCGACTTCGAAAAGGGCTACATCCGCGCCCAGACCATTGCCTTCGACGACTACATCGCGCACGGCGGCGAGCAAGGCGCGAAGGAGGCGGGCAAGATGCGCGCCGAGGGCAAGGACTACGTCGTCAAGGACGGCGACGTCATGAACTTCCTGTTCTCGGGCTGAGAGACATCGCCTGCGCTGCGATGAACCAATGACAAGGGCCCTGAAACGGGCCCTTGTTCTTTTCGGGGAAGCGGCGGTGTTCAGCGATCGTCCGCGCAGTCCTCGGGATCGTGCCCGGCCGAGCCTGGTGCATCGCGCAGGAAGGCCATCAGACGGCTCAGTTCCGATTGCAGTTGCGGATCGGCCGCCGCCGCGTCGGCCAGGTGACTGCTGCGCATCAAGGCCACCGTGGCGTCGCGCCGCGCCTGGCGTCGCGCCACGTGGTCCAGCAGCCATTCGCGGCGGGCGCTGTCTCTGGGGTTGACCGCTACGGACGGCGCCACGCCGGGGCGGCGGAAGATCAGGTTGCCGCGGGCGGGAGTGGTGGCCGGTGTGGGCTGATCCGCCTCTTCATTGGCGGGCGCTGCGGTCGCGTCATCGGAAGCGGGCGTATTGGTGGACATGCGGGGCCTCAATAAAGATGAGTGAGCATCGGCACGACTCAGGCGCGCGTCAACATGGCGCTCGGAACTTTGGGCACTTCGCTGTTGGACGAATCCGCTCCCTCGATGTACATGGTCCACAGCAGCCGCAGGCCTTCCAGTCGCAGCAGCTCATTGGCCAGCACGATGTGCCGGTTCGACTCGTCCTCCAGGAACACGTCGTTGATCAGGAGCAGGGTCTCGTCCTCGTCGTCCTTGGCCAGGCGCATGCTGCCCAGTTCGCCCCACAGCAGGTTGAAGGTTAGCGCGGCCGAATGCACCTTGGGCCGCGCGGCTTCCGAAGGTTCACCCAGCGCCGTGGTGAGCACCAGGCGGGTGGGGTGCTGTGCCCACTCCACCACGCACTCGCCGCCGGTCTCCAGGTGCACCAGCCAAGTGGCTTCGCGCAGTTCGACCACGGCCTCGACGGCCTCGCTGTGTTCGGCCGCGGCCACCAGGCAGGCGGCAGCGTCTTCGGGGGTGCGGAGTTCGGTCATGGGGCCTCGGCGGTCGGTGGCAGGGGATGTGCTGGCTTGAGTACCGGGGCCGGGTGATTGGTTCGGCGTGGCCGGGGGCTAGGTCGATTGATCGATACTGGCGACAAAGGCGAGATGTGTTCTGCGCTCGGGGTGGACGAGGTTTTGAGGCAGGTCTGGAACTGACAAAGCGTGGCCGCCTCTTGTAAAGGCGCCACGCCATGCTGTGGGACGAATCGGGGTCGCGATGCCGTCCATTTGCGGGTGCTGATCAGATGGCCTGCTGCTTTTCCTCGGCTTTCAGCAGTTCGCTTCGGTATTCGGTCAGCGCATGGTGATCACCTTTGCCGACTTGTTTCAGCAGGTTGGTTTTGTCCAAGTAGTAGTTCAGTTTGTCCAGATCACTCAGGGGCTGATCGTTTGCCACCTCTGGCGGCTGCGGCAGATTGCTCAGCAGCGTGCGCGCGAATGGGAGGCGACCTCCATCCACAAGTGAATCCGACACCTCGCTGTTCGTCTTTTGAATCGCAAACGCCGTTCGTGCATCGAGTACAGAAATGGCGTTGTCGATTGCATCCATCAAATCCAGATCTTCGGCGTCGATGGTGGGGGTATCGGACGCCTGGGTCTTGATCGGCTCGATGGCTACCACTGTTGGCGCGGGTGTTTCGATCTTGAGTTCGTGCCCGGACATACTGAGTGAGGTTGCGGTCGTCGAATTAGGCTGCGAATTCTGCGACGCGGGAGCAGGCGGCGCGGTTTCCTGTTTCGCCGGGCCGTCTTTCTGCGCCTTTTCTAGCGTGAGGGCTGCTTGGCGGAACTTGGAGGTGACCTCAAAGCCTCCGCCATGGCTGTTGAGGTTGCTAAGCAGATCTTGCTTGGCATCGAAGACTGCTTGCTTGTAGCCAACGAAGCTGTCCGTCAGGCCAAGCTTGGCGAGGGTACCCAGCGCTTTCTTGTCCGCATATTCGTACTTGCCGTCCTCTGGCTCGTTAAATGAAACATAGAGCCGACCCAGCCAGTCCTTCTTGGCGTACAGCGTTCGGGCGTTCGGGTAATGACCCAGCAGCTTGTTCAGATGATCGAAGTTGATCTCTCCGGTTTTGGAGTCGATCACTGTGCGCTTCAAGGCCTGGCGGTCAGCACGATCCGCAACCTTCGGTTTGGTGGGCGCTCTGAAATAGGAGGCAATGCGTGTCATGGTCGGTCTTTGAGATGTCGGATTGACAGAAGTACCAGCGATGTCGATGTCGATGGCGAGTGCTGGTGCTGAGGAACGGTCCGTCAGAATTGGTTCATCTCACAGGCGAACGCCCGCGCGGTGTCGCCAGCAGGCTCATCCCGATGGCCAAGACCGCCACGCACAGCCCCACCCGATGCAGTTCGAGCATGTGGCCTTGGGCAATCAACAGGCCGCCCAGGCCCGCCCCCAGCGCCTGCCCGCTGTACATGGCCGAGGAATTGAGCGCGACTGTCGCAGGTGCCAGGACGGGCGACATCTGCACCAGCCGCGCCTGCTGAGCCGAGTTGGCCGAGAAACACCCCAGCGCCCAGGGAATCAGGACGAGGGCCTGCATCCAGATGGATGAACGCCCCAGCGGCCAGGCCAGCAAAGACAAGGCGATCAGGCTCAAGGTGAGCAGCACGGCGCGCGGCGCACCCATGCGGTCGATGGACCGCGAAACCAGCACGTTGCCCAGTAGGCCGAACGCGCCGAACCACAGGAAGAGCAGCGACAAACCGCCGCCACCCAGCGCATGCGTCTGCGCAAAGTAAGGCGCGAAGTACGAAAACAGCGTGAACTGCGAGAACGCCGACAGCAGCGTCACGCCGATGGCCATCATCAGCGGCGCCGAACCCAGGGCCTGGCCCCAGGATTCGCGGGACAGCGCGGCAGGCCGCACACCGTTGGGCACGGCGCGCCACACCCAGACGCTGACCACCAGCGCCATCACGGCCACCAGCCCGAAGGCCCAGCGCCAGCCCAGCACACCACTGATCCAGGCCGACAGCGGCATGCCCATCACCGACGCCACCGACCAGCCCAGAAACACGAAGGTGATGCCTCGACCGCGCTGCTCCGGCGGCACCAGCAGGCCGATGCAGGCCGCCGCCTGCGGCGTGAACACGGCCGGCGAGACCACGGCCAACACGCGCAAGGGCAGCAGCGCGGCGTAGTTCGGTGCCAGCGCGCAGGCGGCGTGCAGCAGGCCATACCAGATCAAGGACCACGTGAGCAGGCGGCGCCGGTCCCAGCCCGCCACGAGGCCGGCGAACAGCGGCGCGCCCAGGCCCATCAGAATGGCGGCGGCCGTGATCAGTTGCCCCGCCTGTGGCACCGAAATGGCCAGTGATTGGCTGATGTCGTTGAGCGTGCCCGGCACCACCATCACGCCGGTGCCGATGACGAAGTTACCGACCATCAGCGCCCACAGGCTGTGGGGCAGGGCGTTGCGACTCACAGGGCAAGCCTTTCGGGAAAGAACCAGAGCAGCGCCGCGGTCATGCACAGGTAGCGCACGAACTTGCCGATCGCCATGTAGGCCAGGCATGGCCAGAACGGGAAGCGCAGCCAGCCAGCCACCGCGCACAGCGGATCGCCCACCACGGGCAGCCAGCTCAACAGGCAGGCCTTGGGGCCGAAGCGCTCAAGCCAATGCAGTGCGCGCAGTTCGGTGCTGTTGCCGCGCGCGCGGTCCACCAGCCGGTGGGTGCCCAGGCCCATGGCCCAACTCACCGCGCCACCCAGGGTGTTGCCCGCGGTGGCCACCAGCACGGCCGGCCAGAACAGCTCGGGATTAAGTTTGATGAGCCCGAACACCGCGGGCTCGGAGCCCATGGGCAGCAGCGTGGCCGAAACGAAGGCCACGACGAAGACGGTCGTCAGGCCGTACTCGGGCAGGGCGAGCAGTTGGGCGAGGTGCTGGAACCAGGAGGGCATGGACGCGGCGGGGGGGCGCGCGGATTCTGTCATCGATTCCTATCCTCTCGAGCTGATGCCTGATATTCCACCCCTGCGTGTGTGCTCGCAAGCCCGCGCCGTACAGGAGGGGTTCATGCTTCTGGCGGCGCAGGGAATGAAGGGGCTTCAAGCTCGCGCCGCGGCGAGCTGGCTTCCGCTCTGTGGCAGGCGCGCGTTCTTCTGCAGCCGGTGCAAGGCTTCAATCGCTACCTGAGGTCCGGGGTGTCTTTGAAGCTCGCGTTGCCCATCAATACCTTGACGGCTTCGGTGGCACGCAGCCATCGCGCCTTTTCCTTTTCCGGTTTGGCTTCGGCAGCGACTTCGAGGTCGTTGACCTCCGCCAGCAACTGGCGGGCGTACTCGGTGCCTGCACCCGGGGACTGGTAGTGCCGGCCAATCACAGTCGTACTTTGCTGTGCAAGTAGCTTGTCGACAGCGACCGTATCGCCTCGAAAGTGAAGGACTTGAAAGGTGGGACTCTGTTGCCGCTTGAACAACTCGAATGCGCCCGCCAGTGCGGAGCAGATAGTTCTTGAAGTGACCAAGGCAATTGGCCTGGTTCCGGTCTTCGTAAGAGATGGCGCCTGGAGGCGAGTCCTGCCTGGGGTGCTGAAATTTTGAGCAGATACAATCCGCCCTCCGCCGCCGGCCTGCGCCCGGCGCCCCCGTCCGAACCGCTCCACGCCAGTTCCCGCCACGCCATGCAGATCGGGGCCCATGTCCTGCCCAACGCCTTGTTCGTCGCGCCCATGGCCGGGGTGACGGATCGGCCGTTCCGCAAGCTGTGCAAGCGGCTGGGCGCGGGCTACGCGGTAAGCGAGATGGTGACCAGCCGGCGCGAGCTGTGGGACAGCCTCAAGACCTCGCGCCGCGCCAATCACGAGGGCGAACCTGCGCCGATTTCGGTGCAGATCGCCGGCACCGATCCGCAGTCCATGGCCGATGCCGCGCGCTACAACATCGACCGCGGCGCGCAGATCATCGACATCAACATGGGCTGTCCGGCCAAGAAGGTGTGCAACAAGTGGGCGGGCAGCGCGCTCATGCAGGACGAGGCCCTCGCGATCGGCATTGTCGAGGCCGTGGTCCGGGCCTGCGAGCCGCACGGCGTGCCGGTCACGCTCAAGATGCGCACCGGCTGGTGCGACGCGGTGCGCAACGCGCCCGTGCTGGCCTTGGCCGCCGAGAGCGCTGGCGTACAGATGCTGACCGTGCACGGCCGCACGCGCGAGCAGGGCTACAAGGGGCAGGCCGAGCACGACACCGTGGCACACATCAAGAGCCACGTGCGCATTCCGGTGGTGGCCAATGGCGACATCGCTTCCCCCGAGGCCGCGCGCGAGGTGCTGCGGCGCACCGGCGCCGACGCGATCATGGTCGGTCGCGCCGCGCAAGGCCGGCCCTGGATCTTCCGCGAGATTGCGCATTTCCTCGCCACCGGCGAGCACCTGCCTCCGCCCGGCCTGTCGCAGGTCAAGACCTGGCTGCTGGAGCACCTCGACGACCACTACGACCTGTACGGCGAAAGCACCGGCGTGCGCAGTGCGCGCAAGCACCTGGGATGGTACGTTCAGTCGTTGCCGCTGCCGTCCGGCGAAGCCGCGCGCTTTCGCGCGAGTGTCAACGCCACCCACACCATCGATGACCAACGCCGCGTCGTGACCCAGACCTTTGATGCCTGGATCGACGCGGACTTCGGCGCCGTTGCCGACTGGAAGCTGGCCGCATGAAAAAGACCAATACGTTGGACGAGTGCATCCGCGACAGCCTCGAGGCCTACTTCCGCGACCTCGACGGCACCGAACCCGCCAACCTGCACGACATGCTGGTGAAGGCCGTGGAGCGCCCGCTGCTCGAGGTGGTGATGGCCCAGGCGCAGTACAACCAGTCGCGCGCGGCGCAGTGGCTGGGCCTGAATCGCAACACCCTGCGCAAGAAGCTGCTCGATCACGGCCTTCTCGACTGAATTCCCAACTTTCCTCTGTTACCCCATGCGCGCTCTCATCTCCGTTTCCGACAAGACCGGCATCGTCGATCTCGCCCGCTCGCTGCACTCGCTCGGCGTGACCCTGCTATCCACCGGCGGTACGGCCAAACTGCTGGCGGATCAGGGTCTGCCCGTGACCGAGGTGGCCGAGGTCACCGGCTTTCCCGAGATGCTCGACGGCCGAGTGAAGACGCTGCACCCCAAGGTGCACGGCGGTCTGCTGGCGCGGCGCGACCTGCCCGATCACATGGCCGCCCTGCGTGAGCACGGCATCGAGACCATCGACATCCTGGTGGTGAACCTTTACCCCTTCGAGGCCACGGTGGCCAAGGCAGGCTGCACGCTGGCGGACGCGATCGAGAACATCGACATCGGCGGCCCTGCCATGGTGCGCAGCGCGGCCAAGAACTGGAAGGACGTGGCGGTGCTTACCGACGCGTCGCAGTACGCTGGCGTGGCCGAGGAACTCAAGGCAAGCGGCACGCTGAGCGACAAGACGCGCTTCGCCCTTTCGGTGGCGGCGTTCAACCGCATCAGCAACTACGACGGCGCGATCAGCGACTACCTCTCGTCGGTCGAGTTCGACGAAGCGGCCGAAGTGCCGAAGCGCAACGCCTACTCGGCGCAGGCCAACGGCCGCTTCGTCAAGCTGCAGGACCTGCGCTACGGCGAGAACCCGCACCAGACGGCCGCGTTCTATCGAGACCTGTACCCTGCGCCCGGCTCGCTGGTCACCGCGACACAGCTGCAGGGCAAGGAACTCTCGTACAACAACATCGCCGACGCCGACGCTGCCTGGGAATGCGTCAAGAGTTTCGATGAGCCTGCCTGCGTGATCGTCAAACATGCCAACCCCTGCGGCGTGGCCGTGGGCAGCGGCCCGCTGCAGGCCTACCAGAAGGCCTTCCAGACCGACCCGACCAGCGCCTTTGGCGGCATCATCGCGCTCAACCGCCCGCTCGATGGCGCCGTGGCCGAGGCCATCAGCAAGCAGTTCGTCGAGGTGCTCATGGCGCCGGGTTACTCACCCGAGGCGCTGGCCGTGTTCAAAGCCAAGGCCAATGTGCGCGTGTTGAAGATCGACCTGCCTCCGGGCGGTCCCACCGCGTGGGACAAGGGACTGAACCTGTCCGACGTGAAGCGCGTGGGATCGGGCCTGCTGATCCAGTCGGCCGACAACCACGTGCTTCAGCGCGAGGACCTGAAAGTGGTAACGAAGCAGCAACCCACGTCACAGCAACTGGATGACCTGCTGTTTGCCTGGAAAGTGGCCAAGTTCGTCAAGTCCAACGCCATCGTCTTCTGCAAGGATGGCATGACCATGGGTGTTGGCGCGGGCCAGATGAGTCGCCTCGACTCGGCGCGCATCGCCAGCATCAAGGCGGGCCATGCCAATCTCTCTCTGCAAGGTACGGCGGTGGCCAGCGATGCCTTCTTCCCGTTCCGCGATGGCCTGGACGTGGTGGTTGATGCCGGCGCGAGCTGCGTGATCCAACCCGGTGGCTCCATGCGCGACCAGGAGGTCATCGACGCCGCGAACGAACGCGGCGTGGCGATGGTGTTCTCAGGGGTGCGGCACTTCCGTCACTGAGGCGGCCGGCTGGCCCGGCGGCGGGCTCAGGCCAGCGCGCGCAGGCTCTCGGCAGCGGCGGCGATCGTCTCTTCGACGTCGGCCGCGCTGTGGGCCGCGCTGACGAAGCCGGCTTCATACAGTGCAGGCGCGATATAGACGCCTCGATCGAGCAGGCCGTGGAACAGGGCATTGAACTTCGTGCCATCGGTCTTCATGACGGTCTGGTAGTTCTGTGGCAACTCGGGCATGAGGAAGAAGCCGAACATGCCACCCTCGGCGTCCACACTGAAAGGCACGCCCGCTGAGTCGGCCGTGGCCTTGAGGCCATCCACCAACTGGCGGGTGCGCGCCGACAGCGCGTCGAAGAAGCCGGGCTTGCGGATCTCGGCGAGGGTTGCGAGACCGCAAGCCGTGGCCACCGGGTTGCCCGACAGCGTGCCCGCCTGATAGACCGAGCCCAGCGGCGCGAGTTGTTCCATCACCGCGCGTTTACCGCCAAAGGCGGCCAGTGGCATGCCGCCGCCGATGACCTTGCCCATCACGGTCATGTCTGGCTCGAAGCCCGGAATCTGCTTTGCGTAGACGCTTTGCGCGCCGCCCAAGGCCACGCGGAATCCGGTCATGACTTCGTCGAACACAAGCAGTGCACCATGGCGAGTGCACAGCTCGCGACAGCGCGTCATGAAGGGCACGCTGGCGCGCACGAAGTTCATGTTGCCGGCGATCGGCTCGATCATCAGGCACGCGATGTCTGCGCCGTGCTCGGCGAACGCGGCCTCTAGCTGCTCGAGGTTGTTGTACTCGAGCACCAGGGTGTGCTGCACCACCTCAGGCGGCACACCCGCGCTCGTCGGATTGCCGAAGGTGGCCAGGCCCGAGCCGGCCTTCACCAGCAGCGCGTCGGCGTGACCGTGGTAGCAGCCCTCGAACTTGATGATCTTGCGCCGGCCGGTGGCGCCGCGCGCCAGACGGATCGCGCTCATGCTGGCCTCGGTGCCAGAGCTCACGAGCCGCACCATTTCGAGACTCGGCACCAGCTCCACGATGGCCTGCGCCAGCTCGACCTCGCGTTCGGTAGGGGCACCGAACGAGAAGCCGTCGAGCACGGCTTTTTGCACCGCCTCGAGCACAGCAGGGTGACCATGGCCCAGGATCATCGGACCCCAGGATCCGATGTAGTCGATGTGGCGCTGGCCATTGGCGTCCCAGAAGTAGGCGCCTTGCGCGCGCTGCACGAAGCGCGGCGTGCCGCCGACGGCGCGAAAGGCGCGCACCGGCGAGTTGACGCCGCCGGGGATCAGGGTTTTGGCTCTCTCGAAGAGGTCCAGATTGCGGTCGGGCATGGGGTCAGTGTCGGGTGGTGTCCAGGGGGAAGTCACCAGCGTCCAGCGCGCTGTCTGGCGTGGCGGGATCGGCAGTGGATTCGTCGTCTGAGGCGGGCTCGTCGTCGTGGGCCCAGAACAGGCGGTCGGGCACGGCATGACCCATGCCGGGCTGGAAGCCGGCGTCGAGGCACTGGTCCAGGTAGGTCAGCGCTTCCGCGCAAGCGGTCTGCAGATCGGCCCCACTGGCGATGAGCGCGCACAGGGCGGCCGACAAGGTGTCGCCGGCGCCGGCGAACGTCGCCTCGAAACGTTCGTAGCGGGCGGTGGCCAGCACGGTTTCGGGCGAGGCCAGATGGCTTTCCAAATGCTGATCTGCTGCGTTGAAGCCGGTCACTAGGGTGTAGGGCACGCCGTGCACTGCGGCGGCCCGCGCCACCTCGCGAGGACCCGGGGGGCGATCACCCTCCCACTCCGGCAGCAGCCAGCGGCACAGGGTGCTGTGGTTGCCAACCAGCACCGTGGTCTGCGGCAGCAGCAGTTCGGTGCAGGCGTCAAGGTAGTTCTCGATGTCGAGTTCGTCCCACCAGGACAGGTCCGGCATGTAGGTGATCACCGGCACCTCGGTGTAGTCGCTGGTGATCTGGGCCACGGCGCTGAGGTTCTCTGGTGTTCCCACGAACCCGACCTTGATGGCCCTCACGGGCATGTCCTCCAACGCGCAGCGTGCCTGATCGACTACGGCCTCCTCATCCAGGCTGAAGTGGTCGCGGATCGCGGACGTGTCGCGAACGTAGGCACCGGTCACGACCGGCAGTACATAGGTGGAGGCGCTCGCCATCGCGGTGAGGTCGGCACTCAGGCCACCGGCCCCACTGGGGTCGTTGGCGTTGAACGTCATCACGCAGGGCAGAGCGGACTCGACCGGGGCCGTCGTGGCCTCGCGGTCGACGGAGGAATCGGCGGGATCGGACATGATGAGGGGATTGTGCGGGCTGAGCCGGCTCGCTGGCACTGTGGTGCAAGGGCATCTGGCGCCGGCCATTCGCCTGTGAAATCGCGCCGCAGAGCGCTTGAACAGGCTGGATACAATCGTTGCATTCTACGATACAGACCACAAAAACCATGAGCGATAGCAAGACTTGGATGTGCTTGATCTGCGGCTGGATTTACGACGAAGCAGCAGGCGCACCCGAGCATGGCGTGCCTGCGGGCACCCCTTGGGCCGAGGTTCCAATGAACTGGACCTGTCCCGAGTGTGGGGCCCGCAAGGAAGATTTCGAGATGGTTCAAATCTGATCGGACGGCGGCTCTCGGCTGTCGATCCGTTGTCCCGGTCCGGAGTGGCGTGCCGCTTCGGACCTGATTGTGGTTGAGGAGCCCGTCCATCGTGAGTGCATCGCCTGCCCTGAAGGTTCTCGTCGTCGACGATAGCAACACCATCCGGCGCAGCGCCGAGATCTTCCTCAAGCAGGGCGGCCACGAGGTGCTGCTGGCCGATGATGGCTTCGACGCCCTGGCCAAGATCAACGACTATCAGCCCGATCTGGTTTTCTGCGACATCCTGATGCCGCGGCTGGATGGCTATCAGACCTGCGCAATCATCAAGCGCAACGCTCGCTTCGCGGGCATTCCGGTCGTCATGCTTTCGTCCAAGGACGGCGTCTTCGACAAGGCGCGCGGCCGCATGGTCGGGTCCCAGGATTACCTCACCAAGCCATTCACCAAAGACCAGTTGCTGCAAGCTGTGCAGCAGTTCGGCGCCAACCTCAACGGAGTTTCCTGATGCCCATCCACAAGATCCTCGTCGTCGACGATTCGAAGACCGAGCTCATGGTCCTGTCGGATCTACTGACCAAAAATGGCTACACCGTTCGCACCGCCGAGAATGCGGACGAGGCCTTTCGTCGTCTTGGTGAGGAAAAGCCCGATCTCATTTTGATGGACGTGGTGATGCCCGGCCAGAATGGCTTTCAGTTGACGCGTGCCATCACGCGCGATCCGCAGTACTCCAGCATCCCCATCGTCATGTGCACCAGCAAGAATCTGGAGACGGACCGCGTGTGGGGGATGCGCCAAGGCGCTCGCGATTACGTCACCAAGCCGGTCAACGGCGAAGAGCTGCTTTCCAAGATCCGCGCGCTGGCCTGACGCGCACCCGAGAACACCAACAGCATGGCCAAACGACAGTCGCTGAAAGAACTCCAGGAACGACTGGCTCAGCGTCTCACGGCTGCGAAATCCGAGGCGCTGACCGCGACGTGGCTGGCGATTGAAGCAGGTGGCCGTCGTTACTTGCTGCCGCTGGTGCAGTCCGGTGAGATCTTTCCCTGGTCAACGGTGCAGGCGGTGCCTTACACGAAGTCGTGGTACGTCGGTGTGGCCAATCTGCGCGGCGGCTTGCATGGCGTGATCGATCTGGCAGACCTTGTTCAAGGATCGGCGCGCGGATCGATGCGCCCGGCCGAACGAATCACGTCCGAATCCCGCTTGGTGAGTCTGCATGGCGCACTGGGATTGAACGCCGTGCTGTGGATTGACCGCCTGTTGGGTCTGCGCAATCCAGGCGCATTCAGCGCCATGGGCGAACGCCCGGCCGAAGCGCCCGGTTATGTAACCCGTGTTCTTGTCGATGCGCAAGGGCAGGACTGGCAAGAGCTCGATCTGCAACTGCTGGTGAGCGAACCCGAATTTCTGGCCGTCGCGGCCTGACGAAGCCGATACCCGGCACCCGACGTTTTCGTCACCTGTTGTGAGTTGGAAGGTAAACCATGGCCACGCTTGATCGATTCCAAGGGCTGTTCTCCAAGAAGAACAAGGAGGCCGATGAGCCTGACCTGGCCGGCGTAACCGATCAGGAGATTGCTGAACTTGCGGCCGCGCGGCTGGCGCCGGACGCGAACTCGGGTGACATCGATGACAACCTGCTGATCACCGAAGACGACGGTGATGTCGTCAAGGATGCGTTGGTATCGCTGCCCATTCTGGGTCGCCGTCCGGCCGAACAGCACCAGCGTTCACTGGCTGTGCTGCTGGCCTTCGCGCTGCTGGTGCTCGGCGCCATCACTTTTTTCGTGCTGAGTCAGGCGGAAAAAATCAGTCAGCAGGTGGCGGCCAGTGGTCAGGCACTCATGCAGTCGCAGCGCTTGGCCAAGAGCGTGTCGCAGGCGCTGGTGGGCAGCCCGACGGCCTTCCCCGAAGTGCGCGATAGCGCCAGCGTGCTGGCCACGAGCGTTCGCGGTCTCAAGCAGGGCGACAGCAACATGTCAATCGAGCCGCTGGGCCCCGAATACGGCGGAGCGCTCGACGACTTGTTGCCGCGCATCGACGCGGCCGAGCGCAACGCCTCGGCCGTGCTGGGCCAGCAGGCTACGCTGACGCAGGTGGGTGCCGCGCTGCGCACCATCAACCGTCAATCGTCAGACCTGCTGGAGATCGCTGAGACGATTTCTTCCCTCAAGCTGCAACAGAACGCGCCTGCGGCTGAAATCTCTGCTTCCGGTCAGCTGGTGATGCTGACGCAGCGCATCGGCAAGTCGGCCAACGAGTTCCTGACGCTGGAGGGAGTGAGCCCCGAGGCCGTGTTCCTGCTCGGCAAAGACCTGATCACCTTCAAAGAGGTCGCGGACGGTCTGCTCAAGGGCAGTGACGAACTGCGGCTGGTGGCCGCTCGTGACCCGCAGGTACGCGAGCGGCTGCAGGTGCTGCTGCAGCGCTACGAGGAGACACGTGTTGAGGCTGGCGCCATCCTGGGCAACTTGCAAGGACTGGTAGCCGCACGCGAGGCGCAGGCTGCCATCGTGGCTGACAGCGAGGCGCTGCGTGTGGGCCTGGAGAAGTTGCAGCAGGATCTGTCCGGCCGCTCCGGACTGGGTGGTGGTCAACTGCTGGCCCTGGCGCTGTCCACCGTGTTCGCGCTGTTGTGCGCGGGTGGCCTGGCGTATGTGCAGCTGCAGGACAGTCGGCAGCGTCAGATGATGGCCGAAGGCCAGCGGCTGGCAGCCGAAGCGCAGGAGCAGGAAGCCAAGCGCGTCAACGACGCCAACCAGGCGGCCATTCTTCGCCTGATGAACGAACTGCAGACGGTGGCTGAAGGCGATCTGACGCAGGAAGCCACTGTGACGGAAGACATCACGGGTGCCATCGCCGACTCGGTGAACTACACCGTGGAAGAACTGCGGTCGCTGGTGGGCAACGTGCAAGCCACGGCCACGCGGGTGGCACAGACCACGTCCGCGGTGGAGAACACCTCGACCGAGCTGCTCGCGGCCTCCACCGAACAGCTGCGCGAGATTCGCGAAACCGGCCAGTCGGTGCTCGACATGGCGCAGCGCATCAACCAAGTGTCCAGCCAGGCGCAGGAATCGGCCCAGGTGGCGCGCGCCTCACTGGAAGCCGCCGAGTCCGGCCTGCAGGCCGTGCAGGACGCCATCGGCGGTATGAACGCCATTCGCGACCAGATCCAGGAAACCTCCAAGAGGATCAAGCGACTGGGCGAGTCTTCGCAGGAGATTGGTGAGATCACCGAGCTGATCTCGGACATTACCGAGCAGACCAACGTGCTGGCGCTCAACGCCGCTATCCAAGCGGCCTCCGCAGGCGAAGCGGGCCGTGGCTTCTCGGTGGTGGCGGAAGAGGTGCAGCGATTGGCTGAGCGCTCGGCCGACGCCACTCGCCAGATCGCCGCGCTCGTGAAAGCCATTCAGACCGACACGCAGGACGCGGTGGCCGCCATGGAGCGTTCCACGCAGGGTGTGGTCGCGGGAGCCAGGCTGTCCGACAACGCCGGCACCGCGCTGTCCGAAATCGACCGCGTGTCGCGTCGACTCGCCGACCTGATTGAACAGATCTCGACCGCCGCTTCCCGCGAAGCCGAATCGGCCAACGAGGTGGCGGGCAGCATCCAGCACATTTTTGCGGTGACCGAGCAGACCGGTGAAGGCACGCGGTCCACGGCTCAGCAGGTGCGCGAGCTGTCGGCCATGGCCGAGGAACTGCGTCAATCGGTGGCCCGATTCAAGATCGCCTGACACCGGCCACGTCGAACCCTTCAGGGATCCCCATGACCGAAGCGCCCGAAACCGCCCTCCAGGACTTGCCCAACACCGATCTCGGGCCGCTCGCCTGGGTTTTCGAAGAGTTGCGCAAATCGCTCGATGCGGCCAACAAGGCCATTCGGCGATTCGTGCGTGAGAACGAGCAGTCGCGCCACGGCGATCTGGAGGCGGTCGATCCGGCGGCGCTGCGCATGGCGCGTCAGCAGCTGCACCAAGCCGTGGGAGCGCTCGAAGTCGTCGGCCTGGGCGCGCCGGCGCAGGTGCTGCGTGGCATGGAATCCGCGGTTCAGCGCTTCGTGCAGAAGCCCGACACCTGTGACGAACAGGCAGCGGCCCGGGTCGAACGTGCCAGCTTCGCGCTGATCGAGTATCTCGAGGCCGTGCTCAACCACAAGGCGGTGCAGCCGGTGGCCTTGTTCCATCAGTACCGCGAAGTGCTCGAGCTGGCGGGCGCGGAGCGAGTGCACCCGGCGGATTTGTGGGATTTCGATCATCGTGCGATCGATGTACCGGCCCCGCTCAACACCAAGGCGCTGGAGGTCAACCCGGCGGTGCGCTCGCTGTTTGACCGTTTGACGTTGCTGGTCGTGAAGACGCAGAGCGCCGCGGCCTGCCAGCAATTGGCCAAACTCTGCGGTGGCTTGTCCGCCGCCATGGAAGAACCTCGCCAGCGCACCTTTTGGCGTGTGGCCGCCGCTTTCTTCGAGTCGGCGGGGATACAGGGCCTGCCCTTCGACGTCTATGTGAAGCGAGCAGCATCGCGGCTGCTCATGCAGTTCGGCCAACTGGCGTCGCGAACGGGCCAGGTGTCCGAGACGCTGCTTCACGACCTTCTGTTCTTCTGTGCCCAAAGCCAACCCCCTGCTGGTGTCGCCACCCAGCACCTTGAGGCCGTTCGCGAGGCCTATGGCTTGCACCGCTACCGTCCGGCCGACTACCACCAGGCCACGTTGGGTCGCTACGATCCTGCCGTGCTCGCCCAGGCCCGCAAGCGCATCCAGACCGCAAAGGAGGCTTGGTCGCTGTTCTCGGGTGGCGACAACTCGCGTGCCCGCCAGGTGGGCGACCAGTTCGGCCTGATCGGCGAATCGCTGCTCAAGCTGCACGCACCCAGTGCGCCCTTGGCGTCGGCCCTGGTCAAGGCCACTGATCGCGCGGTGAACGAGCCGGGTGGCGTGCGCCCGGAACTGGCGATGGAGGTGGCCACCACCACCCTCTACCTTGAAGCGGCCTTCGAGGACTTCGACCCCAGCGAGCCCGAGCTCGCCGTGCGCACCCAGGAACTCGCGCAGCGTCTGACCAGTGTCATCGAGGGCAAGCCCGCTCGCCCGCTGGACGACTGGATGGAGCAGCTCTATCGGCGCATCAGCGACCGGCAAACGATGGGCAGCGTGGTCGATGAGCTGAAGGTGTCTCTGGGCGAGGTCGAGAAATCGCTCGACCAGTTCTTCCGCCAGCCGCAGGAGAAAGCCGGTCTGCACGTGGCTGTGACCCAGTTGGCGCAGATGCGTGGCGTGCTGTCTGTGCTGGGCCTGGATCACGCGGTGCAGGCTGTGACCCGCATGCGTGGCAGCGTCGAACAGATTCTCGATACCGAGGTGGACGAGGCGCTGGCGCGTGAAGCGGGCACCTTTCAGCAGCTGGGGGACAATCTTAGTGCGCTGAGCTTCCTGGTCGATATGCTGAGCTATCAGCCGTCTCTGGCCAAGAAGCTGTTCGTCTTTGACGAAGACAAGGGTGGTTTGGTGCCCCTCATGGGTCGCGCCAGTGTGGGCCGCGACCGTTCGCAACCAGCGCGTGACGATGCGGAGGCGCTGCAGCAGGGTGTGCGACGCGTGGTGGACAGCGTGTTCGGCGGCCTCGACGACCTCAGTGGTTTGAGCCAGCAACTGGACTCGCTCGCTGATCAGGCTGCCTTGGCCGAACAGCCAGCCGTGGCCAAGGCGGCGCGCGAGGCCGCTGAAGCCGTGGTGCGCGATGACGCGATGGTTGGCGCTCAAGCTCTGGTTGGCCTGACCGAGGCCGCGGTCCCCGAGGCGCCCGTCGCCCCGGCAATGGAGGCGTCTGCAGATGATGATGCCGGCGAAGACGACCTGCTCGACATCTTTCTCGAAGAGGCCCGCGAGGTCGTGGCCAATGGCCGCGAAGCCGTGTCGCACTTGCGCGAGCAGCCGTCCGACCTCGATCACCTGACCACGCTACGCCGTGCGTTTCATACGCTCAAGGGCAGTTCGCGCATGGTGGGCCTCAACGAATTCGGCGAGGCCGCGTGGGCGATGGAGCAGTTGCTCAACGCTGTGCTGGCGGAGCAGCGGCCGGCCAATGAACCGTTGCTGGGCCTGTCGGGCGAATCGCTGGACCAGTTCGAACGCTGGGTGCGGGACATCGCTGCGCAGCAGGCGGGCGCTTGGCGTTCACAGCCTTTCCGGGCGAGCGCCGAGGCCTTGCGTGTTCACGGTGTGTGGCAGCCCTTGCAGGCGCCTGAAGCTGTGGTCGCGGAAGAGGTCGACATTCCGTTGGACGAGCCGGTCGAGCCCGCGTCCACAGCCGATTTCGCCGGACCATCCACTGGCCTGGGCGATCTTCCCATGCCCGAGCCCCTGCTCGACACCGCGCTGGACGTTCCGCAACTGGCCGACATCGACCTGGATCTGCTGGCGGTAGCGGCCCAGCCAGCATCGGTGGAAGGCCCTGCAGATTCGATCGATCAGTCTGCTGTGCCAATCGAACTCGTGGCGCCGTCGCCTGCGCCCACGGTGCCACCCGAGTTCGATCAGTTGAAGGATTTTCCGCGCGAGGCGGTCGAATCCGGGTTTGCCGAGATCGAAGAGATCGAACTCACGGCCCCGGTGCCGCTGTCCGTCGCCCAGCCCGCGCTGGCGGCGGATGCGCCCACCGAGGAGCCGATGCGCGAAATCGGTCCGCTGCGCATTGGCCACAAGCTCTACAACGTCTTTCTCAACGAGGCCGACGAGTGGTCCCGTCGCCTCAACACAGGCCTGTCGGAGTGGGCGCTGGAAACCCACGCACCGATGCCGGAGTCGGCCGAGGCCCTGGCGCATTCTCTGGCCGGGAGTTCGGGCACGGTGGGATTCGAGTCGTTGTCCGGCATCGCGCGCGCCTTGGAGCACGCATTGGGCTCGGTCGCCGCTCGCCAGCGCGCAGGGCACGAAGCATCGGCCTCCCTCGGCCAGTTGTTCGTGGAGGCTGGTGAAGACATTCGTCGCCTGCTGCACCAGTTCGCCGCCGGCTTCCTGAAAGAGGCCAACCCCGACTTGCTCGCTTCGCTCGTTCGGGTGGTGCACGATCCCCAGGCCTTCAGCGAACCCCCGGCCGCCGCGCCGATCACCGCTCTCGACGACGTCTTCCTGACGGTCACCGACGATATCGAATTGCTGCCCGCGGACGACGAGCCCGCCCTGACCGCTGCAGTCGAGGCGCCTGTGGTGGTCGAAGAGATCGTCGTGCCCGCGCCGCAACCCCTGGTCGACTGGGAGCCTCCCGTCGCACTTGAGCCCGTGCGCGCCGAACCCTCAGGTGTCGTGCAGCAGGACATCGACGACGACATCGACGCCGTCGACACAATCGACGTCGACCTGTTCCCCATCTTTGAGGAAGAGGCTCAGGAACTGCTGCCGCAGATGGGGTCCGCCCTGCGCCAATGGAGCGCCCATCCGGAAGACGGAGCCGCGCGTGGCGAGGTGCTTCGGGCTCTGCACACGCTCAAGGGCAGTGCGCGCCTGGCGGGTGCCCTGCGCCTTGGCGAAATGGCCCACCGCATGGAAACGGCGGCGGAACGCCTGGGCTCCGACGTTCAGCGTGCCAGCGATCTGGAGGTCTTGCAAAGCGCCTTTGACGCCATTGCGGCCCGCTTCGAAGCCCTGCGGCACCCCGACGCACAGACCGGTGCCATGGTGCAGTCGGCGCCGGAGGCGCAACAGCCCGATACGTCCTCGGACGCTGACGCTTCCGTGGCGCAGGCCGCCACCATTCCCGCTGCCAAGACGACCGCCCTTGGTGCCCATTTCGTCGCACCCATCGCGCCCGCGCAACTCGCAGCGCGCAGTGCAGCGGCCGTGCGCGTGCGGCCTGAACTGCTGGACCGCCTGGTCAACCAGACTGGTGAGGTGATCATCTCGCGCTCGCGCATGGAGGCGGAGGTCGTCACGCTGCGCACCTCGCTCAAGGACCTCACGGGCAACCTGGACCGCCTTCGCCAGCAGTTGCGCGACATCGAGCTGCAGGCCGAGACGCAGATGCAGTCGCGGCTCGCACAAGCGCGCGACCACGTTCAATCCTTCGACCCGCTGGAGTTCGACCGCTTCACGCGCGTGCAGGAACTGACCCGCATGATGGCCGAGTCGGTCAACGATGTGGCCACGCTGCAGCGCAACCTGCAACGTGCCGTGGAATCGACCGAAGACAACCTCGTGGCTCAGGCGCGCCAGACGCGCGAACTGCAGCGCGATCTGCTGCGCACGCGCATGGTGGAGTTCGAGGGCATCTCCGAGCGCCTGTACCGCGTGGTGCGCCAGGCCTCCAAGGAGACCGGCAAACAGGTTCGCCTCGACATCACGGGCGGCAACATCGAAATGGACCGTGGCGTGCTGGACCGCATGACCGGCACCTTCGAGCACCTGCTGCGCAATCACGTGGCGCACGGCATCGAAGCGCCCGACGTACGTGGACAGCGCGGCAAACCGGCCGAAGGCCGCATCGACATCCAGTTGCACCAGGAGCGCAACGACGTGTCGCTGGTGTTCGCCGACGATGGCGGTGGCATCGACCTCGATCGCCTTCGTGAGAAGGCGCGCGAAGCCGGCCTTCTGGCGCCCGGCGCGGAACTGGACGACGAACAGGCGGCTCAGCTCATCTTCGAGGCCGGCATCAGCACCGCCCGCGAGGTGTCGGAGCTCGCGGGCCGCGGCATCGGCATGGACGTGGTGCGAAGCGACGTTCTCGCGCTGGGCGGACGCATCGAAACCTCCACCCGAGCGGGCCAGGGCACCTCGTTCAAGCTGGTGCTGCCGCTGACCACCGCGGTCACGCAGGTGGTGATGCTGCGCACAGGCGAACTCATGTTCGGCGTGCCGTCCAACGTGGTCGAGGTGGTGCGCCGTGTGCCACCGGCCGAGTTGCAGGCCGCATACGCCAGTGGGCGCATGCGCCATGGCGACGAAGACGTGCCCTTCTTCTGGGGCGGGGCATTGCTGCAGTCCTCTGCCCAGTCGCAGGAGCCGCAGAACCGCACGCTGCCGGTGGTGATTTTCCGCAGCGCGGCGCAGCGCGTGGCTCTGCACATCGACGAGGTGCTGGGCAACCAGGAAGTTGTGGTCAAGAACCTGGGCGCGCAGCTCTCGCGCCTGCCAGGCCTCGCGGGCATGTCGGTGCTCGCCTCGGGTGCAGTGGCGCTCATCTACAACCCGGTGGCCCTGGCCACGGTCTACGGGCCGCAGGTGCCCGATTGGGTTCAGAAGCAACTGGCGCAGCCACAACCCACGGCAGCGGTTTCGGCGGGCGGCGACGCCGGTGTGGACACCGCGTTGGCCAGCGTGCCGCTGGTGCTGGTGGTCGACGACTCCATCACCGTGCGCCGCGTCACCCAGCGCCTGCTGCAGCGTGAGGGCTACCGTGTGGTCATGGCCGCCGACGGCCTGCAGGCCCTGGAGCGCCTCCAGGTGGAGCGTCCGGCGGTGGTGTTGTCCGACATCGAAATGCCGCGCATGGACGGTTTCGACCTCGTGCGCAACATCCGCGCCGACGCCCGCCTGGCCGACCTGCCGGTGATCATGATCACCTCGCGCATCGCCGAAAAGCACCGCGAGCACGCCCGCGAACTGGGCGTGGACCACTACCTCGGTAAGCCGTATTCCGAAGACGAGTTGCTGGTGCTGGTGGCGCGGTACACCCGGACCACCGCGGACGCCTGATTCGCGTTGCGCTTCGCACACCGAACCCGGCCTTGCGCCGGGTTCTTCGTTTGCGCCGGCCTCAGGTCGCGTTGATTTCCTTCTGTTCCTTCACCACCGCATACCGCGCGAGCGTCTTGTCCCGTGCCACCACATGGTTTACCAGCGGGGCAGGGTAGTGGACGCCGATCTCCACGCCCGCTGCGGCCAGCTCAACCGGCGTGGCTTTCCAGGGCGCATGGATCGCGTGGTCGGGCAGTTCGGCAAGCTGCGGCAGGTAGCGCCGGATGAAGCGGCCCTGCGGGTCGAAGCGCTCACTTTGCGTGACGGGGTTGAAGATGCGGAACCAGGGTTGGGCGTCGCAACCGCTGGAACTCGCCCACTGCCAGCCGCCGTTATTGGCCGCCAGGTCGTAGTCGATGAGGTGTTCGGCGAAATAGCGCTCACCCCACTGCCAGTGGATGCCGAGGTCCTTCACCAGGAAGCTCGCCACCACCATGCGCAGGCGGTTGTGCATGTAGCCGGTCTGGTTGATCTGCGCCATGGCTGCGTCCACCAGCGGGTAGCCGGTGCGGCCCTCGCACCAGGCCTTGAACAGCGCGTCCGCGGCCTTGCCGTGTTCGTAGCGCACCGCGTCGTAGGCGGGCTTGAAGGCGCTCTGCGCCACATGCGGGAAGTTGGACAGGATCTGGTGGTAGAAGTCGCGCCAGATGAGTTCGGACAGCCAGGTGCTGGCGCCCGGGTTGCCCTGGGCGTGCAGCTCGTGGGCGATGGACGCCAGTGCCCGGATGGACACGGTGCCGAAGCGCAGGTGCGCGCTGAGGTAGCTGGGGCCCTTGATGGCGGGGTAGTCGCGCGCCTCGTCGTAGCGGTCGATGCGCTGCAGGAAGTCGTCAAAGAGCTGATGCGCGCCGTCTTCGCCCGTGGGCAGCGGCAGTTGCGCCAGGTTGGTGCGTTCGAAGCCGATCTCGGCCAGCGTGGGGACCGGGCGCGATAGGCCCTCCGGCAGCGGCGCCAGCGCGCCCGCGTGCTTGGTGATCGGGTAGGCCTTGAGATGGAAGGGCGTGAGCGCCTTGAGCCAGGCGTTCTTGTAGGGCGTGAACACACCGAAGGCCCGCTCCGCCTGCGTGAGCACCTCGCGGCGCTCGAAGATCACGTGGTCCTTGTGGGTGCGCAGCAGGACCCCTTGGTGCGCGAGGGCGCCCAGCACCTGGGCGTCGCGCGTCAGCGCCGCGGGCTCGTCGTCGTGGTTGGCGAACACGGCCTGCGCGCCCAGGCGCTGCGCCAGCGCGGGAATGGCGTGCTGGGCCCGGTCGTGTAGCACGATCAGGCCGGTGTTCGCCTGCCCGTGCTCGGCGCCCAGTTCGCGAAGCCGCGCGTCCAGCGCCACCAGTGATTCGCGGATGAACTCCACGCGCCGGTCGGCGCGCGGCAGCGGGTCCAGGATCTCCCGGTCGAACACGAACACGCACCACAGCCGGCGACAGTGGCGCAGCGCATGGTGCAGGGCCGCGTTGTCGTTGGCGCGCAGGTCGCGGCGGAACCACATCAGGCCGGTGTCGAAATGGCTCACGAGAAAACCTCCGTGCAAAGCACTACGGTGCGAGCGCCTTCGGGCGGCCGTGCGGCGCTCATGGGGCAGGGGTGGCGAGGTGACCGGCGAACCCGGGGCCGGCGGAGGGCGGGACATAGAATCCCTGCATGGCCGCCGATTTTGCTCCGACCAACCTGACCCATCATTTCCTGATCGCGATGTCGGGGTTGACCGACGAGTTGTTCGGCCGCAGCGTGGTGTTCATGTGCGAGCACAGCGAGCGCGGCGCCCTCGGCCTCGTCATCAACAAGCCCAGCGACATCCTGCTGCCCAAGCTGTTCGAGAAGGTCGAGTTGCCCCTCTCGCGCGAGGACCTCATGGAACTGCCCGTGTTTCAGGGCGGTCCGGTGCAGACGGAGCGCGGCTTCGTGCTGCACGAGGCCGTGAATCCCGAGCAGGACGGTGAGTCGGTCTACGCGTCCACGCTCTCCATCCCGGGTGGCCTGGAGATGACCACCTCGAAGGACGTGCTGGAGGCCATGGCGGCCGGTGCCGGCCCGCGCCGGGTGTTCGTCTCGCTGGGCTATGCGTCCTGGGGCCAGGGCCAGCTCGAGTCCGAGCTGGCCGAGAACGCCTGGCTCACGGTCGCGGCCGACATCGAGATCATTTTCGAAGCCCCGGTGGCCGAGCGCTACGACCGCGCCCTGGCCTTGCTGGGTCTGCAGCAACCCTGGATGCTGTCGCCCGATGCCGGCCATGCCTGAGATGCCCCAGGCCTGCGCCACGCTACAGACCTTCCTGGCCTTCGACCTGGGCCAGCGCCGCACCGGTGTCGCCACCGGCAACCGGCTCACCCGCAGCGCCACGCCGCAGCCCACCATCGTGGCCACGGGCGACGCGCGCCTGGAGCGCGCGGCCGAGCGCATCCGCGAGTGGGCGCCCGACGCCCTGGTGGTGGGCGTGCCCTTCCACCCCGACGGGGCCGAACACGCCAACACCGCCATGGCGCGCAAGTTCGCGCGCCGCCTGCACGGGCGCCACGGCCTGCCGGTGTTCGAGGTGGACGAGCGCTACAGCACCACCGAGGCGCATTCGCAGGGCGCCCGAGACGCCGACGCCGCGTCCGCCTGCATCATCCTGGAACAGTTCCTGAGGAGCCTGCCTTGACCCCCCCCGATGCCGAAGCGCTCTACGCGCAACTGCGCACGCGCGTGCAGGCCCTGCTCGACGCCGAGCCCGCTACCCGGCTCGTGGGCATCGCCACCGGCGGCGCCTGGATCGCCGAGCGCCTGCACGCCGATCTGAAACAACCCGGCGCCTGCGGCGTGGTGTCCTCCGTCATGCACCGCGACGATTTCGCGCGACGCGGCCTGGCCAGCAGCGTGCAGACGCAGCTTCCCTTCGACGTGAACGGCGCCAAGGTGCTGCTGATCGACGACGTTCTCTACACCGGCCGCACGCTGCGCGCCGTGCTCAACGAACTCTTCGATCACGGCCGACCGCAGAGCGTGCGCCTGGCCGTGCTGGTCGATCGCGGCGGACGCGAGTTGCCGATCGAGCCACAACTGTGCGTGGCGCAGGTCGAGGTGCCCCCCGGCCAGTCGCTCGAGCTCGCGCGCGACGACAGCGGCCGCCTGCGCTTCGTGCTGGAGGCCATCCAAGCATGACCCCCGCCCGCAACCCCCAGCTCAACAAGAACGGCGAGCTGATCCATCTGCTCTCCACCGAGGGCCTGTCGCGCGACATCCTCACGCACATCCTCGACACCGCGGCCAGCTTCACCAGCGTGAGCAACCGCGAGGTGAAGAAGGTGCCGCTGCTGCGTGGCAAGAGCGTGTTCAACCTGTTCTTCGAGAACAGCACGCGCACGCGCACCACCTTCGAGATCGCGGCCACGCGCCTGAGCGCCGACGTCATCAACCTCGACATCGCGCGCAGCTCCACCGCCAAGGGCGAGTCGCTGCTCGACACCATCGCCAACCTCAGCGCCATGGCGGCCGACATCTTCGTCGTGCGCCACAGCGAGTCGGGCGCGCCCTACCTGATCGCGCAGCACGTGGCGCCGCACGTGCACGTGGTCAATGCCGGCGATGGGCGCCACGCGCACCCCACGCAGGGCCTGCTCGACATGTACACCATCCGCCACTACAAGCAGGACTTCACGAAGCTGTCGGTGGCCATCGTGGGCGACGTGCTGCACTCGCGCGTGGCGCGCTCCGACATCCACGCGCTCACCACCCTGGGCTGCCCCGACGTGCGCGTGGTCGGCCCGCGCACCCTGGTGCCCAGCGACCTGTCGCAGATGGGCGTGCGCGTGTGCCACACGCTGGAAGAAGGCATCAAGGGTTGCGACGTGGTCATCACCCTGCGCCTGCAGAACGAGCGCATGAGCGGCGCACTGCTGCCTTCCAGCCAGGAGTACTACAAGAGCTTCGGCCTCACGCCCGAGCGGCTGAAGTGGGCCAAGCCCGACGCCATCGTCATGCACCCTGGCCCCATCAACCGCGGCGTGGAGATCGACTCCGCCGTCGTCGACGGCCCGCAGAGCGTGATCCTGCCGCAGGTCACCTTCGGCATCGCGGTGCGCATGGCGGTCATGGGCATCGTGGCGGGCAACGAAGCGTGAGCACCACCGCGCCCGACCCCGCCACGCGCTTCTGGAGTCCGGCCCTGCGCGGACTGAGCGCATACACACCCGGCGAGCAGCCGCAGGGCACGGGCTGGGTCAAGCTCAACACCAACGAATGCCCGTACCCGCCGTCGCCACTCGCCCTGCAGCGCATGGCCGAGGCGGCGGACGAGCGCCTGCGCCTCTACCCCGACCCGACGGCGCTGGCCCTGCGCCAGACCATCGCCGCGCAACACGGGCTGCGGCCCGAGCAGGTCTTCGTGGGCAACGGCTCCGACGAGGTGCTGGCCCACGCCTTCATGGGCCTGCTGCGCCATGGCCAACCTGTGCTGGTGCCCGACATCAGCTATTCCTTCTACCCGGTGTACTGCGCGCTCTATGGCGTGCCCTGCCAGCCGGTGCCGCTGGACGAGCACTTCCGCGTGCGGGTGGCCGACTACCTGCAGCCCAACAGCGGCATCGTGCTGCCCAACCCCAACGCCCCCACCGGCATCGCGCTGCCGCTCGAAGACATCCGCTGGCTGCTGGCGCGCAACACGGGCTCCGTGCTGGTGGTGGACGAGGCCTACGTCGATTTCGGTGCCGAGAGCGCCGCGTCGCTGGTCGATGAGTTCCCCCACCTGCTGGTGGTGCAGACACTGTCCAAGTCACGCGGGCTGGCCGGCCTGCGTGTGGGTTTCGCGCTCGGCCACGTCGACCTCATCCAGGCGCTGACCACGGTCAAGGACAGCTTCAACTCCTATCCGCTGGACCGCGTGGCGCTGGCGGGCGCGCAGGCCGCGCTGGAGGACGAAGCCCACACCGCTTCCCTCACCCGGCGCATCGTCGACAGCCGCGAGTGGCTGGCGCGCGAACTCACCGCCTTGGGCTTCGAGTGCCTGCCGTCCCGCGCCAACTTCCTGCTCGTGCGGCACCCGCGGCACAGCGCGCCCCGCTTGCAGCAAGACCTGCGCGACCGCAAGATCCTGGTGCGCCACTTCAAGCAGCCGCGCATTGCCGAGCACCTGCGCATCACCGTCGGCTCGCAGCCCGAGTGCGAAGCCCTCGTGGCCGCGCTGCGCGAGCTGATCGATCCCGTCCGCCACCGCGATTCCAAGGTGACACCCGCATGAAGATCCTCATCCAGAACGGCCGTGTGATCGACCCGGCCAGCGGCCGCGACGAGATGGCCGATGTCGCCATCGCAGCGGGCCGCATCATCGCCATCGGCCAGATCGCCGCCGACTTCCACCCCGCGCGCACCCTCGACGCCAGCGGCTGCATCGTCGCCCCCGGCCTGGTGGACCTGTGCGTGCGCCTGAAGGAGCCCGGCCAGGAACACGCCGGCATGCTCGAGAGCGAAACCGCCGCGGCTGTGGCCGGCGGCGTCACCTCGCTGGTGTGCCCGCCCGACACCGAGCCCGTGCTCGACGAGCCCGGCCTGGTGGACATGCTCAAGTTCCGCGCCGAGAAACTGCACCGCTCGCGCGTCTTCCCGCTCGGCGCGCTCACGCGCGGCCTGGGTGGAGAGGTGCTCACCGAAATGGCCGAGCTCACCGAGGCCGGCTGCGTGGGCTTCGGCCAGGCCGAGGTCACCATCCAGAACACCCAGGTGCTGCTGCGCGCCCTGCAGTACGCCGCCACCTTCGGCTACACCGTGTGGCTGCGCCCGCAGGACCTGTGGCTGGGCAAGGGCGTGGCCGCCAGTGGCCCGCTGGCCACGCGCCTGGGCCTGGCCGGCGTGCCCGCGGCGGCCGAGACCATCGCCCTGCACACCCTGTTCGAACTCATGCGCGGCATCAAGGGCGGTGCCCGCGTGCACCTGTGCCGCCTCAGCAGCGCGGCCGGCGTCGCCCTGGTGCGCGCGGCCAAGGCCGAGGGCCTGCCTGTCACGTGCGACGTGAGCGTGCACAACCTGCACCTGACCGACGTGGACATCGGCTTCTACGACAGCCGCTTCCGCCTGCAGCCGCCGTTGCGCCAGCAGCGCGACCGCGACGCGCTGCGCGCCGGCCTGGCCGACGGCACCATCGACGCGCTCGTGTCCGACCACAACCCGGTGGACAGCGACGCCAAGACCCTGCCCTTCGCCGAGGCGGAGCCTGGTGCGAGCGCGGTGGAACTGCTGCTGGGCCTGGCGTGCACCTGGGCGCAGCAGGAAGGTATGGGCCTCATGCAGGCGCTGTCGGTGCTCACGCACGGGCCGCAGCAGGTGCTGGGCGCCAGCCTGGGCACGCTGCAGGCCAGCGTGGGCCAGCTCGCGGTGGGCGGCACGGCCGATGTGCTGGTCTTCCACCCCGACGCGCCCTGGACCGTGGCGCCGTCCGCCCTGCGCAGCCAGGGCCGGCACACGCCGTTCGAGGGCCATGAGATGCCGGTGTCGGTGCGCGCCACGCTGGTGGCCGGGCAGATCGCGCACACGGCCGAGGGTGTGGCGGCGCTGGCGTGAACGCACCCGGCGACACGGTTCGGGGGGGGCACCTGCGCGCGGCGTGGCGCGCCCTGCGCGCTGTGTGGCATGTGCTGCGCGGGCTGTGGATCATCCGCACCGAGTTCGGCCGCCTCACGCACGCGCAGAGCCAGCTCATCGTTCGCGAATGGTCGCGCCGCATGTTGGCCATCATGGGCGTTGCGCTCGACGTGCAGGGCCAGGCGCCAGCGCACGGCCCCGTGCTGGTGGTGGCCAACCACCTCTCCTGGCTCGACATCCTGGTGATGAACGCCGCGCATCCCAGCCGTTTCGTCTCCAAGGCCGACGCCCAGCACTGGCCGCTGTTGGGCTCGCTCATCACCGGCGCGGGCACGCTCTACATCGAACGCGAGAACCGGCGCGACGCGTTGCGCGTGGTGCACCGCATGGCGGATCGACTGCGCGAAGGCGAGACCGTCTCCGTGTTTCCCGAGGGCACCACGGGCGACGGCACGCAATTGCTGCCCTTTCACGCCAACTTGCTGCAGGCCGCCATCTCGGCCAGCGCGCCGGTGCAACCGGTGGCCCTGCGCTACCTCGACCGCGAGAGAGGCCAGCCGCACCCCGGACCGGTGTTCGTGGGCGACGACACGCTGATCGCCTCGGTGTGGCGCACGCTGCGTTCCGACACCGTGCGCGCGGTGGTGCGCTATGGCACCCCGCAGCGCGCGGGTGGTCGCGACCGCCGCACCTGGGCCGAGGCTTTGCGCGCCGAGGTGCAGGCCGAACTCAACGCCGCGCGTTAAGGGCGTTCCGTGCGAGCGTTCAGTGCGCGTCGGCCGAGGCGGGCGCCGCCTCGGGCGGGGCGCGCAGCCGCCGGTACAGCAGCCCGCGCGACACCCCCAACTGCCGCGCGGCGCGCGCGATGTTGCCCCCGCAGGCCGCCAGCGTTTCCGTGATCACGCGGTCGCGGGGGG
>NZ_CCAE010000023.1 GCF_000723405.1 Hydrogenophaga intermedia | reverse complement strand
CTCCCTGCCGCCCCCCCCCCGGGGGGGGGCCCCCCCCCGCGGCGTCCCGCCCCCGTGCGCGGGGGGGCGCGGGCCCCCCCCCCCCCGCCGCTGCCCGACCTTCAGCGACTGGACGCCCCCCCGACCGACGCCGACCTGGCCCAGGCGCTCGCGCGCTGGCGCGAGGCCAACCGGCGCGTGGCCGAATTCCCGCGCGGCCACATGGATCTGCTGCGCTGGGAGGCCGCGCGAGCGCCCGCGCCCGCGCCAGCGCCGCCAACCCCGGCGCCGGCCAAGCCCCTGACGCTGGCCGAGGCCTTGAACATGTCCCTGCGCGAGCGCCCGGACCTGTTCACCCACACGGGCATGAACCCGCTTGAGCAGGCGCGCGTGCGCGTGGCCTTCGCCGGCCACGTGCGCGCGCTGCAGCAGGCCTGGATCGACGCGGTCGCGCTGCGCGCCTCGGCCCAACTGAGCACGGACGTGCTGGACACCGCGCGCACCGGCACCGAACTCGGCCGGCGCATGGTGCAGGCGGGCAACTGGCCCCACGCCCGCTTGCTGCAGGAGCAGCGCATCGAAGCCGAGGCCTGGCGCGCCCAGGGCGACGCAACCCTGGCCGCGCAGGCCGCGCTGGAGCGGCTGGCCGCCTTGCTGGGGCTGTGGCGTGCGGCCGAGGTTCAGGCGCTGTTCGAGCGCCTGCCCGATGCCCTGCCCGCACCACCCGAGCGGATGACACCCCCCGCCCCGGATGCCTCGCCCGAGGCCGCTGCGTTGCGCGGCGACCCCTCGCTGGCCATCGAGCGCGACCAAGCCGAGCGGATGTTCACCGGCCTGCCCGAGGGCCGCTGGGACGCCTGGGCGCGCGAGCGCGACGCGGCGCTCGAGGCCATGCCCGCGCCCGACGGCAGCACCGCCACGCCACCGCACCTGGGCGATCTGCGCCTCCTGCGCGAGCAGCGCCCGATGCAGGCAGAGGAGCACCGCGCGCGGCTGCTGCGCATGGCGAGCGAACGTCGCGCCATGGCACGCCTGGCCTGGTCGCAACTCGCCGTGCGCCACGCGCAGGCGCGGCACGCGGACCAGGTCATCGCACCCTTGGGCGACGAGCTGCAACAAGACATGCAACGGCGCGTCAACGGCATGCTGGAGAGCACCTGGACCCTGCTGGCCAGCGCCCGCGAACGCAGCGCCGGCCTGCGGACCGCCGTGATGGCACGCCGCGATTACTGGCGGGCGCAAGCCGCCTGGCAAGCCCTGCTGGCCGGCGACGGCTTCGCCATCGACGCCCCGAGCGGCGCGGGCGATGCCCCCACCAGCGGCGCCGGCACCCCCCACTGAGGACACCCCATGCAACGAAGACACTTTTTTGCCGGCGCCGCGAGCGCCGTCGCTGCCGCTGGCGTCAGCCGCGTGGCCCTGGCCGCGCTGCCCGAAGCCCCCCAACAGACCTCGGCCGACACGGCCGCTCCCTGGACGCCGCCCGGCGTCACCGGCGCAGGCCGCCCCTACCAACCCGTGGTCACACTCAACGGCTGGACCCTGCCCTGGCGCATGAACAACGGCGTCAAGGAATTCCACCTCGTGGCCGAGCCCGTGGTGCGCGAGGTCGCGCCCGGCTTCCACGTGAACATGTGGGGCTACAACGGCCAGAGCCCGGGTCCCACCATCGAGGTGGTCGAGGGCGATCGCGTGCGGATCTATGTGACCAACCGCCTGCCCGAGCACACCACCATCCACTGGCACGGCCAACGCCTGCCCAACGGCATGGACGGCGTGGGCGGCCTCAACCAGCCGCAGATCCCCGTCGGCAAGACCTTCGTCTACGAGTTCGTGGCACGGCGGCCCGGCACCTTCATGTACCACCCGCACGCCGACGAGATGGTGCAGATGGCCATGGGCATGATGGGCTTCTGGGTCACGCACCCGAAGCAGAAGCACCCGCTCATCGAGGACGCGCAGCGCGACTACTGCTTCCTGCTCAACGCCTTCGACGTCACGCCCGGCAGCCGCACGCCACAGGTCAACACCATGCTGGATCAGAACATCTGGTGCTGGAACAGCCGTGTGTTCCCCGCCATCAGCCCCTTGGTGGCGCGCCAGGGCGAGCGCGTGCGCGTGCGCATCGGCAACCTCACCATGACCAACCACCCCATCCACATCCACGGCATCGAGTTCGAGGTGACGGGCACCGACGGCGGCCCCACGCCCAAGGGTGCGCGCTGGCCCGAGGTGACCACCGACGTGGCCGTGGGCCAGATGCGGCAGATCGAGTTCATTGCCGACGAGCCGGGCGACTGGGCCATGCACTGCCACAAGAGCCACCACACCATGGGCGCCATGGGGCACGACGTGCCCACCATGATCGGCGCCGACCACCGTGGCCTGGTGGGTGCGCTGCAGCGCGCGGCGCCCGACCACATGGTGATGGGCGAGCGAGGCATGGCCGACATGGGCGAAATGCAGATGGAACTGCCCGCCAACACCTTCCCCATGATGACCGGCAGCGGCCCCCACGGCCCCATCGAGATGGGCGGCATGTTCACCGTGCTCAAGGTGCGCGCCGACCAGAAGCCCGGCGACTACAGCGACCCCGGTCCCTACGCCCAGCCGCCTGGCACGCAGGCCCGCCTGGTCGAGATCGCGAGCGCGCCCGAAGCACCGCGTGCCGCGCCTCGCCCCGCCGGACAGACGCCAGAACCCAAAGCCCGTGCGCGCAAGCCCACCGGCCACGCCCACCATTGACCCATCGAAGGAAAACCCCCATGAACACGCAACGACGCAACCTGCTTGCACTGCCCCTGGCGCTGGCCCTTCCCCTGGCGCGCGCGCACGGCGACGCCCACCAGGGCCACGGCGCCACCGCCGACGTGGTGAAGGAACAAAAGCCGTGGGGCATTGCCGGCGACGCCAAGGACGCGCGCCGCACCCTCACCATCCGCATGACCGACGACATGAAGCTCACGCCCAACCACATCGAGGCGCGAGAAGGCGAAACCCTGCGCCTGCGCGCGGTGAACGCGGGCGCGGTGATGCACGAGATCGTGCTTGGCACGCGCGAGGAACTGCAGGCGCACGCCGAACTCATGAAGAAGCACCCCGGCATGCAGCACGAGGAGCCCTACATGGCGCACGTTCCGCCGGGCCGGCAGGGTGACCTGGTCTGGAACTTCAACCGCGCGGGCGACTTCGAGTTCGCCTGCCTGATCGCCGGCCACTTCGAGGCCGGCATGCGCGGCACCATTCGCGTGCTGCCAAAACAAGGATGAACACCATGCACACCACGAACCGCCGACAACTCCTGCTGGCCGCCACCACCCTCGCGCTGCCGGCCTGGGCCCTGGCGCAAGCCAAGGCGCCGCTGCCCCCTCTGCAGGTCTGGAAGGACCCCAACTGCGGCTGCTGCAAGGACTGGGTCGCCTACCTTCAGGCCGACGGCTTCAGCGTGCAGGTGCACGACACGGGCAACACCGCCGTGCGCCGCCGCCTGGGCCTGCCCGAGCGCTACGCCTCCTGCCACACCGGCCTCATCGACGGCTACGTGATCGAAGGCCACGTGAACGCGCGCGAGATCCGCCGACTGCTGGCCGAGAAACCCCAGGCCCTGGGCCTGGCGGTGCCCGGCATGCCGGTAGGCAGCCCGGGCATGGACGACCCCGTCTACGGCGGCCGCCAGGACCCGTACGACGTGCTGCTCGTGCAGCGCGATGGCACGGCGCGGGTGTACCAGTCGTACTTCAATCGCAGGTGATGGGGCAGCTTGCGCCGACCCACGATCGTCCGAATGGCCTGACCAGATTGCCTGCGCAATCGGCCATGGCCATGCGCGCGGAACTCGTGTGAACGCCTCATCACAGAGGCCGCTTCGTCCCCCCATGAAACCGCAGCGATGAAAAGAGCTAGCCAGGCCGCCAATCCCACACCGTTGAAGACTTACACAACGCATCTGGACACACATGTCCAAACCCCGGAGACAAGCGCGACAGCGCCTACGACCGAAAAGCCGGTCGCCGCCCCCGAAAGCATCACGAGAACCCTGTCGAGCAAGAAGCTGGAGGACGCTTGGCCCGAAGCCGGTGCGGCAGTCAAAGATGTCGCCGCCATTCGCCGGCACCGTGCAGACAATTGGCCCAAGTTCCAGGGCGCGGTCAAGCCCAAGTACGTCGGCAAAGTCACGGCCGAGTCCAGACGCAACCTTGCCGCGCTGATGGAGCTGTCCGCACAACTGGAAACCGACTATCTGAACAGATACCCGGATGCGGCCAAAGCCTACATGCAGGTCCACTCCTACCAATCGCACACCCGATTTCTGGATGAGCCGATCAACGACATACCGTCCACCACGTCACTGAACGCGATCGGTTGGCGCAAAGGCATGCTCATCTATGTCGATGTCTCGATGAAGGAGTCCAAGGTCTGCTTCGTCATTGCGGCCGCGCCGCAAGGCGGCGGAGGCTCCTTGAAGACAGAGGAAGCCGATGAACACGGGGAGCTCAAACCCTGCGAAAGCCCTTGCTGGGGACAGGAGGAACAGGCGGTCCTGCAAATGCCCGGGCTGTTCATGGCCATTCATGGCGGCTTCTCGACGCGCGAGAACGTGATCGAAATGAGCAACCACATGGAGATTCATCCGGTGATGGTCCAAAAGGTGGTGCCGCTGGCCAAGCTGGGACGCGGCGCCGTGCGCACCAAGCCGCCCGAACAACCCAAGGGCAGGAAATACAACGACGGCGACTTCGCCACCAACGTCTTCCACGCCAAGGAACATCAGTTTCGTCCCGACAAGGCGCTGGTGGCCGCTTCGGGGGGCAAGGAGGTCAACACCTTGTTTTTCTCCTTCGCCGACATGCGCGAGCGGCTGAAGCTCGGAACGAAGGACCCAGAACAACTCGTCTACACCGTGGAGGATTTGCGCGACATGGCCACCAGCGCCGGCACCGCCATCCGGTTGTGGGCACACAACTCGGACCCGGACGAGGTCCTGCATTTCGTCGGCGTGGGCACGGGCATCTTTCAACACTCGGTCTGCGTATCGGTCGCCGTCACCCTCTTCATGCTGGCCCTGCACAATCGCCAGGGGGTGTACTACGGCAGCGAAGGCGCATTCAATGCTGCCAAGAAAATGGTCGCAAAGGTGTGCCAGGCGCTGCGCGATGAAGGCCAGGTCCAACTGACGGTGGACGCCTTCGTTCACAAGCTGCGCGAGCTGATCGAGACACACAAGAGAGAGCTCCCCGAAGACCGAAAGGCTGAAGGACAACACTGGTGCATCGGCGGCTTGCGCAAGGAGCGGCCCGATGTAGCGTTCCCTTTTCCGCCCACGGAGCACCCCCGTTCCAGGCGAATCCCACCCATACCCCCTGTCAAGGAGTTCGTATGAAGCTCTACCTACCCGTTGTTGCCGCGCTGGCCTTCGCCACAGCCACCGCCCTGGCCGCTGAACCCACCCCCGCCGAAGGCGAGGTCCGCCGCATCAACCCCGCCGGTCAGGAAATCACCCTCAAGCACGGCGAGATCAAGAACCTGGACATGCCACCCATGACCATGGTGTTCAAGGTGACCGATCCGACCCAATTGGCCAAACTCAAGGCCGGCGACAAGGTGCGCTTCACGGCCGACCAGATCAATGGCACCTACACCGTGCTGTCGATCGAACCCGTGAAACCTTGATCTGCGTCAACCCCGGCGCCCGAAACGGCGCCCGGCGAGATCCAGGCGCTACATATCGGCGAGCACAAGCCGATATGACGTGGGCGAGGCGGCCGAACCAAGAGCCGCCCCTCCTGACCAACGTTCCATGCGCTCCAACCTGCCCGTCTCCCAACAGGAATACGTCATCCCGGATGGCGTGACCCTGGTCTCCACCACCGATCTGCAGAGCCACATCACCTACTGCAACCCCGCCTTCATTGCGGTCAGCGGCTTCGGCCGCGATGAACTCATGGGCCAGCCGCACAACATCGTGCGACACCCCGACATGCCCCCCGAGGCCTTTCGCGACATGTGGGAGACGCTGCGCAGCGGCTCGCCCTGGTCGGCCCTGGTGAAGAACCGCCGCAAGAACGGCGACCACTACTGGGTGATGGCCAACGCCACGCCCATCGTGCAGGACGGCCAGGCCGTGGGCTATATGTCCGTGCGCACCAAACCCACACGCGAGCAGGTGCAAGCGGCCGAGGCCTTGTATGCGCGGATGCGCGCCGAGCGCGAGGGTGGCCAGGTGACGATGGGCCTGCGGCGCGGCCAGGTGGTGCACAAAGGCCTGACGGGCTGGCTGCGCCGCGCGCTGCGGCCCAGCCTGGGCCGCGCCATTGGCGGGGTCTGCGTGGCGCTGGCACTGGCCGGCCTGGCGATCGGCGAGATCGGCGCTCGCCTGGGCACCACAGCCCACATCGCCCTGGCGGTGCCATTGCTGGCGGCAGCCCTGCTCGCCGCCTGGGCCCTGCGCCGCCAGACCGTGCAACCGCTGGCGCAGGCCGTGCGCTTCGCCAACACCATGGCCGCGGGTGACCTCACCGCACGCCTGACGATGCGCGGACCGGCCGAGTTCGGCGAACTCGCCGCGGCACTGAACCAGCTCAATGTGAATCTGCAGGCCGTGGTGGCCGACGTGCGCCACGAGCTCGAGGGTGTGCAGGTCGCCAGCCACCAGATCGCCAGCGGCAACCAGGACCTGTCCTCGCGCACCGAAGCGCAGGCCAGCAACCTGCAGCAAACGGCGGCGTCCATGGAACAGATGAACGGCACCGTGGCGCAAAGCGCCAGCACCGCGCAAGAGGCCACGCAACTCGCGCAGCGCGCGGCCGCCGTGGCGCGCGACGGCAACAGCGCCATGTCGCAGGTCATCGCCACCATGGGCGAGATCAGCCACAGCTCGTCGCGCATCGGCGAAATCATCCAGGTCATCGACGGCATCTCGTTCCAGACCAACATCCTGGCGCTCAATGCGGCGGTGGAAGCGGCGCGGGCGGGTGAGCAGGGGCGCGGCTTCGCCGTGGTGGCGGCCGAGGTGCGCCGCCTCGCGCAGCGCACGCTGGAAGCAGCACAGGAGATCAAGACCCTGATCGAGGACTCGTCGGACAAGGTGAGGCGCGGCAGCGAGCTGGTCCACGGCACCGGCCAGACGATGAGCCAGGTGGTGGGCGCGGTGGAGCAGGTCAACGCGCTCATCGGCGACATCACGCACGCCACGCGCGAGCAGTCCAGCGGCATCGGGCAAATCAATCAGGCCGTGGGCCAGCTCGACGCGGTCACGCAGCAGAACGCGGCCATGGTCGAGCAACTCGCGGCGGCCGCGAGTTCGCTGCAATCTCAGGCCGAGGTGATGCACCAGGCGGTGCAGGTGTTCCGCCTGCAGCCGCGCGGCAGCGCCGAGGCCTGAGGGCCGGGCGCCGGCCATCGGCGCCTTCACCGGCATCGCCGTTCGCGCCGCGCCAGCGGCGTTTCACGGCACCGGCGCGCCGTTTCGTCTCGGCCCCGTGGCGCGCGCGGGGCCGGCGGCCGACAGTGCGGTCTCACCCACCGGAGACCGCCATGCAGCTCACCCCCGTCATCGCCATCCACCTCAGCGCCGCGCTCGCGGCGCTGGCCATCGGCCCCGTGGCGCTGTGGGCGCGCCGCAGCGGCCAGGCGCGCGCCGTGCTGCACCGCGCGGCGGGCTACGCCTGGGTCACGCTGATGCTCATGGTCGCCATCACGGCCGTGTTCATCCGTGACTACCGCCTGCCCAACATCGCCGGCTACACGCCCATCCACCTGCTGGTGCCCATCACGCTGGGTTCGCTGGCGCTGGCGTTCTGGCACCTGCGGCACGGGCGCATCCGCTCGCACCGGCTGATCATGATCGTGCTCTACATCAGCGCCTGCATCGTCACCGGCGCGCTCACCCTGCTGCCCAGCCGCTACCTTGGCCAAGTGGTCTGGGGCCAGTGGCTCGGACTCATCTGACACCCACCCCTGAAGGAGCTCACCATGAACATCCCCCTGAACACTGCCCCCACCACGTTCGACAAGGAGCTGGAACGCACCGCGCGCCGCCGCGTGGCCGCCCGCATGGGCTGGACGCTGCACGCCCTCATCTTCCTCGCCGTCAACGCCGGCCTGGTCTATCTGTCGATGCGCAGCGGGCGCGACTGGGCCATCTACCCCGCCCTGGGCTGGGGCCTGGGCCTGCTCATCCACGGCGTGGCCGTGTGGGTGCGCCTGGGCGGCGGTGGCCTGTACGAGCACTGGATGGACCGAGAACGCGAGCGCCTGCAGCGCGAACGCGGCCAGCGGCCCTGAGCCCCCACCCCCGGCATACTGCGCCCATGGTCGCCTTCAACCCCCGCACCGTGGCGCGCCGCGTGCTGATTGCCGCGGTGTTCAACACCGTACTGGCCTTGGCCATCAGCGCCATCAAGGGCGACAGCTTCGCCACCACCCTGCTGTACTCGCAGTTCATCGGCTTCTACATCTGGGCGGGCATCGACGGTGGGCGCTACCTGCTGTCGCCCACGGGCTGGCCTGGCGTGCGGCCCATGGCCGTGCTGGTGGTGGGGGCCGTGTTCGCCGGTTACGCCTTGGGCCTCGCCTCGGGCAACCTGCTGACGGGGCGCCCGCTGCTGTCCAGCACGAACAATCTGCCCGGCGCCACGGTGGGCTTCCTGCTCATGTCGCTGGCACTGGGCGCCTTCGGCGCCTACTACTTCACCAGCCGCGAGATGCTGGCCAAGGCCCGGCTGGAGCAAGAAGAGGCGCAACGCCAGGCCAGCGAGGCGCGGCTGCGGCTGCTGGAGTCGCAGCTCGAGCCGCACATGCTCTTCAACACCCTCGCCAACCTGCGCGCGCTCATCGCCACCGATCCGCCGCGCGCCATCGACATGCTCGACCGGCTCAACGGCTTCCTGCGGGCCACGCTCGCGGCCTCGCGCAGCGACGCCAATGGCGGGCGGCACACCCTGCGCGACGAGTTCGCGCGACTGGACGACTACCTCGCCCTCATGGGCGTGCGCATGGGCCCGCGCCTGCGCGTGAGCCTGGACCTGCCCGAGGTGCTGGCGCCCCTGCCCGTGCCCGCGCTGCTGCTGCAGCCGCTGGTGGAGAACGCCATCCGCCACGGCCTGGAGCCCAGCGCGCGCGGTGGCGAGCTCCACGTGAGCGCGCACCGCGAGGGCGACACCCTGTGCCTGAGCGTGAGCGACAACGGCGTAGGCAGCGAGCCGCCCGCGCGCGAGGGCTTCGGCCTGACGCAGGTGCGCGAGCGCCTGCAGGCCCTGCACGGCGCCGCCGCGCGCCTGGAGTGGCAGAGCGCCCCGGGCCAGGGCACCCGCGCGCGGCTGTACCTTCCCCTGCCGTCCACCCCATGAACGCCACCGCCCTCATCGCCGAAGACGAACCCCTGCTCGCGCAGGCCCTGCGGGCCGAACTGGCCCGCGCCTGGCCGCAACTGCGCGTCCTCGCCACCGTGGGCGACGGCGCCGCCGCCGTGGAACAGGCCTTGGCGCTGCGGCCCGAGGTGCTGTTCCTCGACATCCGCATGCCCGCCCTGAGCGGCCTGGACGCCGCCGCCACGCTGGCCGACGAGTGGCCCGCCGAGCAACCCCTGCCCGCGCTGGTGTTCGTGACCGCGCACGACGAGTTCGCTGTGCAGGCCTTCGAGGCGCAGGCGCTGGACTACGTGCTCAAGCCCGTGCAGCCCGAGCGGCTGCAGCGCACCGTGGCGCGCGTGCAGGCCGCTTTGCGCGCCCGCGCCGCACCCGATTGGGCGGGCCTGCGCGCCCTGCTTTCCGGAGCAGCGTCCGCCGCGCCCAGGCTGCGACACCTCATGGCCAGCGCGGGCAACAGCGTGCAGCGCATCGCCATCGACGAGGTGCTGGTGTTCGAAGCGGCCGACAAGTACGTGCGGGTGCTGACGCAGGGGCGTGAATTCCTGATCCGCACCCCGCTCAAGGAACTGCTGCCGCAGCTCGACCCGGAGGGGTTCTGGCAGATCCACCGCGGCACCGTGGTGCGGGTGGATGCCATCGATCGCGTGACCCGCGACGAAGCGGGCAAATGGCGGCTCACGGTGCGTAGCCTCGATGAGGCTTTCGCCGTCAGCCGCCTCTACGCCGACCGCTTCCGCGCGATGTGAAGCGGTGGCGCGTGGGGGCCATCGTTTCAGTCGTCCCAACCGCCACGGCGGCCGTCGCGGTAGCCGTGCTTGTAGCCTTGGTGGTAACCGTGCTTGTGCCAGTGCTTCGGCGGACGGTCGTGGCGCCATTGGCGTGGGTGTTGGTACACGGGGTAGGAATGCACCACCACCGGGTGCGGGTGCACGACCACAGGCCGTGGGTACACCACCACCGGGCGCGGGCTGTACACCGGGTAGCCGTAGGACGGGTAGCTGTAGACCACGGTCGGCGCGTTCGATACACCCACGTGCACACCGGGCGAGTTGACGCCGATGGACCAGTAGACGTTGTCGCGCGCCTGCGCCTGCGTGGCAATGCCCGACAGCGCCCAGGCGCCAGCGGCCAGCGACAGCAGGGCCAGGCCGCGCAGCGCGCGGTGGTGGCGGGGGCTGAGAGACAGGGTATTCATGGGGAGACTCCGGAGCGACGGCGGCATGCCGCAACCGAATTACAGACAATGCCGGGGCCGCGCGCACCCCACGCCCGGTCAAAGCTGTAGCAACACGTAAATGGCGACCGATCTTTACATTCCCCCTCAGGCCAAACCCCTACTCGATCAGTGGTGCGGCGACGGCCTCACCCGCCATTGGCCCAGCGAACCACGCGACAAGCTCTGGTTCGGTTTCGACCCCGAGCAGGACGAGGAGTTGCGCCACCGCTACGGCGCCTTGGTGGACGAAGCGCTGGCCGGCGGCCTGGCCGACTGGGCCGACTCGCCCCTGGGCCGCCTGGCCCTGGTGCTCTTGCTGGACCAGTTGCCGCGCAACCTGTTCCGGCGCCAGGCGCGCGCCTTCGCCGGTGATGCCCGCGCCCAGGCGCTCACGCACGCGGCCGTGGCCAGCGGCGAGGACGAGCGCCTGGCCGTGGTGGCCCGGGTGTTCCTCTACATGCCCCTGGTGCACGCCGAGTCGCTGCCCCTGCAGGACGAGGCCGTGCGCTGCTTCGAGCGCCTGCGCGAGCAGGCCCCGGCGTTCTGCCACGCCACGCTGGACGAGAACCTGCGCTACGCGCGGCTGCACCGCGACATCGTGGCCCGCTTCGGGCGTTTTCCGCACCGCAATGACGCCCTGGGGCGCAAGAGCACTGCAGAAGAACTGGCTTTCCTGAAGGACGGGCCGCGCTTCGGGCAGTAGCCGTCACACAAACGCCATCGATCCAACACGCGGCTGTCATCGCCGCTGCCTACAACCTTGTGCTTTGTTCTTACTTGCACGAGGAGATTCGATGACACGCGCCACCCGCCGGCCCGCCCTGGGCCGTTTTGCTGCCACCTTGATCGCCACCGCCGCCCTCGCGGCCTGCGGCGGAGGCGGTGGCAACGGTGACACCCCGAACCCGCCCGCGCCCCAGCCCCAGCCCCTGAGCGTCAAGCTCGAAAAGATCGGCGGCTACGCCACCGGCCAGTTCGGCGTCTCGGCGGCCGAGATCCCCGCCTACGACGCCACCACCCAGCGCCTGTTCGTGGTGAACGCCCTGGCCGGCAAGGTGGATGTGCTGGACCTGCGCGTGCCCGCCAACCCGGTGAAGATCGGCGAAATCGATGCCAGCGGCGTGCTGGCCGGCGCCGAGATCAACAGCGTGGCCGTGCACGACGGCCTGGTGGCGGTGGCCATTCAGGCGCCCGTGAAGACGGACGCGGGCCGCGTGGCCCTGTACCGCGCCAGCGACCTGACGCTGCTCGGCTCGGCCACCGTGGGCGCGCTGCCCGACATGATCACCTTCACGCCTGATGGCAAGACCGTGCTGCTGGCCAACGAAGGCGAGCCCAGCGACGACTACCAGACCGACCCCGAAGGCAGCATCGCCATCGTGGACGTGAGCAGCCCGGCCGCACCCACCGTGCGCATCGCCGACTTCACCGCGTTCAACGGCCAGGAGGCCACGCTGCGCGCGCAGGGTGTGCGCATCTATGGCCCTGGCGCCAGCGCCGCGCTGGACTTCGAGCCCGAGTACATCGCCATTTCCGCCGACGGCAAGACCGCCTGGGCCACGCTGCAGGAGAACAACGCGATGGCGAAGATCGACATCGCCAGCGCCACGGTCACCAACATCCTGCCGCTGGGCTTCAAGGACCACGGCGCCCCCGGCAACGAGATGGACGTGGCCGATGAGGACGGCCTGATCAACATCCGCAGCCTGCCCGGCGTGCGCGGCCTGTACCTGCCCGACGCAATGGCCTCGTATGCGGTGGGTGGCCAGACCTACCTGGTGACCGCCAATGAAGGCGATGCCCGCGCCTGGGGCGAAGGCAACAACGACTACTGGGCCGGCGATGCCAGCAAGGGCTTCGTCGAGGAATTCCGCGTCAAGCACCTGGTGCACACCGGCGGTTTCGATCGCCGTGCCGGCGACGACCTGCCGCCGCAATTGCGCGCCCTGGGCTGGGGCGCCCAACTCAACCCGACCACCTTCGCCTACTGCGGCGCGGTGGCCGGCAACCCGAACGCATGCCGCAACGACGACGTCCTCGGCCGCCTCAACATCAGTTGGACCATGGGCTACCGCACCGACGCGCTCGGCAACCCGGTCATGTTCAATGCCGCCGGCGCCGAAGACCCCACCGGCGACCGCCTGATGTACGACCACCTCTACAGCTACGGCGCGCGCTCCTTCAGCATCTGGAACGGCAACGGCGGGCTGGTGTGGGATTCGGGCGCCGAGTTCGAGAAGTTCTTTGCCAGCGACGAGTGCAAGCTCGGCAGCGCGCGCAACATCCCGTGCAAGGACTTCTTCAACTCCGGCCACGACGAAGGCAGCGCCAAGGACAGCCGCAGCGACGCCAAGGGACCCGAGCCCGAAGGCGTTGCGCTCGGCCAGGTCAACGGACACACGCTCGCCTTCATCGGCCTGGAGCGCATGGGCGGCGTGCTGGTGTACGACATCACCGACCCCACCGCCCCCAAACGCCTGGACTACCTCAACAGCCGCGAAGACTGGACCACGGCCGACCCGGGCACCGTACTGAGCACCGCGGGCGACCTGGGCCCCGAAGGCCTGGTGTTCATCCCGGCCAAGCGCTCGCCCGACGGCACGCCTCTGGTGGTGGTGGGCAACGAAGTCAGCGGCACCACGGCGGTGTACCGGCTGAACGTCTCGGGCGGACAGCCCTGAGCGTCAGCCCTCGGCCAGCGGACTCAGAGCCGTCGGCAACCAACCTGCGAGGCGCGCGTGAATGCGCGCCTCGCGCCGCTGCCACCAGATGCCCAGTGCCACGAACCCCAGGCCCAGCAGTGTGAGCACGAACGGGAACAGCAGGCTGTCGGCGAATACCTTGTAGCTGAGGTAGCCCACGTAGCCAGCCACGCCGATGGCGCCGAACACCGTGAACACGCGCCGCGCGATGGCCGCGCCCAGGAACACCAGCACCACATTGATGAGCGCGTAGCCCAGCTTGGAGAGCTCGGAGTCGCTCTCGCGAAAGCTCAACCCGCACCAGAACATGATGGCGCCGAACAGGTAGAGCCAGAAGGCGAAGTCCTGCCGGTCGCGCGGATCGCTGGCCAGGCGGCAACGCAGGTCCACCCACACCGCGATGGCGCAGGTGGCCAGGCCGAACACCAGGGACACGTCGCGCGTGAATTCCCAGTCGAAGCCCTCTTGGCGCGTGAGCATGTGCGCCACGTCCATGTTCAGGTACCACAGCGTCACGGCCACCGGCATCACCATGAACGGCAGGCGCAGCCACCACAGCATGACCACGGCCGCCGCGAGCGTGAGCAGCTCCAGCGTGAGCCAGCGCCAATCGATGAGGCGGTGGTAGTCGCGGTAGCTGTCGGGACCGCCCTCGGGCCACAGGCCCAGGCCGCTCTGCACCGACCACGCCGCCAGCGGCACCAGGCACACCGCGAGGGTGGCCAGGATGCCTGCCGGGATGTGCAGGCCGCGGCCTTGCAGGTGGCGCGCCACCGCCACCGCGCCCACCCCGTAGCCCACCGACAGCAGCAGCACGCCCCAGGCGCCGAACAGCTCCCAACCCAGGGTCATGAACAGCGTCATGGCGCCGATGGCCAGCAGGCCACCGAAGTAGTACAGCACGTGGGTGAAGCTGAAGCGCGCGGGCGCGATGGCATCGCCCGCCCAGCGCGCCCACAGGCGCTCTGCCTGCTCGGGTGAGATGTCGCCAGCCTGTGCGGCGGCCTGCAAGCGGGGCCAGTCGATCTGCAGGCGCTGGCTTCGCTCCGGCGCCGGTGTGTTCTCGTCGCTCATGGGGGCTTCCTCCTGGCGCGCACGATAGCGCATGAGCCCTGTCCGCGGGCGTACGCCATGGGCATCTTGCCTACCCCCTTGGCAGAAGCGGCCTTAGTCCCGAGCCGACCCTTCCTTGGTCTAGACCCGGAACGGCTCAGCGCGGTCCTCCACCCAAGCCCTGTCTCTTGATCCTTTCGAAACACTCGATGAGCTCACTTCACGACGCGACCGATGCCCTGCGCCTGCTCACCCAGGCAAGCGAACGGCTGACCCAGATCACCGGCCTCACCGAAACCGAGGACGCCACCTGGTTCATCGACTTCCAGGGCGACGGCGGCTTCATGGCGGAATGGTCCACCGACTGGACCCGCCTGGTGCTCACCGCCGACCTGGGCCAGCCCACCCCCGAGGGCGAACTGAGCGCGCTGAACCTGGCCCTGTCCTACAACGCCCTGTGGCGCGAGATCGGCGACCTGCGCATCGCCCGCGACGGAGACGAAGGCGAGCTGATGCTGATCGGCGAACTCGGCCCCGAGGATGGCGACCCCGAGACCTTCAACGCCGCCCTGCTGCACTTCGAGGCGCTGCGGCGCTGGTGGGTCGATGCCATCGCCCGCGCCGCGACCGACAAACCGGCGCCGCCCGCGCCGCCGGGGGTCATGTTCGATCGCATCTGATTTCCTCACCCTTGTTCATCCACCCCACCCTCGCACACCACATGCAACGCACACGCATCTCCAGTTCCTCCAAGACCCACAAAGGCCAGCAGACGACGCCGGCAAGTCACACCGCCACCGTCAAGCCGTCGACAGAAGCGCCTGGCGTACCCGCTCCGCAAGGGCGTCAGAGAGCACTCCCGCGCATCAACCGGACCCAGGGCCAACGGGCGAAGGCGCGGGTCAAGCAAGACCTGCCGCAAGAGCTCTCGCAACCTCTGACGCGGTCGCGCAGTGGCGTCACAACGCGCACCCCCTCCCCTGCTTTGCCGACGCGGGCGCCCCAACGGGCGTCGCAGCGCCCACCGGTAAAACAGTTGCGAACGGTGAGCGCGCGCCAAACGGTCGACAACGCGCAGGTCCAGGCGCCGTCGCCCTACGCGACTCTTCTCGAACAACTGATGGTGGTGAACTCCGCCGCCGACCTCGATCGCGTGGTGCAGTCCCCTCTGGCCCGATCCGTTATGCAGTTCGACGATCGCGTGGAAGCCGAGTCGACGCCGCTGAACCGCCTCAGCGCGGTCCGGTCGGTGGAGGAGCTCGACAAGCTTCTTGGCCTCGAGGCACCTCAGGATCGCTGAACGCAGCGCGAGCGGGGGCACTGGCGGGTCCCTAGAATCCGCCCATGACCACCCCCGCATCCCCCGCGCCCACCGAAGGCGACGCCAAAGCCAGCAACTTCCTGCGCCAGATCATCGAAACCGATCTGGCCAAGGGCACCTATACCAGCCGCCACTGGGCCGGCTCCCCGGGCGACGCCGCCCACCAGGCTGCCGGCCAGCCCGACCCGGCGAAGATCCGCACCCGCTTCCCGCCCGAGCCCAACGGCTACCTGCACGTCGGCCATGCCAAGAGCATCTGCCTGAACTTCGGCCTGGCGCGCGACTACGGCGGCGTCTGCCATCTGCGCTTCGACGACACCAACCCGGAGAAGGAAGACACCGAGTACGTCGACAGCATCATCGACGCGGTGAAGTGGCTCGGCTACTCCTGGGAAGGCAAGGGCGGCAGCCACCTCTACCAGGCCAGCGACTACTTCGACTTCATGTACCGCGCGGCCGAATCGCTCATCGAGCGCGGCCACGCCTACGTGGATGAACAGAGCGCCGAGGACATGCGCGCCAACCGCGGCGACTTCAACACGCCCGGCAAGAACAGCCCCTTCCGCGAGCGCACGCCGGCCGAGAACCTGGCACGCTTTCGCGAGATGCGTGACGGCAAACTGCCCGACGGCGCCGCCGTGCTGCGCGCCAAGATCGACATGGCCTCGCCCAACATCAACCTGCGCGACCCGGCCATCTACCGCATCCGCCGCGCCACGCACCACAACACCGGTGACAAGTGGTGCATCTACCCGATGTACACCTACGCGCACCCCATCGAGGACGCGCTGGAGCAGATCACCCACAGCCTGTGCACGCTGGAGTTCGAGGACCAGCGCCCGTTCTACGACTGGCTGCTGGAGCGCCTGAACGAGGCAGGCCTGCTGGCCAGCCCGCCGCCCCGTCAGTACGAGTTCGCGCGCCTGAACCTCACCTACGTCATCACCAGCAAGCGCAAGCTGGCGCAACTGGTGAACGACAAGCGCGTGAGCGGCTGGGACGATCCGCGCATGCCCACCATCGTGGGCCTGCGCCGGCGCGGCTACACGCCTGAAGCCATCCAGCTCTTCGCCGAGCGCATCGGCGTGACCAAGAGCGACAGCTGGATCGACTACAGCGTGCTCGAAGGCTGCCTGCGTGAGGACCTGGAGCACAAGGCCCACCGCGCCATGGCCGTGCTGGACCCGGTGAAGCTGGTGATGACCAACTGGGGCGAGGTGTTCGGCAGCGACGACCACCTGGAGACCTGCACCCAACCCGCCCTGCCCCACTCCGCCATCGCCGAGGGCGAGACCCCGCCGCCCGATCGGGTGTTCATGATCGGCAAGGCCGTCTGGATCGAGCGCGAGGACTTCGAGGAGGTGCCGCCCAAGGGCTACAAGCGCCTGTTCCCGGGCAACGTGGTGCGGCTCAAGGGCGGCTACGTCATCGAATGCACCGGCTGCGCGAAGGACGCCGACGGCCGCGTGACCGAGGTGCACGCCAAGGTGATCCCCGGCACCAAGAGCGGTACGCCGGGCGCCGACAGCGTGAAGGCCAAAGCAGCCATTACCTGGGTGGGCGTGGCGGACGGCATCCCCGCCGAGGTGCGGCTGTACGACCGGCTGTTCAGCGACCCGCACCCGGACGCGGGCGGCAAGGACTTCCTGTCGGCGCTGAACCCGGACAGCCTGAAGGTGGTTCAGGCCTGGGTGGAGCCTTCACTGGCCGCCGCCAGGCCCGATGACAAGTTCCAGTTCGAGCGGCATGGGTACTTCGTGGCCGATCGGGTGGATCACGGAGTGGGTGGCAAGGCGGTGTTCAACCGGGTGACGGGGTTGAAAGACAGCTGGGGCAAGTGAGCTCCGAGTCAGCTCGCCACCATCCGGGGCTTGCCGACACGCCTCAAGGGGCCAGGCGAACCGCAAATCGTCCGGCGCCCCCGGCCCCAACAATCAAGCGATGGGTGGCCCGCGTGGCGCCGACATAGAACAGCCGAGCCTCATCGCGCTCGTCTTCACCCTGGGCCGGCATCTGCCCGACGCCGACCAACGCCACCACCGGGAACTCCAACCCCTTGCTCACGTGCATCGTCATCACCTTGATGCTGTCGGCCGCGGGGTCAAAGGTACCCGCACCTTTGCGCACCTGGTGTGGCAGGCGACGCTGGCGCAAGGCGTTGGCGCACATGTCCATCTCGCTGTAATGCCGGCAGAGGACAGCCATATCAGCCCAGGCATGGCCTTCCTGGTGGGCACTGGCCAATAGCTCCGCCACCTGTTGTGCTTCCTCGCGCACGGTGGGCAAGCGAATGATCAGCGGGGCCTGCCCCTCCCGCCCGCAACTCACGGGCTTGAGCAAGGGAACGCCGTCGTCATCTCTGTCTTCCGCGGTCAGCAGGTCGGCCGCGACCAGACTGGCGGTCTCGAGGATCTGGCGCGTGTTGCGGTAGTTGATTTTGAGAATGGTGGTTCGACCTTGGGCCTGAACGCCCACGCTCTTGAAGCTGAATTGCCCCACCCCTTCACGCTTCTTGCTTCGCTCGTAGATGCTCTGCGCATCGTCGTAGAGCACGAGCAGGCTATTGGTGTTCGGGTCCACCATCTGCACCACAAGCTTGAACCACTGGGGTGCAAAGTCGTGTCCCTCGTCGATGAGCACAGCCTGGTACTGGCCGCTGGGAATCTGGCGTCGGTCCACGCCGCTGATCACGCGCTGGACCATATCGTCGAAGAAATGACCTCTGGATAGACCCTGTGCTGGCAAATCCTGTCCATAGGCCACGAGCTGATCACGACACCACTTGTGGAAATGCACGGCGTGCACGCAATGGGCGATGCCCTTGAGTTGCATCACACGCGCAAGCTGCTTGGCCAGCGGCTCGTTGTAGCAAAGGATGAGGATGGGCTTGCCGTGGGCCATCTGCGCCTTGGCCAGGTGCTCTGCGCGGTAGCCCAGCAGCATGGTTTTGCCCGAACCGGCCACGCCATGGATGACGCGGTGCCCCTCGCCCAGGCTTCGCGCGAGCTGCTCTTGCTGCAGGTCCATCACGCGCATGATGCTGGGTAACTCGGCAGTGTCATCGTCGGTATTGAACAACTTGCCCTGCACCGGAACCCGGACCTCGGGAAACATGATCCAGCGCACGCGATCGAGCTGTGGCAGGCTCAGCGCCTTGCTGCCAAAGGCTTGCGGGAACATGTTCCACAAGCGCTGTTGAAAGGCTTCCGCTTCCACGCCCTCGGTCATCTCGTCGGCACAGATCACAAAATGCGGTTCTATGGCCTCGCTCAGGCCGGCAGCGTCGAACTGCTTGCGCGTGATGCGCGTGAATACCACTCCGTGGCCCCAAGGGAAGGCCAACTTTCCCTGGTGTGGACCACTGGCATGTACGAGTTGAGGATCGCGCTCCAGGGCATTGACGACCTGAATGGCACAGTGCCGCGCCTGTGCGAGCGGGTTCATCACTACCTTCACCATCCCTTCAGGCGCGATCTCCCACATTTGCCGCGTGGCGCGCTGCACCGACTCCAGACGCCAATCCTTGGTCTCCAGAATCAACACGCCACGGCGAGGATGTAGGACAACAAAATCAGGGTGCGTCTGTTTCGGACCGACGGGGACGTCGTACCAGAGCAGGTAATCGCTCTCGAGCTTCTGCTCGAGTCGTTCGGCCAGCCGCCGCTCACCACTGGTCATGCGCGATACGCAACTGCCAATCGCCGGAATCAATGTGGCCATGCCATTTGTCCCTGGTTACATCCCTTAGGCTGGCATGATGCACACAAATGCAACCAATAGCGCGCTTTTGACGTCGCCGGCGCTTTTTGAGCGATCAATAGACCACACAACCACCCGATTCCCATGCTCGCCAACCTCACCCCCTTTCTCCTTCACTGGGCTCTCACCGCCTTTGCGCTCTGGGTGGCCAGCCACGTGTTCAAGGGCATGCGCTTCAGCAGCACGGGCGCCTTGCTGGTGTCGGCCCTGTTGCTGGGCCTGGCCAACGCCATCGTGCGCCCGCTGCTGGTGTGGCTCACCTTGCCGCTCACGCTGATCACTTTCGGTCTGTTCCTGCTCGTGATCAACGCGGTGGTGCTGATGCTGGTGGCGCGGCTGGTGGAGGGCTTCGAGATCGATGGCTTCTGGACGGCGTTCTGGGCCAGCCTGCTCATGTCGCTGCTGAGCCTGGTGCTCGGGGCCTTCGTGCTGGGCGGCACGCCGGACTTCACCATTCAGACCAGTCCAGGGCCTGGGCAGGTCTGGCTCTGACAGCGACAAGCCCCAATCGGGGTCCGATGAGACCCATTTTGGGTACTCTGCCAATGCCCCGCTTCCACCACCACGTCTACGTCATCGAGCTGCACCCCGATGTGCTGCTCGAACCCCGGTTCCGCGCGTGCAATCCAGGCTACCGGGACGGCAAGCCCTGTGTCTACGTCGGCATGACCGGCCTGGACCCCGACACGCGCTTCGACAAGCACAAGGCCGGCATCCAGTCCAACGGCTATGTCTTCAAGTACGGTCTGCGGCTGCTGCCCGACCTGTACGAAGGCTTCAACCCCATGCGCTACCCCGACGCGGTGGACAAGGAGATCGAGGTCGCCATCGACCTGCGCTCGGCCGGTTTCGGCGTGTGGCAGGCCTGAAGCGATTCAGTGCGTGGCGCCCGCCGCCAGCGCCTCGTCCTGCCGCACCCGCAGCGCGCATTGCACGGCCAGCCGCAGGCCACGCACGATGTCGTCCAGCGCCATGCTGGGCGTGCCCTGTTCGGGCAACCAGGGCACGTGCACGAAGCCACCACGGGTGTGGCGCAAGGTGCGGCGGGTGGCCAGCGTGCGCATGAGGCCGTAGAACACGTGGTTGCAGACGAAGGTACCGGCCGTCTGCGAGACCTCGGCCGCGATGCCGGCCGCCCGCAGTTCGGCCAGCATGGCCTTGATCGGCAGGCCGGTGAAGTAGGCGGCGGGCGCGCCCGGCCGCACAGGTGTGTCGATGGGCTGCCCACCCGCGTTGTCGGCGATGGGTGCGTCGTCCACGTTGATGGCCACGCGCTCCAGAGAGATGGCGCCGCGCCCCCCGGCCTGGCCCACGCAGATCACCAGCGCAGGCCGGTGCTCGTCGAGCAGAGCCGTCAGACACCGCAGCGATTCGCCGAACACGGTGGGCAGTTGCGCCGCCACCACCGCGTGGTCCAGCAGGTGTTCGCCGTGCAGGGCCTGAACGGCCTGCCAGCTCGGGTTCACGGACGCGCCGCCGAAGGGATCGAAACCGGTGAGCAGCACCGTGGGGGACGGCGGGGAGGTCGGGCGTTGGCGGGCGGGCATCGCGCCAATCTACCCCACGCGGCCCGGCGCCTCAGCGCCGCGCGACGCGACCGCGAATGTCCACCAGCTTGGCCTGCACGCGGCGCTGGTTGTCCGCACCCATGCGCAGCAGGATCTTCTGGCCCGCCGACATCGCTTGCAGCTTGGGGTCGACGTACTCGTAGCGCACCCAGGGCCGGGTGGAGACCACCTCGCCCTTCACCTCCACCAGCACCACGGCCGGCGGCGAGGCGGGCACGGGCGTGGCGATGAGTTGGTCCAGCACCTGCACCAGGCGGTCGTTGAAGTAGCGACCGCCAAAGCCCAGTTCCTCGTATGCCTGCTGGAACAGCGGGTAGAGGCGGCGGTACAGCGCCACGGCCTGGCCCGTGTCCACCGATTCGACGAACCGCACGAAGGGCGTGTAGCGCGCGGCGTTGTCGGGGTGGATGGTCTCGGCCGCGCCGTCGGCCCCCTTGACCGACGCAAACTGCCCCGGGGTGGGGTTGACCGGCCACACCAGCACCGGCGCGTGCGAGCGGCCCAGGTTGTCTACCGTGGCCACCGTGCGCTTCACGAAGCCCTCCAACTGCAGGAAGCGCAGCACGTTGGGGCGGCCCAGCAGTTCGCCGAGGCGGTCACCCACGTAGGGATCGGCATCGGCCAGCGCGGGAAGGGGTGTCGGCTCTGTCGCTGGCTCGGCGGCCGGGGGCTCCACCGGGTGCTGGATGGCGGGCGCCGCCGGCTCGCCCGGGGCCGGGGGAACGACCGGTGCGGTCGCCACCGGCTCGGGTTCCGGGGCGGGCTGCGCCTGCCGGGACTGGTAATACTGCCAGCCGAAGTAGCCGGCCACGGCCAGGACCAGCAGCGCGAACAGGTACAGGGAAAGGCGGGAGTTGTCGTCTCGTTCGGGTTCGCGTGGCATGCCTCGTCGTCTCCGGGAAAGCTCAGCAAGCGGCCGATCCTACGCCCCTGCATTGCCCCCCGCAAACCGCTGCGCGGGGCCTCACCGCTCCCTAACGCTTCTTGTCCGGCGCTGGCGGAACCTTGCCACCGGCCTCACGCGCCTCGGACAGCCCGATGGCCACCGCCTGCTTGCGGCTGGTCACCTTCTTGCCCGAACTGGACCGGAGCTTGCCTTCCTTCATCTCGTGCACCGCTTTCTCGACCTTCTCCGATGCCTTGGGGCCGTACTTCGCCATGGCGTATCTCCTTGAATTGAAAGGAAATCTCATCGGGCAATCCATGTACCGCACCACTTCATCTGCAAAAAAGTGAGTGATCGCAAACATACCCCACGACCACTGGAGTGAATGGAACTTCCGCCTTAGCACTCCCTCCAAGCGAGTGCTAATATTCTTGTTCGATACCCCGAGGAGATCATCCATGACCCATTCGCTTGTACCCGTGGCCGCTGCGCCGAGCAGCGATCTGGCCGTGGCCGGTTCCTGGAGCCGCGCGCTCACGCTGCCGCCGCTGGGCCATCTGGATGCGTACATCTCCGCCGTAAACCGCCTGCCGATGCTCAGCCTGGAAGAGGAGCAGGACGCGGCGCGCCGCCTGCGCGATCACAACGACCTGGAGGCCGCCGGCCGCCTGGTCATGTCGCACCTGCGTCTGGTGGTCTCCATCTCTCGACAGTACCTGGGCTACGGCCTGCCCCACGGCGACCTGATCCAGGAGGGCAGCGTGGGCCTGATGAAGGCCGTCAAGCGCTTCGACCCCGACCAGGGTGTGCGCCTGGTGAGCTACGCCATCCACTGGATCAAGGCAGAGATCCACGAGTACATCCTGAAGAACTGGCGCATGGTGAAGCTGGCCACCACCAAGGCCCAGCGCAAGCTGTTCTTCAATCTGCGCTCACGCAAGCAAGGCCTGCGCGCCGAGGCCGCCGACGGCGACACACACCGCGAGGTGCTGAGCGACGCCGAGATCGGTCTGATGGCGCGCGAACTGAACGTCAAGCCCGAAGAGGTGCGCGAGATGGAAACGCGCCTGTCGGGCGGCGACGTGGTGCTTGACCCCGCGCCCAGTGACGACGGCGACGACGCCTTCGGTCCCATTGCCTACCTGGCCGACGGCTCGCACGAGCCCACCGCCATGATCGAGTCCGCGCAGCGCGACCAGCTCGCCACCGAGGGCGTGGCACGCGCCCTGAGCGAGCTCGACGAGCGTTCGCGCCGCATCGTGAGCGAGCGTTGGCTGCAGGTGAACGACGACGGTTCGGGCGGCATGACGCTGCACGAACTGGCCGCCGAGTACGGCGTCAGCGCCGAGCGCATTCGCCAGATCGAGGTGGCCGCCATGAAAAAGATGCGCAAGGCGCTCGCCGCCTACGCCTGATCCGGCCGGAGCGATTGCACAATCGCTCCCCATGCCTTCTGCTTCCTTGTGGCGGCGCCTGAGCGCTGCCTTGGGCCTGTGCCTGGCCCTGTTCTCCTCCCTCGCTTTCGCCTCCGACCCGGCCGCGTCCACCAACGACGGGCCCATCGTGCTCGACCAGCGCCGCGCCACCATTCCCTTGGCCGGTCGCAGCCTCCAACTGGTGGACGCCAGCGGCTCGCTGGGCATCGAGGAGATCGCGTCGGGGCTGCATGAGCGGCCCTGGCGCTTGCATCGCGCGGGCGACCGGGTGCGACTCGATGATCACGCCGCTCTGTGGCTGCGCTTCGACGTACTGATGCGAAACACCGATGTGCACTGGGAACTCGAGCTGGCGCGGTCGGGCACCGATGCCATCGAGCTTTACTACCGTGACAGCCAGGGCCAATGGCGCGTGCAGCGCGCTGGCGACCGACTGCCCGTGCGCGACTGGGCCAACCCCGACCGCTACCCCGTCTTCAGCCTGGACGTGAGACCCGACGAAACCGTTCGCTACTGGGTGCGGGTTGAGCACGCGAGGGTGCCCTTCTCGGGCGTGTTCCAGCTTCACGACCACAACAGCCTGCGGGAGCAGCGCATCCATCAGCAGTTCGGGCTCGGCGCCTACTTCGGCATGGCCATGCTGCTGACGCTGGTGGCACTGGTCAACATGGTGGTCTTTCGCGACGCAGCCTTTGCCGCGTATGCCCTGTACATCACCTTGTTGGGCTTGTCGCTCGCCGCGTCGCTGGGCGTGGCCGGGCAGTTCCTGTGGCCAGGCCTGGCGCGCTGGAACCAGGAGGCCGAATTCATTCTTCTGCCGCTCCTGGGCCTGGTGGCCATGATGTTCGTGCGCCAGGTGGCCCAGCCACGGCGCATCGGCCGCATGTTGGACCGGCAATGCCTGCTGCTGGCGCCGCTGTGGCTGGCCGGCATCGTGTGGGATCAACTCCTGCCCAGCCCGCTCAGCCTGCAGGCCCTCACCGCACTGGTCGCGATCTGCATGGCGGTGGTCGCCGCCATGCTCTGGAAGGCCTGGCGCAGCGGCGACACCTGGATCCGCTGGTTCGTGGTGGGCATGCTGCCCATGTTGGTGACCGCCGCCCTGCCCGTGATGCGCAACTTCAACCTGATTTCCTCAGGCTTCCTGTCGCAGTACGGCATGGTCATCGCGGCGGCGATGGAAGCTCCCATCCTCATCTACGCGCTGCTGCAGCGTTCGCAACTGCAGCACGAGGCCCAGGTGCGGGCGCTGGCGCTGGAACGCACCGAACCGCTCACCGGGCTCACGCACCGCCCGCATTTCCTGCAGCGCCTGCACGACAGCCTGGTGCGCGCCGAGCGATACGGGCACCAGGGCGCGGTGCTGCTGGTGCACCTGGACAACCACGCCGAGATCAATCAGCGCCATGGCCGCGAGATCGCCGATCGCGCGCTGGTGATTGCGGCCTCTCAGCTGCGCTCGGTCGCGCGCGACGTGGACATCGCCGCGCGCATGGACGACGACAGCTTCGCGTTGCTGATGGAAGGCCCCGTGAAGAACGAACAGGTGCTGCACACCGCCACCAGCCTGGTGGCCAACGGCCTGCGCCCTTCGCCCCGCCTGCCGGCGGGCACCACGCTGCGCTTGCGTGTGGTGGCGGCGCTCCTGCCCGATGCCAAGGGCGAGCTTGCCCAGGACGCGGGCGCGCACCTCGAATGGCTGCGCCAGGGCATGCTCACACTGAGCGAGGACCCTCGCAAGGCGATCCTGCGGCTGAACTTCTGAGCGGCGGGCTCAGACCTCGCGGCGCAGCGCGGGAAACAGGATCACGTCGCGGATGCTGGGGCTGTCGGTCAGCAGCATCATGAGACGGTCGATGCCGATGCCGCAGCCGCCCGCGGGCGGCATGCCGTACTCCAGCGCGCGAATGTAGTCGGCGTCGAAGTGCATGGCCTCGTCGTCGCCGCCGTCCTTGGCGTCGGCCTGCGCCTGGAAGCGCGCGGCCTGGTCCTCGGCGTCGTTCAACTCCGAGAAGGCGTTGCCGAACTCGCGGCCGGTGATGTAGAGCTCGAAGCGCTCGGTCACCTCGGGCCGCTCGTCGTTGGCGCGCGCCAGCGGCGAGATTTCGGTGGGGTGCTCCATGATGAAGGTGGGGTTCCAGAGCTCGCTCTCCACCTTCTCCTCGAAGAACATCACCTGCAGCGAGGCCAGGCTGCGTGTGGACAACTGGTCCTTCTCTTCCGTGAGGCCCAGCTTGCGCAACTGGCCGCGCAGCCAGTCGGCCTCGTCCACGTTCGCACCGGCGTCGGTGTACTTGACGATGGCGTCGCGGATGGTCAGGCGCTCGAAGGGCGAATCGATGTCGACCGCGCGGCCCTGGTAGGTGACCTCGCCCTCGCCGCGCACGGTGCGCACCACGTGGCGGATGAGCTGCTCCGAGAAATCCATGAGATCGTTGTAGTTCCAGTACGCCGCGTAGAACTCCATCATGGTGAACTCGGGGTTGTGGCGCACCGAGATACCTTCGTTGCGGAAGTTGCGGTTGATCTCGAACACGCGATCGAAGCCGCCCACCAGCAGGCGCTTGAGATACAGCTCGGGCGCGATGCGCAGGAACATCTCCTGATCCAGCGCGTTGTGGTGCGTGACGAAGGGCTTGGCGTTGGCACCGCCGGGGATGGGGTGCAGCATGGGCGTCTCGACCTCGAGGAAGCCATGCGAGACCATGAACTGGCGCAGCGCGGTGATGGCCTGGCTGCGCGCGACGAAGCGGCGGCGCGCGGCCTCGTCGGTCATCAGGTCCACGTAGCGCTGGCGGTACTTGATCTCCTGGTCGGCCACGCCGTGGAACTTGTCGGGCAGGGGCCGCAGGCTCTTGGTGAGCAGGCGGATCTTGTCGGCGTGGATGGTGAGCTCGCCGGTGCGGGTGCGGAACAGCACGCCCTCGGCGGCCACGATGTCGCCCAGGTCCCAGTGCTTGAAGGCGCCGTGCTGCGCCTCGCCCACGCTGTCGTTGTTCAGGTAGATCTGGATGCGCCCACCGCTTTCGCCCAGAGAGGCGTCCTGCAGCGTGGCGAAGCTGGCCTTGCCCATCACGCGCTTGAGCATCATGCGGCCGGCCACGCTGGCACGAACCGGCGTGGCCTCCAGCTCTTCCTTGCTGCGCTGGCCGTGCGCGGCGAACAGGGCCGCCGCGTTGTCGGTGGGCTTGTGATCGTTCGGGAAGGCCACCCCCTCGCCCCGCTTCTGGGCCTCGCGCAGGGCCTTGAGCTTCTCGCGGCGTTCGGCGATGAGCTGGTTTTCGTCGTGTGCGACGGGCGCGGCGGCGGTGTCGGGGGTGTTGGCTTGGCTCATGAATGAAAAAGCGGGTTGGGCGCCTGAATGGCGCGCAACCCGCGATTGTAGTTTTGGGCGGCCCACCGGGCCGCCAGCGGTCATTCGCCGAGGTACGCGGCGCGCACTTTCGGATCCGTCAGCATCTGCTTCGCATCTCCGCTCATGATGATCTCGCCCGAGTCCATCACGTAGCCACGGTCGGCGATCTGCAGCGCGCGGCTGGCGTTCTGCTCCACCAGCAGGATGGTCACGCCCTGTGCCGACACGTCGCGCACCACCTCGAAAATCTTGTCGACCATGATGGGCGACAGGCCCATGGATGGCTCGTCGAGCAGCAGCACCTTGGGCTGGCTCATCAGCGCGCGCGCCATGGCCAGCATCTGCTGCTCGCCACCGCTCATGGTGCCGGCGAGCTGGTCCTTGCGCTCCTTCAGGCGCGGGAAGATGCCGAACATGCGCTCGATGTCCTGCGCGATGCCGGCCTTGTCCTTGCGAACGTAGGCGCCCATCTGCAGGTTCTCGGTGATGCTCATGCGCGTGAACACGCCGCGGCCCTCGGGCACCATCGCCAGGCCTTGTTTCACCAGGTCCCACGCGCCCTTGCCCTTGATGCTCTTGCCCATGTACTCGACGTCGCCCGCCTCCATGGCGAGCGAGCCGGTGATGGCCTTCATGGTGGTGGTCTTGCCGGCGCCATTGGAGCCGATGAGCGAGATCAGCTCGCCCTCGTTCACTTCGAGGTCGATGCCCTTGACCGCCTTGATGCCGCCGTAAGCGACCTTCAGGCCGGCGACTTTGAGTAGTGTGTTTGCCATGCTGTTCTCCTGCCGACTCAATGACCGCCCGTGCCGAGGTAGGCCTCGATCACTTTCGGGTCCTTCTGCACCTCGGCCGGTGTGCCGGTGGAGAGCTGCTTGCCGTAGTCGAGCACGGTCACGCGGTCGCACAGGCCCATCACGAGCTTCACGTCGTGCTCGATCAACAGGATGGTGCGGTTGTCGTTGCGGATGCGGTCGATGAGCTCGCGCAACTGGATCTTCTCGGTCGCGTTCATGCCGGCGGCGGGCTCGTCGAGCGCGATGAGCTGCGGGTCGGTGGCCAGGGCGCGCGCGATCTCCAGGCGGCGCTGATCACCGTAGCTGAGCGTGCGGGACTTGTAGTCGGCGAACTTGCCGATGCCCACGTAGTCGAGCAATTCCTTCGCGCGATCGGCGATCTCGCGTTCCTCTCGCTTGAACTTCGGTGTGCGCAGGATGGCGCCGAGCAGGCCCGAGCCGGTGCGCACGTGGCGCCCGACCATGACGTTCTCCAGCGCCGTCATCTCGGCGAACAGGCGGATGTTCTGGAAGGTGCGCGCGATGCCGGCCTTGGCCACTTCGTGCACCGCGGTGGGCGTGTAGGCCTGGCCCGCGAGTTCGAAGCTGCCGCTATCGGGCGTGTACAGGCCGGTGAGCACGTTGAAGAAGGTCGTCTTGCCTGCGCCGTTGGGGCCGATCAGCCCATAGACCTGGCCGCGACGAATTTCGATGCCCACGTCGCTGAGGGCTTGCAGGCCACCGAAGCGTTTGGAGACGCTGGCGACTTTCAGGATGGTGTCTGTCATGCCGCGCTCCTCACTTGCTCAGGGACTTGCCGTGTTCGGGAGACGGCCACAAGCCCTTGGGACGCAGCAGCATGATGACGATCATGGCCAGGGCGATGAGCAGCTGGCGCAGGATTTCGGGGCCGAGGCGGCCGTCCGTCATGGCCGTGAGCGGGTGCGCCACGTGGCGCAGAAGCTCCGGCAGACCCGCCAGCACCAGCGCGCCCAGGATGACGCCGGGGATGTGGCCCAGGCCACCCAGCACCACCATGGCGACGATCATCACCGACTCCATCAGGATGAAGGACTCGGGGTAGACGCCGCGCATGAAGGACGCGAACAGCACGCCGGCGATGCCGCCGAAGGTGGCACTCATGCCGAAGGCGGCCAGCTTGAGGTTGCGCGTGTTCAGGCCCATGGCCTTGGCGGCGATTTCATCTTCGCGGATGGCCATCCATGCGCGGCCGATGCGCGAGTCCTGCAGGCGGCTCGCGATGATGATCGCCAGCACGACGAAGAACAGGATGAGGTAGTAGTACATCGTGACCGACTCGAAGGTGTACGAGAAGTCGCCGATGTTGATTTCCAGGCGCTGGCTCATCCGGTGCCCGAAGACGCTCACCGCGTCCACGTTGGTCAATCCCTTGGGGCCGTTGGTGAGGTTGATGGGCCGGTCGAGGTTGAGCATGAAGATGCGCACGATCTCGCCGAAGCCCAGGGTGACGATGGCCAGGTAGTCGCCGCGCAGCTTGAGCACCGGAAAGCCCAGGATCAGGCCCGTGACGCCTGCGACGATGCCCGCCAGCACCATCACCAGCCAGAAGTTCATGTGCAGGCCGGTCGGGAAAGTGGCGGCCAGCCAGGCGAAGGTGTCGGTGAGGTGCGGCGAGGCGAGCAGGCCGTACAGGTACGCGCCCACCGCGAAGAAGGCGATGAAGCCGAGGTCGAGCAGGCCGGCGTAGCCCACCACGATGTTCAGGCCCAGGGCCAGCAGCACATAGAGCAGCGCCACGTCGACGATGCGCACCCAGGAGTTGCTGCCGGTGGACTGCAGCACCAGCGGCAGGATCAGCATCAGCGCCGCGACCACCAGGAAGGCGATCAGCTTGACGGGTTTGGAGTTCATCATGGTCTCTCCCGTCGGATCAGGCACGGTCGGCCACACGCTCGCCCAGCAGACCCGAGGGGCGCAGGATCAGCACGAAGGCCAGCACGATGAAGGCGAAGATGTCGGTGTACTGGCTGCCCAGGAAACCACCGGTGAGACGGCCCAGGTAGCCGGCACCGAGCGATTCGATCAGCCCCAGGGCCACGCCGCCGAGCACGGCGCCGGCCAGGTTGCCGATGCCACCCATGACCGCGGCCACGAAGGCCTTGAGGCCAGGCATGAAGCCCATGGCGTGCTGCACGGTGCCGTAGTTGGACGCCCACATGATGCCGGCGATGGCCGCCAGCATGGCGCCGATGATGAAGGTGGCGGAGATGACCACGTCGGGCTTGATGCCCATCAGTGCCGCCACGCGCGGGTTCTCGGCGGTGGCGCGCATGGCGCGACCCAGGTTGGTGCGGTTGACCAGCCACATCAGCAGCGCCAGCACGATGACCGTGGTGGCCAGGATGGTGATCTGGGTGATGGAGAGCACGGCACCGAAGAACTCGATCGGCTCACGCGAGAGCGTGGAGGGATACGACTTGGGGTTGGGCTTCCAGATGATCATTGCCAGCGTCTGCAAGAGGATGGAGACGCCGATCGCGGTGATCAGCGGGGCCAATCGCGGCGAGTTGCGCAGCGGCCGGTAGGCCAGCTTTTCGATCGTGAAGTTGAGTGCCGCGCAGACCACCATGGCGATGACGGTGGCGACGATGAGCATCAGCCAGCCGGGCATGCCGGGCGAGGCGTCCTGCATCGTGGTGATGAGCGTCCAACTGGTGAGTGCCCCCACCATGAGCACGTCGCCGTGCGCGAAGTTGATGAGGCCGATGATGCCGTACACCATGGTGTAGCCAAGGGCCACCAGTGCGTACATGCTGCCCAGCACCAGACCGTTGAGGATCTGCTGTAGCAAGACTTCCATGAAAGGTTCTCCGTGGTTTTTGACCGCGGGGGTGCTGTGGACACGCCCCCCGTTTCAACCTAGCAAAAAACCCGCCAGAGACGGCCTGGATAAGGCCGGGGGCGGGTCGGTGGTGCGCGATTGTAGCGAGGGGTATCGGCCTTCCGACTGAGGAGATTCCCAGGTAAATCAAGGGAAAACCCGGGGCAAGAATGACGGTATCAGCGTCTCTGCGGGGGCATCAGTCCTTCTGATGATTGAGGCGGCGCAGCTCGCGCAGCTTCTCGCCGATGCGGATTTCCAGGCCGCGGTCCACGGGTTCGTAGAAGCTCGGCGGTGACATGCCGTCGGGGAAGTAGTTCTCGCCCGCGGCGAAGCCGCCGGCCTCGTCGTGGGCGTAGCGGTAGTCCTTGCCGTAGTCGAGCGACTTCATGAGCTTCGTCGGCGCGTTGCGCAGGTGCAGGGGCACGGGGCGCGTGCCGTCGCGCTTGACGAAGGCTTTGGCCTCGTTGAAGGCCTTGTAGACGGCGTTCGATTTGGGCGCGATCGCCAGATAGACCACACACTCGCCCAGCGCAAGCTCGCCCTCGGGCGAGCCGAGTCGCTCGTAGACTTCGCTCGCGTCGAGCGCGAGCCGCAGCGCGCGCGGGTCGGCCAGACCGATGTCCTCCGCCGCCATGCGTATGAGGCGGCGCGCCACGTAGCGCGGGTCTACACCGCCGTCGAGCATGCGCACGAACCAATACAGCGCCGCGTCGGGGTCGGAGCCGCGCACGCTCTTGTGCAGCGCGCTGATGGTGTCGTAGAACTGTTCGCCGCCCTTGTCGTAGCGGCGCATGCGCTCGCCCAGCACCTTGAGCAGCCAGGCGTCGGTGACGGTGGCGAGCTTCTCGCGCGTGGCGGCCACGGCCAGGGTTTCCAGCGTATTCAACAAGCGGCGCGCGTCGCCATCGGCATAGGCGATGAGACGGTCGAGCGCGGCCTCCTCGACGGCGGGGATGGCGTCGATGGCGCGCGCCTTGGCCACGATGGCACGCAGGTCGTCCTCGGTGAGCGGTTGCAGCACGTACACCGCCGCGCGCGACAGCAGCGCCGAGTTGACTTCGAACGAGGGGTTTTCGGTGGTGGCGCCGATGAAAGTGAACAGCCCGCTTTCGACGTGCGGCAGGAAAGCGTCCTGCTGGCTTTTATTGAAGCGGTGCACCTCGTCGACAAAGACGATGGTGCGTTGCGGGTGCAGGCCGTCGCGCGCGAGCTGGGCCTTCTCCACCGCCTCGCGGATGTCCTTCACGCCCCCCAGCACCGCGCTGATGGTGATGAACTGGGCATCGAACGAGTCGGCCATGAGCCGCGCGATGGTGGTCTTGCCCACGCCCGGCGGGCCCCAGAGGATGCAGCTGTGCGGTTGGCCGGATTCGAAGGCCAGGCGCAGCGCCATGCCCTCGCCCAGCAGGTGCTGCTGGCCGATCACCTCGCCCAGGGTGCGCGGGCGCAAGCGCTCGGCCAGGGGCGCGTGAGCGAGTGGGCTCACTGGCGGATCACGTCGGCGCCGGCCGGCGGCTCGAAGCGGAAGTCGCCGGTGGCCAGGCCCGGGTTGGCCTGCCAGCCCTTGAAGGTGAGTTCGGAGCGCTGGCCCAGGCCGTCCTCGATGTCGAGCACGGCGAGCTGCTTCGCGCGCAGGCCCACGCGCACGCGCTGGAGTTGGCCATCGCGCGCCTTCGGCACAGCCTCGACCCACTGCAGCCCGTCCTTGTCAGGCAGGGCCTTGAAGTCGAAGGCGGCGCGCAGGGACGAGAGGTCGCCCCCCGAAGCGATCAGCGCGGCGGGCGTGCTGCCCAGTGCGTCCTTCTGGGCGCGCACGGTCACCTGGTTCAGGTCCACGTCGTGCAGCCAGAGCCGCTGGCCATCGGCCACGATGGTCTGCTCGAAGGGCTTGGCGTAGACGAAGCGGAAACGGTCGGGCCGCAGGAACTCGAAGCGGCCCGAGCTGGTGCGCTGGCGCGGCGCGGCCTCGCCGGATTTCTTGGGTGACGTGACCACCTGCGTGAAGTCGGCACGCGCGCTGCCCACCTCGCGCAGGAAGGTGTCAAGCGCTTGCAGGCCGTCGGCGTGCGCGGGCCAGGCCAGGCTCAGCAGCGACACGGTGGCCGCGGTCAGGAGGGTGCGGATGTTCATGGCGATGTGATTCCCCCGTGGCCGATGAGTTGCACTCATTCGACGCGCCCGCCGACCAGGATGTCGCGTTGCCCGCTGCTGGTGAGCGCGCTCACCAGACCCGCGTTCTCCATGTCTTCCAGCAGGCGCGCGGCGCGGTTGTAGCCGATCTTGAGCTTGCGCTGCACGTAGGAGATGCTGGCCTTGCGGTCTTGCAGGACGATGGCCACGGCCTGGTCGTACAGCGGGTCCTTCTCGCCGCTGGCGTCGCCGCCCTCGCCGAGCATGTCGCCGCCTTCGCCATCGCCACCACCGCCGTCGAGCACGCCGTCGATGTAGTTGGCCTCGCCCTGCTGCTTGAGGTAGCCCACCACGCGATGCACCTCGTCGTCGCTCACGAAGGCGCCGTGCACGCGTGTGGGAAAGCCCATGCCCGAGGGCAGATAGAGCATGTCACCCATGCCCAGCAGACTCTCCGCGCCCATCTGGTCGAGGATGGTGCGGCTGTCGATCTTGCTGCTCACCTGGAAGGCGATGCGCGTGGGGATGTTGGCCTTGATCAGGCCGGTGATCACGTCCACGCTGGGGCGCTGCGTCGCCAGCACCAGGTGAATGCCGGCCGCCCGCGCCTTCTGCGCCAGTCGCGCGATCAGCTCCTCGATCTTCTTGCCCACCACCATCATCAGGTCGGCGAGTTCGTCGATCACCACCACGATGTAGGGCAGCGTTTCCAGCGGCTCGGGCTGTTCGGGTGTGAGCGAAAACGGATTGCCGATGATCTCGCCGCGCGCCTTGGCTTCCTCGAGCTTGGTGTTGTAGCCCGCGAGGTTGCGCACGCCCAGCTTGCTCATGAGCTTGTAGCGCTTCTCCATCTCGGCCACGCACCAGTTCAGGCCGTTGGCCGCGTGCTTCATGTCGGTGACGACCGGCGCGAGCAGGTGCGGGATGCCCTCGTACACGCTCATCTCGAGCATCTTCGGGTCGATCAGCAGCAGGCGCACGTCCTTCGGGTCGGCCTTGTAGAGCAACGACAGGATCATGGCGTTGATGCCGACCGACTTGCCCGAGCCGGTGGTACCGGCCACCAGGCAGTGCGGCATCTTGGCCAGATCGGCCACCACCGGCTGGCCACCGATGTCCTTGCCCAGGCCGATGGTGAGCAGCGAGCGCGCGTCGTTGTATACCTGCGAGCCCAGGATCTCGGACAGGCGAATGGTTTGGCGCTTGGCGTTGGGCAGCTCCAGCGCCATCAGGTTCTTGCCAGGGATGGTTTCGATCACGCGAATCGACACCAGCGAGAGCGAGCGCGCGAGGTCGCGGCTCAGGTTGACGATCTGCGAGCCCTTGACGCCGGTGGCGGGCTCGATCTCGTAGCGCGTGATCACCGGGCCGGGCGCTGCCGCCACCACGCGCACGTCGACGCCAAAGTCCTTGAGTTTCTTCTCGATCAGGCGACTGGTCATCTCCAGCGTCTGAGAATCCACCGTGCTCTGCTGGCCCGGCGCGGCGTCAAGCAGGTCCACCTGCGGCAGCTTGCTGTCGGGCAGTTCGGTGAACAACGGCTTCTGGCGCTCCTTGGCCACGCGCTCGCTCTTGGGCACCTCAACCATGGTGGGCTCGATGACCACGGGCACCGGGTGGTGTTCCTCGATCTCCACGCGCTCGGTCTTGACCACCTCTTCGCGCTCACGCGCCGCGACGCGGCCGATGCGCTCGTCCTCCACCGCCTCGCGCTTCTCGCGTCGGGCCTCGAACCAGCCGTCCACCGTGTGGCCCACCACCTCGGCCCAATGGCCCCAGGAGAAGCGGAACACCAGCGGCAAGCAGGCCAGCAGGCCCGCCAGCAGCGCCAGCGCCGCACCGGTGAAGCCCAGCCAGCGCTCGGCCAGCGCCCCCAGCGCGTGCCCCACCACACCGCCCGAGTGGCCCGGCAGCAAGGGCTCCAGCCGGTACAGGCGGCTCCATTCGAGCGCGCAGCTCACCATCAGCAACACCACGAGCCCGCCCCAGAAAGCCGCGCGGCGCATGTGCGGGCGCTGCCACCAGCGCGGCGCCTCGGGCACGGGCGAGGGGCCACGCAGCCAGCGCGCCAGGCCCGACAACCATGCGCGCACGCCGGCGGCGAAACACCACCAGACCGAGAACCCGAAGAGGAAATAACTGGCGTCGGCCACGATGGCGCCGAGGCGACCGGCCCAGTTGCCGACCTCGGGCGAGGTGCCGGTGGTGCTCCAGGCGGGGTCGGCGAGCGAATGACTCAGCAGGGCCAGCAGCCAGAAAGCCAGCGCTGCGGCCCCGAAGACGAGACCGATTTCCTGGGCGAAGCGCGCGATGCCACTGGGCGCGGACGCGCCCTGTCGATCGGCGTTGAGGGTATTGAGCGAGTACGTCATGGCGCGAATCAGGGGCCTAGCTTACCCCAGCGCCCTGCCCCGCCCGGGGGCTCAACCGAGGGTGTTGAGCCGTTCCTTGATGATGGTGCTGCCGTCCTCGGCGACCTCGATGAAGCCCCGGTCTTCCAGGTCCTTCATGACGCGGCTGACCATTTCGCGCGAGGCGCCGATCATCTTGGCCACGTCCTGGCGCGAGACGCGCTCGCGGATCATCAACTGGCCGTCGCGGCCCGGCTGGGCCTGCTCCAGCAGGGCACGGGCCACGCGGCCGTACACGTCGAGCAGGGCCAGGGATTCGATCTTGCGGTCGGCCTGGCGCAGGCGCTGGACCAGGCCGCGCATGACGGCATAGGCCATGGACGAGTTCTCGGGCAGGCAGCGCGCGAACTCGTTGCGGCCCAGGATCAGCACGTCGGTCTGCACCTCGGCGCGCACGGTGGCCGAGTGCGGCTGGTTGTCGATCAGGCTCATCTCGCCCACGTAGTCGCCGGGGTTCATGGTCGCCAGGATGACCTCGCGGCCTCGGCTGTCGGTGGTGACGACCCGGGCCCGGCCGGTGAGCACGATGGCCAGGCAGTTCGACTTCTTGCCCTGTTCCACGATCATTTCGCCGCGCTTGTAGCGGCGCTTGACCACCGCATCGGCCACCGACTCGGCCTGGGCCTGTGTGAGGGTTGAAAACAGCGGCACACGGCGGATCAGGTCGAGATTGGACAGAATGGACATGCGTGTATTCCCAGACAGCGGGGAAAGAAAGGGCCCGCTTCCCTACAATCCCGGCCGGTCATGGCTTGTTGCGATCGAAGCCATTGACGCGCGTTATTTGACTATCGCGCCGGGTATCTCCATATACCCCCTCGACTCTAAACCAATTGCTGCGTTTTTCGATAGCGCGCACCAAGATGAAACACGCCAAAGTCCTGATCCTGGGTTCCGGCCCCGCCGGCTACACCGCGGCCGTCTACGCGGCCCGCGCCAACCTCAACCCCGTGCTCATCACCGGCATCGCCCAGGGCGGCCAACTGATGACCACCACCGACGTGGACAACTGGCCCGCCGACGTGGACGGCGTGCAGGGCCCCGACCTGATGCAACGATTTTTGCAGCACGCCGAGCGCTTCAAGACCGAGATCGTGTTCGACCACATCAACAAGGTCGACTTCTCCAAGCGCCCGTTCACCCTCACCGGTGACAGCGGCACCTACACCTGCGACGCGCTCATTCTCGCCACCGGCGCTTCTGCCCAGTACCTGGGCCTGCCGTCCGAGGAAGCCTTCATGGGCAAAGGCGTGAGCGCCTGCGCCACCTGCGACGGCTTTTTCTACCGCGGCCAGACCACCTGCGTGATCGGCGGTGGCAACACCGCCGTCGAGGAAGCGCTGTACCTCTCCAACATCGCCAGCAAGGTCTATTTGGTGCACCGGCGCGACAAGTTCCGCGCCGAGCCCATCCTGGTGGACAAGGTGATGGAGAAGGTCAAGGAAGGCAAGATCGAGCTCAAGCTGTTCAAGACCCTGGACGAGGTGCTGGGCGACCAGAGCGGCGTGACGGGCGTGCGCCTGAAGGACACGCAGACCGGCGCCACCGAAGACCTGCACCTGCAGGGCTGCTTCATCGCCATCGGCCATCGGCCCAACACCGAGATCTTCCAGGGCCAGCTCGACATGAAGGACGGCTACATCGTCACGAAGTCGGGCCTGAGCGGCATGGCCACCATGACCAGCGTGCCCGGCGTCTTCGCCGCGGGCGACGTGCAGGACCACGTCTACCGGCAGGCCATCACCAGCGCCGGCACCGGCTGCATGGCCGCGCTGGACGCCCAGCGCTTCCTGGAGCAGCAAGGGGTTTGAGTCCCGGCGGCCTGCGGTTATGGCTATAATCGCGGGCTTTGCTGAAAGTCCGGCGCTTGCCGAACGGGCCGCAAATCCGGGTTACCGCCACCCACAACTGGCGAGGTGAGGCTGGGCGCCAGTCGCGAGGAAATCCCCTCGCGGCCCGCTGCGAACAGCCGTGAAATTGAATCGGAGTGTCCTCATGGCACGCGTCTGCGACGTCACGGGCAAGAAGCCCATGGTCGGAAACAACGTTTCCCACGCCAACAACAAAACCAAGCGCCGGTTCCTGCCGAACCTGCAATACCGCCGTTTCTGGGTCGAGAGCGAGAACCGCTGGGTTCGTCTCCGTGTGTCGGGCGCCGCGCTGCGCCTGATCGACAAGAAGGGCATCGACGTCGTGCTGGCCGACATGCGCGCCAACGGCCAAGCTTAAGGAGAACCACCATGGCAACCAAAGGCGGTCGCGAAAAGATCAAGCTGGAGTCCACCGCGGGCACCGGCCACTTCTACACCACGGACAAGAACAAGAAGACCACGCCGGACAAGCTTCTGATCAAGAAGTTCGATCCGAAAGCCCGCAAGCACGTGGACTACAAGGAAGTGAAGCTCAAGTAAGAGCCATCTCCCCCAACAAAAAGCCCGCTGATTTCAGCGGGCTTTTTTTTCCAGGGTGCCATGGATCCGGGTTTCTCGGTCCATGGCACCGCCCCCTTTGAGGGGGGGTGGTCAATCACGCATGGGCAGAGCGCAGGCGGATCGAGAAGTCGCGCAGCGCGGCGATACCGCTCTCTTCGGCGCGGTGGCACCAGGCCTGCAGATCAGCGGCGAGTTGCTCGCGTGTGGCGTTGGTGCTCGACCACAGGGCGCGCAGTTCTTCGCGCATGGTCACCATCTTGTCGAGCACCGGGTGCTCGGCACGGGCCTGTGCCAACTGCGGCTTCACGGCCGGCGGCACCTTGTCGTCGTCACGGTGCAGCCAGCGTTTTGCCGCCTTGAGCACCGAGGCATCGGCCTGGCGAGCCTTGAGCGCAGCGAGTTCCGACTTGCACGCCACGCGCAGTTCGCGGGCGTAACCGGCCATGACCTCGTAGCGGTTGGCAATGATGGCTTCAAGGGTCTTCTCGTCTGCCACCGGCTTCACGTCGCCGAAGGCCATCTTGGGCGGCACCTTCTTCACGGTGGCCAGCCCCAGCGACTGCAGGATGCTGATGTACATCCAGCCGATGTCGAATTCATAGGGCTTGACCGACAGCTTGGCGGACGTGGGATAGGTGTGGTGGTTGTTGTGCAGCTCTTCGCCGCCGATGATGATGCCCCAGGGCGACACGTTGGTGCTGCCGTCCACCGCCTCGAAGTTGCGGTAGCCCCACCAATGGCCGATGCCATTGATGATGCCGGCCGCCGTTAGCGGGATCCAGATCATCTGGATCGCCCAGACCATGAGGCCCAGCGCACCAAACAGCACCACGTTCAGGATCAGCATGAGGCTCACGCCCAGGGCCGAGTAACGCGAGTAGACGTTGCGCTCGATCCAGTCGTTGGGCGTGTTGTGGCCATAGCGGGCCATGGTGTCGGCGTTCTTGGCCTCGGCGCGGTAGAGCTCGGCGCCTTCCCAGAACACCTTCTTGATGCCGAAGATGTGCGGGCTGTGCGGGTCGCCTTCCTGCTCGCACTTGGCGTGGTGCTTGCGGTGGATGGCCGTCCACTCCTTGGTGACCATGCCGGTGGTCATCCAGAGCCAGAAACGGAAGAAGTGCGCTGCGATCGGGTGCAGATCGAGGGCGCGGTGCGCGGAATGGCGGTGCAGGTAGATCGTCACACTGGCGATGGTGACGTGCGTGAGCACCAGCGCGATCAGCACGACCTGCCACCAGCTCGCACCGGTCACGCCGTTGATCAGGAAGTTCACCACGCCGTCGAGCAACGCGGAAAAGGCACCAGGGTCGGAAGCGGTCATCGAAGTCCTATCAGGACTGCCCGGAAACGGAGGACAAGCCTTCACACGTGCCCGGGGCAGGCGGGCAGCGCAGGCGGGATTTTAGGCGGGGGGTGTCTCCCGACCAAGCCTTTGGTCCCGCTCTAAGGCCGGAAGTGCCCGTCAGTTCGGGGCCAATTGACCCTCATCAAGCTTTTTTCCGCCAGACGGCGGCAAAAAAGCCGTCTGTCAGGTGTCGATGGGGCCACAGGCGCAGGAAGCGCTCACCCTCGTGGGCACCGCACAAGGACTGCGCATCGGGCACCTTCAGCGCCTGCAGAAGCGGTGCGACGGCCTCGCTCTCGAAGCCGGGTTGCGCGGCGCTGAAGGTCTCGACGACATCTTCGTTCTCCTCGCGCAGCAGGCTGCAGGTGGCGTAGACCAGTCGCCCGCCCGGCTTGAGCAGGCGCGCCGCGCTCTCCAGGATGGCGCGCTGAAGGGCCGCCTGCGCCGCCACGGTCTGCGGCGTCTGGCGCCATTTCAGATCGGGGCTGCGGCGCAGCGTGCCCAGGCCCGAACACGGCGCGTCCACCAGCACGCGGTCGATCTTGCCGGCCAGGCGCTTGATGCGCTCGTCGCGCTCGTGCGCGATGGCCACCGGGTGCACGTTGGACAGGCCGCTGCGGGCCAGGCGCGGCTTGAGCGCGTCGAGCCGGTGCGCCGAGGTGTCGAAGGCGTAGAGGCGGCCGGTGTTGCGCATGGTGGCGCCGATGGCCAGGGTCTTGCCTCCGGCGCCGGCGCAGAAGTCCACCACCATCTCGCCGCGCTTGGCATCGAGCAGCAGTGCGAGCAATTGCGAGCCTTCGTCCTGCACCTCGAGCTCGCCATTCGCGAACGCGGGCAAGCGGGCCAGCGAGGGCTTGCCCTCCAGGCGCACACCCCAGGGCGAGTGCGCCGTGGCTGTGGCTTTCAATCCCGCGGCCCGCAAGGCCGCCAGCGCGTCGTCCCGCTTGGTCTTGAGGATGTTGATGCGCAGGTCCAGCGGCGCGGGCTGCAGCAGGCAGGCGGCCAGGGCGTCGAATTCGTCGCCCACCTGCTCGCGCAAGGCGCCCGCCAACCACTCGGGCAAGTTGTGGCGATGCGGCGCCAGCCATTCGTCCTCGCGCACCTTGGCGCAGGCGTCCAGCCAGACCTTCTCGGGCTCACTCAGCGCGCTCTTGAGGAAATCGCGGTCGCCCGAGAAGCCCAGGATGGCCAGTCGGCGCCACTTGGAGCCGCTGCCCGAGCGCGCCAGCCACTCGAACTTCAGGCGTTCGCGCAATGCGGCATAGACCGTGTCGGAGAGCGTGCCGCGCTCGCGCGGGCCGAGCGACTTGTTCTCGCGGAAGTGGCGGGCGACGACGGCATCGGCGGGGTGATCGAAACGGAACACGGCCTCGACCAGGGCGGTGCATTCATCGAGCAGGGCTTTGGGGTGCATGGGGGCGGTATTGTCCTCGGATCGATAATCACCGGTTATGTCCGAGATTCAAGACCAGGTGCGCCGACGCCGCACCTTCGCCATCATTTCCCACCCCGACGCGGGCAAGACCACCCTCACCGAGAAGCTGCTGCTGTTCTCGGGCGCGATCAACATCGCCGGCAGCGTGAAGGCGCGCAAGGCCGCGCGCCACGCCACCAGCGACTGGATGGAGATCGAGAAGCAGCGCGGCATCTCGGTCGCCTCCAGCGTGATGCAGATGGAATACCGGGACTGCGTCATCAACCTGCTCGACACACCCGGCCACCAGGACTTCTCGGAAGACACCTACCGCGTGCTCACCGCGGTGGACGCCGCGCTGATGGTGATCGACGCGGGCAACGGTGTGGAGCCGCAGACGCGGCGGCTGCTGCAGGTCTGCCGCGCGCGCAACACACCCATCATTACCTTCATCAACAAGATGGACCGCGAGGTGCAGCAGCCGCTGGACCTGATGGACGAGATCGAGCGTGAACTCGGCATGACGGTAGTGCCCTTCACCTGGCCGGTGGGCATGGGCAAGACCTTCCGCGGCGTGTACGACCGCCGCGCCGAGCAGATGCGCGTGTTCGCCGCGGGTGAAGACAAACGCGGCGGCGAAGAAGAAGTGCTGGCCGGCCTGGACAACCCCGAGAGCGCCCAGCGCTTCGGCAGCGAGTTCGCGCAGGCCAGGGACGAACTGGAACTCGTGGCGGGCGCCTCGCCGGCCTTCAACGAGCAGGCCTTCCTGGAAGGCCACCAGACGCCCATGCTGTTCGGCTCGGCCGTCAACAACTTCGGCGTGCGCGAGGTGCTGGACGCCCTGGTGGACCTGGCGCCGCCGCCCGGCCCGCGCCCGGCGATCCAGCGCACGGTCGAACCGGTTGAGCCCAAGTTCAGCGGTGTGGTGTTCAAGATCCAGGCCAACATGGACCCGGCGCACCGCGACCGCATCGCCTTCGTGCGCGTGGCCAGCGGCCACTTCGAGCGCGGCATGCGATTGAAGGTGGTGCGCAGCGGCAAGGAACTGCGGCCGAACACCGTGGTGAGCTTCCTGTCGCAGCGCCGCGAGCTGCTCGATGAGGCCTTCGCGGGCGACATCATCGGCATTCCCAACCACGGCGTGCTGCAGTTGGGCGACACCCTCACGGAGGGCGAAGCGCTCCAGTTCACCGGCCTGCCCTTCTTCGCGCCCGAGATCATCCGCAGCGTGGAAGTGGCCGATCCGCTGCGCAGCAAGCAGTTGCGCGCGGGCCTCACCCAGCTCGGCGAGGAAGGCGCGATCCAGGTCTTCCGCCCCGTGGCCGGTAGCGTGTTGCTGCTGGGCGCCGTGGGGCAACTGCAGTTCGAGGTGGTGGCGCACCGCCTGGAGCACGAGTACGGCGTCAAGGCGCGCATCACCAGCAGCTCGTACCACGTGGCACGCTGGGTCACCTGCGCCCCCGAGGACGGCGGCGAGCAGGAGCTCAAGCGCTTCATCGACGCCAACGCGCACCGCGTGGCGCTGGACGCGGTGGACGCGCCCACCGTGCTGCTGGACCACATGGCCACGCTGCGCGCGGTCGAGGCGAACTGGCCGAAAATCAAGTTCCACGCGATGCGCGAACACGCGGGCCTGGTCTTCCACCGATCCATGTGAACCCCGACATCCATCACGTCCAGGTGCGGCCGGGCCCCGTGGCCGGGGTGCACGCCGTGCTCACGCACAGCGCCCGCGGCTTCGGCCGGCACTGGCACGACGGCTTCGGCTTCGGTGTGATGGACGAAGGCGCTCACCGCTCCGCCAGCGGGCGCGGTCCGGTGCTGGTGAGCGCCGGCCAGGTGATCACCACCAACCCCGGCGAAGTACACGACGGCCTGCCCCTGGGCGAGCGGGCGCGCCGCTGGCGCATGCTGCACGTGAGCCCCGAGGCGATGGCCGCGCTGGCCGACGGGCGCCCCGATCAGGAAATCACCCGCCCGGTGTTGGACGACCCGCTGCTGCGCGCGACCATCGATCGCGTGTTCCGCTGCTGGACCACCCAGGGCACCGGTGCGGACGGGGAAGGACGCCGGGCCGAGGCCTTGACCGATGCCTGCGGCCTGCTCATGCGGCGCCACGGCAACCACCGGCCGACAGACGCCGACGGTATCGACCACGCCGGACTGAGGCGCGCACGCGAGCGACTGCTCGACGACCTGGAGCAGCCGCCCGGCCTGGACGAACTGGCCCGGCTGGCGGGCCTGTCGCGTTTCCAGCTCGTGCGGCATTTCGCCCGGGCGCACGGCCTGCCGCCCTTCGCCTGGCTGCAACAGCAGCGCCTGGGCCGGGCGCGCGCCCTCATTGCCGGTGGCATGGCCTTGAGTGAGGCCGCTTTGGCCTGCGGCTTCGCGGATCAGAGCCACCTGCACCGGCATTTCCTGCGCAGCTTCGGCTTCACCCCCGGCGCCTGGCGCCAGGCCTGGCTGCAATAGCGTTCAAGACCGCCGGCGCGCGGCGCGCCAGGATGCGCGAGCGGCCCACCCCGGGCCGCGTTCCCACATCCGGAGCACCACATGCCCAGCCTCGACTTCCTCCTCACCTCCGCCGTCGTGGTGGTCACGCCGGGCGCGGGCGTGCTGTTCACCGTCTCGACCGGCCTGGCGCAGGGGCGGCTTGCCGCGGCCTACGCCTCGCTGGGCTGCACCTTGGGCATCGTGCCGCACATGGCCGCCACCGCCATGGGCCTGGCCGCCGTGATGCATGCGGGCGCCCTCGCCTTCCAGCTGCTGAAGCTGGCCGGCGTGCTCTACCTGCTGTACCTGGCCTGGGCCACGTGGCGCGACCGCTCGGCCTTCGCCGCCGATCCGGCGGCGCCCACGCGCTCGCCACTGCGCCTGATGGGCAAGGCCGTGCTGCTCAATGCCCTCAACCCCAAGCTCACCCTGTTCTTCTTCGCCTTCCTGCCGCAGTTCATGGATCCGGCCGATCCGGCGCCGATGCGGCAGTTCGCCGCGCTGAGCGCGGTGTTCATGGTGATGACGCTGGGCGTGTTCGTGGTCTACGGCGTGCTCGCCGATGCCTTCCGCCAGCGCGTGCTGGCTTCGCCGCGCACGCAGAACGCGCTGCGGCGAGGCTTTTCGGCCGCTTTTGCGTTGATGGCCGCCAAGCTCGCCGCGAGCGAGCGCTGAGCGACGGGGCCTCATCCCCCCGCCAGGCAGCGCTCCACCGCACGCGGATAGATCAGGTGCTCCTGCGTGAGCACCCGCGCCGCCAGCGCCTCGGGCGTGTCGCCCGGCAGCACCGGCACCACGGCCTGCTCCAGGATCTCGCCGTGGTCGAGTTCGCTGGTCACGCGGTGGATGGTGGCACCGGCGAACCGGCAGCCCATCTCGATGGCGCGCTGGTGCGTCTTCAGGCCGGGAAAGGCCGGCAGCAGGCTGGGGTGGATGTTGAGCAGCCGCCCCTCATAGTGGCGCACGAAGCCCGGCGTGAGGATGCGCATGAAGCCCGCCAGCAGCACCAGCGCGGGCGCGTGGGCGTCGATGGCGGTGATCAGGGCGGCATCGAAGGCCTCGCGATCGGCGTGCTGCTTGTGATCGACCACCGCAGTGGCCAGGCCCCGTTCGCGGGCCCAGGCCAAGCCGGCCGCGTCGGGCCGGTTGCTCAGCACCGCCACCACGCCTGCGCCGAAGCGCTCGCCCCAGCGGGCCTGTTTCGACGCTTCCACCAGCGCGGCCATGTTCGAGCCACTGCCCGAGATGAGGATGACGATCGGACGGGCTGGGGGCGCGGGCATGGGGCGGGAGTGTAATGAGACCGGTGACCGAGACCGGTCCGGCCGGCGGCTTGTCGCCGCCTCGACACGCAAAAACGAACGGTCGTGCGTAAACTCGATCGTCACGCAACCCGGGGCCCTGAGCGCCCCTGCCGAGGAGACACACGATGGATCTGGCCTTCACGCCTGAGGAGCAGGCGTTCCGCGACGAGATACGCGCCTGGGTGCGCGCCAACCTGCCCGCCGAGATCAGCCACAAGGTTCACAACGCCCTGCGCCTGACGCGAGACGACATGCAGCGCTGGGCGAAGATCCTGGGCAAGAAGGGCTGGCTGGGCTACGGCTGGCCCAAGCAATTTGGTGGCCCGGGATGGAACGCGGTGCAGAAGCACCTGTTCGAAGAGGAGTGCGCCCTGGCCGGCGCGCCACGCATCGTGCCCTTCGGGCCGGTGATGGTGGCGCCCGTGATCATGGCCTTCGGCAACAAGGAACAGCACGAGCGCTTCCTGCCCGGCATCGCCAGCGGCGAGGTCTGGTGGAGCCAGGGCTACAGCGAGCCGGGCTCGGGCTCCGACCTGGCCTCGCTCAAGACCCGCGCCGAGCGCAAGGGCGACAAGTACATCGTGAACGGCCAGAAGACCTGGACCACCCTGGGCCAGTACGGTGACTGGATGTTCAACCTGGTGCGGACCAGCACCGAGGGCAAGCCCCAGACCGGCATCTCCTTCCTGCTGCTGGACATGAAGTCCAAGGGCGTCTCGGTGCGCCCCATCAAACTGCTCGACGGCGAGTGCGAGGTCAACGAGGTCTTCTTCGACAACGTCGAGGTGCCGGCCGAGAACCTCATCGGCGAGGAGAACAAGGGCTGGACCTACGCCAAGCACCTGCTCAGCCACGAGCGCACCAACATCGCCGACGTGAACCGCGCCAAGCGCGAGCTCGAGCGCCTCAAGCGCATTGCCAAGACGGAAGGCGTGTGGGACGACGTGCGTTTCCGCGACCAGATCGCCCTGCTGGAGGTGGACGTGGTGGCGCTGGAGATGCTGGTGCTGCGTGTGCTCTCGGCCGAGAAGTCGGGCAAGAACTCGCTGGACATCGCCGGCCTGCTCAAGATCCGCGGCAGCGAGATCCAGCAGCGCTACAGCGAACTCATGATGCTCGCGGCCGGCCCCTACAGCCTGCCCTTTATCGAAGAGGCCATGGAAGCCGGCTGGCAGGGCGACTTCCCGGGCGGCGTGACGGCCAACGCGCCGCTGGCCTCGACCTACTTCAACATGCGCAAGACCACGATCTACGGCGGCTCCAACGAGGTGCAACGCAACATCGTGGCGCAAACCGTGCTCGGCTGAGGAGACAGGAATGGACTTCGATTTTTCCGACGATCAGGTCGCGCTGCGCGACGCCGTGCAGAAATGGGTGGAAAAGGGCTACGGCTTCGAGCGCCGCCGCACCATCGTCGAGGCCGGCGGCTTCGACCGCGCGGTCTACACCGAGCTGGCCGAACTGGGCTTGGCGGGCCTGTACGTGGATGAAGCTCATGGCGGCCTGGGCATGGGCCCGGTGGAGGCCATGGTGGTGATGGAAGAGCTCGGGCGCGGCATCGTGCTGGAGCCGCTGGCGCAGACCCTCATTGCCAGCGGCGTGATCGGCGCCTACGGGGCCGATGACGTGAAGGCCGCCTGGCTGCCGCGCATCGCCAGCGGCGAGGCCCTGGTGGTGCTGGCGCTGCAGGAGCGCGGCGCGCGCTACCGGCTCGACCGCGTGGCCGCCACCGCCAGCCAGGCCGGCGGCGCCTGGACGGTATCCGGCGAGAAGCACCTGGTGGCCGCGGCCGACCGCGCCGACGCATTCCTGGTGCCGGCCGTGGCCAATGGCCAGCCCGCCCTCTTCCTGGTGGAGGCCAGCGCCAAGGGCGTGACGACCACCGGCCACCTCACGCAGGACGGCAGCCGCGCGGGCAATCTGTCGATGGACAAGGCCCCGGCCGTGCTCGTCTGCGCCGATGGCCAGGCCGCGCTGGAACACGCGGTGGACATCGGCATCGCCGCCACCTGCGCAGAAGGCGTGGGCGCCATGGAGCAGACGCTGGCGCTCACCGTGGACTACATGAACACGCGCAAGCAGTTTGGTGTGGCCATCGCCACCTTCCAGGCCCTGCGCCACCGCGTGGCCGACATGAAGATGCAACTGGAGCTGGCGCGGTCCATGAGCTACTACGCCAGCCTCAAGCTCAACGCCCCGGCGGCCGAGCGCCGCGCCGCCATGGCGCGCGCCAAGGTGCAACTGGGCAACGCCATGCGCTTCATCGGCCAGCAATCGGTTCAGTTGCACGGTGGCATCGGCGTGACCGACGAGTACATCGGCAGCCACTACTTCAAGAAGCTCACGCAGCTGGAGATGAGCTTCGGCGACACCTTGCACCACCTGGGTGAGGTGTCCTCGCGCATGCAGGACACCGCCGGGGTGTTTGCCTGACCGGCCGCGGCTGCGCGCCCTAGGCGTGCAGCCGCGACGACTTCGGCAGGTGCGCCATCAGGAACTCCATCTGGTCCGCCAGGATGCGGCGGTTGCGCAGGATGAAGTCCTCCCACAGGCTGGGCACGTAGGGCGCGTACAGCAGAGGCATGTGCGCCTGCTCGGGCGTGCGGTTGCCCTTGCGGTGGTTGCACGACTTGCAGGCCGTCACCACGTTCATCCAGATGTCGCGCCCGTTCTGGCCGAAGGGCACGATGTGCTCGCGCGTCAGGTCTTCCTCGTGGAAGTGGTGGCCGCAGTACGCGCACACGTTGCGGTCGCGTGAGAACAGCTTCTGGTTCGTGAGCGTCGGCCGAAGCTCGAAGGGATTGATGCGCGGCACACCCTGCGTGCCGATGATCGAATTGATCGTGATCACCGACTGCAGCCCGGTCACCGCGTTGTGTCCGCCATGGAACACCGCGATCTCGGCACCCGCCTCCCAGCGCACCTCCTCGGCCGCGTAGTGCAACACGGCTTCTTCGAGGCTGATCCAGGACTGGGGCAGTCCCTGGGCCGAGAGCTTCAAGACCTTCAAAACCGGCTCCTTCGTGCAATCGAGACACTGGAAGGGCCCGGAACCCGCCGAGGGCCACGGGGCCTGCGTTTTTCGTGTGCCAATATAACAATCTTTGATGACTGAACGTGCCCATGCGGGACATGCCCCCGCGATGTGACAAAACCAGGCGCCCGACCCATGCAAATTCTCCGCGGCCTCTCCCGCCGCCCCCACGGCACGCCCGACGGCGTGCGCGGCTGCGCCCTCACCATCGGCAACTTCGACGGGGTGCACCGCGGCCACCAGGCCATGCTGGCCCTGTTGCAGAGCGAGGCCCGCCACCGCGGCGTGCCCAGTTGCGTCATGACCTTCGAGCCGCACCCGCGCGACTACTTCGCGGCGCGCCACCGCAAGCCCGAGCTGGCGCCGGCCCGCATCGCCACCCTGCGCGACAAGCTGGAGGAACTGCAGCGCTGCGGCGTCGACCGCTGCGTCATCCTGCCCTTCAACGAGCGCCTGGCCTCGCAGACCGCCACCTCCTTCATCGAGGACACCCTGGTCGGCGCCCTGGGCGTGAAGTACGTGCTGGTGGGTGATGACTTCCGCTTCGGCGCCCAGCGCGTGGGCGACTACGCCATGCTCGACGCCGCCGGGGCGCGCCTGGGCTTCGACGTGGCGCGCATGCAGAGCTACGAGGTGCACGGCCTGCGCGTGTCCAGTTCGGCTGTGCGAGACGCCTTGGCCGAGGGCCGCATGGACGACGCCGCCGCCCTGCTGGGCCGGCCCTACGCCATCAGCGGCCACGTGGTGCACGGGCGCAAGCTGGGCCGGGCGCTGGCCGAAACCGCCCCCGGCAAGGGCGACGGCTTTCGAACGCTCAATCTGCGCTTCGCGCACTGGAAGCCGGCCGCCAGCGGCATCTTCGCGGTGCTGGTGCACGGCCTGTGGGCCGAGCCCCTGCGCGGCGTGGCCAACCTGGGCGTGCGCCCGTCGCTCGACCCGGACGACGTCAACGGCGGGCGCGTGCTGCTCGAAACCCATTGCCTGGACTGGCCTGTGGGCCTGGCGGCCAGCCTGCCCGGCGGGGAGGCCTACGGTAAAATCGTGCGGGTGGAACTGCTGCACAAACTGCACGACGAGCTGAAGTACGACAGCCTCGATGCCCTCACGCACGGCATCGCGAAGGACGTCGCCGACGCGCGTGCGTTCTTCGAGGCCATGCACGGCCGCACGCACCGGCAGACCACGCGCGACCGAATTTGACGGGCCAAGGCCCGCTCGCTGCCCTTCGACAAGCTCAGGGCGAACGGCTGCTGAATCTCTCGCACACGCGCTCCCCCGCTCGGGCTGAGCTTGTCGAAGCCAACACGCGAATCACCATGTCCGAGACCAAGAACGCCTACCCCGTCAACCTGCTGGACACGCCCTTCCCCATGCGCGGCGACCTGCCCAAGCGCGAGCCGGGCTGGGTCAAGCAGTGGAACGACGAGGGCCTGTACCAGCGCCTGCGCGACGCGCGCCGCGGCGCGCCGCTGTTCGTGCTGCACGACGGCCCGCCCTATGCCAACGGCCAGATCCACATGGGCCACGCCGTCAACAAGGTGCTCAAGGACATGATCGTCAAGAGCCGCCAGCTCGCCGGCTTCGACGCGCAGTACATCCCCGGCTGGGATTGCCACGGGCTGCCGATCGAGAACGCGATCGAGAAGAAGCACGGGCGCAACCTCAGCCGCGACGAGATGCAGGCCAAGAGCCGCGCCTACGCCACCGAGCAGATCGGCCAGCAGCGCGAGGACTTCAAGCGCCTGGGCGTGCTGGGCGACTGGGAACGCCCCTACCTCACCATGGCGCCGGCCAACGAGGCTGGCGAGATCCGCGCCTTCAAGCGCGTCATCGAGCGCGGCTTCGTCTACCGCGGCCTCAAGCCCGTTTACTGGTGCTTCGACTGCGGCAGTTCGCTGGCCGAGTTCGAGATCGAGTACGCCGACAAGAACAGCGACACGCTGGACGTGGCCTTCGAAACCGACGACGCCGCGAAACTGGCCGCTGCCTTCGGCTTGAGCGCGTTGCCGGCCGGCAAAAGCGGCTTCGCCGTCATCTGGACCACCACCGCCTGGACCATCCCCGCCAACCAGGCGCTCAACGCCCACCCCGAACTCACCTACGCCCTGGTTGACACACCGAAGGGCTGTCTGGTGCTGGCCGAGACCCTGGTCGAAAAATGCCTGGAGCGCTTCGGCCTCGAGGGCACGGTCATCGCCACCGCCACGGGCGACAAACTCGGTGGCCTGAACTTCCGTCACCCGCTGTACGACGCCGACAAGGGCTACAAGCGCCTGTCGCCCGTGTTCCTGGCCGACTACGTGAGCGACAGCGACGGCACCGGCATCGTGCACTCCTCACCCGCCTACGGCCTGGACGACTTCAACTCCTGCATCCACAACGGCTTCACCGTCGAAGACATCCTCAACCCCGTGCAGGGCAATGGCGTCTACGCGGCCGACTTCCCGCTCTTCGGCGGCCAGCACATCTGGAAGGCCGTGCCGCTCATCATCGCGGCGCTCAAGGCCGCGGGCCGCCTGATGAGCACCGTGGGCATCAGCCACAGCTACCCGCACTGCTGGCGCCACAAGACGCCCGTGATCTACCGCGCCGCCGCGCAGTGGTTCGTGCGCATGGACGAAGGTGAGGGCGTGTTCACCAAGGACAAGGCGCCCAAGACCCTGCGCCAGACCGCGCTCGAAGCCATCGACCACACCGGCTTCTACCCCGAGAACGGCCGCGCCCGCCTGCGCGACATGATCGCCAACCGGCCCGACTGGTGCATCTCGCGCCAGCGCAGTTGGGGCGTGCCCATCCCCTTCTTCCTGCACAAGGCCACGGGCGAGCTGCACCCGCGCACCATGGAAATCCTCGACCAGGCGGCCGACATCGTCGAGAAGGGCGGCATCGAGGCCTGGAGCCGCGTGACCACCGAAGAAATCCTGGGGGCCGAAGACGCGCCGAACTACGACAAGAGCAGCGACATCCTCGAGGTCTGGTTCGACTCCGGCTCCACCTTCTCGCACGTGCTGCGCGGCAGCCACGCCAAGGCCTACCCCAACGGCGCCTTCCACTCTCAGGGCCCCGAGGCCGACCTCTACCTCGAAGGCCATGACCAGCACCGCGGCTGGTTCCACAGCTCGCTGCTGCTGGGCTGCGCCTTGAACGACCGCGCGCCCTACCGCGGCCTGCTCACGCACGGCTTCACGGTGGACAGCCAGGGCCGCAAGATGAGCAAGTCGCTCGGTAACGGCATCGACCCGCAGGACGTCAACAAGAAGCTCGGCGCCGAAATCATCCGCCTGTGGGTCGCCGCCAGCGACTACTCCGGCGACATCGCAGGCGACGAGAAAATCCTCGCGCGCGTGGTCGATGCCTACCGCCGCATCCGCAACACCCTGCGCTTCCTGCTGGCCAACCTCAGCGACTTCGACCCCGCGAAACACGCCGTGCCGCTGGGCGAGTTGCTCGAGATCGACCGCTGGGCCCTGGCGCGCACGGCGCAGTTCCAGGCCGAGGTGCTGGCCCACTACGAGCGCTACGAGTTCCACCCTGTGGTGGCCAAGCTGCAGGTCTTCTGCTCCGAAGACCTGGGTGCCTTCTACCTCGACGTGCTGAAGGACCGGCTCTACACCAGCGCGCCCGACAGCCGGGCCCGCCGCAGCGCGCAGACCGCGCTGCATCACGTGGCGCACGCCATGCTGCGCTGGATGGCGCCCTTCATGAGCTTCACCGCCGAGGAGGCCTGGCCCGTGCTGGCCGGCGCCCAGAACAAGGGCTCGATCTTCTTCGAGACCTGGGCCGACCTGCCGCCAGCCGACGAGGGCCTGCTGGCCAAGTGGGCGCGCCTGGGCGAAATCCGCAACCTGGCCAACAAGGAGATCGAGACCGTGCGCACCCAAGGCGCCGTCGGCTCCTCGCTGCAGGCCTTGCTCACCATCACCGCGCCGGCCGACGACGCCGCGTTGCTGCGCTCGCTGGGCGATGACCTGCGCTTCGTCACCATCACCTCGGCCGCCACAGTGGCCGACGGCAACGAACTGGCCGTGCAAGTGACGCCCGCCACCGCGCCCAAGTGCGAACGCTGCTGGCACTACCGTGACGACGTGGGCCACGACCCCGCGCACCCCACGATCTGTGGCCGCTGCACGAGCAACCTGTTCGGCGCGGGCGAAACCCGCACGGTGGCCTGATGGCACGCGCGAGCCTGCGCGACATCGCGCCCTGGCTGGGCCTGGCTGCGCTGGCCTTCGCGCTCGACCAGATCACCAAGTGGCTGATCCTGGCCTCGTTCGCGCTCGGCGACAGCGTCACGGTCACGTCCTTCTTCAACGTGGTGCGCGTGCACAACGAGGGCGCGGCCTTCTCCTTCCTGGCCGGCGCCAGCGGCTGGCAGCGCTGGTTCTTCACCGCCATCGGCATCGCCGCGTCCGTCTTCATCGTCTGGATGCTGCGCAGCCACCCCGGGCAGAAACTCTTCGCCTTCGCGCTCGCCTGCATCCTGGGCGGCGCCATCGGCAACGTGCTTGACCGCCTGGTGCACGGCTACGTGGTGGACTGGCTGGACTTTCACTGGTCGTTCCTGGCCGGCCTGTTCCCGGGGGGGCACTTCCCGTCCTTCAACCTGGCCGACACCTTCATCTCCATCGGCGCGGCCTGCCTCATCCTCGACGAGATCCTGCGCATTCGGAAGTCACGCGCGGCCAAGGCCCTTTAGCGCCGGTCCTCGCGGCGGCGGCTGCGCGATGACAGAATGCCCGCTCATTCGATCATCCGAGGAGACACCCATGCCCGGCCTGCTGCCCGACGTCGACCCCGACGGCCTGTACGAGTTCTCGGTGGTCTACACCGACCGCGCGCTCAACCACATGTCCAAGCGCTTCCAGGGCGTGATGACGGGCATCTCGTCCCTGCTCAAGCGCGTGTACGGCGCGCACTCGGCGGTGCTGGTGCCCGGCAGCGGCACCTTCGGCATGGAATCGGTGGCGCGCCAGTTCGCGCACGGCAAACACGTGCTGGTCATCCGCAACGGCTGGTTCAGCTACCGCTGGACGCAGATCTTCGACATGGGCTCCATCCCCGCCAGCCACACGGTGATGAAGGCGCGCCCGGTGCACAAGAATCCGCAGTCGCCCTGGGCGCCCGCGCCCATTGACGAGGTGGTGGCCACCATCGCGCGCGAGAAACCCGCGCTGGTCTTCGCCCCGCACGTGGAAACCGCGGCCGGCATGATCCTGCCCGACGACTACCTCAAGGCCGTGGCCGACGCCGTGCACGCCGTGGGCGGCCTCTTCGTGCTCGACTGCATCGCCTCCGGCGCCATGTGGGTGGACATGAAGGCCACCGGCGTGGACATCCTCATCAGCGCGCCGCAGAAGGGCTGGAGCAGCTCGCCCTGCTGCGCGATGGTGATGCTGAGCGAACGCGCGCGGGCGGCCATCGACGCCACGCAAAGCACCACCTTCGCCATGGACCTGAAGAAGTGGCTGCAGATCATGGAGGCCTACGAAGGCGGTGGTCATGCGTACCACGCCACGCTGCCCACCGACGCGCTGGCCCGCCTGCATGCCACCATGCTGGAGACCGAGGCGTACGGCTTCGATCGCGTGCGCCAGGAACAGATCGCGCTCGGCCAGGCCGTGCGTGAGGTGGTGGAACGCCACGGTTTCCCCAGCGTGGCGGCCGAGGGCTTCAAGGCCCCGGGCGTGGTGGTGAGCCACACCACCGACGCCGAGGTGCAGTCGAGCAAGGCCTTCCTGGCCCTGGGCCTGCAAACCGCCGCAGGCGTGCCGCTGCAGTGCGACGAAGGCGCGGACTTCAAGACCTTCCGCATCGGCCTGTTCGGCCTGGACAAGTGGCACGACGTGCCGGCCACCGTGGCGCGCCTTGAAGCCGCCCTGCAACGCGTGGCGCCCTTGCGCGAGGCCCGCGCGGCCTGACGTCTCGGAGGCCTAGCGGTCGGGCGCTCGTCCCAGCGCGCCAAGACCTCGCGGGGATCGGGCGCCAGGGCGCTCTGTTCCGCGAATGTCCCCCGGGCGGCTGCGCCGCCCTCCTCCTTTATTTCGCTACACAGAGCGCCCTGTCACCCGATCCAGAGGTGAGGCAGGCACACCAACGGTGGCCTGCCTGCGCGTTGGCTGCCCGAGGACGCTGGGTGGCCAGCGCAGCGAAATAAAGGAGGAGGACGGCGCAGCCGTCCGGGGGACATTCGCGGAGCTGGCCACCCAGTGGCCTCGGGCCACCAGACACGGCTCCGAGAAATCAAACACTCAAGGCAGCAAAACCGTGCAACCGGTGGTTGCCCGCGCCTCCAGACTTTCGTGCGCCTTCTTCACCTCCGTCAGCGGGAATCGCTGGTCGATGCGGATCTTCACCTTCCCGCTCACCACCACGTCGAACAGATCGTCCGCCATCTGCTGCGTGCGCTCGCGGTTGTTGATGTGCGTGAACAGCGTCTGGCGCGTCACGTAGATCGAGCCCTTGCCCGCCAGGATGCCCGGTGCGAACGGCGCCACCGGGCCCGAGGCGTTGCCGAAACTCACCATCAGCCCGAACGGCCGCAGGCAGTCCAGCGACTTGTCCCAGGTGTCCTTGCCCACCGAGTCGTACACCACCTTCACGCCCTGCCCGCCGGTAATCTCCTTCACCCGCACCGCGAAATCCTCGGTGCGGTAGTTGATCGCGTGCTCAGCGCCGTGGTCCAGCGCGAGCTGGCACTTGTCCGCCGAACCCGCGGTGGCGATCAGCCGCAGGCCCAGGGCCTTGGCCCACTGGCAGGCAATCAAGCCCACACCGCCCGCAGCGGCGTGGAACAGCACGAAGTCGCCCGCCTCCAGGCCCTCCACCGGCTTGCAGCGCTTGAGCAGGTACTGCGCCGTCAGGCCCTTCAACATCATGGCCGCGCCGGTCTCGAAATCGATCGCATCGGGCAGCTTGCAGACGTTCATCGCCGGCATCACGCGCGCGTCGCTGTAGCTGCCCGGCGGGTTGGACGCGTAGGCCGCGCGGTCGCCCGCCTTCAGGTGCGTCACCCCCTCGCCCACGGCCTCGATGACCCCCGCACCCTCCATGCCCAGCGACAGCGGCATGGGGAAGGGATAGAGCCCCGTGCGCTGGTACACGTCGATGAAGTTCAGCCCGATCGCGTGGTGGCGGATGCGCACCTGGCCCGGACCGGGCTCGCCCACCTCGACGGTGTCGATCACGAGTTGATCGGGGCCACCATTGGCGTGGATGCGGACGGCGCGGCTGCTGGTGCTCATGGGAGTCTCCTGTTCGTTTTGGGCAAGGGGCGGATCGGGGCCGATGCTGCCACGAATCGCGCGCCTGTCCCGCCCTCGACCGTGGCGCCCCCGCAGCGGCGCAGGTCTTCCGTCGCTTGCTACAGTCGCGCCCCATGTCCGCTGCACCCCCTGGCCGGCTGAGCCCGTCCACCATCGCCCTGCTCGTGCTGCCACCGTTGTTCTGGGCCGGCAACGCGGTGGTGGGGCGGTTGATGAACCAGACCGTGCCACCCAGCACGCTCAACTTCCTGCGCTGGACGCTGGCGCTGCTGGTGCTGTTGCCCCTGGCCGCCTGGGTGCTGCGCCCGGGTAGCAGCCTGTGGCCGAACTGGCGGCGCTTCGCGCTGCTGGGCGCGCTGGGCGTGGGCAGCTACAACGCGCTGCAGTACCTGGCGCTGCGCACCTCCACGCCCCTGAACGTGACCCTGGTGGCCGCGAGCATGCCGGTGTGGATGCTGCTGGTGGGCCGCATGCTCTACGGCGTGCCGGTGACGCGCCGCGCGGCCTTTGGCGCCGCGCTCTCGCTGAGCGGTGTGGCGGTGGTGCTGTCGGGCGGCAGTCTGAGCCGCTTGCTGGCCGTGCAATTGGTGCCGGGCGATGGCTGGATCCTGCTGGCCACGCTGGTGTGGTCCTGGTACAGCTGGCTGCTGGTGCGCCCGCCCGAGGGCGGCGATCCGCCCGACATCAAGGGCGACTGGGCCGCCTTCCTGATGGCGCAGGTGGCGCTGGGTCTGGTGTGGTCGGGCGCGCTGGCCGCGGCCGAATGGGTCTACCTGCCGGCGGCCGACCTGCACATCACCTGGGGCTGGCCGCTGGTAGAGGCCCTGGCCTACGTGGCCATCTTTCCCTCGTTGCTCGCCTACCGCTTCTGGGGCGCTGGCGTGGCGCGCGTGGGGCCCGCCGTGGCCAGCTTCTTCACCAACCTCACGCCGCTGTTCGCGGCACTGCTGTCGGCGGCGATGCTGGGCGAGCTGCCACGCCTGCACCACCTCGCGGGCTTCGCGCTCATCGTCGGCGGCATCCTCATCTCGTCGCGCGGCAAGGCCTCAACGTAGGCGGAAGGCCGCCACCGCGTCCACCAGTTGCGCGGCCTGCTGCTTCAGGCTCTGCGAGGCGGCGGCGCTTTCTTCCACCAGCGCCGCGTTCTGCTGCGTCGCCTGGTCCATCTGCGTGACGGCTTCGCCCACCTGCGACACGCCCGAGCTCTGCTCGCGGCTGGCAGCGCTGATCTCGCCCACGATGTCCGTCACGCGGCGGATGCTGGCCACCACTTCGCCCATGGTGCTGCCGGCTTGATCGACCAGGGCCGAGCCCTGTTCCACGCGCTCCACGCTCTGCTGGATCAGCTCCTTGATCTCGCGCGCCGCGCCTGCGCTGCGTTGCGCGAGGTTGCGCACTTCACCCGCCACCACCGCGAAGCCACGGCCCTGCTCGCCCGCGCGCGCCGCTTCCACGGCGGCGTTGAGCGCCAGGATGTTGGTCTGGAACGCGATGCCGTCGATCACGCTGATGATGTCGGCAATGCGGCGCGAGCTGTCGTTGATGCCTTTCATCGTGTCCACCACGCGCGCCACCGCGTCGCCACCCTGCGTGGCCACCGAGGACGCGCTGATGGCCAGTTGGTTGGCCTGCTGTGCGTTGTCGGCGTTGAGCTTCACGGTGGAGCTGAGCTCCTCCATCGACGCCGCCGTCTCCTCCAGCGCCGAGGCCTGCTGCTCGGTGCGGGCCGATAGGTCGTTGTTGCCCTGCGCGATCTGCGAGCTGGCGGCGGCCACGCCCTCGGCGTTGCCCCGCACGCTGCCCACCACCTGGGTCAGCGCGGCCTGCATGCGCGCCATGGCCGTGAGCAGTTGGCCCATCTCGTCGCGCCCGCCCTCGGGCACGGCCTGGCTCAAGTCGCCGGAGGCTACGCGCGCCGCCACCTCGCGCGCCAGTTCGGCCGGGCGGATGATGGAGCGGCCGACCAGCAACGCAAACCCGAGGCCCGCCGCCAGCAGCGCGCCGATGGCGCCCAGCACCACGGCGATCTCGGTGCGGCGCGCCGCGTAACGCTGGCCCAGCGCCGTGTCCAGCTCCCGGGCGGCCATGTCGCTCAGCGCGTACATGCCGTCGATGGCCTGCGTCGTGGCCTTGAAGTAGTCGGCCGGCGCGTACTGCAGCGCCTGCGCCTGCACGATCTGCTCGCGAGCGAGCTGGATCGCGCCTTCGAAAGTGGCGCGCGACTGCGTCAGCGGCGTCTCCAGGCGGGCCTTGATGGCGGCGTCCTGCTCGAAGGACTTCTCCATGCTGATGCCCAACTCGCGCACGCCCACGCGGGCCCGATCGACCAGGCTGGCCACTTCGGCGCGCTCCTCGGGCGAGGCCGTCATGCGCACCAGCAGCGCCGAGCCGCGCGCACGCGCCTGGCCCAGCATTTCGGTGAGGCGCGGCATCTGCTGCAGCGTGCCGATGATGAGAAAGTAGGTGGCTTTTTCCGGGTCCGCGGTCAGGCCGAAGTGGTCGGCCACGCGGTCGTTGAGTTCGATGAAGCCGGCGATCATTTCGGTGTGGCGCGCGAAGCTCTCCGCGGCCGTGACGCCGCGCGCGCCGATGGCTTGCGACAGTGCCTGCCACTGCTGGCTGCCACGCTGCCAGTCGGTACGGATGCGCGCATCGCCGACGTGATTGACCACCAGGGCGTCGAAGGCCTGCATGGCCTTTTGCAGTTCGGCCGCGCGCGCCTGGCGCTGCGGCTCCGCGTCGGCCTTGCCGCCCAGCACGGTGGCCGTCATGCCGCGGTGGATCTGCGCCAGGCGCACCACCTCCAGCAGGGCGCGCGAGGGCGCGAGCCCGGCGCGCTCGGTGGCGATGGTGTTCAGGTCGGCCAGCGCGTTGCGCACGTAGGCCGTGAGCGGCACGGCAACCAGCAGCGCGGCGACGGCACCGAGCAGCATCAGCTTGCGGGCCAGGCGCAGGTTCTGGATGAAGGAGGTCATGGGAGCGTTCGGTCGGGTCGGAGGCAGCGGCCCGCGCGGCGCATCCCGCGTTCGAGCCTGTCTGTCCCGCCTATCGACGGCTCACCCGGCGAATTGAGCGTCTCGCGCCACATTCACCGAAGAGGCGCGCATTTGCTCGAAGCTGGTGCACGATTTGCGCAAAACTGGTGCACGCCTGACCCCCGGCGCGCCCCGCGCCGCCGGCGGTGCCTCAGAACGTGCCCGGGTAAGCGCCGCCGTCGGCCAGCACGTTCTGGCCCGTGATGTAGCCCGCCTGCGCACTGCACAGAAAGGCGCAGATGGCGCCGAACTCGCCCGCCTCGCCGAAGCGCTTGGCGGGCACGTTCTGGCGGCGCCCGTCGGCGATGGCCTCATAGCTCTTGCCCTGCTTCTGCGCCAGGCCACCGAGCGTGGTGCGCAGGCGGTCCGTCTCGAAGGCGCCGGGCAGCAGGTTGTTGATGGTCACGCCGCGCGCGGCGATCTCGCTGCGCGCCAGGCCGGCCACGAAGCCCGTGAGCCCGGTGCGCGCGCCGTTGGACAGGCCCAGCACCTGCAGCGGCGCCTTCACCGCGCCCGAGGTGATGTTCACGATGCGCCCGAAGCCGCGCTCGGCCATGCCGTCCACCGTGGCCTTGATGAGTTCGATGGGCGCGAGCATGTTGGCGTCCAGCGCGGCGATCCAGGTGTCTCGGTCCCACTGGCGGAAGTCGCCCGGCGGCGGGCCGCCCGCGTTGGTGACCACGATGTCGAAGGCCTTGCCCGGCCCGCCCGCCGCGCCGAACACCGTTGCACGGCCTTCGGCGGTGGTGATGTCGGCCGCCACCGGCAGCGCCTGCACGCCCGGGTGCGCGGCGCGGATGGCCTGCGCCGCGGCCTGCAGCGCCTCGGCGCCGCGTGCCACCATCACGACGTTCACGCCCTCGGCCGCCAGCGCCTGCGCGCAGCCCAGCCCCAGGCCCTTGCTGGCGCCACCCACCAGCGCCCATTTGCCTTTGATGCCCAGATCCATGTTCTTCAATCTCCAGTTTTGATGGGGGCGGCCGGCGCCTTCGGGGCGCCGAAGCGCGTCACCAGAAACACGCCCGAGAGCACGAGCACCGTGCCGACGATGATCCAGCCGTTGAACGGCTCACCCAGGATGAACACGCCCATGAGGATGGTCGACATGGGGCCGATCATCCCGGTCTGCGCGGCCAGCCCGGGGCCGATGCGCTCGATGGCCATCATGACCATGAGCACCGGCGCAAAGGTGCACAGCGTGGCGTTGAGCAGCGACAGCCAGATGACCTCGGGCGCAACCTCGGCGGCCGACAGCGGGCGCAGCAGCCCGAACTGCGCAATGCACAGCACGCAGGCCACGGTGGTGGCCAGGCCCACCAGGCGCGTGGAGCCCAGGCGCTTGACGAGCTCGCCGCTGTAGACGAGGTAGATGGCGTAGCTGATGGCGCTGGCAAACACCAGCAAGGCGCCCAGGGCCGCGTTGGGGCCTTGTTCACCCAGTTCGTGCCCGAAGACCAGCAGCACGCCGGCGTAGCTCACGGCCATGGCCACGGCCTGCAGCGCGCTGATGCGGCGGCGGTAGAGCAGCCAGCCCAGCAACAGCACGAGGGTGGGGTTGAGGTAGAGGATGAGGCGCTCGAGGCTGGCGGTGATGTACTCCAGGCCCCAGAAGTCGAGGAAACTGGCGAGGTAGTAGCCGGTGACGCCGAGGCCCATCACGCCGAGCCAGTCGCGCCGGGTGAGGGGTTCGGGTTTTTTCGCGAGGCCGGGGCGGTGGGTGGACCACCAGGTGAGCGCCAGGAACAGCGGCAGCGCGAACAGCATGCGGTACATGATGAGCGTGACCGCGTCGACCCCGTAGCGGTACGCCAGCTTCACGATGATGGCCTTGCCGCTGAAGGCGATGGAGCCGAGGATGGCGAGGGTGAGGCCGGAGGCGAGGTGGGGGTGGGGGTCGCGCGACATGAGCCTGTGATTATCTGTGGCGTTGCATGAGCCGCTTTTGTTGTGGGCTATTGGTGCTTGTGGCGTTTCGCTCGCTGCACCTCGCGGTTGCTCGCGGCCACTGGGTGCGCTGCTCCGCGAATGTCCCCCGGACGGCTGCGCCGTCCTCCTCCTTTATTTCGCTACGCAGCGCACCCAGCGTCCGCGAGCAGAAGGAGCGGTGGCGCTCCGACAGACGAGTGCCAACGAGGTCGGTGGTGATCGGGTGTCCGGCGTAGCGACATAAAGGAGGAGGAGCGGAGCGCGCCAGCGATCCGCTCCGGGGGACAGTCGCGGAGCCGGACACCCGAGCGCCGCCGACCGGACCAGCCGGAGAAAACCCACACCAAACGCAGAAAGAAAAACTACTGCACCGGCGGCGTTGTAGCCAGCACCTCGTCCAGCGTGGTCAAGCCCTCGGCCACCCGCGCCGCCCCCGCCAACCGCAGCGGACGCATCCCATCCGTGACCGCCTGCGCCCGCATCGTCTCCAACTTGGGCTCGCGAATGACCTGGTTCTTGAACGCCTCGGTCACGGTGAGCAGTTCGTACAGCCCCATGCGCCCCCGAAACCCCGTCATCCGGCAATCCACGCAACCCACCGGTTGGTACGGCCGGTAGCTCCCCGTGATCTGCCAGGGCTTCACCAGCTCCGCGAGCTGCTCGCGCGCCTCGGCCGCTTCGTCCTTCTCCACCCGCGTCTTGCAGGCCGCGCACAGCGTGCGCACCAGCCGCTGCGCCAGCACGCCCAGCACCGTCGCGTTGATCAGGTAGGGCGGAATGCCCAGCTCCATCAGCCGCATCACCGCCGAGGGTGCGTCGTTCGTGTGCAGCGTGGAAAACACCAAGTGGCCCGTCAGCGCGGCCTGCACCGCCATCTCCGCGGTGGGGAGGTCACGGATCTCGCCCACCATGATGATGTCCGGGTCTTGCCGCATCAGCGCGCGCAGTCCCTGCGCGAAGTCCAGGTCCAGGTGCGGCTGCACCTGCGTCTGGTTGAAGGCCGGCTCGATCATCTCGATCGGGTCCTCCACCGTGCTCACGTTCACCTCTTCCGTGGCCAGGCGCTTGAGCGTGGCGTACAGCGTGGTCGTCTTGCCCGAGCCCGTGGGGCCGGTGACGAGCACGATGCCGTGCGGGCGGCGCGTGAGGCCTTCCCAGCGCGCGGCGTCGTGCGCGCCGAAGCCCAGCGCTGCCAGGTCCTTCACCGTCGACTCGGGATCGAAGATGCGCATCACCAGCTTTTCGCCGAAGGCCGTGGGCAGCGTGGACAGGCGCATCTCGACCTCGTCCCCCTTGGCGCCGCCGACGCCGGGTTTGAGCGTCTTGATGCGCCCGTCCTGCGGGCGGCGGCGCTCCACCACGTCCATGCGGCCCAGCAGCTTGATGCGCGCCGTCATCGCGTTCATCACGCCCAGCGGCAACTGGTACACCGGGTGCAGCACGCCGTCGATGCGGAAGCGGATCACGCCCTGCTCGCGGCGAGGCTCCAGGTGGATGTCGCTGGCGCGCTGGTCGAAGGCGTATTGCCACAGCCAGTCCACCACCTGCACCACGCCCTGGTCGTTGGCATCGATCTGCTTGTTGCCCTTGCCCAACTCCACCAGTTGCTCGAAGCTCTGGAAGCCGGCGCTGCCGCCGCTCTTCGTCGCGGCGCGCACGGATTTCGCGAGTGCGAAGAACTCGGCCGTGTAGCGCGTGATCTCGGCCGGGCTCGCCAGCACCAGCCGCACGGTCTTGCGGGTCTGGCGCTCCACCTCGCCCACCCAGTCGGTGAGGAAGGGTTCTGCCGTGGCCACCACCACCTCGGCCGGGCCCACCTGCACGGGCAGCACCTTGTGGCGCTCGGCGTAGCCCGCGCTCATCACGTCGGCCACCTTGCCCACCTCCACCTTCAGCGGATCGATGCGCAGATACGTGAGCCCGCAGCGCTGCGCGAGCCATTGCGTCAGCGCCTCGGCGTCGAGCACGTGGCCGTCGGCCGCGCGCGCCATGCCCACCACGGCCAGGCGCTGCAGCGGGTGCTGCGCGCTGTGGGCCGACGAGATGCGCGCCTCGGTGCGGCGCGCCTCGCCCTCGCTGATCACGCTGTCCTCCGTCAGCCAGCGAAGCACGAGCCGCCAGTCGAGCGGGCCGGAGGGCGTGGCGGGCGGTGCGGCGGCGGTGGTGGTCTTCATGGATCAGGCGGCGACGGGTTTGAATAAGCGCATCCACTTCACGGCCGGCAGGCCCCAGCGCTGCTGCACCGCCTCGGCGCGCGCCAGCAGCTCCAGCCGCGAGGGACGCGAGGCGTGGCGCTGTGCCAGCACCACCGTGTTGCCTTCGCGCGTGGGCTTGAAGGCCCACACCGCGTCCTGACCGAAGGCCGCGCACAGGCTCTCCAGCGAGCGCTCGTAGCTCGAGTGGCGGCCGAACAGGTTGACGGTGAGGCAGCCTTCGTCGGTGAGCGCGTGGCGGCAATCGGCGTAGAAATCCGGCGAGTCGAGCACGGGCGCGGCGGCCTCGTGGTCGTACAGGTCCACCTGCAGCGCGTCGTAGCGCCCGAGGTGCTCGGGCCGGCGGATCAGTTCGCCCGCGTCGCCCATCAGCACGCGCAGGCGCGCGCCATCGGGCGGCAGCTTGAACCACTGCCGGCACACCGCCAGCACCTGCGGGTTGATCTCGATCGCGGTGGTGTCCATGCGCAGCCGCTTGTGGCTGAACTTGGTGAGCGCGGCCGAGCCCAGGCCCAGTTGCAGCGCGCTGCGCCGGGACACCGAATCGGGCTCGACGAACAGCAGCCAGGCCATCATGCGCTGCACGTACTCCAGCTCGATGTCGAAGGGCGCGTCCAGCAGCATGGAGCCCTGGATCCATTCGGTGCCCAGGTGCAGGAAACGCACCTCACCGTCTTCGGAGATGTTGACTTCGGGCAGGGGATTCGTGTTTTTCATCGGTGCGCAGCGCTACCTTCTCGTCCGCGGCCAGGCCGCGAGGGAACCATCCACCAACGGGAAGGCAGGAGCATTATGAACACGGAAGTCATCTGGAATTTCATCGTCACCGAGGGGGCCGACTTCGGCCTGAAGGTGCTGGGCGCGATCGCGGCCTGGATCATCGGCCGCTGGCTGATCGGCATCGCGGTGCGACTGATCGGCGTGACCATGGAGCGCGGCGGCAAGATCGACATGACGCTGATCCGCTACCTGAAGTCGATCCTCTCGGTGCTGCTGACCGTGGTGCTGATCATGGCCATCCTGGACATCTTCGGTATCCGCACCACGTCCTTCGCGGCTCTGCTGGCCGGCGCGGGCCTGGCCATCGGCGCGGCCTGGAGCGGCATGCTCGCCAACTTCGCGGCGGGCATCTTCCTGCAGGTGCTGCGGCCCTACAAGGTGGGCGACTTCATCAGCGCGGGCGGCGTCACCGGCACGGTCAAGGAGCTGGGCCTGTTCGCCACCACCATCCTCACGCCCGACAACGTGACCACCATCGTGGGCAACAACAAGGCCTTTGGCGACAACATCCAGAACTACAGCACCGAGGCCTTCCGCCGCGTGGACTGCGTGGCCAAGGTGGCCAATGGCGTGGACGTGGCCGACGCCATGCAGCGCCTGCGCACCGCCGTGGCAGCCATACCCAACGTGAAGGACTCTCCCGCGCCCGACGTGGAGATTCTGCAGTTCACGCCCGAAGGCCCGCTGTTGTGCGTGCGGCCCTACACGCACACCGACCACTACTGGCAGGTCTACTTCGACACCCACAAGGCCATCGTCAGCACCTTCGGCGCGGCGGGCTACCCGGTGCCCGAGACGCCCGTGCTGCACCGCACGGTGGCGGTGGCGGCCTGAACCGCGTCAGACGCCGGCGGCGTCGCGCGCGGCCTGGCGCCGGGCGCGCCACGCGCCGAAGATGGCGATCAGGCCCGGGATGATGATCAACGCCCAGATGATCTTGCTGAGGTTGGCCTGCACCCAGGGCAGGTTGCCGAACAGGTAGCCCGCGCCCACCAGGCCGATCACCCAGATCAGCGCGCCGATCACGTTGTAGGCGGTGAACTTGCTGCGCGTCATCTCCGCCACGCCCGCCACGAAGGGGGCAAAGGTGCGGATGAAGGGCATGAAGCGCGCCAGGATGATGGTGATGCCGCCGTAGCGTTCGTAGAACATGTGCGCCTGGTTGAAAGCGTCCTTGTTGAACAGGCGGGACTTCTCCCACTGGAACACCTTGGGGCCGAAGTAGCGGCCGATGGAGTAATTCGTCTGGTCGCCCAGGACGGCCGCCACCACCAGCAGCGCCATGGCCAGCGGCAGGCTCATCAGCCCCGCGCCGCACAGCGTGCCCACCACGAACAGCAGCGAATCGCCCGGCAGGAAGGGCATGACCACCACGCCCGTCTCGGTGAAGATGATGAGGAACAGCAGGGCGTACACCCACGGGCCGTAGGCCTGAACGAAGGCCTGCAGGTGCTGGTCGACGTGCAGGATGAAGTCGATGAGGAAGGAGATCAGTTCCATGGCGGGGCATTATCAATGCCGCTTCCTACAATGCCGTGATGACCTCCCTGCCCCCACGCCGCCCCATCCGCGAACTGCCGGACGAGCTGATCAGCCAGATCGCCGCGGGCGAGGTGGTGGAGCGGCCCGCCTCGGTGGTGCGCGAGCTGGTGGACAACGCGCTCGACGCGGGCGCGAAGCAGATCACCGTGCGCCTGCTCGGCGGTGGCGTGCGGCTGATCGCGGTGGAGGACGATGGCGTGGGCATTCCCCAGGCCGAGCTGTCGCAGGCGGTGAAGCGCCACGCCACGAGCAAGATCGCCAGCCTGGCCGAGCTCGAATCGGTGGGCACCATGGGTTTTCGCGGCGAGGCGCTGGCCGCCATCGCCTCGGTGGCCGAGATGGGCCTGCTTTCGCGCACCCAGGGCGACGGCCACGCCTGGCAACTGGACGTGCGCAGCGGTGAACTCGCGCCCGGCGCGCGCTCGCCAGGCACCTCGATCGAGGTGCGCGAGCTGTTCTACGCCACGCCCGCGCGGCGCAAGTTCCTCAAGAGCGACAACACCGAACTCGCGCACTGCATCGAGGCCGTGCGCCGCCACGCGCTGGCGCGGCCCGACGTGGGCTTCGCCATCTGGCACGAGGGCAAGCTGTCGGCGCAGTGGCGCGCCGTGCCGCTGCCGGGGCTGGACGGCATCGCGCGGCGCCTGGCCGACGTGCTGGGCGAAGACTTCATCGAACGCGCCGTGCCGCTGATGTGGCCGGCCGATGGGTCTGATGCGCGCGGCCTGCGCGTGAGCGGCTTCGCCGGCATCCCCGACGCGGCGCGTTCGCGCGCCGACCAGCAGTTCGCCTACGTCAACGGCCGCTTCGTGCGCGACAAGGTCATCTCGCACGCGGTGCGCGCGGCCTTCGACGACGTGCTGCACGGCCAGCGCCAGCCGGTGTATGCGCTGTTCGTGGAGATCGCGCCCGAGCGCGTGGACGTGAACGTGCACCCGACCAAGATCGAGGTGCGCTTTCGCGACAGCCGCGAGGTGCACCACGCGGTGCAGAAGGCGGTGGACGCGGCGCTGGCGGTGCCGCGCGCGGGGCAGGCGGCGGAGGCGGGTGCCCAGACGCCCACGCAGGCGGCAACACCCATGGCAGCGCCCGCCTGGACGCCGCCCGTGCGACAGAGCGGTTTCAGCTTCGCGCCGCGCGAGGAAACGGCGGGGCACCGGATCAGCGATGTGGCGGCGCTGTGGGGTGGCGCCCGAGCAGGCGCCCCCACGCCCCTGGGCGACGGCCCCACCTCGCCCGTTCGTGCTGAGTCAGTCGAAGCCCACACCCCCCTCCCCGACGGCGACTGGCCCCTGGGCCGCGCCATCGCCCAATTGCAGGGCATCTACATCCTGGCCGAGAACGCGCAGGGCCTGGTCATCGTGGACATGCACGCGGCGCACGAGCGCATCGTCTACGAACGGCTCAAGCGCCAGCTCGCCGAGCGCGCGCTGGCCAGCCAGCCGCTGCTGATCCCCGCCACCTTCGCGGCCACGCCCGAGGAAACAGCCACCGCGGAGAGCCGTGCCGAGGCACTGGCCGCGCTGGGCCTGGACGTGGCGCCCCTGTCCGCGCGCACCCTGGCGGTGCGCGCCGTGCCCACCACCCTGGCGCAGGGCGACCCGGTGGAACTCGCCCGCAGCGTGCTGGCCGAACTGGCCCAGCACGACGCGAGCCACGTGCTGCAGCGCGCCGAGCACGAGTTGCTGGCCACCATGGCCTGCCACGGCGCGGTGCGCGCCAACCGGCTCCTCACCCTGGACGAGATGAACGCCCTGTTGCGCCAGATGGAAGTAACCGAGCGCAGCGACCAGTGCAACCACGGCCGCCCCACCTGGCGGCAACTGAGCCTGCGCGAGCTCGACGCCCTGTTCCTGCGAGGCCGTTGAGCCCCCGCCCGCGCGGAGCGGGCGGCGTGAAAAAGTCGGCGCCATCGGCCCGGCATCGCACTTGCTTGCCTGGGATTTACCCCAGCGACATGAACTTTTCCGGTGCAAGCGGCCTCACTATCCCGGTCCATGACCCGACTCTTGCTCATCCTCGCCACCGCCCTGGCCCTGCTGGCCGGGTGCGCCACATTGGACGAGAAGCAGCGCGTCTGGATCTTCCAGCCCTCCGACCGCGCCTGGAGCGGCGGTGTATACGCCGCCGAGTCCATGGAGGACGTGTGGATCGACTTCCACTCGGCGCAAGACGATGAGGACGTGCGCCTGCACGGCCTGTGGGCGCAGCACGAGAACTTCGCCGCCAATCCCAAGGCGCCGGTGCTGCTCTACCTGCACGGCGCGCGCTGGAACGTCACCGGCTCGGCCTTTCGCATGCGCCGCATGGAAGAGCTGGGCTTCTCGGTGCTGGGCATCGACTACCGCGGCTTCGGCCAGAGCACCAACCGCCTGCCCTCCGAACGCACGGCCGCCGAGGACGCGCGCGCCGCCTGGGACTGGCTGGCCCAGCGCTACCCCGACCGGCCCCGGTACATCTTCGGCCACTCGCTGGGCGGCGCCATCGCCATCGAACTCGCCACCCACGTGAGCGATGAAAAGGGCACCCTGGTGGAAGGCACCTTCACCTCCATCCCCGACGTGGTGAGCACCTTCAAGTGGGGCTGGCTGCCGGTGTCGCTGCTCATCACGCAGCGCTTCGAGTCCATCAAGCGCGTGCCCGACATCGGCTCGCCCCTGCTGGTGGTGCACGGCACCGACGACAAGCTCATCCTCCCCGAGCTGGGCCAACGCCTCTATGAGGCCGCGCGCGAGCCCAAGGCGCTGGTGATGGTGGAAGGCGGCTCACACCACAACACCAACTCGGTGGGCCAGGCGCAGTACCGCGCGGCCCTGGCCGATCTCTTCGGCCTGGACGACACGATCCGCGTCGTCGAGCGCTGATTCACCCCCCGGGGGTACCGGGAAAACCCGCAAGGCATCTGCTACCCTCAGCCGGATGTCCGCCCCCTCCTCCGCCATGTCGCCGGGCCTGGTCGTGCTCGTGCTCACGCTGCTGCTGGGCATCCAACCCGTCACCACCGACCTCTACCTCCCCGCCCTGCCCACGCTCACGCAGGGCTTCGGCGGCAGCGTCGCGCAAGCGCAGTTCACGCTCACCGCGCTGCTGCTGGCTTTCGGCGTATCGCAACTGGTGTGGGGGCCGCTGTCCGATCGTTTCGGGCGCCGCCCCATCCTCATCGGCGGCATGGTGCTCTACATGCTGGCCACCACCGGCGGCGCCTTCTCGCAGTCCATGGAACAGCTCATCGCCTGGCGCACGCTGCAGGGCGTGGCCATGGGCGCGGCCGTGATGTGCGCGCGCGCCATCGTGCGCGACCTGTATGCCCCTGCCGAGGGCGCACGCATGATGAGCAAGGGCCTCACCGGCCTGGGCGTCATCGCCTGCGTGAGCGCGCCGCTGGGCGGCGTGCTGTCCGACCACTTCGGCTGGCGCGTGGCCCTGCTCGCGCTCTCGGTGTTCGGCGCGGGCACGCTGGTGGTGCTGGTGACGCGCTTTCAGGAAACCGTGCCCCGCCTCAACCCCGACGCGCTGCGCCCGGGGCCCCTGCTGCGCAACTGGTCCACCATCGCGCGCAACCCCACCTTCTGGGCCTGGACGCTGCTGGCCACCGGCTCCTACGCGGGCCTGTTCAGCTACCTCGCGTCCTCCTCCTTCGTGCTCATCGGTGTGCTGGGTCTCAGCAAGACGCAGTACGGCATCGTCATGTTCACCATGTCGCTGGTCTACATCGTGGGCACCTTCATCTGCCGCCGTCTGCTGGTGCGCCTGGGTGTGCGCCGCACGGTGGGCCTGGCGGCTTGCGTCACGCTCACCGGCGGCACGCTCGTTGGCGTGCTGCCCCTGTTGGGGGTGCAAAACCTCTGGAGCGTGCTGCTGCCCTTCTACCTCTTCATGCTGGCCCACGGCGTGCACCAGCCCTGCGGGCAGAGCGGCGCGGTGGCGCCCTTTCCGCAGGCGGCGGGCGCGGCCTCGGCGCTGGCCGGCTTCATCATGATGGTGGTGGCCTTCGGCATCGGCGGCTGGCTGGGCCTTGCGCTGGCCGACCCCGCGCTGGGCGCCGGCACCGTGCGCCCGCTCACCGACAGCGTGTGGTTCTGGTGCGTGGTCATCTCCACCACGGCCTGGACGCTGGTGCAGCGCCACGGCGAGCCGCACACGCCGCCGACCCGGGTCGCGACCACGTGAACAGACCAGCGCCGCGCAGCATCGCCCTGGCCGGCCCCACGGCCAGCGGCAAGACGGCGGCGGCCCTGGCCATCGCCGCGCGCTGGCCGGTGGAGGTCATCAGCGTCGACTCGGCCCTGGTCTACCGGGGCATGGACATCGGCACCGCCAAGCCCACGGCGGCCGAGCTCGCCGCCGTGCCGCACCACCTGATCGACATCCGCGACCCCGCGCAGGCCTACAGCGCGGCCGACTTCGCGCGCGACGCCACGCGCCTCATCGACGAGATCGCCGCGCGCGGGCGCACCGCGCTGCTGGTGGGCGGCACCATGCTCTATTTCAAGGCCCTGCTCGACGGGTTGGACGATCTGCCCGCCGCCGACCCCGCCGTGCGCACACAACTCGACGCGCGCGCCCGCGCCGAGGGCTGGCCCGCGCTGCACGCCGAGCTGCAGCGCGTGGACCCCGTCACCGCCGCGCGCCTGTTCCCCAACGATGCGCAGCGCATCCAGCGCGCGCTGGAGGTGTTCCAGGTCTCGGGCCGCCCGCTCTCCAGCTTCCACTCGGGCCGCGAGCGAGACCGCGATGGCCCGCTCGACGAGGCCCATCTCATCTCGCTTGAACCGAGCGACCGCGCCTGGCTGCACGCGCGCATCGCCGAGCGCTTCGACGCCATGCTCGACGCCGGCCTGCTCGACGAGGTGCGCGCCCTGCGCGCGCGTGGCGACCTGCACGCCGATCTGCCGTCCATGCGCTGCGTGGGCTACCGCCAGGCCTGGGCCGCGCTCGACGCCCACCCCGTGCCCGACGCCGCCGCGCTCGCCGAGTTGCGCGACCGCGGCGTCTTCGCCACGCGCCAGCTCGCCAAGCGCCAGCTCACCTGGTTGCGCTCCATGCCGAAGCGCGCGGTGGTGCCGGCCGATGCGCCTGACGCGCTGGAGCAGGTGCTCGCGCGCGCACGGACTTGGCTCGAGGTTTCCGCATGAGCCTCGTCACCGAGAACCTCGGCAAGCTCTACGGCGACACGCCCGTGTTCCGCCACGTGGACCTGCGCGTGGAGCCCGGCGAGTTCATCGCCATCGTCGGTGAGTCCGGCGTGGGCAAGTCCACCCTGCTCAACTGCCTGGCCGCGCTGGACGACTGGAGCGAGGGCCGCGTGCTGCACAACGGCACCGACCTCGGCACGCTCGACGAAGCGCAGCGCGCGCACTGGCGCCGCGCGAACCTGGGCTTCGTGTTCCAGGCCTTCCACGTGCTGCCGCACCTGGACGTGGCGCAGAACATCGGCCTGCCCCTGCTGCTGCTCAACCGCCCCGACCCCGCGCACGTGCGCGCCTTGATGGACGCGGTGGGACTCGAAGGCCTGGGCGCGCGGCTGCCCGCGCAACTCTCCGGCGGGCAATTGCAGCGCGTGGCCATCGCGCGCGCCCTGGTGCACCGGCCCGCCATCGTGCTAGCCGACGAGCCCACCGGCAACCTGGACCCTGCCACCGCCACGCGTGTGATGGACCTGCTCTGCGCGCAGACCCGCGAGCACGGCGCCTCGCTGGTGCTGGTGACGCACGCCGACGCCGCCGCGCGCCGCGCCGACCGCGTGCTGCGGCTCACGGCCGATGGCCTGCGGGCCGACCCCGCGCCGACTTGACGGAACCCGCGCGGTGCGACACGGTCGCACCCTGAGCAAGGACCCTGCGTCGCGAACCAAAGGTAACCCGTTGGTAACTTTATTTCACTATCATCGGACCACTTCGTAACTCATGAAGCCCCGAGAAAGAACGATGGAGACCAGCACCCCAACCGACGCGCCCCTGGACCTCGTCATCTTCGGCGGCGCGGGCGATCTCTCCCTGCGCAAGCTGCTGCCCGCGCTGTACATGGCGCACCTGCACAAGACCCTGCCGGACGACACGCGCATCGTCGCGCTCGGCCGCCACGCCTGGGACCGCGCGGCCTTCACCGCCTTCATCGACGACAAGGTGCGCGGCTTCATCGCCAGCGACGCGCTTGACGCGCTGGCCTGGCAGGGCTTCGTGCAGCGGCTGGTCTACGTCTCGCTCGACGCCACGCGCGCCGAGGACTTCGCCGCCCTGGGCCAAGCCCTGCGCGCCAACGTGGACCGCGTCTACTACCTCGCCACCGCGCCCACGCTGTTCACCACCATCTGCGCCCACCTGCACGGCGCCGGCCTGGTCGATCCGCGCTCGCGCGTGGTGCTGGAAAAACCCCTGGGCCACGACCTCGCCTCCGCGCGCGCCATCAACGACGAGGTGGCGAAGTACTTCAGCGAATCGCAGACCTTCCGCATCGACCACTACCTGGGCAAGGAGACGGTGCAGAACCTCATGGTGCTGCGCTTCGGCAACGCCATCTTCGAGCCGCTGTGGCGCAGCCCCAGCATCAAGAGCGTGCAGATCACGGTGGCCGAATCCGTGGGCGTGGGCAGCCGCGCGGGCTTCTACGACGGCACCGGCGCGCTGCGCGACATGGTGCAGAACCACCTGCTGCAACTGCTGTGCATCGTGGCGATGGAGCCGCCCGTCTCGCTCGACCCCGACGCCGTGCGCGACGAAAAACTCAAGGTGCTGCGTTCGCTGCGGCCCATGACGGTGGCCGACGTGGCGCGCGACACCGTGCGCGGCCAGTACACCGCCGGCAACGTGGGCGGCGAGCGCGCCGTGGGCTACCTGCAGGAAGACAACGTGCCCGCCGGCAGCGACACCGAGACCTTCGTCGCCCTGCGCGCGCACATCAACAACTGGCGCTGGGCCAACGTGCCCATCTTCCTGCGCACCGGCAAGCGCCTGGCCGAGCGGCGCAGCGAAATCGTCGTGGAGTTCGCGCCCCTGCCCTACTCGCTGTTCCCGGACGCGCCGCGCCAGCCCGTCAACCGCCTGCTGATCCGCCTGCAGCCCGAGGAACACGTGCAGCTGCAGATGATGGCCAAGCAACCCGGCAGCGGCATGAAGCTGCGCCCCGTCGCGCTCGACCTGGACCTGCAGTCCGCCCTGGCGGGCCGCCGCGCCGAGGCCTACGAGCGCCTGCTCATCGACGTCATCAAGGGCCGGCTCACGCACTTCATGCGGCGCGACGAGCTGGAGGCCGCCTGGACCTGGGTCGAGCCCATCATCGACGGCTGGAAGTCCCTGGGCGAGAAGCCGCGCGCGTACGCGGCCGGCAGTTGGGGCCCGGCCGCGTCCTCGGCACTGATGGCGCGCGAAGACTCCACCTGGTCGGAAGAAAACTGATCGCATGAACCAGCACCCCTGCAACACGCCCGCCGAACTCGCGCAGCGCCTGGCCGCGTGGATCGGCCTTCGCCTGCACCAGGCGATCGACGGGCGTGGCCACGCGGTGCTGGCGGTCTCGGGCGGCAAGTCGCCGGTGCCGCTGTTCGAGGCCTTGCGCGCGCAGCCGCTGGAGTGGTCGCGCGTGAGCATCACCCTGGTGGACGAGCGCTGTGTGCCGCACGACCACCCCGACAGCAACACCGCCCTGGTGCGCACGCACCTGCTGCAGGGCCCGGCCTCGGCCGCCACCTTCGTGCCCTGGTTCGACGAACTGCCCGACACGCTGGACGACGCGGCCTTGCAAACCCTCGCCGACGCCGCCGGCCAACGGCTGGCGACCCAGCCCTGGCCCTGGGACCTCGCCATCCTCGGCATGGGCGAAGACGGCCACACCGCCTCGCTGTTTCCCCACGCGCCCGGCCTCACGCAGGCCCTGCACGCCAGCGGCCCCGTGGCCTGGACGCGCCCGCTCAACGCGCCCCATGCGCGCCTCACCATGACCCTTCCCGCGCTGCTGGCCACGCGGGAACTGGTCTTGCCCCTCATCGGCCCCGCCAAGCTGCGCGTGTACCAGCAGGCCCGGCTGTCCGAAGACGACACGCTGCCGATCTCGTTGGTCCTTCACCAGCACACGACGCCCGTGCAGGTGTGGCTCGCCTGATCGCCCCACGACCATGAACAAGACCCCACCCAACCCCATCCTCGAGCGCGTCACGCGCCGCATCACCGAACGCAGCGCGCCCACGCGCGCCGCCTACCTGGAACACATGGCCGCACAGCGCACGCGCGGCACGCAGCGCGCCGGCCTGGGCTGCGCCAACATGGCTCACACCACGGCCGCGCTGCCCGCCGAGGACAAGCTGCGCATCCACGCCGAGCGCGCGCCGCACGTGGGCATCGTCACATCGTACAACGACATGCTGTCCGCCCACCAGCCTTTCGAGGCCTACCCCAGCCTCATCCGCTGGCACGCGCAGCAGGTGGGCGCCACCGCGCAGGTGGCCGGCGGTGTGCCCGCCATGTGCGACGGCATCACCCAGGGCGAGGCCGGCATGGAGCTCTCGCTCTTCTCGCGCGACACCATCGCCCTGGCCACGGCCGTGGCGCTCTCGCACAACGTGTTCGACGCCGCGCTCATGCTGGGCGTGTGCGACAAGATCGTGCCCGGCCTGTTCATGGGCGCGCTGCAGTTCGGCCACCTGGCCACGGTGTTCGTGCCGGCCGGGCCCATGACCTCGGGCCTGTCGAACGAGGACAAGGCCAAGGTGCGCCAGCAGTACGCGCAAGGCCTGGTGGGGCGCGAGGCGCTGCTCGAATCGGAAGCGCGCGCGTACCACAGCCCCGGCACCTGCACCTTCTACGGCACCGCCAACAGCAACCAGATGCTCATGGAGATCATGGGCCTGCACCTGCCGGGCAGCTCCTTCGTGAACCCGGGCACGCCGCTGCGAGAGGCGCTCACCAAGGCCGCCGTGGAGCGCGCCGTGGCCAACAGCGGGCGCACCGGCCAGCCCTACCTGCCGCTGTGGCAGATCGTGGACGAGAAGGCCATCGTCAACGGCATCGTGGGCCTGCTGGCCACGGGCGGCTCCACCAACCACACCCTGCACCTGGTGGCCATGGCGCGCGCGGCCGGCGTCCTCATCGACTGGGACGACTTCGCCGAACTCTCCGCCGTGGTGCCGCTGCTGGCGCGCGTGTACCCCAACGGCAGCGCCGACGTGAACCACTTCCACGCGGCCGGCGGCCTGGGCGTGCTGATGCGCGAGCTGCGCGGTGCCGGCCTGCTGCACGCCGACGTGCACACCGTGATGGGCCCTGGCCTGGACGCCTATGGCCTGGAACCCTGGCTGGACGGCGAGCGCCTGGCCTGGCGCCCCGTGCCCGAGCGCAGCGCCGACCTGAACGTGCTGCGCCCCGCCAGCGACCCCTTCAGCGCCGACGGCGGCCTGCGCCTGCTCACCGGCAACCTGGGCCGCAGCGTCATCAAGGTGTCGGCCGTGAAGCCCGAACACCGCGTGGTGCGCGCGCCCGCCGTGGTGGTGCACGACCAACTGGAGCTGCTGGCCAAATTCAAGGCCGGCGAGCTGGAGAAGGACTTCGTGGCCGTGGTGCGCTACCAGGGCCCGCGCGCCAATGGCATGCCCGAGCTGCACAAGCTCACGCCGCCGCTGGCCGTGCTGCAGGACAAGGGCTTCAAGGTCGCGCTCGTCACCGACGGCCGCATGTCCGGCGCCTCGGGCAAGGTGCCCGCGGCCATCCACCTCACGCCCGAGGCCCTGGCCGGCGGCCCGATCGCGCGTGTGCGCGATGGCGACATGATCACGCTGGACGCCGAGCGCGGCCTGCTCAAGGTGGACGTGGACGAGGCCACGCTGGCCGCGCGCGCGCTGCCCGAGCCCGACCTGTCGCACAACACGCACGGCACCGGCCGCGAGCTCTTCGGCCTGTTCCGCGCCAATGTCAGCGGCGCCGAGCAGGGTGCGTCCCCACTGTTTGCCTGATACCGCCATCTGCTTCATCGCCATGCAAGACCAACACCTCAGCCACCCCGCCTTCACCTCGCGCGTCGTGCCCGTCATCGTGCTGGCCGACGCGAAGCAGGCCGTGCCCCTCGCGCACGCCCTGCTCGAAGGCGGCATCGACGTCATGGAAATCACCCTGCGATCCGACGTCGCGCTCGACGCCATCGAAGCCGTGGCCAAGGCCGTGCCCGAGATGCACCTGGGCGCCGGCACCGTCACCCGCGCCAGCGACGTGCCGCGCGTCATCGACGCCGGCGCGCGCTTCGCGCTCTCGCCCGGCTGCACCGACGCGCTGGTGGACGCCATGCGCGCCACCGGCCTGCCCTTCATTCCGGGCGTGATGACGCCGGGCGAGGTGATGCGCGCGCGCGACCAGGGCTTCACGCTGATGAAGCTCTTCCCCGCGCAGCAGGCCGGCGGCCTGGGCATGCTCAAGGCCCTGGGCGCGCCCATTCCCGATGTGCGCTTCTGCCCCACCGGCGGCGTGAGCCCGGAGAACCTGCGCGACTTCCTCGCCCTGCCCAACGTCGCCATGGCCGGCGGCTCCTGGCTCACCCCGGCCGACGCGCTGCGCGACGGCGACTGGGCGCGTGTCACGAAGCTGGCACGCGAGGCCACCACCATCGCGAACACGAATTGACATGAGCTTGCCCACCGCCCTGCCCGCCTGGCACAGCCTCGACCGGCTCGCCACCCAAGCCCAGCCGCACCTGCGCGAACTGCTCGCCGAACCCGGCCGCGCCGAGCGCCTGACCTGGTCCACCGCCGGCCTCACGCTGGACGCGAGCCGCCAGCGCCTCACGCCCGCCATCGAGCAAGCCCTGCTCGAACTCGCCGCGCAAAGCGGCCTGGCCGATCGGCGCGAGGCCATGTTCCGCGGCGACGCCATCAACACCACCGAAGACCGCCCCGTGTTGCACGTGGCGCTGCGCGGCGGCGAATCCGGCGGCCCCTGGGGCAACCAGATCCACGCCCAGGTGCAGCGCGAGCTCGACCGCGTGTGCCGCTTCGCCGAAGAGGTGCGCGCCGGCACCGCGCGCGGCCACGCCAACGACGCCTTCACCGACGTCGTCAACATCGGCATCGGCGGCTCCGACCTGGGCCCGCGCATGGCGGCCGACGCGCTGGCCCACCTGGCCAGCGACGCGGTGCGCGTGCACTACGTCTCCAACCCCGACGCCTGGGCGCTGTGGAGCGTGCTGCGCGGGCTCGACGCCAGGCGCACCCTGTTCATCGTCTCCAGCAAGACCTTCACCACGCAGGAAACGCTGACCAACGCCGCCAGCGCGCGCCACTGGCTGGCCGACAACGGCGTGCCCGCCGACGCGATCGCGAAGCACCTCGTGGCCATCACCGCCACGCCGGCCAAGTCCGCCGAGCTGGGCTACGACCCCGAACGCACCTTCCTCTTCTGGGACTGGGTGGGCGGGCGCTATTCGCTGTGGTCCTCGCTGGGCCTGCCGCTGGCCATCGGCATCGGCGCGGCGGCCTTCCGGCAACTGCTCGCGGGCGGGCGGGCCATGGACGAGCACTTCCAACACGCGCCGCTGGCCGAGAACCTGCCCGTGCGCCTGGCCCTGCACGGCGTGTGGAACCGCAACTTCCTGCGCATGCCCACGCAACTCATCGCGAGCTACGCCTCTCGCCTGGTGCGCTTCGTGCCCTTCGTGCAGCAGATGGACATGGAGTCCAACGGCAAGCGCATGCAACTCGATGGCACTGAGGCGGCGGTGGACACCGGCCCCATCGTCTGGGGCGGCCTGGGCATCGACGGGCAGCACGCCTACTTCCAGCTCGTGCACCAGGGCCGGCACGCGCTGCCGGTGGACTTCATCGGCGTGCAGAGCGAGGACACACCGCTGCCGCTGGCCGGCGCGCACCACGCGGTGGTCAACCTGAACCTGCGCGCCCAGGCCCAGGCCATGGCCCTGGGCCGCACGCTGCAAGAGACCGAGGCGCAGTTGCTGCAGGACGGCGCCGACGCCGAAACCGCGCACGCCCTGGCGCCGCACCGCCAGTTCCCCGGCGACATCCCCAGCCACATCCTCTGGCTCGACCGGCTCGACCCTGAGCGCCTGGGCGCGCTCATCGCGCTGTACGAGCACAAGGTGTTCTGCCAGGCCGCCATCTGGAACATCAACGCCTTCGACCAATGGGGCGTGGAGCTGGGCAAGACCATGGCCAAGGCCCTGGAGCGCGCGGGAGGCTGAGGCGGCGCCACCGAGCCCGTCACGATCGGTGACGGGCCTTGTCCGGCGCGCGGGTCGGACCCCTCCTACAAGCGCCAGGCCAGGCCCTGCCTAGCATGGGTGAACGCACCAGGGCCTGGCCCGGGTGCGCACAGGAGAACCCCCCATGAGCCTTTCCAACGTTTCCTTCACCCGCCACTGCCTGGCCGCCGCGGCCATCGCGCTCACGCTGCCCGCGTGGGCCCAGGGCACGGCCAAGACCTCGACCGACAGCCGCTACCAACAGGAACGCGCCGCCTGCGCGGCCATGAGCAGCCCCGAGGCGCGCACCAACTGCCTGCGCGACGTGGGCGCCGCGCGACAACAGGCACAACGCCAGCCACGCGCGCCCGTCTCGCAGGCGGAACTTCAGCGCAACGCCCTGCAGCGCTGCCAGGTGCACACCATCGCCGAAGACCGCGAGGTCTGCGAACGCATGGTGCGCGGCGAGGGCGATGTCTCGGGCTCGGTGAGCGGCGGCGGCCAGATCCGGTCCATCGAAACCACCGTGTTCCCGCCGGCCCCGCCCCCGGCCCCCGCCGTGGCGGTCG